>JAZRUX010000001.1:0-29387 GCA_045598825.1 Mycoplasmoidaceae bacterium
GTTTTCATGTGGTAATTTTGTTATTATTTGACTAGCTAGACAACCCCCATAGATAACCACCTCTATACCTTGATATTCACCACATTTAATTATTCAAATTTCAGGCTAATATATAAATCCATTTATTTTATATAAAAAAAAAAAAAAATAAATTTTTTATATTTTTGTATAATCAAGGTGAGAGGATGGAAATATGAAAAAGAGAAATAGGATTATAATATCAACAATGTCTGGTCTTGTAGCTACTACCAGTGTTATTGCACCACTTTCAAGTTGTGCTAATCAGCAAAATGAAAATGATCTTTACCAAAAAATTGATAAAGAATATGGTGTATCATCAGCAACATATGAAAAACTAAAAGGTAGCTTTAGGAACGAGGTAAATGCATACATAACTGCACATCCTGAAAAAGCAACCTGGGCACTAGACGAATACAACAGAGCAATAACCAATTTTGATAAATTATCAACTACAAACAAAAATGGTTGAACTGCATTGACTAGTGCAATGGTTGATCATGCACGAAACACATTCGGTTTTAAATTAGCTAGACAATCATCAGTAAAATGATCGCAATTAGCAAGTATATACAACGGAATGGCTAAGTCAATGAGGACTTACATGGAAAGTAATAAACTTGCTCCAACATTTATTAGCAAAATATTAACTGAATCTCGAGCTAAATTTGATGCTATTGAAAAGAATTTAAAAGCAAAATATGGCAACGATGCTCTAGGAGGAATGATTGAAGCTAAAAAGCAAATCATTACTTGTTTTGAAGACACTAATGATGAAATTGCATTAGTTAGTGCGACACAACGTTTAGCTGATTTTTTTGATGAATATCAATTTGAATTTGATGAAGAAGGTGAAAACAATCGTTTAAATGATTTTACTTCTGAACAACTTTCAGTTGATAAAGAAATAAGTGATGATGTAATGAATAAGCTATTCAAAATAACTAAGAAGTCTGATCCAACTGTAAAAGTTACTTTTGAAAAGAATAAAATGATTCCAATGTTTACAGTTACTCCAACCCTTAAGGCAATACGGGATGACAAAGTAAGCAATATTCATACGCTTTCTATTGATTTTTCTCTAATCAAATCATATTATTTTACTAAATATACTCCTGAAAAGCAAAAAGCTGTTACGGCGCATCTTTATAAAGCTGATGTGGTAAAAATAGGTAGACAAATTAACAATAATACGAATACGAAAACATTAAACCAAATAATACAAGATTTACCTATCCAAACAATTGAATTCCCTGTACAAATTACATCTGAGCAAGAAAAACAAAACATTAAAGAAACTTACTTTAATGAAAACTCAGATTACGGACATATTACTTTTCACTGACCTACTGATATTGACAAGCAAGCTTATGAAGTATTCTTTGATGGTACAAAAAGAGATGAAGATGGCAAAAAACATTGAACAGGAGAAATTAGCCTTCAATCGTTATCTGCTGCTGGTTTAGAAATTGCTTATGAAAAAAACAATCCACACTATGTACCGCTTGCCGAATATGTGAATAGTGCTAAGGAAAAAAATGCATTACGTGAGCAAGGCAACAAAAATGGAGTGTTAAATTTAGCTGAATCATTTTTAGCTAATTGTTCTTTGAGTTCCAATGTAGATATTACTGAAACTACCGATGAATCTGGTCAAAATCACAATGTTGTCACAAACAAACTAAATATTGGTTTTAACAATTCTAGGTATAATGGTGACGAAAGTAAATATCGTCCAGAACAAACACTACAATGCAATGATTATGCTATTTCTAGAAACTACTACTTCTTAACTAACGTAAAATTTAATAAGGTAAATAATTTTATTGAAGCCCACACCAAGAACAAATTCAAAACTTTTGTAGACCAAGCAGATGGATGAGCTTTTGGTCAAGCCATAGTTTTATGTGCAGGAATAGTTGGAATTGGATTTTTAATTTATCAAGTCTATAAGAATTGAAACAGCACCACTGATTTCTGAAATCAACTTACAGATTTATTAATTATTTTGATAACTTGCATAGCGTTTGGTCTTCAATGTGGACAAACTCATCTTATCAAAACAAAATACATCAAACCACAACAAGATTTTTGTAAACGTGTTAGTGATTTTGCGAACGATATTAGAGATAAAGACAAATATCCAAAAGCTTATGATATGTTTGCTACGATCGATGCAGATAAAGAAAAATACTTTGTAATCATTGATGATAATGGAAATTATAATCAAAGTGAATACAATAAAAAATCTATTGCTTTTAGAAACCTTGGTTCTGATGCATTTAAAATAAATGAATATTATTCAACTATTATAGAATCTGAAGGAATGACCCAATTTATTGGAATTCAAGAAGTTCACCAAACTGATGCTGATCAAATGAATGCCCTTTTGGGTAAATTTAATATTGGTGGAATACACTGATTGTGATCTTTTTTGCTTGATATTGTAATAACAGGACTTAATCTTTTAGTTTATTATTTTAAGCGCAGACAAGTTAATAATATAGCAGTTGAATTGCACAATCTACCACCAGAAGATGTCCAAGAGGTTGCTGAACACGTTGAAGAACTGCAAAATGAAAGAGAACAAGAAGCTGTCGTAGATGAACATGAAACAATCTCTAAGGAGTTCACTGACTTTTTTAATGAATTAATGGATGCATGAACTGACTTTACTGGAGGAGGTAGAGGTAGTGGAAGCGATTATGATGGAAAATTGCGCCTAGGACATATGTTAGGGGACGATTATCGCAACAACTTGTTGTTTCTTTCACAACAAGGTTTATTGAAATCATCGGAGAAATCAGTTCATAACGTGCTAGAAAGAGCAAAAGATGAGTGAAAAAGACTTTTTAATAAATTTCGAGAAAAAATCAAAAGTCAGAAAGAACTAACTCGGAAAGAAGCTGAAATATTGGACCAAGAATTAGCAAGAGATTTGGACTATATTGATGGCAGAGGTAGAGATTTTATGAATTTCTTCAATAATCTAGATTGAAAAGACTAAAGAAAAGTATATGATATAGAAAGGAAAAAATATGAAAAAACGAAACAAAATTATAATATCAACTATGTCTGGTCTTGTAGCTACAACCAGTGTTATTGCACCACTTTCAAGTTGTGCTAATCAGCAAAATGAAAATGCTCTTTATCAACAAATTGATAAAGAATATGGTGTAACATCAGCAACATATGAAAAACTAAAAGGTAGCTTTGAAAATGAGGTGAATGCATACATAATTGCGCATCCTGAAAAAGCAACTTGGGCACGAGATGAATACAACAGAGCAATAACCAATTTTGATAAATTATCAACTACAAACAAAAATGGTTGAACTGCATTGACTAGTGCAATGGTTGATCATGTACGAAATACATTCGGTTTTAAATTAGCTAGACAATCATCAGTAAAATGATCACAATTAGCAAGTATATACAACGGAATGGCTAAGTCAATGAGGACTTACATGGAAAGTAGTAAATTTGCCCCAACATTTATTAGCAAAATTTTAACTGAATCTCGAGCTAAATTTGATGCTATTGAAAAGAATTTAAAAGCAAAATATGGTAATGATGCCCTAGGTGGAATGATTGAAGCTAAAAAGCAAATCATTACTTGTTTTGAAGACACTAATGATGAAATTGCATTAGTTAGTGCGACACAACGTTTAGCTGATTTTGCTGATGAATATCATTTTGAATACATCGAAGAAAGCGAAGAAAACCGTTTAGATCAATTAAATTTAAAAGAAGACCAAGTAATTGATACAGCAACAATGAATAAACTGTTCAAAATAACTAAGAAGTCAGACCCAGATAAACTAATTACTTTTGAACCAAATAAGATGATTCCAATGTTTACAATCGTCCCAAAACTTAAAAAAATACAGGATGATAAAGCAGCTAATGTCCACATGCTTTACATTGATTTATCATTAATCAAATCGTTTTACTTAACTAAATATACACCTGAAAAACAAGAAGCTGTTACAGCTCATCTTCGTGATATTGATCCTGTAAAAATTTCTAATCAAATTGAAAATAATGCCAAAACATCATTAAATGAAATAATACAAGATTTACCTATCGAAACACTTCAATTTGCTATACAAATTTCAGCCAGTGAAGAACAAAAAAATATTGAAGATATTTACTTTAATTCTGACATAAGCAAAGCAAAGATTGCATTTAAATGAGCTAATAAAGAAGATCAAGCTTATGAAGCGTTCTTTGATGGCACAAAACAAGATAAAGATGATAGCAAACACTGAACAGGAACCATTGATGAACAAGCGCTATGTAACGCTGGTTTGCAAGTTGGTTATATAAATGGAGAAGAATCACACTATGCACTAATTGATGAATATTTTAAGAGTATGGAAGAGAAGGAAGAATCAATCCGTCAAAATGGTGTATCTGATACAAATCGATTATCTTTAATTGAAACTTTTTTAACGAATTGTTATATTACTTCTGAAATCGATATTAAAGAAGATGATTTTGGTAATAACTTAGTTAAGAACAAACTAAACATTCGATTCAAAAACTCTAAATATGACCCTGATAGTGCAAGTATTAAGAAAGATGTAGATGATTGTCATAATTATCTTATCTCTAATGAATACTATGAAATGACAAACTGTAAATTTGAAAAAGTTTATCGATTTGTTCATGGTTATCTTGACCGCAAACTTAACCAACCAGAAAAAGATTCAGAATTTGATTATTATTCTCAAATGGCTACAACAATAGGTACTGGTGTGTTAGTTGGAGCGCAAATAATATATATTTTTGTAACTTGGAAGGAAAGTACTGTTAAAGCTCGTATTATAAATTTATCAATTCTTTTCTTTGAACTTTTAATACTTGCTTGCGAAGGTGTTAGAACTGGTATGTACAAAAAATACTTATACGATGAAATTAGAGATTTCAATAAGAATGTTAATGCTTTTGTGGATAAGTTTGAAAAGGACGAAGATGAAAAATATGAAGATGTTAGAAATATGATTGCTAGAATGGATAGTGACAAGAATGAATGATTTGTAATTTCTGATGACAATGGTAACTATAACCAAAATGAAGTCAATGAGAAAAAAGCAAAATTTAGAGCCTTAGGACATGACGCTATGTACATCAACCAATATTATTCAACTATTATGGATTCTGAGCCGATGAAATTATTTGTTCATGACCAAGAAGAAATGGGTGCTGAAAAAGAAGCTTTGAATGCTATACTTAGTGATTGGGACTATGGTGGACCACGTTGATTAATATCTTTTGGACTTGTGTTTCTAACCTTACTACTTAGTCTTGTAACTTTATATTTAAATAAAAAAAATAAGGATATGAGAAAAGAGAAACCAGTGGAACCAGGACCAGGTACGGCGGATTATCATTTAGTGGGTGATTTAGAAACTGGATACTATGTACAAGAAGGCGAATATGTACTTGATTTATTTACACCTGAACAAGACAACAAAATAAAAGCTGCAGTAAATGCTATAGCAGGAAAATGAAATGCTGTTTTTCAAGGCCGAACAAAAGCAATGTTGCAAAGTCCAAGGAACAGAGATATCTTTGAAATGTTCAAATTTTTTGAGGATGACTTCCTAAAAAATGAACAATATGGATATCCTGCAATTAAGAGAAATGTTGAAAGCGACAAATCAGAGCAAGATAAAGCAGAATTTATAAAAAAGTGAAGATATTACATGAAAGATACATATAAGGATTATGTTGACTGATATCATAATAATTGACCTGATATGCCACCTTTGTAAAATTTAATTCTTACTTTTAATCTAAATATAAAAAACCATGATTTCATGGTTTTTTAATTTATGTTGTGTAATATAATTGGGTTCATTTTATCATATCTTAACAAGATACAAAGTTTTTGTTTTTTTGACAAAAAAGTAAATTATATATAATAATGATATGAGAAAAATACACTGAATATCTAAGCTTAGTTCTATTTTTGCACTGATAACATCTTTTGTTGTTTTGACGAATTGTTCAAACACAAAACTTGAAATTAATTTTACAGGTTCAACACATGCCGAAGCACAAAGAAGCGAAGAAGAAATATCTATTACTTTTAGTGGCTTTTCTTTAATAAATGGAAATGATAAAAGTGATTTATTACTTGGTGCTTATGCAATTTTTTCTGATTATGATTCTTTTGAGGCTAAAATTCGTCCGACCCAAGACAACCATTTTAATGTAGTTGTATCAAGCCAAGTGAATAAGAATATCCCTAATGGACGCTATTTATTTAATTTGATAATTTATGATAAACAAAAAGAAATATCATTATTTAATCAGATTTTTTCTTTTTCTGTTTCAACTTCTTTACTCATTCCTGACATACACAAAACAGATTTTGTTTATCTTAACGATAAATATCAGGCTATATACCCTGGTTTTAAATTATTTAATGGATTATCACCATATGAGTATGGATTTTCAATTAAAAATGCTTCATCTGAGTTAGGAACTTTGACAATAGACATTAACATAACTCATGATGATTCTAATTTTTGTGAATTTGATTTAATAATGTCAACTACATCAGAACTAGAACAAGGCAAAACGTTTTCGTATGATTTAGTAATTGAGAGTTATGATAAGAAAATCGAAAAGTTTCTAGAAGCTAAATATGATACAGTTTCATCATTTAATGATGATACATGAGAAAACGTTGCCTATTGAGCTTCTACAAATATTGACTTTATGAGAGCAAGATACAACAACTCAATGTCTATGGTTGGTATGACAAAAGATATTTATATTGATAATTGCAGGCAATCAGTCATTGTTATTGGTGAAAATCATGATGATTTATTAGATGGTGTTAACAAAGCGATGCTAACTTTTAAATTTGAGACATGTTTTTTTCATTATGTTCAAGATCCTCAAGATCCAGAAACTTTTGAAAAAATACCAGTTGAAGCCAACTGAAATGATGAGAGAGTTAAACCATTTTTTTCATGGGAAAGATCAAATGTACGTCGTGAAACATGAAAAATGAAAGAAATAATCGATGAAGCAATGGGCTTAAGCAAAGGTGGGGAGGAGACATATCTTAAACAAGTTAAAAAGCCAACATCAATTTCTAGCGATAATGTTTTTCAAATACAAGATTTGTTTGAATGGGTATGATGTTTGTCATCTACTGAAATTGGTTGTGGAAAACCAACAGAGAGTTCCGATTTCGTTTGACCAGAAGAAGGAAAATGCTATGAATATTTTGAAGGTATAGATTCATGAGAGGAAAACGAAAAAAGAAAATGTAACAGACATATATATGATCACAACATAATGTATTGATTACGTAGCATTTGTATGTTGGGCGAAGGCTCTTACACTATGGTGGGTGATGGTTATGGTAAAATAAGTTCTCAAAATGTTTATTATATTAAATTTGATATAGTACCATGTTTTTGCATTTAAATTAACTTACGCTGCCATATTTGAGAGCAAGAAGGTTAAATAATGATAAGATATAGACTTTATGGTAAATTACCGGTAGAATGCGTTAAAAAGGCCTTTAACGCTATTTGTGTATCAACATTCAATCAACTTCAATTGTGTGAGAATCTTGTATTTGATGTAAATATCGTTAATACATCATGCATAAAAGAAATAAATAAAAAATATCGTAAGATAAACCAAGTTACTGATGTGATTAGCTTTGCTAATCGTGACGATAGTTCAGTCTTTGTTCCGTTGCTTGGTGAAATTTTTATTTGTTTAGACCAAGCAAAGAAGCAAGCAAAAGAATATAAACATAGTTTACAACGTGAATTAATATTTTTATTTACGCATGGCTTATTACATCTTTTAGGTTACGACCACATGAACACTAAAGATGAAAAAGTTATGATGTCTCTAACTGATAAGATAATTAACAAAGCACAAATAGATACTAAATATATAATTAAATAGTATGGAAAACAACAATCCTAAAAAAAGAAAAACTAAAGGAGCTTTCTTTCGAAAGTTCCTATATGCCTTTCGCGGTATTGGATCTAGTTTAAGAGAAGAATCATCACTAGTAGTACATTTTATATGTACAGCTGTTGTTTTTATTCTTGGTGGTATCTTACATGAAGGTATGCACTATTATGATTGAATCATATTAGTAATATGTATGCTTGTATTAATTAGTGGTGAACTAATTAATACTGCCATTGAGAACTTAACGGACATGGTGTCGTTTAAGTTTAGTTATAATGCTAAAAAGATTAAGGATGTGGCAGCAGCAGCCATGCTTATTCTTTCAATTATGTCAATCATTGTTAGCTTAATGGTTTTAATTAGAGCACTATTAGTAGTGTTAGGGGTAGTAACTCTATAATGAAGAAGCAATGTACGGTAGCAATTGTTGGATTACCTAATGCCGGTAAATCAACTTTTTTAAATAAAGCCATGAAACAAAAAGTGGCAATTGTTTCATATAAGCCACAAACAACGAGAAACCAAATTAAAACAGTTTATGAGGATGATCGGATCCGCATCTGTTTTACAGATACTCCTGGATTTCATCAACCAAAAAACAAACTTGATAGTTTCTTAAACTCGCAAGTAAAGCAAAGTTTTAAACAAGCTGATTTAGTTCTTTTGCTTATTGATGCATCAAGGGATGATGTTGGAGGAAATAAGATATTAATTGATGTTATTAAAAGCTATAAGGTTGGAAACCTTATTGTTGTCTTTACTCATAAAGATTTAGATTCGAAAATAAAATTAGAAGACAAAATAAACCTTTATGGTTTAAGTGATGTTAAGCACAAAATGCTAATTGACAACAACTCATTGCAAGATGTTAATAATGTCATTTCTTTTATCTATGATTTAGCCCCACAAGATGGTTTCTTTGAACCTAGTGATATGACAGATGATTTCTTAATACAAGAAATAATTAGGGAGCAAGCTTTATATATTTTGAAGCAAGAAGTACCACACTCAATGGCAGTAGTAGTTGACAGCAAAAACTTTGATAAGGGACAAAATCTATTCACTATCAATTGTTCACTTATTGTAGAAAAAGAAAGCCAAAAACCAATTGTTATTGGTGCTGGTGGTAAAATGATTAAACTTATTGGTTCTAAAGCAAGACAAGAACTTTTAAAGTTTTTTGACTGTCGCATCATGCTTAAGTTATTTGTTAAAGTTAAAGAAGATTGGAGAAATGATGAACAATTCCTTCAATCGGTAGGTTATTTTAAAAAATAAATATGTCTGAAATTATTACTAAAGGATATCTAATTGCAAGAAATGACTATCAAATGTTTGATGAGGTCATAACTTTCATTAATGAATTTGGTAATAAATTTGTTTGTTTAGCACAAGGAACTAAAAGAATTGAAAGCCATAATGCAAGACACATGCAACTTGGTAATTATTGTGAGTTTCAATTTTTCTTAGCAAGAAATGAAGACAAGATGTCTAGATTAATGAAAATAAATGCACTAAATAAAGTAGAGTGACCAAACTTTAGACAAAGTCTAATTACATTAAATTCATTAACAGAACAGTTAATATACCCAAATAAGAAGAATTATGTTTTTTATGAAACAATGCGCAAATATGCAATTGATAAAAAAATCAATGATGCTAAAGCAGAATTAATTATTTTGCGTAGTTACTGCAAATTAACTGGAATAGATTTACACGTTGATGATTGTGTTATATGTCACAACCACCACATAAAAACTATATCTTTTTTACAACATGGATTATTGTGTGGGCAATGTTATGAAAAAGAACAATGCCATCTATTTAGTTTAGAATTTTCTAAATTAGTCTATCATTTATTTAAAGATGAATATGAAAAAATGGATAAGTATGAAGACCATTACATCCCATTAATTACCCATTTAAAACAATACATCACTGATAACAATGGTACATACTTTACAAAAAAGAGAAAAAGAGGTTTGTAACCTCTTTTTTATTTAATGTATATAATATACATATGTAAAAGAAGGATTAATAATGACTCCCATTGCAATAGTAATGTTTGTGTTTGGTGGAATAGCACTACTAGTAGGGCTATTATTATCTGGTAGTGGTACAGGGGCTGGACTTAATGCACAAGCAGGTCAAGACCTTGAACTATTCAAGAAAACTAAAGACCGTGGATTTGTAAAGATTTTGCAAATCATAATGTTTATTGTGACATTAATATTATTGGGTCTTGGTATTGCATTATTATTTATTTAATATGCAAAACAAGAAGCCAGACTACTATAAACAAGTATTAGAAATTGTTGCCAAAGAAGGCAAAAGACCAATACCAATTGGTATTATTTTACGAAAATTATCAAATAAAGAAGCTGGTGTTGATAAGAATGTTTTTTTTAAAAACATTCAATCCTTAATTAACTCTGGTCAACTAATTAAGTTAAGAAGTGGCAAATTAGTTTTAGGTTACCCTAAAGCTGATGTTGATATGTCTAAGATCTTTAGAGGTGTTATTCGTATTAACTCTAAATTGGCTGGATTTATTACTGAAGAAGGCAAGGAAGACGCAGGATATTTTGTTCATAAAACAAATTTAGGTGGCGCACTAGATGGTGACACTATTGAATTTGCTTTATTAAAAATGGAAAGTCCAGGCAAAGACCTTAAGGATGCTAAAGTACTAAAAGTACTTAAACATGCCAAAGGTTTTTATGTTGGATGTTATAAATCTGATGGTGAACACTATCAAGTGGAAACTGACGATAAAAAAATGTATCTACCAATCAAATTAGAAGATACAACTGGATTATCTAATGGAACTAAATTCCTATATACAGTTACTAAATTCACTGATACTGAAGCAATTTGTAAAGTTGCTAAAATTATTGGACATATTAATGATGTTGGTACCGACATCTTATCCATTGTCTATGACAATGGAATTGAACCTGAATTTCCCGATGAAGTTATTGACTATGCCAATAAGTTAAAACTAAATATTGATGAAAATGAAAAAGCATTGAGAAAAGATTTAACTCATTTAGATATTGTTACAATTGATCCAGCAACATCAAAAGACTTTGATGATGCTGTTTATTGTGAACAATTAGAAGATGGAACATATAGACTATATGTTTCAATCGCTGATGTAAGTCATTATGTTAAGATGAATTCATGTCTTGATCTAGAAGCATTGAAACGAGGATGTTCAACATATCTTGTCGATCGAGTTATTCCAATGCTTCCTCATAACTTATCTGATGATTTATGTTCATTAAATCCAAATGTTGAGCGATTAGCTCTAACATGCGAAATGATTATTGATAAGAAAGGATCTTTCTTAGACATTAAGACATATCCATCAATTATTAAATCACATCGTAGGTTTAGTTATGATGAAGTTAATGCTTTCTTTGATGGAAGAGATAAACTTGAAAAAGATACTCCTGAAATTAAGAAGATGTTACAAACATCTAGAAAATTACATGATATTTTATACACCATGAAAAAGAATCGTGGTTATGTTGAACTAGAAATACCAGAAGTTAAAATTATTGTTAATGAAAAATGTGAACCAATCGACATTAAATTAAGAGAAACTGGTACAGCTCAATCTATGATTGAAGACTTCATGGTTGCTGCCAATGAAGCAGTTACTATCGAAGCAATTAAAGTTAAATGGCCATTTGTGTATCGTGTGCATGGAGAACCAAAAGCAGAACGTGTAGAAATGTTTAAAGTTGAAGCCAAGAAATTAAACTTTAAACTTCCAGCAGGTGATTTATCTATTACACCTAAATCAATGTCTAATTGATTGGTTAATAATGCTGACAACCCTAACCTAGACTTGGTTAGTATCTTAATGTTAAGAACAATGGCTAAAGCGGAATATGATACTAAAAATATTGGTCACTTTGGATTAGCAAGTAAAAACTATACTCACTTTACTTCTCCAATTAGACGATACCCAGATTTAGTTGTACATCGTTTATATTGAATGTATCTTTTCAATAGAAAAGCATATACTGATGATGATCGTAAAAAATTGATAGAAATGCTAAAAGAATATTGTGATAAATCAAATGAAGCAGAACTTAGAGCAATTCAAACTGAAAGGGACGTTAATGCCTTAAAGTTTGCTCAGTATATGAAAGATCATATTGGTGAAGAGTTTGATGTGAGAGTATCTGCTGTAACAAAATTCGGTTGTTTTGTTGAATTATCAAACACAATTGAAGGATTGATTAAGTTAGCTAACTTAAAAGATGATTTTTATATATATGATGAAAGAAATTTCCAATTAATAGGAAAGAATTCAAACAAGATTATTACATTAGGAACTAGATTTAGAGCTAAATGTATTAGTTCTGATATGAATGAAAGAAAAATAGAGTTTGAAGTTGTTAGAAGGATTTAATTATGAAGATTCTTGTTAATAACAAAAAAGCTTTATTTAATTACAGCATTCAAGATAAATATGAATGTGGTATATCATTATGAGGATCTGAAGTTAAATCGATTATTGATTCACAAGCAAATCTTGATGAAGCATTTGTAACTTTTAGAAATAATGAAGCATTTGTTATTAACATGCATGTTACACCATGAAAACAATCAAACCTAAAAGGTGATGACGCAACAAGAACAAGAAAATTATTATTGCATAAGAGTGAAATTCTTAAGATTCAAAATCATATTAAAAAATTTAAAGAAACAGTCATTCCCTTAAATATTCATTTAGAACACGGCAAAATTAAACTAACTATTGCTATTGCTAAAAGAAAAAATAGTGCGGACAAACGTGAAACTAAAAAGAAAAAAGATGCACAAAGAGAAATTAAAAAATTTATTTAAGACTGAAGAAGTTAACAGCATTAGCTGTTAATTTTTTTATTACCTCTTCTTTAGACATTTGTAATTTATTGGCAATGTCTTCTGCTACATATTGAACATAATATGGATAATTTGTTTTACCACGATGAGGAACAGGTGCTAGTCATGGCCCATCAGTTTCTACCATCATTCGGTCTAATGGGATAACCGTTAATGCTTCATTAAGTGCCTTAGCATTTTTAAATGTAACAATTCCTGGAATTGATAACATATAACCAGCATCAATATATTTTTTTGCTCAATCTGTCCCCATTGCAAAACAATGAATTCAGACTTTATTAGGATTCTTAACCATTTTTAATATTTTAAAACAATCTTCTTCTGCAGCTCGGACATGAATACAAACAGGTAGATTGTATTTATTAACTATTTCTAATTGTTTTTTAAAGAATAAAATTTGTTTTTCTTTGTCAAAATTTTCATAATGATAATCTAAACCGCATTCACCTCATGCTACAACAACATCTTTATTTTTTAAATAAAGATCTTCAAGTTTTTGTATATCATTTAAATCCTTACAGTTATCTGGATGAATACCAACTGTTGCATAAATTTGATCTGGGTATTGTTTAGCTTGATTAATAGCTATAACCGAATCTTCATAGTTTGTCCCCACTGCATTTCAAATAATGTTTTTATCTTTGCATATAGAAACAATGGTATCCAATTGCCTTATCATCGGGTCCATATTCGTATGAGTATGGACATCATATAAAAATATGTCTTTCATAACCTATATTATTTATATAATAAATAATAGATAGATTAATAAGTTAATAAGTTTTGCGCAAAAAAATCGATTTTTAACTTACTATTTTATTAGCCACAAAATATAAATGCTCGAGTGGCGGAATGGCAGACGCGATAGACTCAAAATCTATTGAAGGTAACTTCTTATGGGTTCAAGTCCCTTTTCGAGCACCATTTAAAATTTAGGTATTATTAATGACGAAAACAGAAAATAAATCTACATTAACTAAGAAGCCTGAACGAGTTAAATGACCACTTAAAAAGTTTTTAAACAAATTCTTTGTTTTTAATATCTTTTTAACGCTTGGTATTGTCATGCTAATTTTATCGTTAGTATGCCAAGATGCCTTTAAAGGCGACCAAGCTAAAATAAATAGCAACATTATAGTATCTGTACTTGTTATTGTTGCAGGTTTAGCTGGTGGTTTAACCTACTCGCTACTTCTTACGTATAGAGGTGAACAACCTTTAGAAACGAAATTCTCTGATTTAACTAAATGATTTTTCTGAGTACCAATACTAGGTATTGTCTTTGACAAAATTTGAAAGCATAAAGAATTAAAACATCAATATGCCCTAAAGTTAAAATCAAACCCTAATTTCAAAAAACCAAAAATGCAACTTCCAAGTGCATTGCTTATTATCTTTGCAGCCTTAGTGGGTATTGTCTTTGCTATTTGAGTAATTTACTTGGCTGGTGGTAATTTAATTGTTACCAACACTGAAGGTGAACAAGTTCCAGGACAAATTCCAGGATTACTTGATATCTTCTTAAACCCACTACGTGGTTTTGCTGGATACAATTCAACTAACCTTGGTGCAGTTTCTGGTGCAGCATCAATTGTAATTTTCTTATTACTATTCAATGCTTGTATGGAATTAGTTAGTGAATCAAAAGCCCTAGAAGCTGGAATTGGTGCTTTACTTAAGAAAATGAAAGGTAAAGAAATTATTCTAATTCCAATCTTAATGTTCATTCTATCAATCTGTGGTTCAACATTCAATATGTGTGAACAATTACTACCCTTATTCTTAGTAGTTATTCCATTATTGTTTGCTGCAGGATATGATGCAATGACTGGATTCATGGTTGTCTTTATGTCAGCTGGTGTAGGTGTTATGGGATCAACAGTTAACCCTGTATTGATTTCTACAGCTATTGAAGCAATGAAAAGTACAACAATGGACCCAGCTTTGATTCCTGGTATGATGGTTGGTATTACATGAAGATTAGTAATCTTTGCTGTAGTAACTATTGCATCAATTGCATGTACGATGATTTATGCACTTCGAATGAAGAAAAATCCACAAAAATCATGTGTATACATGTCAAATGAAGAATTTAAATCTAAATACTCATTTGATAAAGATGCACTTCCACCAATGACAACAAAACGTATGTGAACTCTAATTGTCTTTGGAGTAACATTCTTAATGTTAATTATTTGTTTAATTGACTGAAAAGAAATTACTGGTTGAACTGGTTTTATTGATTTACAAACATGATTAGCTAATACATTCCCATTCTTAACATCAATTTGTCCAATTGGTAGCTTTGGAATGCTAGAAGCTGGTTTTTTGTTCTTTGTTGGAGCCGTTCTAGTTGGTGTAATTAACTGAAAGAGTGCTCCACACTTTATGCAAACATTCTTAAAGGGATGTGCTGACTTTATTGGTGTAGCATTCATCGTTTCTCTTGCAAGAGGTCTTGCAATCACACTTAACGAATCAGGATTTAATAACTTAATTGCTGATGGATTAGGTGCAGCATTAAAACACATGCCAGCAATCGGTGCGATGTTAATGATTTTCTTAGTAGTTTCACTACTAACAATCTTCATTCCATCATCATCTGGTCTATCATCTGCAATGTTCCCAATTATTGGTCCAACAGTTGGTGGATTAATTGCTGGAGGTGTTGAAACTATTACAGTATCAGGTTCAGTAACTACATTTGCTGCAGCAATGGGTTGAGTAAACCTATTCACTCCAACAGGTATGGTTCTTCCATTCTTAGAAATGTTGAAGATGGACTACTCAGACTTTGTCAAAGCAAGCTGAAAACAAATTCTAATTGTCTTAGTTGTTGGATTAGGCTTAATGGCAATAGGATGTTACTTACCTGCTGGAATGTTCTAGTAAATAAACTAAAAAGAGAGAATAAAAGTATTGTTTACAATACTTTTATTTTTTATAATAAATATATAATATATCGACAATCTTTAAGGAGATATTTATGGAAATAAGAGATATTGAAAATATTGAGCCAAAGGAAGTAATGAAATGGTTCAAAGAACTAACAAAAATTCCTCGTGGTTCATATCACGAAGAAGCAATCTCTAAATGAACTGCTGAAGTTTGTAAGAAAGCTGGATGTAAGACAACGGTTTATCCTAGTGGAATGATTTTAGCAAGACAAGACGCAAGTCATGGTTGTGAAAATTGACCAATAGTTTTGTTACAATCTCACCTAGACATGGTTTTGGCTAAAGAAGACAAAGTAGAAAAGGATCTTTTAAAAGAAGGTATCAATGCCTTCTATGATACTGAAACTGGAATGATTAAAGCTGATGGAACATCACTAGGTGGTGATGATGGTATTGGCGTCGCAATTCAATTAGCCATTATGCATAATAAAAATCTTAAGCACGGTCCAATTGAACATTTATTTACTGTAAATGAAGAAGATTTGCCAGGTAAATGTGTTATCGATGATTTACCTAATAATGAATTAAAAGCTAAGTATTACATCAATATTGATAGTGAAACATTCAATGAAATCACCTATGGTGGTGCTGGATGTTCAACAATGAAATATGATTGCCCTCTTAAAACAGAAGATAATGACAGTAAAGATGCATATTCAATTGCATTAACTGGGTTACATGGAGGTCATTCAGGAACAAATATTAGTCGACCACATATTAATCCAATTGAATTCCTTGCACAATGTATCCACGACTTTGCTCACTTAAATAAGTTTCATTTTCATGTCTCAAAATATGAGGGTGGACCAATAAATAACTCACTTCCAACATATGCAAAAGCAGATGTAATTATTGAAAATCAACAATTTGAAAAATTAAAAAGATTTTTAATTAATCAATTAAAGATTGCTAAAAAAGTAGCACAAGGTCTAGAAAATGATGCAGTATTATCGTTTGATCGAATTGACCCTCCGAAGAAGAGGTTTACAATTCAAACATCAATAAACATTTTATTGTTTGCATCATTAGCACCAAATAAAGTGTTTACAAGTCAAGCTGGGTCAACTGATATGTATTCATCATCTAATATTGGTTTTATAAGTACCGAAGGTGACAAACTAAGAGCTGATTTTAAAATTAGAAGTTACTTAGATGGTGACATTCAAAAAACAGTTAGAAAAATTGAATCATTAGGCCAATTGCTTGGTTTTAATAATTACAAGCAAGAAGGTCAATTATTTTCATTCATTAACGATTTAAAACAAAACGAACTTGCTAAAATTTATGCAAAATCATTCAAAGAAATTGTTGGTGAAGAAATTAAGTTTGTAGCAGTTCCTGCCGGTCTTGAATGTGGAATTGTTTGCGTTAAGAACCCAAACATGATTGCAAACACTATTAGTATTAATACATCGTTGTATAACTGTCATTCACCAAGTGAAGCATTTAATGTATCAGACACATCAAAATTGTGAAAAATTATTCAATTAACATTAGCAAGATTAGATAAATAGGAGTAAAAATGAAAAGATTTGATTTTGAAAAATTAGAACCAAAAAATGTATTGTCTTGATTCAAAAGAATATGTGCCATTCCACATGGTTCATTCAATGAAGCAGCTTTAGCTGATATGTTAAAGCATGAATTAAATAAAGCAGGATGTCATGTAAAACAATTTAGTTCAGGCGCTATATTTGCAAAAAAAGCAGCAACAAAAGGTTGTGAAAAAAAACCAACAATTTTATTACAAGCTCATATGGATATGGTTTTAACAAAGACTGCAGATGTGAAAGTTGATTTAAATGTCACACCAGTTAAACCTTTCTATGACACAACCGATGGTTACATCAAATGTGATGGAACAACATTAGGAGCTGATGATGGTATTGGTGTAGCAGCTATTATGGAAATAATGACATCAAATAGATACCAACATGGCCCACTTGAAGTTCTATTAAGTGTTACTGAAGAAGTTGATATTCAACATTGCATGAATTCAATACCAAAAAAATATTTTAAAGCAAAACATTTATTGAACTTGGATATTGATTGTCCGGAAAAAATGTATACATCAAGTAATGGTGGTAACAGAGTTGTTTGTGAAAAACCATTAAAACTAATGCCTGTTCACAAAGGAACAAAGACTTATTTAGTACAGGTTTCACATTTAGATGGTGGCCACTCTGCATTAGCGGTTCACAACCCTTTAAATAATGCTATTACCTTCTTATGTCAAGCCCTTTATTCATTCTCGCAAGACCACAGTAAAGTTTCATTAGTAAGCATTGAAGGTGGTAACGCTTTTAATGCAATACCAAGAAGAGCTGACATAACAATTCAGGCTGATCCAAAAGATATACCAGAATTAAAAAAACATTTAAAACATGCATTAGATGTTGCCATAACAATGGCTCAAGGCTTGGATAAAGAAGGAAGAATTAATGTTAGTTTAGCATCAAAACAAGTTAAACAAGCTTGTAATTATGATGAAACTGAACAAATTTTCTGATTCTTTTCATATATTCCAACAGGTATTGATCGAATGGATATAACTATGAAACATATCTTTTCTACCAATAACGTAGGAATGGTTAAGACAGAAGACAATATATTAAAAGTCTTTATGATGCCACGTTGTTTCTTCACCGACGGATTAAACTACCAATTTGATCGATTAAGATATTTTGGAATGAAATTTGGATTTAGAAATTTCCAAAATATATTAACATGTGTTCCATGATTAACTGAACATCCAGACAAAGTTGAAATTGTACAAACATGAAGCAAATGTTTTACTAAAGTAACAGGTAGATATACATTACCTGCTAAAGACCCAGGTGGTATTGAACCAGCAGCAATTATTGATAATAGTCCACAATTAATGAACCATGCTGTTGCAGTCGGTCCAAGAATGTATGACTGTCACTCTCCAGCTGAAAGAGTTGAAGTAAAATCAATATTAGAATGATGAAAAACACTACTATTGGTGTTAAAGGAAATTAAATAATGCCACGTAAACATTTAGTTGCAAGTCAAACAAATAAAAAGCAACAAATGCAAGCTAAAATTTGACTTAAGCTTGCAAAAGAAATTAAAGCAGCTGCAAAAGTTGGTGGACCAAATATTGATGCCAACCCAAGACTTAAAGCTGCTGTTGATAAAGCTTTAGCCAATAACTTATCAAGAGAATCAATTGAAAGAAATATTTCTGGAGCTGCTAAAGATCCGGCAAATATGGTATCAGTAGTTTATGAATGTTATGGACCAAACGGGACACAATTCATTATTAATGCTTTAACTGATAATACAAATAGAACAGCAAGTAACCTAAGAGGTTATCTTGGCAAAATTAATGGGCAAATTGCTCGCCCAAACTCTGTTAAAATTTTCTTTGATAATTATGCTGAATTTATCTTATTAAAAAATGCAAAAACAAATGAAGATTCTATTTTAGAATCATTACTGCCTTTCAATGTAGCTGATATTAAAGATCATGAAGATAACTATGAAGTTTTAGTTGATCCAAACCAATTCTATGATGCTAAGAAAGCACTAATTGATGCAGGCTTTAGTATTCACTCTGGTGAAGTTAAATTAGTTGCTCAAGACAAAAAAGATATTAATGATGAAAAGTTATTAGAAAAACTAGAACGTTTCCTTGATTCTTGTGAAGATGATGATGACATTCAATCAGTTGTTCACAACTTACTATAAAATAAGGCAAGTCCTTATTTTTTTATCAATTATTATCTTTTTTTAATAAAAAAGATATTATCTATATAATACTTAAACAAATAATAATATGAGTTTTACGTATTTTAAATTTTTATTTGTTACAACAGCAAAGAAAAAGTCAGTTTGAATAACATGACTTCTTTTTGCATTTACTTGCATCTCATTTATTATTTTGCTACCACTACTTGCAACAATGAATACTTTGCAAGTTTGAGCTAACACAACAATGAGTATTTGTCAAACGTTCATGGGAATGGTTGCTGGATTATACACTGCAGTGTTATCAATTAATATTTTCAAAGAAACCAATGAAGAGGGAACAGAATTAATCGTTATCTCTAAGCCAATTTCACGATTTAAAATTGTAATGAGTAAGTTTGTAGTGTTTGGGGTTTATTGTTTACTTGTAAACATTTCAACTGTATTAATTACAATGTTCACGGCATTCTTGCCAAGAACTGAACCACAATTTTATGTTGGATTATTAATTTCAATGTTTATTGGTAATGCGGTTACATTTGCAATTTTTGGTTCAATTTCTATTCTTTTAACAATTAACTTTGCTAAGGTTGGAATTATTATTACTAACGTAATTATTTCTTTAGCATTCTTAATTTATCAATCACTTACATTGTTTGTATTCTCTACACCTTTAACTGAATTAAATAATCAGAATATGACAGCAGGATCGTATATTGTTCATGAACGTGATACGCAAACTGGAGAATATATAGAAAATGAAGTAGTGTGTTTTGAAGGCACACCATTAGAAAGTGGTGAAGACCACCCATGTCAAGCTAAGAATTGACGTGAGATGAAAGCATATTGAGAACAAGAGATTTTACCAAAAGACCCAAGTCCCGTTTTAAATGCAACTGATTGAGCTAGTCAATTAGCATTGACATACTTATCATATGATACTAATCGTTATGCCGACCGTCAAGCAAATAGAATGTTTGCATTTACAAGATATTATGATTACAATTTAACTTCTCCTGCTAGTCCTGAAATAACTGAAGATATTCCAAATAAACAAAATTTGAAATGATTATATGTTGGATATAACCTAACAGAACTGTTACCAGGTGTACAAATAATATTACCATCAGGAATGGCGTTTGATGCAATTGAACCTGTTACTGGTACAAGACTAAGAGGATATGCAGACGAAATTCCTGTAGGATATGTTAAATCAAAAGAATTATTGTCAACAAGGGAAATATATTTAGAAAAAGACCAATGAAAAAAATATGGTCCAATGTTTGACATTATGTATGAAGATGTTTTTGATTATCGTAACTATGTTGATGATCTTTCTGTGATAGGTGATAATCCAGACGCATATTCGAACTTAGGTTGGGTTTATGTTTGAAATCAAGAAAATTTAAGCAAATACTACAAAATAATTTGAGCTTGTTTTACAGGTAATGCTGACAAATATATGAACCCAAATATTCACACAAGAATGGTTGATTATGATAAATCATCATTTGACATTCAAAACATTGATGATTTGAATGATCGATTTATTCAATTTAAAAATTATGCTTTTTGAAAAGCATACGAAGAACAAAATAAATATTTAACTGGTAATTATGAACCTGATGATAACGAAATCACAGCCAAAGATCAAATAAAGGCTAATATGGAATTACTATTTACTGCTTTAGGTATGTATATGCCAGAAGGTAATTCGTGAATTTCAAAATCTATTCCTGAGGCACCATTTAATTTTATTGATGAAAATTCACAAACTCCAAACTTGACTTATATGTGACAAACATGACAAAATGAATATTACAACATTCCTGCTACTTCAACACTTGAACAAAAAGCGGCAATTGCCTTAAATAGTCCATGAACAATTTATAAGAAAACAGAATCCATTTACTATAATGTTGCCAACATGCATGAAAACTACTTGTATTCATCACTAGATGAACCAACTAGATCATGATCATATAGTGGTGAAGCTACATTTAGTCGAACAAATTGATATCCAAACATTGATGCGATTGCCCAAATTCTTGGCCAAGATATTAAAGTTCCAGTAGGACAGAACATGCAATGGTTCTTTTACGAAACTAACCCTAAAATGAAATATTGAATTTTTGCAATCATATGAGGAGCTGTTTCGCTTGGACTTTTTGCAACAGGAATTGTCCTATACAACAAATATGATGTTAAATAAAGGTGATAATTATGAAACAACGTGCTAAACAAATAGAAAAACAAAATAAAAGAAATATTAAAGCGTTTGGAAGAACATTCAAATCTATTTTTCAAAATAGACAAAATACTAAACAAGGTATTGCTCACTATCACCAATTAAAAGTAAAACCTATTTTGTTTGTTGAAAACCTTTATAAAAGATATCCAAGAAAGAAAGCGCCTGCTATTAATAATATTTCATTTAATGTTTATCCAGGGCAGTTTCACGCTTTTATTGGAGCTAATGGTGCTGGTAAGACTACATCAATTAAATCTATCATTGGCGCATATGCAAGGTGATCAGGAACCGTTTTAATTAATGGTGAAAAAAATACATCAATTCAAGCAAAACAGTTTTTAGGATATATTCCTGAAAACGCTCGTTTCCCACAAAGAATGAGTTGTTACTCATACTTAGTATGAATGGCCAAATTATCAGGACTAAAAAGCATTGAAGCAAAAAGATTTGCTAAAACTAGATTAACTGAATTAAATATGTGAAATTTAAAAGGTAAATCACCTAATACATTCTCATCTGGTCAAAAGAAAAAGGTATTGTTAGCTCAAGCTTTAATCAATAACCCACATGTATTAGTTATGGATGAACCAGCAGCTAACCTTGACCCTAAAGCTAGATTAGAATTATTTGAAACTTTAGGTAAATTAACTAAAGAAGGTAAAGCAATATTAATATCTAGTCACGTATTGGCAGAACTTGATCGATATGCAAATGCTGCAACCATCCTTGATGGAGGAAAGATTGTTTTCACTGGAACAACAAAACAATTGTATGATCGTTATTCAGATAGAAAACTAAGTGTTCAAGTATCTAATCCAAAAAAACTTAAGAACTTTTTACAAGTTAACAATATCAATTACACAATTGATGAAATGTCTGGAAACTTTATTATTAATTTTCAAACCAGAAAACAAGAAGCATCATTCTTACAAACATTACAAAAGGAGAAGATTCAATTACTTTCATTTAATGAAATAG
This sequence comes from Mycoplasmoidaceae bacterium, assembly GCA_045598825.1. Lineage (GTDB taxonomy): Bacteria > Bacillota_I > Bacilli_A > Mycoplasmatales > Mycoplasmoidaceae > Hennigella. Next base: position 22,780 of record JAZRUX010000001.1, read on the forward strand.
GAAATAAATTAGATGACATCTATAAGAAACTAATTAAATTTGGTTCTGTAGACACAATGAATAAATAATATGATTACAAGTAAACAACATATAAAATCACCAAGAGCAGCCTATTTAGGTTATCTATTCCAATCGTTCTTAAAAAGACCGTTTGGTTATATTATTGCTCTACTTTATGTTGTTTATTTAGCTCTTATTCTATTAATTGTTCCTTCAGGAATGCACTTCCAACCTTTATTTATTTGAACAATTGGTGGATTTAATATGCCAATGTTTAACTTATTCTTTATTGCTGCATCAGCTGCAAGTATTGCTGTTGCCGTGTTTAGAGTAAGTATAGATGATGGAACTGAACTATCAATTGCATCTAAGCCACTAACAAGAAATGCAACTGTATTAATGAAAACAATTGCTTATCTATTAATAATATTGATTATTTGTGTTTTAACATTATGTATTGCTGCGCTAGTTTATCCAGTTTTTGGTGAATATAATGAAGTAACGAATGTTACTGGTATTGAATATGCAAAATATCAAAGTTTAGTTCTATCAGTATTTGTTGGCAATGTTGTTAACATGCTTATCTTTGGAGGCGTGGCTGTCTTTATTGCTATGGTCGGTGGACAAGTTATCATTATGATTGGAACAATTGGAATGGTATTCCTATTATTCTTAATGAATTTCTTGTTTCCACAAATTTCTAAATCTGCAACACAAATATTATCTGATAAGTATGATACAGAAATTTTAGGGTATAGTTGTAACACCCGTAGTCAATATGAAAACCCAGAAGATGGCACAACACCATATAATTTTGCAGCTATTCAATGTATGACAAACGAAAGTGGTCAAGAAGGATATCACTTTGATACTAAAGAATACTGAGAAAAGGCATTGTCTGAATCAGGAAGACTAGCATTTAACTATATTGATATAGGTAAACAACTATCCGGACTATATAGTAGTTTTGGTCTTGATGATTCCCGAGTAAAAGAAGCAAGCAAGCTTGTTATTGGGTCAAACAATTCATTTAATTATTGAATTGATGGTAAGACTCATGTTGATGATCCAACTAACATTGATAATCATAATTATCCAATAAGTATTTATGGCTTAGAAGCTTCCCAAGGAAAAACATATCCAACCGTTTTAATAATTGGTGGAGATATGACAATTGACACATCCAATTGATACTTGTTGTCAACATTATTCCAACTTGACTTTAATACAGTATGTTATGTTTCGACATCTTATGATTCAACAATGGTAACTGATGAAATTAGAGAGATGTTTGGTCGACCTTGATTTAAAATGTCAGATTTAATTTTTAGAACTGAAGATGACAAGTTCAATTCAGCTGAAATAATGCAATATGCATTTAATTTGTTAGTCGCTGACCCAGATCACAATAAATTTCCTGATAAAGCAAGACAGGCAATTGTTGAAAAGACACCAGGATTTGAAGAATCTACTTATACTGAACAATTCAAAATTATTGCACAACATCAATTGTATTGATCAATATTAGGCCAACAAATACAAAATCAGATGATTTTAAAATCAACAACAGCAACAGACGCTAAATTTCCTTTTTCATCACAAATCGTTTTAGATTGGATTACACATTTATCTCCTGATGATGCAAATTGAAATGATTTTATTACACGAATTTACACTCATGGAATTAGAATCACACCTTATGAAGAAGGTAAAACAGAAACATTCTGCCGTTTAGTAAGATCAAGTATGGATTATGCTGAAACATATGCTAATTTATATCAATATCAAGTAAGCAACTTCTATTCAATCAATGTTATTACAACAGTTTGATCAATAATTGCCGGTGTATTATTTACCGGAGCAATCATTGTTTATAAGAAGACTGATATCAAATAATTATCTTGTAAACAAGATATCATTTAGTTTTATCTTTAAAAAATTTACAGTATTTTTTCTAACAATTCAAACATTAAAAAAGTTTGGATAGTTTTTTGGTTGCTTGTTAATAGCTACAACCTTATTAGTTTGAGAATCAGTAATGATGTAGTCAGAGTTTTTAACTGAATAATACTTATCTTTATTTAATTGTGAATCAACATGGTGAATGAAGAAACATGTTTCTCTTGGTATTTCAACAAAACCTTCCACTTCATCATAAAATTGACTATCGTTTTTAATACGAATAATTCGTAAATATGTTTCTTTGTGGTTAAGATGGACATTACGACGAAAGAATTTAGTCTTTCTAGCAAAGACACGTTTTGCTAGCCGATCATAGTATTTCTTTTCTTTTTTGGTTAAAAGTCTTTCCATAAAATAATTATAATAACAATATGAAAAACTTGTTTGAAAGACCAAAATCAAACACATATGAAACTACATTCTTACCAGAGATGTCAAGAATGCTTAATATTGATAATCTAAAAGATTTTAATCGAAAGAAGGTTATTGCTTTATACAAACCAAAATTTGCAAAAGACTTTTTAGCCTATCGATTTAATCTATTGAATGAATGAATCAAAATAAATAAACAATATACAAAAGATTTTGTTGTTGCTTTAGATAACATGGTCAATACATTAGTATTAAATAATGAATTGAATAGTTTCGAACAACAATATATTAAAAATTTACAGGCTATTGTTTTTGCTAAGAACAGAAACCTTAAACAATTAATTGTTGACTTTTCTATTAATAAAGGCGAATTTGTATTTTACCGATATGAGTTAGATGCATTTAAGTTAATTGGTAAAACAGGCTTAATTCAAATTATAGAAAATCCAGAAATGTATATTACAACACAGAGAATAATTATTTCAAAACAAATAGATATTATTTCTATAACATATGAAAATATTAAATCATATGATTCCAAAGATGATAAATTCTCTTTCCAATTAAAAAATGGAAAACAAATATTTATAGATAGTGATAACAATATGTCAATTTTCGAATCATTGAATAGAGTATTAAAGAAGGAAAAGATTGATTTGAAATAATATGACTGAAAAAATTAAATTCAAATTAAAATCTGCACCAAAAAAACCAGGTTGTTATCTTTGAAAAGATAAGAATGGTGATATTATTTATGTTGGTAAAGCTATAAATATTTTTAATCGTATTAATCAATATTTTAATCGACTACATGATTACAAGACAACACAATTGGTAAATGAGATTGCTGATGTTGAATTTTATATTGTCAAAAATGAAAATGAAGCTTTGATATTAGAAAATAACCTAATAAAAAAACATCGTCCTAAATTTAATATTTTATTAAAAGATTCTTCTGGTTACCCTTATATAGTAGTAACCAACGAAAAAAATCCAAGGATTAAATATACACATAGTAACAACCGCTTTAAAGGAACTTATTATGGTCCATTTGCTAGCAAAAACTTTTTTAAGAAAGAATTATTTATGTTACTTGGTGCATTGTTTCCATTAAGAAAATGTGATCAAATGCCCAAACACAAATGCTTATATTATGATATTGGACAATGTTTAGGACCATGCATTCATAAAGTTGATGAAAGTCAATATGAAAAAATTAAATTAGAAATTAAACATTTTTTTAGTGGTAATACTTTTGCTTTAGAAAAACAACTAAAAAATAAAGAAAGAGAATTAGCATCACAATTAAAATTTGAAGAAGCAGATTATTACAAAAGATTAAGATTGGCACTTAATGAAATTAAGGAAAATCAAACTGTCCAATTTAATAATAAAGAGAACGCAGATTTCCTAGGATTTGCGACAAAAGATAACTTAATCTCTTTGATTTTATTTAGTTATGTAAGTGGTAAACTGATTGCTAAAATACAAGAGATTCATGAATTTTATGATGATGTTGAATCCGCTGTTTCATCTTGACTTTATCAATATTATGATAAGAGCAAAAACAAACCAAGAAAATTATTTGTAGCACTATCCAAAAAGGAAATAAAAGTATTACATGTTACTTTAGGTTTTGATATTTCTAAACCGATTAAAGGTAAAAAATATGAAATATTAATGACAGCAATTGACAATGCACTTGAATACCTAAAAACAAATTATCTTGTTTATGAACATGCAAGAAAAGCTAAGCTGTCAGCAATGTATAAATTGGCTGATCTAATTCATGCTAAAAAAATAAAAACTATTGTGTCTTTTGATATTTCAAACTTATTTAGTGAAAATAAAGTGGCTGGTATGATTTATCTTAATAATGGCGAATTTATTAAATCAAAATATCGTCGTTACATTATTGATGATGAATCACTAACATCAGATTATGATTGTATGAAATTTGTTATTGGCAAATTTATTGATCATCATAAAGATGAGATGCCAGATTTAATTATTATGGATGGTGGAAAAATTCAAGTTAATGCCGCATTAGAAATATTTGCCAGCAAGAATGTAAAACCACCTCACATTATCGGTTTGGTAAAAAACAATAACCACCAAACAAATGCTATAGTACATCATAATCAAACTATTGCTTTGGATAAAGAATCAAATCTATATAATTTCTTAGCAAACATTCAAAACGAAGTTCACAATACCGCTATATCTTTCCATAGAAAGAAACAAGAAAAATCATTATTTGACACTTCTATTATTCCTAATATTGAAGGTTTATCAAATAATAAAAAAGAAATGTTGTTAGAAAAATACAAGACAACAACCAACATTAAAAAAGCTACAATTTCTGAGTTATCACAAATAGTTGATGTTAAAATAGCAAGAGCATTAAAGAAAGCACTTTAATGCTTTTTTAATTATTTATCATTGATAAATAATTATAATTATTAGCAATGAATAAGAAAAATGTAAGAAATTTTTGTATTATTGCTCATATCGATCATGGTAAATCTACTTTATCTGATCGTATTATTGAATGTGCAAGTAATAACAAAATTCATAACATGCAAGACCAAGTTCTGGATAGTATGGAACTTGAAAGAGAGCGTGGGATAACAATTAAGTTGAATGCAATTCAACTTAGATACCACTCTAAAAAGCATAATGATGATTTCATTTTTCATTTAATTGATACTCCAGGACATGTTGACTTTACCTATGAAGTATCAAGAAGTTTAGCTGCTTGTGAGGGCGCAATTTTAGTTGTTGATGCAACACAAGGTGTACAAGCACAAACTATATCAAATTTGTATTTAGCTATTGATAACAACTTGACAATTTTTCCTGTTATTAATAAAATTGACCTACCATCTGCTGATGTTGAAAAATGTAAAAAGCAAATTAAAGACGTTTTGGGGTTAGATGCATCTGATGCACCATGTGTATCAGCTAAAACAGGGCAAAATATTATTGATATCATTGAATCTGCTATTGAAAAAATACCTGCTCCATTAGAAGATGATGACAATAAACCATTACAAGCACTTATTTTTGATAGTTATTATGATTCATATCTTGGTGCAGTGTGCTATGTTCGTGTTAAAAACGGAACAATTAAAGTTGGTGACAAGATTAAAATGATGGCATCAAATGCACAGTTTATTGTTACTTCATTAGGTGTTAAAACACCATTAGTTGAAGAAAAAAAACAACTAGTTGCTGGAGAAGTTGGATGAGTTGCTGCTAGCATTAAAACTATTAAGGATGTTTCTGTTGGTGATACTATCACAACAGTTGAAAATCCAGCTAAAGAACCATTGCCTGGTTATAAAAAAGTCTTACCAATGGTTTATTGTGGTTTTTATCCAATTGACAACTCAAAATATGAAGAATTAAAAGTTGCCATTGAAAAAATTAGTTTATCTGATGCTGCTTTAGTTTATGAATATGAAACATCACAATCATTAGGTTTTGGTGTACGTTGTGGGTTTTTAGGTTTATTGCATATGGATATTATTCAAGAAAGAATAAGTCGTGAATATAAGATTGATTTAATCGTAACTGCACCATCAGTAAAATTCCTAGTTAACTTAACTAACGGTGAAACCATAGAAGTTGACAACCCAGCTAAATTTCCTGAAAGAACACGAATTGATGAAATTAAAGAACCATATGTTAAGGTATCCATCTTTACACCAGATGAATACATTGGTGATTTAATGAAGTTGTGTCAAAATGCTCGTGGAAAATATATTGATCTTGAAACAATTGACAACAACCGTAAATGTATTATTTATGAAATTCCCTTAATAGAAGTTATTTATAACTTCTTTGATCGATTAAAATCAGTTAGCCGTGGCTATGCAACCATGGAATATGAATTAATTGACTATCAAACATCTGACTTAGTTAAAGTTGATATTTTATTAAATGGTAAGAAGACAGATGCCTTAAGTTTTATTTGTCATCGTAGTCAAGCTTATCATAAAGCACAAAGAATTTGTGTTAAGTTAAAAGAAAATATTCCACGTCAGCAATTTGAAGTACCAATTCAAGCAGCTATTGGCAGTAAGATTATTGCTCGAGAAAATATTAGGGCAATGTATAAAAATGTTCTTGCAAAATGTTATGGTGGTGACGTTTCACGTAAGAAAAAACTTCTAGAACAGCAAAAAGAAGGTAAAAAGAAACTAAAAGCAATAGGAAATGTTGAAGTTCCACAAGATGTTTTCATAAAAATTTTGAATGAAGAAGAATAA
>JAZRUX010000002.1:0-12873 GCA_045598825.1 Mycoplasmoidaceae bacterium
TATGTTTATCTAAAAAATAATAAGATTATTAACATTAACTATAATAAAATTAAATTAGTTAGAGACTTTATAGTCTCTAAAAAATCAAATAACAGCCTAAGATTAGAGACAAAAATAAGTTTATCTAAGAAAAATGGAAGGGTTAAATTATGTCGAAAAAAATAAGTGTTAAAGAATTATTAGATAATTTTGATTTTCAAGTTATTAATAAAGGTCGACCAAGTAGTCGATACATTACTTCTTCTGGTGCTGCCAGAATCGGTATTGAATTATCAACAAATATTAAACCTGCTTATAAAAAACAAACAAACCCTGTTGTTTTTGGTACATCAGAATTAAATTACTTCAAACAATCTAACCACAAAACATTAAGAACAATATTTAACCGTGTTAAGAAATTAAACCCCCCAATTATCATTCTTAACTCTGCTTTTAAAGCAGAAGATATTAAAAATCTTTTAAAAGCTTTTGGAAAAACTGATATTACTATTGCTAGCTTAAATATGTCTTCATCTGACATTTATTTTGAAGTATCACCTTGAATTGCAAAGAAAATAGCTCCAACAAGCATTATCCATGGAACACTAATGTCAATTTATGGTATTGGTGTTTTAATTACTGGTGATTCAGGTACAGGTAAATCTGAAGCAGCTATGGAATTGTTAAAACAAGGTCATATGTTTATTGGTGACGATGCTCTTGAAGTTTATAACTATGGACAATCTATCTATGGTCGACCTTCTGATATTGCTAAACAATTTATTGAAGTTAGGGGTTTAGGAATACTAGATGTTAGTCGTATGTTTGGTTGACAAAAAACTCTTCATGAATCACAAATTGATATGATTGTTCACTTAGTGAACCCCGAACAAAGTCAAAAGAAATTAAATGAATTTGAAAGACTTGGTACGGAACAGCGTACGGAAAAACTTCGTGGTGTTTACCTACCAAAATATTTCATTCCAGTAACGGCTGGTCGTCCAACCGCTAGTTTAATTGAATCTGGTGTAGTTGATTTTAAATTAAAAAAATCAGGCTACAACTCAGCTGAAACATATCTTGACAACTATGACAAGATTCTTACTAAAGGAGGAAGATAATGTTTAGTACATTATTAGGTTCTGTTCCACCACCTGACACTCCTTGAACCGAAGAAGTTGCTATTGCTTTTGGTCCAGTTAAATGATATGCAATATTTATCATGCTTGGTTTTATTGTAGCTATTGTTGGTGCTTGTTTAAAAATGTGAAAAAGATACCACATTTCAACTGAACCATTTTATTGATTTATTCTAATTGGAGTGCCATTGGCAATATTTGGTGCGAACTTTGGTTCTTGTGTTTTAGGCCGACCAGCCGGAAAACCTTGATCAGAATTCTGAACACGTTTTGGTGAGGGTTTAGCTATTGAATGGGGAATATTATTTGTAGTTGTTGCTGCATTAATTTATTTTCCATTAATTTTAAAACTTCCTAAATATCGTGTTCGTGATGCGTTTGGTGCAACTCACGAAGTTAAAAAAGTAAGTTTCTGAATGTATGCTGATGCAATTATGCCTTGTATTTTAATTGCTCAATTTATTGGACGATGAGGAAACTATATGAATCAAGAAGTATATGGTGCTACTGTTACAAATGAAACATTATGTTGATTCTTACATGACTGTTTACCATATATGTATGTTGGTGCTGAATATAAACAACCTTTATTTTTGTGAGAAGGTTTGGGCAATCTAACAATGTTCTTTGTTGCTTACTTTGGATTAGAATTTATAAAACAAAGGAAAGCTGGAGATTTAAGTGGTTTCTATATTCTATGATATGGTGCGTTTAGATTGTGTCTAGAACCACTTAGAGATCCTGAATTTAAATCAGAGGCTACAATGATTTTCTCTGCAATCTTTGTTGCTGCTGGAGCATTAATTATTTTGTGTAACCACTTATTAGTATCTAAAGTTCGTGATTATAAAATATGACACACATTGTTCTCTCGTGGTCCTGGTGATGTCTTTAGAATGATTGGTGCTGGCTGAAACAATCAAACTTTAAAACTAAAGTTTCAAGACAAAATTTATAGTGATTGTGTAAGGCAACCGCAAGAAATGATTTATTTCGGAAAGTGATAGATTATGGGATTAGAAGTAGAAGTAGTTGGTGAAACAAATAAATTTGATGTAATTTGTATTGGTGGAGGCGTGGCTGGAATGACAGCCAGCTCTCTTGTGACACAATCAGGTCTTAAATCTTGTTTTTTAGAAAAAGATGTTCCTGGTGGTAAATTAATGCATATTGCTAAGATTCATCATTTTCCAGCTCAACCAAATGTTGCTGGAAAAGATTTAGGTTTATCTGTTTTTAAACAAGCAACAGAAGAGGTTAAAACTCATTATGCTTATGGTAATGTCCAAACAATAAAACCAAAAAATGGTTTGTTTTATTTATTCACAGAGGATGGACAAACATGAGAGGCAAAAGCAATTATTATTGCTGTCGGTACTGGAATTAAAAAACTAGGTATTGATGGTGAAGATAAATACTTTAATCATGGTTTAACATATTGTGTTTTATGTGATATGGGTTTAACTAAAGATAAAAATGTGGCTTTGATTGGTACAAAAGAACACTTAAATGATTTGTCTCAATTTGCTAAGAAGGTTGATGTTTATCAACCACAAGACGTTAAATCAATTGATGGTGATGGTCAAAAAGTTACAGGAATAACTAAAACTGATGGTTCCCAAGTTCCATATGATTTTATTTTTGTATCAAATGGTTTTGTTCCAAACACAAATTTCTTACCAGCTGATATTGAACTAGATGAAAAACAACAAATAATTGTTGATGGTTCTATGTCAAGTCCTTATATGGAAGGTGTATTTGCTTGTGGTGATTGTACAAATACACAGCCTAAACTAATTCAACCAGCAATGCAACAAGCTGCTATTGCTGCTGATTCTGCGGTTAAATATATAAAATCAAAAACTTGATAATGAAAAAAACTACATTTAGTGAAAGGGTAAAAAGAGAAATATGTGGTCTAATGTTTGATGACCATTGTTTGAAAGCTCTGCTTTCTTCCTTTATCACTAATCGTTTAACTATTGATATTCGTTCTAATAGATGAATATTAACAAGTCAGTTCCCCTTTATTATCGAATTCATTGCAACAGCTTTTAAAAATTTATATAACGTCCAAGTTACAACTCACATTGCACAAAACGCATCCAATATTAATGGACAAACTAATGTTGTTGAAATATCTGGTAATTTTGATCAGATTTCGACTGATTTATCTTGAAACTCTTCTGATAAGTCTGAATTATGCAAACTAGATTGTTGTAAAAGAGCTTATATTGCTGGGGCATTCCTTGCTGGTGGTTCAATCAATTCTTTAGATGCTAAATATTATCATTTAGAAATTAGAAGTTCTGATTGAGAATATTTATTCTTTATGCAAAAAATGTTAATTAGCTTTGGTATTTACCCGGTTCTAACTAAACATTCAAAAAAACAATTTATTTTATATTTAAAGAAAGTAAATCAAATCTCAGATTTCTTAAAACTAATAAGTGCTGGTAACTGCATGCTAGAATTTGAAGATCACAAAATTACTAAAGATGCTAACATGTCGGTGACACGTTGAAACAATCTTGATATTAGTAATATCAATAAGTCAACCGTTACTGGTGTTAAACAAATAAAACAAATTCAATTTTTAAAGAAGTTAGCTATCTATAATAAACAATCTAAAAAATTTAAAACATTTTGTGAATTAAGGCTTGCTAACCCATCAACATCATTAAAAGAAATGGTAACATTAATGCAAGAGCATAATATTGAAACCACAAAACCGGGACTTAATCATTTGGTTAGAAAATTAAATAAGTTATATAACCAATATAAGGAGTAATTATGCGTTATACATTTAAACCTCAAGGTGTTTGTTCACAAGAATATGTTGCTGAAATTGAAAACAATGTAATTAAAAGTTTGCAAATTTTTGGTGGTTGTCCAGGCAACACTCAAGCTGTTTGTAAATTAGTTCAAGGTCAAACTATTGATTGAGCAGTTGAACGATTAAAGGGCATTGATTGCCGTGGTCGAGGAACAAGTTGCCCTGATCAAATTGCAAATTTCTTATTATCAATTAAAAAATAATGACTAAATTAATTGTTTTAAATGTTCCTAAAGTTCTGCCGGAACATAAATTACCTAGCAATATTTTAAAGCATTGTAATTTATATAAAGATAAAATAGCAAGGCATTCAAGTTTATTTGCTTGAATTTGTTTAAATCAACACTTGGATTTAGCAAATGTTAAATTTAATAAAAATGGAAAACCTTTTATAACTGATAAAAAAATTTATTTTAGTTTATCACACAGCTTAAACAAAGTTGCTATAGCTATTAGTGATAAACCTGTTGGTGTTGATATTGAAGTTCTATTACCACACACTATTTGTAGTTTATTGTCACAACGTTTATTAAATCCTAAACAATTGAATCTATATTTTGAGGCTAGAGATAGAGAAATATGGTTCACCAAATATTGAACCCAACATGAAGCTTATATTAAATTAAAAGGTGATGCAATCAATTTCACCAATTTAAAAACAAATATCACTGGTAAGGTTAAAACAAAGCAAATAAAAGACAATCATAGTTTATACTTTGTTTCAATTGCACAAAAAAAATAGGCATAGCCTATTTTTCTTATTTTTTAACTTCAATGTTTTGTAAATAGTGACTACCAAATGCGAAGTCTGGAGTTGTAGAATCTTTATTTACTACTGGTTGATTGCTATCAGCATGACTTAATAATCCTAAAACTGTTACACCAAGTCATCCATAATATAAACCTATCTTTGTTGCAGTTGGCGAAACAACTTCCTTTTTATTGTCAAGGTTAGTTGTGCCAGCATCTGTAACATATGAACCTGATATTGTAGTTTCAACAATAGAGTCGTAAAATTCTCCATCAAATGATAGCATTATGCCATTTTTAAACAAGTCTTTATATTGTTTTTCATCAGTTGATTCAACATATTCCACAGCACTAAGACCGTAAATTGTTGAATTAAAGTAGAAATCAAATGTTTTTATTGATGCTCCACCTTCATCTATCATAGTATCTTTAACAACGCTACTTGCAGTAGTGTCTTGAACCTCTCCTGCAACATGCGCTTCTAAATCTGCACAGTAAACTGTCTTTCATTCACCTCTATCAAATACTGTTTTTGTTGTGAATATAATATCAAAGTTAAATTCAGAATATTTAATTTGTTGGTCAATTAAAGCTTTTGTTTGAGTATTATGTAAAATTGTTGAGAAAGATCAAAGGATGTCATCTCTTATGATGTCTGTATTTCCCATAGCTTTTACGGTATAAAGTTGTTCTAACGCTTTCTCTCCGTGCACAGTCATTCCCTCATGAGGTGTAACTCATGATTCATATTGACGATTTAATAAGTCTGTATATCTTATTCATTCACCACAACTAGTTAAAGTTAGAGGTGCAATAACAGCAGCAGTGCTAGCTGCAGTGAATATTGGTATTAATTTTGTTTTTAATTTCATAGTTAACTCCTACCCAATTGGGTGTCCTCCAGATTCATAAATAAACTTCAATAAGAAGTAACCACCAATAAATCCGATAATTAATGCAATTGCAACTGCAATAATTGAAAGAATAAATCCAATTTTAGCCTTGTTGCTTGCTTCTTGGTTTGTTGATTTCATTCCAATTGCACCAAATACGATGCCTGGAATACCAACAATACCACCTGCTATTAATATTGATGTAGCAATTGCAACAATACCTAAAATGTAACCAACTTTTGCAAGTTTGGTTTTTCTATCTTTAGTTTTTGTAACGTTGTTTTTCATATTGTCTCCTACTATATTTATATATTATTTACTATGGTTTTCAATGTAATTTATTACATCATCTATTGTTTTGAAAGATTCAAAAGATAGGTCAGAAATGTCCACATTAAACTCTTTTTCTATGGCAAACGCCATATAAACCATTGCCACAGAATTGAAGCCTAAGTCTTCGATTAGACGATCTTCAAATTTAATTTTTGAGATGTTAACCGTCTTTGGCAACGAATCTTTTAATATTTTCTTTAACCTGTTTAAAATTGTATTTTTGTCCATAATCTTACTTCTTTCTTAATATCTTCATTGCTGGTGAACGAGGGAAGTCCTCTTTACGAATAATAACTTTATTAATTCTTTCATGTGGTAGACCAGAATCATTAATCTTATCAACTTCTTTTTCTAGGTATTCTTGCACATCTTTAATATTTAATTTTTGTGCAAATCCTTCCCTTAATGTAACTTCAAGAATTAAGTTGGTTGCTCCGTTACTATTTTTTTCAGCATAAACTAAAGCATCTTTTACTAAATCAATTTTTAAAACTTTAGCTTCAAGGTAGGCAGGCGACACTTTTTCACCATTATCTAATACAATAAGATCTTTTATTCTTCCAACTATATATATGTTATCATATTCATCAAATCTTACTAGGTCACCTGTCTTGAATCAACCATCTCTAAATGCTTCTTGGTTTGCAATTGGATCTTTATAATATCCATTCATAAGGTTACGACCTTTTATTCAAAGTTCTCCCTCAACCACTTTTGCTTCTTGTTCAGGGAAAAGTATACCAACCGCTTGAGGAAATTGTGTTGGTGCAATATTACCTGTAACCATATTTGATAATTCAGTTGAACCATAACCTGGGTGGAAGCCAATACCTTCTTTTCAAAATTCTAAGGATAAGTGTTCAGGAACGTTAGCTGAGCCACAAATAATTACTTTCACTTTTCCACCAAGAATTTCTTTACCTCGTGATTGAACTAAACTCAAGAATAATTCAGCTATAGCTGGAACAACAATTAAAACTGTTGGTTTAAATGTTGCAAGTTCTTTAAACATTAGCATTTTGTCTTGATTGAAATAGATAACACTTCCTGTATACAAAGCACATAACATATTTCTAATGAAACCAAATGAATGAGTTAATGGAATCATACAATAATATCTTTCATGATAAACGTCGTTAATTCCATAACAACCATTTATTGCACCACGCATAATGGCTGTATGACTTAAAACAACGCCTTTAGGTGCACCAGTTGTTCCACCTGTCAATAATAAACATGCAGGATCGCGATCTTGAATGTTTTCATTTAAAACGTCATCTTTAATATTTTTGCCTTTAAATAATGTAGCAATTTCTACCTTATTAATATTTAAAGTTGATGCAGCAATTAATTTTGGATGGTAACACAATAATGTAACATCAAATTTTTGGCAACATCCAAATAATTGTTCTTTCTTTAGTGCTGCTGGTAAACAAACTACCATTTTACCTAAAGTCATAACCGCTAATGCTACAACCATAAATTCATAACTATTCGGAGCAAATAATCCAACGTTTCCTGTAACGTCTTTTAAATTATGAGCAACAGTTACTACATCCTTATATAAATCATTAAATGTAACAATAGTTCCATCATTTTTCATTACTGCTTCATACTTACCATATTCTTTTTTAATGTGGTGCAATAATTGAGTAATATTTGTGATATTTACTATATTTTTTACAATAGGATTACTTAACATCTTATCTCTAAGAATGTTTCTCTTATTTGTTTTTTGTTTCTTTTCACTCATCGTATTTTTCCTTTAATTTAATTTCTTGTTGTTGTAATTCATTAGTTATTTGATGAATTTGGTCCATTGTTGGATACATATTTTTAGTATACTTTTTATAATCTATTTTATTACCAATAATTATTACTTGCCGGTTCCTCTTTTTTTCCCGCTTTGCTATATATATAGGTAGTATTGGGGCATTGCAAATTACTGACATCATTATTGTGCCTGGTGCAAAATCGCGAATTTTTCTTTCTTTTTGCACGTGTGCTTCAGGAAAGATTGCAACAACATGTCCTCGATTTAAAACGTCGTTTGCTTTTTTAAATGTTTCAACCATTACATTTCCTTGGTCTACTTGTATTGTTCCAACTTTTTTCAAAAAACTCCGACTGAACTTATTCTTAAATAAATCTTTTGTAGCTACAAACACAACCCTCCGTTTTCATAATAAATTCATTATTGTTATTGGATCTATGTAAGTTGAATGATTAGCACAAACAATAAATCTTCCTTTATGTCAGTTTTTCTTATTTTTATCATCTACAAAAATCTTTTTAATTCTCTGATCCAAAACCGCAGGTCAACCACCTGTTATTTTCACAAAGTCATAGAATCACATCTTTGGATCAAATATTTTAGAGAATTTTGATTTTCTTTTCATGTTATTGTTTTTGCTGCTTTTCCAATTCAATCTGTAAATCTTCTATTTTTTCTTTTACATATTGATTAATATTGAGAATGTTTTGTTTCTCGCCTATGTCTTTTTTTAATAGGAGTGTTGGGATAATTGGTTTACCAATAATTATTCTTGCCCTTTCTTTATGTTTTCTTCTTTTCTTTCCATACATTCCGTTTGTATAAACTGGGATAATAGAAACTCCATTTTGCAAAGCTAAATAAACATAGCTAGGTTTAAATTCTAATAATCCTTTTGAGTCTTTTTTTGTATGCAATCTTGATTCAGGAAAGATTAAGCATACTTGTCCTTTTCTTAGGCAATAAGACATTTTTGCTAGAAAACTAAAATCAAAGTTTTGTCGGTCTACTTTTATACCACCCGTTTTATTTAATAACCGAGCAAGCATTTTATATTTATAAAGTTGTTCACCAGCCAAGGTTCTAATTGTTCGATGAAAAAATGTATACATTATTAAAGGGTAATCATAAACCGATGTGTGATTAGAAACGATTACTGCTGGTCCTTTTATTTTTCTTAATGTTTTGTCATTACCCTCATAATAAACTTTTTTATGAAAGTAACCACATTGAAGTGGAAGACCTGTTATTTTAACAAATCCTAAAAAGAATTTATTCATAATGGTCTCCAACTTTTTTACGAATCTTTTCGTGTTGTAGTTTAGCTATCTTATTTAATTTGTGTTGCATGATAGATAAGCTTACGCAGTTAAGATAAAACATGCTAAATATGATAATTAGAACATTGTATGATCTAGTCTTAATCTTTAATTCTTTACATTTTTGGTCTATATCTTTATTTAATCAATAAGATAAACAAGCACCAAATGGGAATAAGAACAAGACTAATAATATTCATCATTTATTTCATTTCTTGTTTTTAAAAGTATTAATATCATTCATAATGCTTGCAAACCAAGCAAACCCAAATATTGTTGCAGACAAAACTCATAATGCATTGTAAACAGTTATTGATGCTCCATTAAATGGGAAAACAATTTGTTTTTTAAATTTTGGTTTAATTGTTTCATATTTTGTATTTCTTAAATTTAATTGTTTGTAAACTGCAAGTGGTGTGTAATGTTTTGGCATTAAGAATGTAAAACAGAATGCTCCCATGCAGAAAGCACTTGTAATTATTGGAACTAAGAATACACCCAAATTAAAGACAGTTGCTTCAGGTACACCAAGTATTTCAGCAGCTTTTTGAACATCAGTTGCGTTAACAATACCAATAATTGCCTTAGAGAATCATAAATTCTTAATATTTTCTCAAACTAAACCGCTCGAAATTGCCCCCACTACTGATGTTGTTAATGCTTGTGTCGCAAAATACATAGATGAATGGTTCTTTTTAATTAATTGTTCTTCTACTGAAGCAATTTGTGATGGAACTAAATATGACATCATAAAGAATGATCCAATTCCATATGAACCTAATATACTTCCAAACACACCAATAATCATTTTTGGTAAAATGTTATCTCCAAGAACAAAATTGCTTCCAATAAAGAAGGCCATAATAGCTGTAGCAAAGGTTAGAGCGCTGATTTGATAAGCAAACCGCATTCCTTTTCTTTCCTTTATCCTGTTAAATAGATAAAGCATGATTGGCACAGGGCCAAAAGCAAATGTATTTAAAATGGTCATCTGCAAACCATTCAATCCCATTCCGCCAATAATAAGAGCATTCATTGAAACAAGGAATAGTTGTAAACCAAAGAATGAGCAACCATTTACCAGTAACCATTTCAAGAAGGCTTTATTTTTAACAGTTAATTTAATACTTTCACCAAACCTAACAGGTTTTTGTGTTGCTAAAGGTTTGACATCATATCCTTGGGCTATGGCTTTAGCTTCTCATCTCTCTCCTTCTTTTATCATAAAGAGTGGAATAATTACTGTTAACATTAATGGTAGAGAAAAGAATGCTAATTTATCAATATGAATTTGAGCATTAGATAAAATAACAGGAATTAATGCATAAACTAATGCATATGATACAGTATCAAAAAATGATTTATAACTTGAAACTCTAATTCTTTGTCTTTCGTTATAACAAACAGTTGATAAACTTCCGTAGAAAGCAATAAGTGTTAATGTATATGTGGAGAAGAAAATAAGTGCCCATACAAACAATCATATGGTGTTGCCCACTTGTTCCCCAATATTCAAATCTGGATGGTTATATAAAGGATACCAGCACATTGCAAAAGAAACTACCATTGGTATAAAGCATATTGCTATTGGGATTCTTCGGTTTCCTCATTTAGTTCTTAGTCCGTCTGTTAGTGCGGCAAATGGAATGTCAATTAATCCGTCAAAACACTTAGCTATCGTTCACAATATTGAAAACAATATTGGTAATATCAAACAAATACCACTAATGGTTTGATATTCTCAACCAGGTTGTGGTGTTTCACCAGATGTTAATGCGGAAGGGTTAACTGCATTAGACAAATATGCACCTAACATTACCATTAATAAGTTAGGTCCAAACCCCGAAGCAGAGAATAAAATTTCTTTTCAAGGTTTATTTAGGGTTCTAAATTTACCTTTATTCATATTTCCTCCTTCGTTTTCTAATGTAATTAGCAAAATCATTAATTGTTGCACATTTCATACTACTTAAGTCGATGGTAATGTTAAATTCATCTTGAATTCTTGTTACACATGTACAATAATCAATACTTGATCCACCCAAATCTAAAAAGAAATGCTGTTCATTTGATATTTCTTTTTGATTTTTATTTAAAACTTGTGCAAATATTTTCTTTATTGCTGTTGTTATACTATCAGATTGTTCTTTTTTAGTTTTATTGACTAATTCGGATAATTTTTTAAATTCCAATAAATTAATTTTCTTTTCGTCTAATAGTTTGTTGAAAATCTTTCTACTGACTTTTATTGCTTGTATTGGTGCAATTGGATCATAAGTAAAGAAAACAGTTTCAACTGTATAACCCAAGTTCTTTAGGTGTTCAATATTATCTTGAATTTCATTATAAATTTTTTGAAGTAATAAAATATTACTATTTTTTCTTATTTGCACAACCAATGCAATTTGTTTTTTTATTTCTACTACAACATAGTTAGACAAATACTTGAATGTTAATTCTTTTTCAATAATATCAGGATTAATTTTTTCACCGTTAGTTGTAACTATAACGTCATCATTTCTTCCTCGAATATATAAATTATGACATTTGTCTAGATAACCAATGTCGTTGGTATCAAATGGTTTACCATTTAACATTAGTTTTTTGCCGTTTTTAAAAACACAATAACTACAAGTTGATTTTCCATTGACAATAATTTTACTGTCTTTAATGGTTGCATGAACTGAGTTAAGGGGCTTCCCAACCGATCCTTGAATTCTGTATTTTGGTCTACTTCTAGTTTCAACACAAATAATACCAATCTCGGTTGCACCATATCCGTTATATAGAGGATACCCAATAGAGTTAAATAAGTGCAATGTTGATTTTGGTATGTATCCACCACCAGAAATCAAACATTGAATACTATCACCCAAAGTACTAATAATAATTTCTTGAAACATCTTTCTTGTTATTTTTATTCCAAAATTTGGAAAAACGTTTTGAATAAATAGTCCAATTTTTTGTGCTTTTTTAAATTTCTTTTGTTGTTTGTTTGATAAACGATCAACCTGTCTACTAATAGATTGAGCAATTGTGTTTCAAAATAATGGAACAGAGAAAATGTGAGTTACTTCACACCTTCTAACTGTATATAAAATTGTGTCAGCACTATAGTTGTTTAAAAACACTATTGTTCTACCAAATGCTGCAAATCACATATATGTGGCTACAAAGCCAAAGATATGATATAGGGGTAAAAATGCTAAAAGTTTTAGTCTATGTTTATAGTGTTTTTTTATTCTTGGACATCTACCAATAACATCTTCTGAATTTAATAACTGGTGTTTCATGTTTGAGCCAGAATAAACACAAACCTTATAAGTTAATGAACTAGCTGTTGAACAAATAGCTATTTGGTTGGCTCACATTTCTTTTGTGAGTGGTTGTTGACTATGAATTATTTCATCATCAGGTAGTTGAATAATTTTTGTGTGTAATTTCAAATTTGATTTATTTGTAATTACAAGTTTTGTTTTTGTTGTCCTTACTATTTCGTTATTCATCGTGTTTGGTAAACGACAATTTAGTAATAGTGGTTTATACCCATTCATCAATAATGCTCAAAATGTTGCAATTCAGTTAACACTATTTTCCATGTATAAACCAACAAATGAGTCTCTAGGCAATTTAATTTCTATAGATAACCAAGTTGCCATTTTGTAAATGTATTCTTTCATTTGTTTATATGAAACAGTTTTTACTTCGAACATTTCAATATATTCTGCAAAAATTCGGTCACCTTGATCATGAATAATATTAAAAATTGATTGGAATGTGGGGTTTGCACGTTCCAATTCATTTATCTTTTGTTTTGCGTACTTAAAAACTATTTCCATATAGTTAATCA
>JAZRUX010000003.1:0-13372 GCA_045598825.1 Mycoplasmoidaceae bacterium
CTTACATTGTTCTTGCTAAGAAATATCACTTAAATATTTTAGACATTGATTGCAAACTAAAAAACTATAACACAAAGTAACACCACCGGCTCGCAACATAAGTTGCTCGCGTTAATATTGTAGGGGAAATACCTGTTTTCATCCCTAAACACAGAAGTCAAGACCTATGAAGTCGAATGTACCCAATAGGGGAGAATAGAAAGACGTTGCTTTAATGGAAAAACTAGGGGGAAACTCCTAGTTTTTTCTTTGTTAACTTGTAGGTTCTTGACCATTTCCATATATATATATATAATTGGTGTAATTATAGAAAATTTATGCTTGATAATATTAAAACTAAAGAAGAAATTGAATTAGAAAAACAAAAACGTTTAGAAAAAATATCTAGAAAGACACAAAAACAACAATTAGCAAAATTAAAAGAACATTTAAGAATTGAAATATATTTATTTGTTGGAGCATTGTTTGTTGCTCTTATGTCTTTAATAATTTTTGGTGCAAATGCATTATTTAAAAGCTATTGACAAGTAAAAGGTGTAAATATTGTTTTTGCCATAATTTCAGGTGTTGGCGCTATCTTGCCAATTATTCTATGGGCATTTGCTACATTTGGAAGTAAAATTGGAAGAGATAAGAAAAATAGTAAAGCGATAGCAATGTACATTGTAGGTGGTGCACTTTCATCATTTGCTTTGGGAATTTTCTCTTCTATCTATATTTGAGACTGAACTGCTGGAACAGATTTTACTGAGTTGACAAAGACTTATTATTTACCTATAGCACTTGTTGCAATTAATGTATTAATGGGAGTAATTTATATTTTATTTAATAAGGTTGGAAAATTGTCTTCATTTAAATCATTAATGTTTTCGGGAATAATTAGTGATGGAGCTGTGACTTTAACACTTTTATCAGTCTTTCTAGCATTTATGTCTAAAAACAGTTGAAAGTTTAATGGTGTTAATGCATTGCTTCTAATTACAACAATTTTATCCTTTTTATCAATATTTTTAGTTTTCTTTGTTGTAAAGAAAACAACACCATCTACTAATTCTGGAATAGTTCGAGCTGCAACTCATCAAATGTGTATTGTTGGAGCAATGTTTTGTACTCTTGGAGTAATGGCAATCGCAATTGGTGGAATTATTATAACAAGTATTTTTGTGGCTATTGGTTCTCTTGGTAGCGTTGGTGGTGACGGCGGAGGAAGAGTTGTAACTGGAACCAAGATTGGCGATACTTTTTATGGGACCATATACTAAGATTGACATATTTTGCATTAATAAAGGAATTAGATTTTAAAAATGTAATTTTCGGCTCGCAACATATGTTGCTCGCGTTAATTTTGTCGGGGAAATACCTGTTCCCATCCCGAACACAGAAGTCAAGCCCGATGAAGTCGAATGTACCCAAATGGGGAGAATAGAAAGACGTTGCTTTAATGGAAAAACTAGGGAGACTCCTAGTTTTTTCTTTTTTATTCCATTTAGGGTGAAAAAATAATAATGTGTTCTTAAATTTTCACCCTAAATACACCAAAAACCATTTAAAACCTCTTCAGTAATGAATTAAACAAAAAATAATGTAAACCATTAACATCAATCCACCAAACCTCTTAACCGGTTAAAAACAATTAAAAAATGAAGTTTACCACTTCATCTTTTGTCAACATTTGGTTTTTAAGAATTGTTTAATGTTATTTGGTTTAGATTCATAATATAGAACTAGTTGTTTACGAAAGTATTCAATTTCTTTTTCAGGAATAACAATCATTCCTTGACCATGAGAAATTAAATAATGATTAGCATAAATAACACCAGTTCTTTTATTACCATCTAAATAAATTTGTGTTTTCATTACATATAGTAATAACTCAATAGCAATGTCAATTGCTTTTGCTTTTGACATTATTAATTTTTTAATGTGTTCTATTACATCAACTTCGATTGGTATCGGTGGAGCATATGATGTGCCACGAATAGAAACTGGCACATGTCTAATTCTTCCGCCATCATCATAAAAACCTTCATTAACCATTTTAGCGATTCATGAACATAAATAATAGTCAGATGGAGATTTAACTACATCTTCATCTAAGATAAACTCTCATGCATGTTTAAGGTTAAGGATCTTTTGTACATCACTAGCTCTTAAACCTTTAACTTTACCATTATCAATAATATCTTTTGTTTGAGGGAAAGTAGTAGCTATTCCTTCAAGTCTAGCTTGAGTATAAATGTTATGTTTAACATTTGCTCTAGCAAATTCAACATTTAATAATATATTATTTGGTAATTGGGTCGTATCATATCCCAATAAAGCTAATTGTTTGTTAATTTGGCGAAGCTGTTTAGTCAATAAACGGTGTTGTTTGCATATTCTTAAAACATTGTCAAATAAATCTTTTGAGTAAGGCCCAATATATGTAGACTTGATTCTTGCGCCTTCTCTTTTACGAACATAAAGATATTTTGACCCTCTATTAATTTTGATATCTGGTGTACCAGAGTATGGTAATAACGATAAATGAGCAGTAATCTCTGCTCTTTCCATTAACAATGTTTTTGTTTTATTAATACTTGTATTCATTGTTGGGGAACTTTCTTATTAACATTATAGCAAATTGTTCCCCAATGCATACAATTATTTTTTAACTCAACACAGAAGTCAGGCCCGATGAAGTCGAATGTACCCACCAGGGGAGAATAGAAAGACGTTGCTTTAATGGAAAAACTGGGGGAAACTCTTAGTTTATTCTTTTTACCAAATTGCAGATTTCTGACCATTTCTTATATATATATATAATTCAAATTAGGAATATTATGAAAAGAATGAAAATTTTAATACCAACGGTATTAGCTGGTAGTATGGTACCATTGTTTTCTATTGTTGGTTGTAATCAAAATAAGGTTTATGTTGAATCAATAAGTCTTGATCAAGAAAGCCTTACTGTGCAGGTTGGTCGTCCGACAACATTACATGCGACAATATTGCCAGAAAACGCTTCTGATAAAACTATTGAATGAACATCATCAAATCCTGATGTCATAGTAGAAAACGGAGTAATTAAAGCTACAAAAGTCGTTGATGATGATGTAATAATTACTGCAAAAGCAAAAGGTACAAACCCAGAAGCAACAGACCCAGTAGTTGCTATATGTACTGTTAAAACTGAAGCAGTCTATGTTGAGTCAATTGAATTAAATAAGACTCAAACACAAATAGAAGAAAGTAAAACAGAACAGCTAGAAGTTAGCTTTTCGCCAGCAGATGCTACTGATAAAACTGTTACATGATCTTCATCAAATTCTGATGTTGCAACAGTAGAAAACGGGCTAGTTAAAGTAAAAAAATATACTAATGACCCCGTCACAATAACTGCTAAAGCAGAAGGCGCTGAACCAGGGGAAACTGTTAAAGCTACATGTGAAGTAACTGTTCCTTTTGTTAAAGTAAAAACTATTAAATTTAATGAAAAAGTTGACGAAAAATATGAAGTTGGTGCCACATTCACATTAACTTGTAAAATAGAACCAGAAAATGCTACTGATAAAACTGTTACATGAGCATCATCAGATAATAATGTTGCAACAGTAGAAGATGGTTTAGTTACATGTAAAGCTGCAGGTGGTCCTGTAACAATCACTGCTACAGCTAATAATGGGCAAGATGGTGAGTCAGTATCAGATTCATGTACTTTTGAAGTACTTGGCCACGTAGAAGGTGTTGATATCGATGATATTGGTAGTGAAGCATATTATGAAATGGGTGATGGTGGTGAAGATGGTATATACTGAACATGCACCGTAACACCAACTCTATCAATTGATCCATCTGTAACATGAACAACAAGCGATTCAACAGTTTTAGAAATTAAACAACAAGGGGAGACACAACAAGGCAAAAGCTATTGCAAACTTGTACCAAAGAAGTTAGGTACATCTACAATTACTGTTACAACAAATGATGGTGCAAAAACAGATAGTGTTAATGTAACTATTGAAGACCCATTTTGTTTGGAACAAGATGATAAAACTGCCAATGTAAACCCAACTGTATATTACACAAGAGGCGTTTCTGCCTATTGAGCCTATGAAAATTACCGATATAGATTTGATGATGAAATAGAATGAACAGAATGAAAAACAACAGGTAGTTCACCATGGACATCTACACCACTTGAGCTTAAGCCAGGAAGAAAATTATTTGTTAAAAATGTAGGTGGATATACTGGGACAATAAATTATCATTATCAATTTCATGCAAATGATGAATATATCAAAGCATCAGGTGACATTCGTTCCTTACTTGGGTATGAACAAGGGTTTTCTGATTACTGTTTTTGTTATATGTTCGAAGGTTGCACATACCTAACTGAAGCACCTGAACTTCCTTTTACATCGTTGGCAGCACATTGTTACGATTCAATGTTTAAAGGATGCACATCGCTAGTAAAAGCTCCACAACTACCGGCTACTACATTACAAGGATATTGCTATGCAAACATGTTTGAAGGTTGCACAGCACTAGAAAATCCACCCGAAGAAATAATGTCAGATGACCTACCAGGATTCGCTTGCTTATCTATGTTTGATGGATGCACAAGTTTGACAGCTACTCCTAAACTAGTGGTGACAAGTGCTGGTATGAATTGCTGTTGATCAATGTTTGAGAATTGTGAAAAATTGAACAATTTGGATATAACACTTTCAGCAGTTGCTCAAACTTCATATACACATATGTTCTCAGGATGCAAAGCACTTACATCTACACCAATAATGCCACCGATTGATGTTGAACCTGCACAACAATGCTATGCTTATATGTTTAAGGATTGCACTAGCCTAAAAGTAAAAGAAGTTGATGATAATACAAATGAAGATCACTTTATCATCCATATCGGAAATCAAGGAGATATGGGACGTTATGCAGAACAAATGTTTACAAACACTGGTGGTGATTTCCAAGATGGCACTCCACATGCGAACAAATCATATTATTGATATGATTAAAATCTTGTAGTATTTTTAAAAAAATATTTGCATAAAAAACTAGGTTTTCCTAGTTTTTTAATAAGTATATTAAATTAGCGACAAAGATTCTTGTCAGTACCAGCTAGCCCATCTAAAAAGCAGTTAGCATCGCTTTTAGTAGTTCTAGTCATTCTACTTGACATTTGATAATTTAATATCCATATAAAAATATAATACAAACCATTGATATAATACAAATCATTTTGAACCGGTTCAGAGTTTCAATACATTTCAAATGTTTGCAGCGTTAATATTGTCGGGGAAATACCTGTTCCCATCCCGAACACAGAAGTCAAGCCCGATGAAGTCGAATGTACCCAAATGGGGAGAATAGAAAGACGTTGCTTTAATGGAAAAACTAGGGGGAAACTCCTAGTTTTTTCTTTTACCAAATTGCAGATTTCTGACCATTTCTTATAAATATATATATAATTTAATTTGAATTGAGGAATATTATGAAAAAATGAAAAATAATTTTGCCTAGTATTTTGGCGGCATCTAGCATGCCGTTAATTAATTTAGTAAGTTGTAATGAACAATCTAAAGTTATTTATGTTGAATCTGTAACTTTAGATAAACCAGAAACAACATTACAAATTGGAAGACCACAAAAATTAAAAGCAACTGTTTTGCCAGATAATGCTACAGATAAATCCATTGTCTGAGAATCATCTGATCCTACATATGTAGAAGTAGATGATGAAGGAAATATAACAGCACTTAAATTGTCTGACAATCCAATAATTATTACGGCAAAGTCTAATGGTGGACAGCCTGGAACAGATGTTAAGACTACTTGTACAGTAACAGTTGATGTAGTACATGTTGAAAGTGTTGATTTAGAACAATCTGAAAAAACTGGTTATTATGGTGAGGAACTAAAATTACCATATACAATTTTGCCAAATGATGCAGCAAACAAAAACGTTACTTGAGAATCAAGCAACACAAAAGTCGCTACCGTTGATGAAGAAGGACTTATAACATGTAAAGGAGCTGGCCAATCAACTATCACTATTGAAAGTGTAGATGGTGGATACTCTGACACATGTACATTGAATGTGATAGGAACCGCCCCAACAGAAATAAAAATTGTTCTTGGTGGTAAAGATGATTTAGATGAAGCTTTTTTATCAGTTGTAGAATCACCACAACTAACATATACCTTATCACCATCTGAAGCAGCTGATCCTGGTGCGATATGAAGTTCTAGTAATGAAGAAGTGGCAACTATTGATCAAAATGGTAACATTACACCAATTAAACACGGAAATACAACAATAACGGTTACAACAAAAGAAACAAATCTAACCGACACTATTAAAATTTATGTTGAAAATCCATTATATTTTGAAAAAGACGGTAGCACAAGTGATGAAGACCCTGAACTTGCTTACAAATTCACTGAATCAATAAAAGAACATGTCAATGTAAAATATCGTTATGCTGGAGATTATGTCTGACATGAATGAAAAGAATCTGAACTGGAATGGCATTCAGAAAGTTCTTTGCCAATTGACGATGGGCAAAAACTATTTGTAAAAAATATGAGTGACAATGGTTATGCTCTTTTGTCTGACTATAACAATTATTTTACTTTTGAAATGACTGAAAGTTTTATAAAATCTAGCGGTGATGTTAGATCTATGATTAATTGAATGGACCCAATGGGAGAATTCGTTTTAGCTCGTTTATTTTATAATTGTAATCTTTTAACAATACCACCAAGTTTCCCTACTAATTATCAAGAAAAACCTACACCACCTTTTGCATTAAAACATTGCTATTATCAAACATTTTATAATTGTACTTCCCTTAAAGCTGCACCATATTTGCCCAGCAAATATCTTGAATCAGAGTGTTATTTGAGAATGTTTCAGGGCTGTTCGTCCTTAATTGTAAATTTGCATGGTGATGATGATCATTTAATCTTTGAATGTCCAGATTTTGGAGGATCAAGTAACCCAACATCCCAAATGTTTGAAGGAATAAATTCAGCTAGTGAATGTACAGAGGCAACACCAACAACAGTAGGTCAAAAATACTATTGAGCAGAGGCGGACACAAAATATGATAACCAATTGAATAAATATTTTTCTAGTTTAGATATGCATAAAATAGATATATTGATGGCACCTGCCACACCATATTACGATAAGGTAAATCAATAAGATGAAATTTTGTTTTTAAAGCAAACTACGACTTGCCATTCTCTTCTGGCTCGCAACATATGTTGCTTGCGTTAATATTGTCGGGGAAATACCTGTTCCCATCCCAAACACAGAAGTCAAGCCTAATGAAGGGTAATGTACCCAAACGGGGAGAATAGAAAGACGTTGCTTTAATGAAAAAACCAGGGGGAAACTCCTAGTTTTTTCTTTTATAATAATAAAAATTATGAAAAAAGGAAGCTTTGCTAATTTTGTAAAAAAACAAAACTTCATTAAAGATTTGTCTCCTATAGAGCATATTTTTTTATGAACAGGTTGTGGAATCTGTCTAATAATTTTTATTGTGGAAGTTTCTTTATTTAAAGAATCCGCATCAAATTGAACAACATGATTTACATTGTTTTCTTCAATTCTTTTAATTATGTTTATTTATGCCGGTTCACAAAAGCGAGTGATTTGTCCATTACTAGGAATAATTGCTGGAGCATTTTTACTTTCTGTCTCATGAAAACAACATTTATATGGTTTAATGATTATGCAATGTATCAATATCATAATAAGAATTATTTCCCTTATTATGTGAAAACGTAATGCTAAGGATACAGGCAAGATAAAACCAAAAGAAATTAAATGATGAATTGCTATTATTTATATAGCCGTATTTGTTGGTTTATCATTTCTATGAGCATGAATGGAACAGTTTGATTGATTTTATAAATTTTGATCAGGTGGCAGCCAAACTGAACCAAAGCCATATCCAATAAGAATCTTTGAATCATTAAGTTTAATGTTTGTGATTGCAAACATTGTACCAATGATTAAAGGTTTCAAGTTTACTTGATGGTTGTATTTGCTATGCGATGCATCAACAGCAATCACATGAGCATTAACAGCAACAATGAGTCAGTATAGTGGCTTAACACCTGAAATATTTAATTGTTGATCTTCCTTTGCTTCATATATTTGTATGATGGCTTCATGTAGTCTTGCAATAATTAACTGATATTGGCCGATAAAAGGGAAACAATCATAAAAGTCGAATGTACCCAAATGGGGAGAATAGAAAGATATTGCTTTAATGGAAAAACTAAAAGGAAACTCTTAGTTTATTCTTTTTACCAAATTGCAGATTTCTGACCATTTCTTATATATATATATAATTCAAATTAGGAATATTATGAAAAGAACAAATACCAAAAAAAAAAGAGAAACAAAATGAAGATGGCAAAAAGAAAAAAAGACTTCTTTTAGGTTTATTATTTGGCATATTAGGTGCAGGGGTTATAGCAACGGCAATTGCTGTCCCTTTAGTCATATTAAATAAAAAGAATCCAGAACCTGATCCAAAAATTAAAACAATGACAATAAAACAATCTAGCGGAGCAATTGTTCCGTCAGAATTTGAAATAGGAAAGTATGAATCATTGGAATTAGCTGTTTATGATGAGAGTGGTCAAGAAATAACTGGGGAAACTGTAAATTATTCTTCTTCAAATACTAATGTAGCAACATTTGATGGTTCAACTGTTACATTTCATGCTGTTGGTTCTACAACTATTACTGCGGTATGTGATGGATATGAACAAGCTCAAATCGGAATAACTATAAAAGAGCAATCTGAGCCAGAAAGTCCATTTGATTGGACACTTAATGAATTTAATGATGATATGGGACTTGGGAACAATATTAGGTCACAAGTATCAGATTTTAATACTAATACTGAGTATACTTTTACAATTGATTTTAGTGTATGACAGAGTTTTCGAACCACACCAAACAAATTAAAAATCATGGGTAATCCTGCAGGAGATTTTCAAATTGTTGATTCTATAACATCTATTTCTATATGATTTGATAATGAAAAATGAGTTGAAGGCACAGATTATGAAATTGTTGAAGATGCTACAACAGGTTATTCATATGTTGATTGAAGTAAAACAACATCAGAAATTAAAAGTGATTCAACTTTAACAGGAAGATTTAAAGTGTCTGAAGATGTAGGCAATGCCTGTTTACTAACACATTACGAAGAATAAGATATGTCTTTAAAAAAAGATGGTTCCATCTTTTTTATTTTTAAATGGAATACCTGTTTGCTGCCCTCAACATAGAAGTAAAACTGATGAAGCCAAATGTACCCAAAATGGGGAGAACAGAAAAACGTTGCTTTAATGGAAAAACTAGGGGAAACCCCTAGTTTTTTATCTAAAGTTTGTATTCAAAGATATAGTTAGGATCTTCAAACATTCTGATGTAAATTGATCTATTATAGATATCAACTACTTCAGTAAATGTTGATTGTCAATACCAAGGTAGTTTTCTTCTTTCTTCTTCTGGTAATGGTTTAAGTTGTTCTTCAAGAATTTTATCTATTTGAACATAAACTGCTTCTTTTTTTGACTCGTCTTCAGATATTAATCAATCTATATCAACTTTACCTTCAAGCAGATCACGAGCCTCTGTTCGCATATCAAATGGGCATTCTCGGCCTTTATAAACATTAGAATAACTTAATTGATTAATTAAGTTAAACATTGAATCATTGTCAGTTACATTTTCTAAATTATCTTTCAAATGATTTAATCTACCATAACCAAATTTGTTTTCACTTCTTGGTAACATGTCAGGAGAAATAAAATAATTTGTTTGACAATTTGCTCCTTCATTTCAACGTACGTCATTGTGATCAAACTCTAGTACACCATAATTACCTTCTGCATCAGCTAATAAGAAAGAAAAGTTTCATTCATCTACTTTATTAAAAACATTTATGTTGTTTTGCACATACTTTACAGCTTCTGTAACATTATCACAATGTCCAACAACAAATCTTGTTAGGGCAACCATATGAACATAAGGAAGGCCTTTGCCATCGTTTGTTCCAGAACATCAGAATTTATTGTTTCCATCTTCATCAAGTTCAATATTGCGCATATCAATTTCGCAATATAAACCTTTATCATTAATGATATCTGTACAGAAAAATGGAGCTATCTTTCTTCATTCCCTACTTATTCCATGTTTTTTTACATATTCAAAGTCTGGTGATGTTTTGTTAGTTGCATAAGCAAAACCAAGAGTTTTGTGTAAGCCTGGTTCATTAGTCCGAATGACATACGCACATTTTTTGGAAAATGAATAATCCATGTTTCTTCCAACTAAAACATGATGTTCAGAATTAGTACCAACATCTTTTGCTACTGCTGAGCACCCACCAACATCTCGAATTGGGTTTTCTCTAAATCATTTTTCAGCAAATTTATAATCAATAGATTTATATGTTGGCATTTCAATTAAATAGTCTTTGACTATTGTAAAATTGTTTTTTGAACCACATGATGCAATACCAGCTAGTCCAGAGACAGCAGCGGCTACACCTATAATTTTGTTTATCTTATTCTTTTTCATAGAAATATTATATATTTATGCAAAACAATTTTACAATGACAGTTAGTCAATAAAAAAAGAGGGTTTCCTCTTTTTTATTTCTCAGTAAGATTTGTTGGGTCAAGAACTATTAACCTTGGTGAAGCTGTAAGATCTGTTATTAATTCAACAGATGTGGCACCCTCAAATTCTATTGTTGTTTTTATAGCAGTTGGTCAATATTGATCATCATCACACAAAACAGTATTTGGAATTTGAAATTGCAATGGAGCAACTATTGTTGGATCAGTTACAGCTGCTATTGGATCTGGTTTGAAACTAGGGTCATATAAATAATCTTGATCTGAGAAATTTTCAATATTAACTTTAAAAATTAAATCTGTTTTTCCACCTTTTCCTGTAAATTTATCAATTACAATTTTTTCAGGAATTTTTAATGTAATTGGTGATGGTTGAGTTGGTTTTTTGAGTTGAGGATCAAATCCAGATGAATAATAATGTCAATTGAAAAGACCACTAACAGCACGATCTCCTTCTTCAGGAATTTCTAGTTCAGAATCTTTCAATTCAACGAAAGTTCCTTCATCAGTTACTCCACCTAAACCAAGTTGTATGTTACTAATTTGTTCTTGTGGGTGATCCTTGTCAAGTTGAATACCTCAATTTCTTAAAGAAATATTAGGAAGATTGTGTTGTAAAGAACCACCTAAGTTATCAGAAGTTTCTAGAATCATATTGTTTTTATTAGTTGTAGTTTCAGCTGGTAAATAATGTGTCCCCATATCTGGAATTATTGCATTAGCAATAAATGCTTCAGGTGATTGATTAAATCAAGCTTGTCAACCTACTGTTGGAGAATAATAATCATTGATTCCATCATTGCCTTCATATCTTCAAGCATATGACTTATATCGTGAAATTTCTTCCATTTCATTAGCACGATCTATGTCTCCAGAAATATTACCACTTTGTGTGAATTCTCGTTCATAAATAACGTTACCTTCTTTATCATATTGTTTTTCATGAACTTCATCAACAAGTTTAGCATTATAGCGAATATTAAATTGATGTTGGTTATATGAATAAATTAATTGTTGTTCAGCATCTTCATGTGGAACAATAAGTCATACTGGTTGGAATGCAACAGCAGGAAGACCTAAGCCTAAGCCCAATGTTTTATCATTTCTTTGGCCTAGATATGCAAACATGATTAAATTTTCAATATTTGTTGTTACGTCTAAATGAACGTGATGAGTTGTTTCCATACAAGGTCTATCATTATCATATCAATCATCACAAGTTGTTGCTATACCATCAACAACAGATCTCATATCAAATGACACAGAATTGTATTCTGTATGATATTTTTCTGGTGTTCCGGGAGGAGCAATTTTAACTTTAGAGAAAGTTGGTTTGTTCATACCAAATTCCAAAGAATTTAGTTTTGGTTCTTTATATTCAAATCTTCCATAACCTTGTTGTTCACCAATGAATTCACTTCAATTATAAAAACTCATTCAGTTCTGTCATGTACCTCATTGCATATCCAAAACTAAATCATCATATCGGTTTTGAGCAAAATCAATGAATTTAGCAATTGCATCTTTAGAGTCATTAATTTCTCCTGTGTATCGGTCAAATTTAGGTCCATCTTCATCTATATTAGTGATGTCAACCATTTTAATTTCACTTTGACCACAAGATATTAATGTTGTTAAAGGAACAACACCTAAAGATGTTGCAGTTAATGTTGCAAAGGGAATAAATTTAATTATATTTTTCATAATTATTTATCTCCTTCTTTATACGCAATGTTATATGCATATCATGAGTAACATCATGAATCTTCATCAACCACACTCTCAAGTAACTGAAGTTGAGGTTCTCTTCATGTTTCCATATTCCTAAAGTATCATTTGTTAGATGTTGTTTCTTCACTAGTAATTACATAGTCACCAATTGACGTTCCAGTTACCTCTTCAATATCTTGTTCATGAATGTCAAGAGTAATTGCTGGCTGGAATTGATAGTTAAATTCAGGTGTTGATAAAAGGTTTCGATTTGGAGTAATTCTTCAATGTCGAACATTTCCGTTGTATATCATTGTATAAGGAATATGAATAAACTTTGAAGTTCCTTCAATAGAACGAGTAATTGTTTGTTTAGTATAACCAGATGTGATTGTATCAACATATGTGTATTGGTATTCAAGTGTAAAACACATATCAAGATATACAATTTCTCCAAGTTCTGCATCAGTTCATGTCTTTTGTGCTGCAGTAATATCTTTGATTCTAATATCGTGATTTCGCCCAACCGTTAAAAATGGTGATTTTCTAACAACTAATGCCGTTACTTGTGCATAACCCATGTCAGTTAATCATATAGCAGTGTCACGAATGATCTTATCTTTTTTAATTTCCGATACTTCAAGTGAAAGTTCTTTAGCTTTACTTTGCAATTCATTAACAATGTTGGAAGCATATCAATAAAAGTCATCTCTAAATACATTTACATTTTGAGATAACCCCTTAGTTCAATAAAGCTTGGTTGCTTCGTTATTGTTACATTCTTGATAAGAAAACTGTTCCATCTCAGATGGAAGATAACGATCTAATGCACTAAATCATGCTTGTTCTCCATTGTCACAACCAACTAATGATGTTAGCGGTGCTGCTACACATGCAATTGTGACAAAAGGTAATAATTTTTTTAGTTTCATAAAACTTCTTTCTGTATCCTTTTCGAATACACAATCATTATATATAAATAAAAAATAGG
>JAZRUX010000004.1:0-37424 GCA_045598825.1 Mycoplasmoidaceae bacterium
GGATAGTGTATGGATACTGCTTTACTTATTTTGACTATTATTTTGGTGGTTATCGCCATAATATTGTGTATTTATCTAATCATCACTGTTAGGAAAATTAACATTGTCTCAAAAAAATTAGATTATTTAGTTGAAGATTTAACATATAAATCCGAACAATTAACTCCAGTTGTTGATTCGATTGTGAAGATATCTAACTTCATTGATGTTTTTGATTCCGTACTCAAAGAAAAAACACAAAATTTAATCAAATATAGTTCAGGTAATAAAGAATCTATCTATAAAGTTGCAAAAGAAGTTAAACAAGCAGTTAAAGAATTTAAAAATAAAAAAGTAGAAAAGAAATAATATGCAAAAACGTTTTAATATATTTACACCAAGAGGAAGAGAGTTGCGCGCTGCAACAAAACAAGCGAAACTTGTTGAAGATCTGAAAGAAAAATACCGTAAGATGAGCAATGAGGAATTGTCAGCTCGCACCCCTTTTTTCTTAGAACAAATTAAAAAAGGCGTTTCTTTAGACGCAATATTACCCGACGCACTCGCAACAGCTAGAGAAGCAATTTATCGTGTTCATGGATTGTATGCTTATCCAGTTCAAATTATTGGTTCGATCATTATTCATAAAGGTAACTTAGCGGAAATGTATACTGGTGAAGGTAAGACACTAACCATTATCCTAACTGCATATTTAAATGCTTTAACTAAAAAAGGTGTTCATGTTGTTACAGTTAATGAATATTTAGTAAAACGTGACGCTTTATTTTGTGCGCAAGCACTTAACCCATTAGGAATAACTGTTGGTTATAACGTTGCTGATATGGATAGTACGACAAAACAACAAATGTTTGCTTGTGATATTACATATACAACAAACTCTGAATTAGGCTTTGATTATTTAAGAGATAACATGGTTAAAGAATATTCTGATAAAGTTATTCGTGAATTAAATATGGCAATCATCGACGAAGTTGATTCAGTTTTAATTGATGAATCAAGAACGCCATTAATCATTTCTGGTCAACCAAAGAAGGATGTATCCTTATATATAGATGTTGATAGATTTGTTAAAACCTTATCCAAAGAAGATTACAAAATTGATGATGAAACTAACACCATCTCTCTTTCCGATTCTGGTGTTGACAAAACACAAAAATATTTTAAGATTAGAAATCTATACAACATTGAAAACTCTGATTTGGTTCATAAGATTCGTAATAGTTTGATGGCAAACTTTGTTTTCCGTTATGGAGTTGAATATATTGTTCGTGACAATAAGATTCTATTAGTTGACCATTTTACAGGCCGTATTCTTGAAGGTCGTAGCTATAATGCTGGGCTACACCAAGCAATTCAAGCAAAAGAAATGGTTAAGATTGACCCTGAAAATGTTATTGTTGCAACAATTACTTATCAAGCTTTCTTCCGTCTTTATAAAAAATTATCAGGAGTGACAGGTACCGCATTAACTGAGGCGGATGAATTTGTTAAAATTTATAACATGATTGTTGTTCCTGTCCCAACAAACCGAAAAGTTATTCGTCAAGACTTGACTGATTATGTATTTGAAACAAAAACAGCGAAATGAGCTCACGTTGCTGCTGAAATTGAAAGACTACATACAAAAGGACAACCTGTCCTTGTCGGTACAGCTTCTGTTGAAGATTCAGAAGAATTGGCTGCTTTACTTCGTAATAAAGGATTAAAGTTTGAATTACTAAATGCGAAGAACCATGCTCGTGAAGCAGAAATTGTTGCTCTAGCTGGACAACGTGGAGCAATCACCATTTCAACAAACATGGCAGGTCGTGGTACTGATATTAAACTTGGTCCCGGAGTAAAAGAACTTGGTGGTTTATTTGTTATTGGCACTAATCGTCACGAATCACGTCGTGTTGATAACCAACTATGTGGTCGTTCTGGTCGTCAAGGTGACCCGGGAATGACAAGGTTCTTCATTTCTACTGAAGATCCACTATTTAAACGTTTTGGAATTGATAAAGCTGAAAAGACTGACAAAAAAGTTAAAGATGAAAACTTCTATGATTCATGGTTTTTTAACCGAATGGTTAAAGTTATGCAAAAGAAGGTTGAAGGTCTTAACTTTGATACAAGAAAGAATTTAACTGATTATGACGTTGTTTTATCGAATCAACGAGAAGTTGTTTATAAACAACGTGATCAAATTTTAAAAAATGAAAGAAACATTCCAATCATTCGCAATATGGTCGCAACAGTTGCCAAAGATTTAGTTAATCTATTCTTGTCAAAAGAAAACCCAAATTACGTTGATGAAGAAAAATTAACACAAGCGCTAAATATAAGATTATTAGGCTTTAATGCTATTGAACCATCTTTATTTGCTAAGCAAAATGTTTCAACCGTTACTGCGTTAGTTACGAGAATTATTTGGGGGTCAATTGAAGCTAGAATTGCAAGTTATAACCCCGAACAAATCCAAAAAGTTTTAAAAAGTATTATTATTCAAAACTTTGATTCTGAATGAACAATTCATTTAGATGTTATGAGTAAAATACGTGAAGGTGTTACCTTAAGATCGCTAGAACAAAGGTCGCCTTTAAACATTTATGTTGAAGAAGCAGACAAACACTTTAATATATTAAAGAATAATGTTGCCCACAAAGTTATTATTTCTATCCATCGTTTATATATTCCTAATATTGCTGCGACAATCAACGAAAGATTGCATGATAGCAAATTAATAACTGATAAACATTATGAAGAATTAAAAACTAAATTTGCAAGCGAATCTAATAAGAATATTAGAATAGATTTTGCAGATTTAATAAGACAAAGAGCAGCTCAACTAGCACGTTCTGCTGACAAACCAGCACCAGCACAATGAACAGCAAAAGAAAATTTATTGAAACAACAAGAAGCTGATAAGAAAGCCGCCATAGCTGACGCTAAAGCACGTGGTGACAATCCAACAATTCGTATCGAACGTGATACCGAATTAAATAAAAAGTAATGAAAACCCACTCACCTAAAAAACAATTTGAATTGACAACAGAAATGACACCGAAAGGTGATCAACAGCAAGCAATTAATAAATTGGTTGCACATTTAAAAAGAGGTGTCAAGCATCAAGTTTTGTTAGGTGCTACAGGGACTGGTAAAACTTTTACTATTGCTAATGTTATTGCTAAAACTCAAAAGAAAACATTAGTTATTGTTCATAATAAAACGTTAGCTGGACAACTTTACTCTGAGTTCAAAGAATTATTTAAGAATAACAAAGTTGAATACTATATTTCATACTTTGATTTTTATCAACCTGAAGCTTATTTGCCAACCAGTGATACTTATATTGAAAAGTCATCTAAAGTCAATCAAGAAATT
This sequence comes from Mycoplasmoidaceae bacterium, assembly GCA_045598825.1. Lineage (GTDB taxonomy): Bacteria > Bacillota_I > Bacilli_A > Mycoplasmatales > Mycoplasmoidaceae > Hennigella. The sequence continues at coordinate 3,364 of JAZRUX010000004.1, forward strand.
GAAATGTTGCGTTTGTCCACGATTCAATCATTGTCCACTGAAGACAAAGTGATTGTTATAGCATCGGTTGCCGCAATTTATCCAGCGGTTGACCCTAAAGTGTTTGATAAATATAGGATTATTTTGAATACAGGATTAAACTATAACCTTAAACAACTCCAATATGATTTAGTTCGACTTGCTTATAAAAGAAATGATGTGAATTTAGAACCGGGATCGTTTAAAGTTAAAGGTGATGTCGTTGAAATTATGGAAGGAAGCAACAATCAAGAAAAGATTCGAATATCCTTCTTTGGGAATGAAATAGAACAAATTGCCAAAATGGATATTAACAATAATATTGTTAAGGAAATATGAAAAGCATATGTTATCTATCCAGCAAACGAATATGTTGCTGACACAACAATGTTTGAAAACTCTTTAGCTCGTATTGCTAAAGAACTAAAAGAACGACAAGCATATTTTAAAAAGCATGATAAATTGTTAGAACACCAACGTATTACTGAAAGAACTAATAGAGATTTAGAAACTCTTGCAGAGACTGGTTTTTGCCCAGGAATTGAAAACTATGCAATGCATTTAGAAATGCGAAAACCAGGCTCAACACCTTATACCATCTTTGATTATTTGGGTGATGATTGATTGCTTGTGGTGGACGAAGCACACATGACTATCCCACAAATAAGAGGAATGTATTTTGGTGATCATAATAGAAAGCAAACATTAGTAGACTATGGGTTTAGATTGCCATCCGCATTAGATAATAGACCTTTGAATTTTGATGAATTTGAAAGTAAAGTTAAGCAAGCGATTTATGTTTCAGCAACACCAGGTGATTATGAAAAATGTAAAGCAAATAATTTAATTGTTGAACAAATTGTTCGGCCAACCGGACTAGTTGACCCACAAATTGTTATTAGACCAACAACAAACCAAATTGTTACATTATGTCAAGAACTGGATGAGCAAATTAAACGCAAAGAAAGAACAATCATAACAGTTTTGACCATCAAAATGGCAGAAAATTTAACAAAGTTCTTAAAAGAAAAAAAATACAAAGTTGCATATTTACATAATGAATTAAAAACATTTGAAAGAGATAAAGTTATTAATGCCTTAAGAAAAGGCATATATGATGTTGTTGTAGGAATTAACCTTTTAAGAGAGGGGTTGGATGTACCTGAAGTATCGTGCGCAGTGATATTTGATGCTGATAAACCAGGAATTTTTAGATCTCGTGATGCTTTGATCCAAACCTTTGGTCGAACTGCAAGAAACCAAAACGCACACGTTTTGTTGTTTGCAGACAATGCAAATGAAGCATTGTTGTCTGCGATAAATGAAACTAACCGTCGCCGTAAAATTCAATTAGAATTTAATAAAAAACACCATATTATTCCTAAAACAATTATTAAACCAATTCGTGATGATTTACATGGAAAAGCTGACGCCAAAACACTAGAAGCTATTTTTCATAAAAATGCAAAAGTCACAGAAAAATCTGGTTCTCGTGCTATTAAGATTTTGCAAAAGAAAATGCAAGAAGCAGCAAAAAATCAGGAATATGAAGTTGCAGCACATTATCGAGATATGATTATTGATCTCGAAGGCAAGCTTAAATAATGTAGCAAATTTATTTATAATTTAATTAAGGTAGGTGAATATGAAGAAAATTAGATTATTAACACCATTGATTGGGTTGGGAGCCATTGCCACAAGTACAATTGGTTTGGTAAGTTGTGGCAACACCAAGTTTTATCTTGATACAATTTTTGAATATGTTCTTGAAGGTCATAAGTTCAATGCGATAACAACACAAAATCCTATATCTACATCAAACAAAAAGATTTCAATAGAGATTGATACAAGCTTTCTGCCAAAAACAAATAATGAAGGAAAAGAAGAGAAATACGACGCATCATTTTGAATTACAAATCAAATCGCTGAATCGGAAGATCAAGATTATATTGCCTTTGCTGAAGTGGCAATTTATTGAGATGGCAAGACATTAGAGAAAGTGGACACTGTTGGTGATCTTATAAAACCAAATCAATATACGATTGGGCCTGAAACACAATCTTACAGAATTTACATTTCAAAAGGAACCCTAGAAGCATCACCAAAACTAACAATAGATTTAGAAATAAAAAAGACATTTGAAAAATATTATCCAATATTTTGAGAAAGCAAGGAAATTTAGTAATTTACTTTTGACATTATTTCAAAGTAAAAAGATAGACTTTGTCTATCTTTTTTTTATAAATTAAAATATAATATACAAAACAAAGGAGATTAAGGTTTTATGAAGAAAAATATATCACCTATCCAAGTTTTTAGTGAAATTGGAAGACTGAGAACGGTATTAGTTAAAAGACCGGGAGAAGAATTGTCTCATATTTCACCAAGCAACATGGAAGAATTATTGTTCTCAGCTATTTTGGACTGAAAAAGAGCTGGAAGAGAACATGATGAATTTACCAAAATTCTAAGAGAAAATGGGGTGGAAGTTGTTTATTTGGAAGACTTGTTGGTGGAAACATGAAGAGCAATGAAAAAACAAGATAAGTTGACTTTCATTCACCAATTCGTTGATGAATCAGGAGTTACAAATCCATTGGTTCAACTAAAAATCTTTAACTTCTTATCAAAACGAAGTGTAAGAGGTATGTTTGAAGCAATGATCAAAGGTATTACCAAGTTTGATCTAGGTATGAGTTTGGAAAGAGATGTGTTGGTAACACAACCAATGCCTAACTTGTACTTCACTCGAGATAACTTTTCATCAGTAGGCGATGGTGTAATTTTATCGCAAATGAAATATAAAACAAGACAACGTGAAACTATATTCAGTCGATTAATCTTCAAGTTTCACCCAAAATATAAATATACACCTATCTATTTTGATAGCCAAAAAACCAAAGCAACTATTGAAGGTGGAGATGTATTTATATATAACCACAAAACATTGGTTATTGGTGTGTCTGATAGAACTCAAAAAGAATCTGTATTGGAAGTTGCTAAAAAAATTAGAGCGATTAAAGACAATGTGTGTGAAGCAATCATTGGTGTTAACGTCCCACACAAATGAAATTTAATGCACCTTGATACATGATTAACAATGGTTGATCACAATAAGTTCTTATATTCACCAAACATTGCTGGTGCCTTAAAGTTCTGAAAAATTGACATGAAGGCTAAGAAATTAAAAATGGTTGAACACAATACCACATTAGAAGATATGTTGGAATCAATCATTGGTGTTAGGCCAACACTTATACCTGTAGCTGATAACTATAGTCAAGAAAAGGTCGACATTGAAACACACTTTGATGCAACTAACTTCTTAGTAATTAAGCCAGGATTAGTTATTGGTTATGATAGAAACGTTAGAACTGTTCAAGCGTTAAGAAATGCTGGAGTAGAAGTACTAACATTTGATGGGAACCAACTATCATTGGGTATGGGTTCAGCAAGATGTATGTCTATGCCTCTATTTAGAGAACCAATTTCATTTAATGCATTTAGTGGTGCAGCTGCTGCAAGAATTAAAGCATTAAAAGCAAAAAAACATAAAGACGATCTAGACGATCAACAATAAAAAAATAAAGGAATATATATATATATGGCATTTAACTTAAGATCACGTGATCTATTAAAAGTTAGCGATTTTACAAAGGAAGAACTAACTCACTTAATTGATTTAAGTATTGAATTAAAAAAACAAAAACAAACAGGCGTTTTGCCACAACAATTAAAAGGTAAATCTATCTGTATTATGTTTCAAAAAACATCTACAAGAACTAGATGTTCATTTGAAACAGCAGCATTTGAATTGGGAATGGGATGCACATACCTAGATTCGTCATCAAGTCAATTTGGCAAAAAAGAATCTATTGCCGATACTGCTAGAGTATTATCAAGATTTTATGATGGAATTGAATTCCGTGGATTTGCTCAATCTGATGTTGAAGAATTAGCAAAATATGCAACCGTACCAGTTTGGAATGGTTTAACAGATGACTTCCACCCGACACAAATGATTGCAGACATGATGACAATCAAGGAATACTTTGGTTTCTTAAAAGGAATTAAATTAGTATTCTTTGGTGATGGTCGTTTCAACATGGGAAACTCATTAATGGCTATTTGTTCTAAACTAGGACTAAACTATGTGCTTTGTGGCCCAAAGAAATTTTGACCAAAAGCTGAGCTCGTTAAAAAGTGTCAACAATTCTGTAAAGATTCTGGTGGAACAATTACATTCACAGAAGATAAAAATAAAGCTGTGGAAGGTGCTAATGTTATCTATACAGATATTTGAGTATCTATGGGGGAAGACTTCAAGGTTTGAGATGAACGTATTAAATTAATGAAAGACTACCAAGTAGATATGGCAACAATGTTGCGTGCTGAAAGAACAAGCAAACTTGGTCCTATCTTTATGCACTGTTTGCCTTCATACCATGGCTTGGATACTGAAGTTGGTAAATTAGTTGCTCAACAATTTGGTAAAAAATATCCCGAAGTTAAAAATGGAGAATTAGAAGTTACTGATGAAGTATTTAACTCTCGTTTCTCATTTGTTTTTGAAGAAGCTGAAAACAGAATGCATTCAATTAAGGCAATCATTCTTGCAACTATAGGTCAATAATAATGTCAACAATCGTTATAGCATTGGGTGGTAACGCTTTGGGCGATACCCCCGCTGAACAAATTATAAAAATACAAGAACCAGCAAAAATCATTACACAATTAGTTAAAGATGGTCACGATGTCATTGTTGGTCATGGAAACGGTCCACAAGTTGGTGCCATTTTCAATGCATTTAATATTGCACACAACATTGATGAAAAGATTCCTGCTATGCCTTTTGCTGAAGCGGGAGCAATGAGTCAAGGCTATATTGGGTTGCACATTAATAATGCATTATGCAACGAATTAATTCGATCTGGTTTTACCAAAAAAGAAGTAATTTATTTTTTAACACAAACAATTGTTGATAAAAACGACCCCGCTTTTAAGAAACCAACTAAGCCAGTGGGTGCTTTCCATAAAACACAAGAAGAAGCAATTCAACACAACCCACTAGGCTCAACCATTATTTATATCCCTAACAAAGGATATAGAAGAGTTGTGCCAAGCCCAAAACCAATCTCTTTATTAAATTTAGAAGGGGTTAGAAATGCTGTTAAGCAACATAAAGTAGTTATTTGTGGTGGTGGTGGTGGCATTCCAACGATTGTTGAAGACAATCAATATAAATTTGTTGATGGTGTTATTGACAAAGATTATGTGGCTGCAATGGTTGCTGATTACATTAATGCAGACTATTTGGTAATCTTGACTAATGTCCCTAACGCATTTATAAATTATGGTACAGATAAAGAACAATCCATTAAAGATGTAACGGTTAAGCAAATGCAAAAATATATTGATACTAAGGAATTTGCTGCCGGAAGTATGTTGCCAAAGGTACAAGCAGCAATGGAATATGTCCAAAAAGGAAAAAACAGAAAAGCTATCATTGCATGCTTATCTGATTTACCTGATGCTATTAAAGGCAAGTGTGGAACAATAATTACGAAATAAAAAAAGAGCATTGCTCTTTTTTATTTGTCTGTGTAATTTTTGAAATAGTTTTGAATTAAGACAACAGGGGTTCCCTTATCACCAGACCCACTAGTCAAGTCAGATAAACTACCCAACAAATCGGTTAATTGACGCGGAGTAGTTCCTAATGCGGTTTTTGTTCCAACAAGGTTCTTTCCCTTATTTTTGATGTTGCCAGTAACTTCCTTTAATAACTTAGATTTGTCTTTTTGATTTTTAGCATTATCAATATACATTTTAAGTTTTAGTTCGTTAGGTGTGCCAATTAATCCATCAGTATAACCTGGAGAAACGACTGGATCAGCTAATTCTCAAATTTTACCAATTGGATCCTTGAAAGCACCATCGCCATAAACCATAACTTCAATTTTAACTTTTGTACCCCTATATATAAGGTTTTGTACTTTTTTGCAGAACTCGAAGCAATTTCTTGGGAACAGTTTGATCTTATTATCTGTAGAGAAGTTAGAACCAAGAATTCCATAATCCTTGTTAAAACCAGAACCTTTGTTTGAAGCGATTAAAATATCACTTAATAACATCACTTTTGCTCTTGAGTCTTTCTTTAAAATAATAGCTTTAGTAATAAAACGATCATGAATGTTTGCAGCAATGATATTCTTTGTGTATTTTAATAAGGCACAAGGATCATTACTTAAAATGATTTCGCATTTTGAACCAACCGCTTCTTTATATAGGTCAATATAATCTATTCCTGTAAACTTATGTTTAATGTTAGGAAAAAACTTTCTAAATTCTTTTTCGCTAAATGAGTCAGTCGTTGAAACCTTCTTATCAAATAATTCTTGTTCAGTTACAAAGTGATTTCCAACTTCATCACTTGGGAATGATAGTTGTAAATAAACTTTCTTAGCGTGTTTTGTTAGACCTTTTAATAAATTTACAAACCTATTTCTAGATAGAATGGGGAAACAGATACCAATTGGTTGGTCTTTAAATTTTTTGTATATACAATCACTTATGTCAGAAAGCTTTGCATAATTTCCTTGGGTTCTAGCAACCACTGATTCAGTGATAGCAAGAACATCTTTTGTTTGAAGGGTGATAGAACCCTTTTTATGCAAATCAATAACCTTATTTGCAACAATTTTAGCAAGGTCATCACCCTCTTGAACTAGGGGCATAATTAACCCTCTAGATATAACTCCAAAATCTTTCATTTTGAACTCCTTCAAATACTCAATAATTATAATTCTTTTTTGCATTGGTTAATTAATGACATTAATGTATAATTAATGAGATGTTGAAAAACAACAAAATAAGGAGACTATATGAGTTATAAAGATACAAAGTTATTTGGAATAAGAGAAGTAGCTATTTATCCTAAACCATTTACTACAATTAATTCTAGATCTGAATGCAATCCATATATCGGCAAAATGCTTCCATTATTTACTGCACCAATGAGTTCAGTAATTGATGAAGAATCTGCTGAAATATATGCTAAAAATAAGATTAATCCTATCATTCCACGTAACATATCATTTGAAAAAAGAATTAAATTAATGACAAAATATATGGTTGCCATTAGTTTATCTGAAGCAAACAATTACTTTATTAAGAATGCTGCTAAATTAAAAAAATTAAAACAATTTTCAATTTTAATTGATATTGCTAATGGACATATGAAATCAATGCAAGATACAATTAGAAAATTGAAGGCATTGTATAAAAATAAAATTGTAATTATGTGCGGCAATATTGCTAATCCAGTCACATTTAGATATTTATCTGAAGCTGGTGCTGATTACATTCGTGTTGGTATTGGTGGAGGATCTGGTTGTTTGACAGCAAGTAACACAGGAATTTTCTATCCAATGGGAAGTTTAATTTTAGGATGCAAGAAAATTCAAAAACAAATGATGCAATCTTATAAACTAAACAAATCACCAAAACCCGCAATGATTGTTGCTGATGGTGGCATGAAGAATTATGATTACATAATTAAAGCATTGTTCCTAGGTGCAGATTATGTAATGTGTGGAAGAATCTTTAGTCAAACATGAGAAGCTCCAGGTGAAAGATGATCTAAACTTAAAACTGATGAAGATCGTAAAAAGAATTGACATAATATTGATAAGCACGAAAACTTCTTGTTTAGACCAGACTTATTCGATTACAAAAAGATTTTCTATGGAATGAGTACAAAGAAAGCTCAAAAAGAAATTGCTAATGCTAATTGTATTCAAAACTGCTTATTTAAAACATCAGAAGGTGTAGTTAAAGAAATTCCTATTTCGTATACCATTGAAGGATGAACAGAAAACTTTATAGCTTACTTTACTTCAGCTATGAGTTATACAGAATGTCGTACATTGAAGGATGTTAAAGAATTTGATGAATATCGTTTAATGACAACTGAAGCACAAAACTCATATAACAGATAATAAAAAAGAGCTTACGCTCTTTTTTTATTTTTAGCTTTCTTTCTTAGATCTACTTCCATTTCACAATAAACACATTTTCAAATATCTTTTTTACTTGTTGGGACAAAGATATGTTTGTGTCCCTGTTCAATACTTGAAATACATCTTGGGTTTTTACATACTAAGTCGTATCTAGCCTTAGTACCATCATAATAGTAGTCACGTTTAGCTTTTTGTTTTGCCCATTCTAATAGTTGTAGGATTAAAGCCATTCTAATGTATTTACCATTAAGAGTTTGTCTAAAGTAAGCAGCTCTCGGATCTTTATCAACAGCCACTTCAATTTCATTAACTCTCGGTAGTGGGTGTAAGATAGCCATATCTTTCTTTGCTTCTTTTAACTTATCAACAGTAAGAACATAACTGTCTTTTAATCTTTCGTATTCCTTAGGATCAAAGAATCTTTCCCTTTGTATTCTTGTCATATAAAGGATATCTAGATCTTTTAAGTTACCTTCTAAAGTCTTGACTTCTTTGTATGGCATTTTATTTTTCCTAATAATGTCATGGATAACATGTGATGGCATTTTTAATTCATCTGGAGAAATTAAAACAAGTTTAATTCCTTTGTATCGAGACATTGCCATTGTTAGTGAGTGAACTGTTCTTCCATATTTAAGGTCACCACACATACCAATAGTTAAATTGTTTAATCTTCCTTTTTCACGATAAATTGTTAAAAGGTCGGTTAGCGTTTGTGTTGGGTGACAATGAACGCCATCACCAGCATTAATTAATGGGATGTCGGTTGCGAATGATCCAGATAACGCCGAACCATCTTTTGGATGTCGCATTGCAATAATATCAGCAAAATTACTTACTGTTTTGCAAGTATCTGCAACACTTTCTCCTTTAGCCACACTTGATGAAGATGCATCACTAAAACCAATAACTGTTCCACCAAGCTCTAACATTGCTGATGTGAAACTTAGTCTAGTTCTTGTTGATGGTTCGTAGAATAAAGTTGCGATTTTCTTTCCTTCGCAAACATGTGCATATTGTTCTTTGTGACCAATAATATGGATAGCACTTTTTATTAAATCATCAATTTCTTTTACTGTTAAATCTTTAATATCAATTAAACTTCTCATAATTACTCCTTAATTCAACTTTCATCACTTGGATTATTTCTAAAAGCAATAAGTTTTTTCTTGTCTGTTTCTTTTATATATCCTTCCTTTGCTGCAATATCAACTATTACATCAAAGTTGGTAAGTGAAACATTCTTTAGATTTGTTTGAGCTAATGCATCAACACTCTTTTTCATTCCATATGTAAAGATTGATGCAACACCCAGTACATTGATTCCAACAGATCTTAAATGTTGTGCAACATCAATACACGACCCACCTGTTGAAATCAAATCTTCAATTACAACAACCTTAGAACCTTGTGGTACACTACCCTCGATTCTATTTTTTCTTCCGTGGTCTTTTGAACTAGAACGGCAATACCCCATAGGTATTTGCATTAAGTGTCCAACTATTGCAGCGTGAGGAATACCAGCTGTTGATGTTCCCACAACAATTTCAACATCTGGATATTCTGCTTTAATCATTTCTGTTAATGAGTTTTCAATATCAGCTCTTACTTTCATATCTGATAATGTTAATCTATTATCACAATAAATTGGGCTCTTAATCCCACTAGCCCACGTAAACGGTTTATCCGGGCTTAGAAAGACAGCTTTAATGCTTAATAAGTCTTTTGCAATTAACTCTTGTATTTGTTTTTTATCCATATTGTCCTCCTATCCTACAAATGCTTTTACACATTTTTTATAAACTGCCACCGGATCTTTAGCTTGTGTAATAGGTCTACCTACTACTATATAGTCAGATCCCGCTTTTTTGGCTTGTGCAGGTGTCATAACACGTTTTTGGTCACCTTTGTTTTTCATATTGAAACGAATACCCGGTGTTACTGTTAAGAATTTTTTTCCACAAACTTTGTGTACTTTTTGTGCTTCCATAGCTGAACAAACAACACCATTTAGTTTACTTGCTTTAGCTAATTTTGCATAGTGCATAACTACTTTATCAATTGGTTCGTGAATTAAGATATCACTTTCCATGCTTTGTTGGTCAGTCGATGTTAATTGTGTGATAGCAATTACTAATGGGTGTTTACCATCTTTTCTGGTTGCACCCTCCATAGCGGCTTTCATCATTGCCTTTGTACCGCTAGCATGAATACTGAACATATCAACATATTGGTACGATAGAACTTTTGAACATCTTCTAATTGTATTAGGAATGTCATATAGTTTTAGGTCTAAGAAGATTTTGTGTCCCCTTCTCTTTAATTCTTTTAAGAAACTTGGACCAGCACTATAAAACAATTCCATTCCAATTTTTACAAATGGTTTCTCTTTAATAAATAAATCTAGAAAGTTTAGTGCTTCAATCTTATTTGGGAAGTCACAAGCAATTATTACATCCTTACCCATTATTTACATCCTCCAATAATACCTTTTAATGATTTAATGTTATATTTCTTCATTACCCTTGGTAAATCATTAATTATTTTTTTACATGCTAATGGGTCAACAATATTTGCCGACCCAACTTCTACCGCTGTGGCACCAGCTAGCATCATCTCAATTACATCTTCAGCGGTAGATATTCCTCCCATACCAACCACAGGTATCTTAACTGCTTGAGCAACTTGGTAAACCATTCTTACAGCAATTGGAAAGATGGCATCCCCTGAATAACCACCAAATTTATTTCTCAGGATTGGTTCCTTAGTTTTTAAATTGATTCTCATTCCAGGGATTGTATTAATTAATGAGATACCATCTGCTCCGGCTTTTTCTACAGCTTTAGCTACTGCAACAATGTCAGTCACATTAGGTGATAATTTAACAATTAATGGTTTTTTAATTACTTTTTTAACAGACTTAACAACCTTAGCAGCTAGTTCTGGATCAGTTCCAAAAGCCATGCCTCCACCATGAACATTAGGACAAGAAATATTTAGTTCAATTCATCCCACTTGTGGGCATTTACTAATTTGTTTGCAGTTGTAAACATATTCTTCAATAGAGAAACCACTTATATTTGCCATAACTGGTTTTTTAAAAACTCTTTTTATTTTAGGCATCAAGTCTTTAATAACATTGTCAACACCAGGATTTTGCAAACCGACAGTATTTAACATTCCGCCCTTGCCTTCTGCAATTCTTGGTGCAGGATTTCCAAATCTTGCTTCTTTAGTTGTTCCTTTAAATGAGAATGAACCAAGAATGTTAATATTATAGAATTCTGCAAATTCATAACCAAACCCAAACGTTCCACTTGCAGGAATTATTGGGTTATCTAATGTAATGCCACAAAGTTTTACTTTAGTATCTATCATAATAAGTCCTTCCCACAGAACACAGGTCCGTGTTTACAAATTTGCCTTGGACCCTTTCTCGTTTCTAATGTGCAACCCATACATGTTCCAGTTCCACAACCCATTCTTTCTTCTAGTGAATATTCACCCATTCCATTTGTTAGAGCATGAATTGCTTTTAACATTGGCATTGGACCACATGTATATAAGTAACCATATTTAAGGTTTTTCATTGCATCAATTGCATAGCCTTTAATACCATAGCTACCATTAACTGTTGTAACAAGAACTTTTGTACCGAGTTTTTTAAATTTATCAACATAGAACATATCAGTCTTAGAATTGAAAGCCATAATGATTGTCACCTCTATACCTTTTTTAATCAATTCTTTAGCACACATATATAGTGGTGGAATTCCTATTCCTCCACCAATTAGTAATGTGTGTTTTTTTGCGTTGCTTAAATTGTATCCAGTTCCAAGATTAGTTAAAATATTTAGATTACCTTTTGTTTTAGATAGGATTTCAGTACCCTTTCCTAACACTTTGTATAACAAAGTTAATTCATCTTTGTTAATGTTACAAACAGAAATTGGTCTTCTTAAATAACAACCATTTATTTGGACATGAACAAATGTTCCGGGGCGATTGCAATCTTTAATATCTCCTTTTAATATCATTTCATAAACACCTGGTGCTATTTTTTTATTGTGTTTTATTTTAACAACTACTTCTCTCATAATTATTTTTTATAAACCACCTTTCTGTTATGAACCGTTAGATAATTTACTCCATACACTTCACACCCTTTAAATGGAGTATTTTTTCCTTTGGAAATGAATTTACTTGGTTCGATTACACCTTTTTCATTTAGGTTTCATATTGCAAAGTCTTTTGATTGAGGTAATCCAAATCGTTTACGAGGATTGTTTACTAAAAGATCAATTAGTTTTTTTAATGTGATGATGTTAGTTTTAACTAAATGAGTGTAAAGTAAAGGGAACGCAATTTCAATTCCGCTTGCACCAAATGCGCTACCTTTTAATCCTTTGTTCTTTTCTTCTTTAGCATGAGGCGCATGATCTGTTGCAATCATGTCAATTGTTCCGTCTTGAATTCCTTTTATTAATGCCTTCTTATCTTCCAACGATCTAATTGGGGGATTAATTTTAAACATTCCATCTTCCTTTAGCATTGAATCATCAAGAATTAAATAATGAGGAGTAGTTTCACAAGTTATATTTATTCCTTGCTTCTTTGCTCTTCTGATTGCAGCAACTGATTCTTTTGTTGAAACGTGGCAGACATGGTATTTACATTTTGTTTCTTTTACAAGTCTAATATCTCTTTTGACTTGTTCATATTCACTTGCTGAAGTGATTCCGTTGTGATTGTGTTGCTTTGCATATAGTCCATCATGAATGTAACCTCCATGGATTAGGCTATTATCTTCACAGTGAGCCACAATAACCTTGTTTAATTTCTTAGCAAGAAGCATAGCTTGTTTCATAAGTTTGGCATCTTGAACACCTTTACCATCATCGGAGAAAGCAATAACATATTTTGCTGTGTCTTTTAATGGAGATAATTGTTTACCTTCTTCATTAATTGAAATAGCGCCATATGGCAAAACTTTTATAACAGCATCTTTCTTAATTATTTTGAGTTGCTCTTTTATATGTGCAACTGTATCAGATACAGGTTTAAGATTTGGCATTGTTGCCACAGTAGTATAACCACCTTTGGCTGCCGCTTGCGATCCAGTTAAAATTGTTTCTTTATAAGAAAAACCCGGTTCACGGAAATGCACATGCACATCAATGAAAGCCGGGATAAGAATATATTTATTAGAATTCAATTCTGGATATTGGTTAAGAAACATTAAAAAATCTGTATTTTTTTTCTTTGGACCAAAAATGTTAATTCTTAACTTACCCATAATTGTCTTATGATATTATAATCACTATTTATTTTTTTTAATAAAAAATATATATTAATAAATCTTATAGATTACTACACCACAATTCTTACCCAATATTTATTACAACAGAATTTACCGTAATAAAAAAAGAGGTAGCCCTCTTTTTTATTTAATTTTTACGGCCTCAACAGTATTTAATGTGCCCATTCCAGTACAAACTGTTATCATGAATAAACCTAACAGAACAAATATTGCATCTCCTCTGATAGTTTCAGAACCATTTGTAAGTTGAGCAAATAAAATCAATACAATTGATAAAACGAATGGGAGCACTCCCAACACAGCATTATAAATAATGAATGTTTTATTTGCAAAACCACCGTTGAATTTTGTTTTTGAACCCAATACTATTAATGCAATAGTTATACCAAAAATAAGTATTGTAGCAAGGCCTGTAGTAAGAAGTAAAAACTCCAATAACACACCATTAACATCAGTATCCTTAACAATAGGTATAAGCACATTGATTAAGAAAATCACACATACTATAGTTAGAAATGCTAATGCAGCATCGATGCATGTCAAAATTTTTGTTACTTTTATTTGTTTATTAATTTCCTTTGTCATTTTTTATCTCCTAATATATTTTATTTTGTTTGTTTAAAAGCAATAACATCTACAACAGATGCTGGTATTAATACAAAAGCAGTAGTAAATCAAACAGAAATACACAAAGCTGTTTTATTAATATCAAAATCAAAGTCTAAATCGTCTGCTAACAATCTAATTGCAAGTAATATTGTTAGTGCTAATGCAGCACCCCAAAAGGCAGCATTGAGCGCAACCATTACTTTTGTGTTTAATTTTGGATTTGTTGAACTATATTTTGCTCTTAATCCAATAAAAATCATAGCACAGACAAATCCAGCAATAACTAGAACACCAACACCATAGTGCAAATCACTAATTACTGAATTACTAACAGGAAAGTCTTTACCATATTCATCTTTAAAGCACTTTAATATTCCTGCAATAACACTTAATAGGATTGTTACAAATCCAATAATACTTGTTGAAAGAAGTAGAGGGCGAACACCACCCTTCGATTTGGTGTTTATTTTTTTATTTTTTGTCATATTTATCTCCTTTTATCTTATTTATTTGGGTTTTCAGGAGACATTTCAACTGCCTCTTGTGGGGCCAAAGGGGCCCCAGGAGTAGTTGGATCAATGTTTTCAGTTTCATCATTTTTGAAGATAGCTATAGATGCAATTCTATCTTCATCGTCAAGTTTAATTAACTTAACACCTTGTGTTGCACGACCAATATCTCTTACTTCTGATAATGACATACGAATAATCATATTCTTCTTTGTCATAATCAATGCATCCTCATTACCTTCAACTGCAGCAGCAAAGACAAGTTTTCCAGTTTTTGGAGTTACTTTCAATGTTGTTACACCCTTAGCACCACGTTTAGTTTCACGATATTCTTCAACATCTGTGATTTTACCAACACCACGGGTGCCAATAGATAAAATCTTGTTACCAGCTAAGCTTGTACTAAAACCAACAACAGTGCCATCTTCAATGTTAATACCTTTAACACCAGCTGCAGTTCGTCCCATATTTCTAACATCAGAAACTTTGAAACGAACAAGTTTACCTGTAGAGTTACCAATGAAGACATTGTTGTCTTCGGCAACAATTTTAACATCAAATAGTTTGTCGCCTTCTTTTAATCCTAAAGCAATCTTACCATTTCTATTAATATGTTCGTATTCAATTAATGAAGTACGTTTTACAATACCATTTGCTGAACAGAAGATCAATGATTTTTGTTCTTCATAATCATCAATAGGTAACATTGTAATAATCTTTTCATCTTTTTGGATTTGAATAAAGTTAATAGCGGGGATACCCTTTGATTGTTTAGAACCAACAGGAATTTCATGTCCTCTTAAACGATAAACTTTTCCATAATCTGTAAAGATTAAGATGTCAGTGTGTGTATTAGCAACAACAATCTTAGCAACGTTATCATCGTTGTGAGTTGCTGTACCAGTTACACCAACCCCTCCACGGTGTTGTGAACGGTATTCATCAATTGGAAGACGTTTTAAGTAACCTCTTGTTGACATTGTGATAACAATATCTTCAATAGGAATTAAGTCTTCATCATCAATTGAAGAAGATTGGTTGTAAGCAATTTCGGTTCTTCTTTCATCACCAAATCTATCAACAAGTTTCTTTAAAGACGCTAACATTAAATCAATTTGTTTATCTCGATTAGATAGAATTGATTCATACTCCTTACATGCAATTTCAAGCTCTTTAATTTCATTAGTAATCTTAGCTTGTTCCATTCCAGATAATGAACGAAGTTTCATTTCAAGAATAGCCTTTGCCTGAATTTCAGACAATTTGAATTTCTTCATTAAGTCTTCAAGAAGCTTTTTGTCATCTTTTGCATCTTTAATCATCTTGATGATTTCATCAATATGTTGTGATGCAATATGTAAACCTTCTAGAATATGAAGTCTAGCTTTTGCTTTATCTAAATCAAACCTAGTTTTTTTAGTTAGAACATCAAGTTGGTGATCAATATAAATTTGCAAAGCATCTTTCATGTTAAGAATTCTAGGTTCATTATTTACTAGAGCTAACATGTTAACAGAGAAGGATGTTTGCAATTGAGTCATCTTAAATAATTGGTTTAAGATAACTTCAGGTACTACATCTCTTCTTAATTCAATAACAATTCTAATACCCAAACGGTTAGATTCATCACGTAAGTCTGTAATACCTTGTACTTTACCATCTTTAACCAATTGCGTAATCTTTTCAATTAATTGTGATTTGTTTACAACATATGGAATTTCATGGACAATAATTCTTGGCTTACCATTGTCCATGTATTCGATATCTGTTTTAGATCTAACAGTTACAGAGCCATGTCCTGTTTCAAAGTATTCCTTAATACCGGCACCACCAATGATGCTTGCACCGGTTGGAAAGTCTGGACCTTTTAAAACAGACATAATATCATCAATTGTACAATTAGGGTTTTTTGCAACTAGTTCAACACCAGCAGCAATTTCTCCTAAGTTGTGTGGTGGCATGTTTGTTGCCATACCAACGGCAATACCACTTGAACCATTAGCTAACATATTTGGGAATAATGAAGGAAGAACTGTAGGTTCCCTTTCAGTTCCATCATAGTTATCAATTAATTCAACAGTATTCTTTTCAATGTCATTTAGCATAGTGTCGGCCAATTTAGACATTCTTGCTTCAGTATAACGCATTGCTGCAGCACCATCACCATCGATAGAACCAAAGTTTCCATGTCCATCGATTAATGGATATCTCATACTAAAGTCTTGTGCCATTCTAACCATAGTTTCATAAACAGCAGTATCACCGTGTGGGTGGTACTTACCAATTACCTCACCGACTAGTCTAGCAGACTTCTTATATTGAGCTCAAGATGTCATGCCTAAGTTTCAAGCCGCATATAATACACGACGGTGAACTGGTTTAAAACCATCTCTTGCGTCTGGAAGAGCACGAGCAACAATTACACTCATTGCATATTCAAGGAATGAGTTTTGAAGTTCTTTAGCTATTTCTTTTTCTTCAACTTTAGATTTTTCAAGTTGTTCACGAATTTCATTTTCTTTTGCCATAATCTAATACTCTCCTTTCCTATGCATCAATATTTTTAACAAACTTAGCGTTTGTTTTGATGAAGTCTTTTCTTGGGGCAACATCATCACCCATTAAGAAACTAAATTGTCTATCAGCTTCAATTGCATCAGCAATAGTAACTTTTACAATTGTTCTATTTGTTGGGTCCATTGTTGTTTCCCAAAGTTGTTCAGGGTTCATTTCACCAAGACCTTTATATCGTTGGATAGTAAATCTTTGGTTTTCACCCTCTTTTTTAAAGTCTTCTAATTCTTGGTCAGAATATGCATACTTCACAGATTTACCAGATTGATATTTAAATAAAGGTGGTCTTGCAAAGAACACATGACCTTGTTCAATTAAAGGTTTCATATATCTAAAGAAGAATGTTAACATCAAGATACGAATGTGTGCACCATCGACATCAGCATCGGTCATGATGATAATCTTGTTGTAACGAATCTTTGTCATGTCAATTTCAGGCATTACTCCTATACCAATGGCAGTAATTAAGGCTTGGATTTCTGCATTGTCAAAGATTTTCTCTGTCTTAGCTTTTTCGACATTAATAATTTTACCACGTAGTGGTAGAATTGCTTGGAATTCACGATTTCGACCTAATTTAGCTGAACCACCGGCTGAGTCACCTTCGACGATATATAATTCACAGATTGATGAATCACGAGATGAACAATCAGCAAGCTTGCCAGGAAGACCACCAGTTTCAAATGGAGATTTTCTTCGAGTAATTTCTCTTGCCTCTTGTGATTTCTTTCTAGCTTCTGCAGCAAGCATGATCTTTCTAACAATCATGATTGCTTCATTAGGATTTTCTTGTAAGTATTTTTCAAAGATTTGAGTTGTCACACTGTTAACTAATTGTCTAACTTCAGTGTTTCCCAATTTTCTCTTTGTTTGTCCTTCGTATTGGGGGTTAGGGTGTTTAATTGATAAGATTGCAACTAAACCTTCAGTAACGTCATCTTTAGTTAACTTATCATCTGTGTCCTTCATTAATTTCTTTTCAATAGCAACACGGTTGATGACTTTAACTAAGGCGAGTCTAAATCCTTCCTCGTGTGTGCCACCTTCTGTAGTATTAATGTTGTTACAGAATGAATACAATGAGTTTGCATAACCCTTGTTGTATTGGAATGCAACTTCAACGTTAATATCATAATAAGTTTCTTCTAAAACGTTAGGAACTTTCGTTTTTTGTCTAATTTCACCATAAATGATATCTGGGACTAATGGTTCTTTATCACGGTTTAATTCCGCAACATATTCATTTAAACCACCTTCATATAATCATGTATGAATTTGATCAGTCTTTTCATTCTTGTAAATTAGTTTCACACCCTTATTCAAGAATGCCAATTGTTTCATTCTAGCGATAATACGATCATCCTCATATGGAAGTTTTTCCATAATTGTAAAGTCAGGCACAAATTCAATTGTTGTACCATGAGGCTTATCATTAGATTTACCAATTTTTTTAAGCGGTTCAACTGCATGACCACCTTCTCTAAATTCTACAAAGTATGTTTCATAGTTACGGTTTACTCATACTTTCATGTATTTACTTAAACCGTTAACACATGAAGCACCTACACCATGTAGACCACCAGAGATTTTGTATGATGTGTTATCAAATTTTCCACCAGCGTGTAAAACAGTCAATACAGTCTCGACTGTAGACTTACCTGTTTTTGGGTGGACATCTACTGGAATACCTCGGCCATCATCGTCAACGATAATGGCGCCACCTTTAGTTTGGGTAACAATAACTCGAGTAGCATAGCCACCCATACATTCGTCGATTGAGTTATCAACAATTTCCCAAATTAGCTGGTGAAGACCATCGATACCAGTAGAACCGATATACATACCTGGTCTTTTTCTTACAGCTTCTAGACCCTCCAAAATCTTAATATTGGAAGAATCATATTCAGCATTATTAATTTTTTCTTTTTCTGCCATATTTTTCACCTATTAATTTTTCAATGTTAAGCAAAGATCATTATTAATAATAATTTTGTCTCCAACACGCAGTTTTCGACCTCTTCGATTATCTTTTTCATTGTTAACATAAATGATGTTGTTAGCTAAAAAATTCTTAGCTTCACCACCCGAATCAATAACATTTGCAAACTTTAACAGTTGAGCCAAAGTTATAAACTCAGAACTGATAACAATGTCCTTGTTTAGCATAATGAAATTATAACTTAATAAACTTTTTTATACTAATAATTTATTATTAGTATAAGAAACGAGATTATTTGCGCATTTACGCGTGAAAAAATGAACAAAAAATTATTTTAAAAACATTTTTACAAAAGATTCAAATTTGAAGCTAAAAACATACATTTTTGCATTTAATATTTTTTAATGTATAATACACCTACCACTAAATGGGGATGCACAGGTTTCGACATCTAGCATATCTGATTTAAGTGGCAGTGGGGTAAGCCCCTTATAGCTCAAGGCTGTCAACGTGCAGACTCTGAAAATGTTAACCTTGAAGAAGCTTTCATGGCTAACAAACTTCAACAAGCTAATTACAACTACGCTTTAGCTTAGTCTAACCTAGCTAACAATGAATAATTCTTTATCTTTTTATTTGTTGCTATTGTTCTAAGATAAATATCTCTATGGATGCTAATAAAATAGACGAATCTCATTAGCTATGTCTATACCGTGTTAGTTTGATTACACAAGAGTATAGATGAAGCTAGAAATTCAAACTAAACTGTAGAAACTTATTTTAGGTGTTAGATGGAAGTGGGTTCGATTCCCACCATCTCCACCATAAAGAAATACTAACTATGTTAGTATTTTTTTCTATATAATCGATTTGGTAAGCAAATATGAAAAAATGAAAAATAATTAATCCCAGTATTGTGGTAGCATCCAGTATGTTGTTAACCAATTTAGTAGGTTGTAATAACGTACAATCATCACAAATTACTGTACGATCTTTTGTCGAACGGAACGTTGGTATTGAAGCAACATACCACTTCACTTTTAATGGAAAAATTCCAGATGACAATAAACTAAATGTTATTATTTATAAGCCAGGTTCAACTATATCGCCTGATAATTTACAATTACTTCAATCAAGAATTGATTTGACAAAGGGAAGAGAATTCGATGTTAGAATAGAACTAACGAATGAATTTTACACAACCAACATTTTTGAGTTTGATTTATATTTTACTAGCCTATTAGATGGTAAACAAACACTTTATAGTTTTGATCAACCATTTCTGTTTGACTATCGTGTATCGATAGGTCATAATATATCTAACATATCAGATTTAATTCAACCAGAAAACAATGTTGGAGATGTATTAAACTTTAATTTTTCAATATTAGATGATGACAAACCCGAAATAATATATGCTCGTATTGTTCATGATGATTTAACAGATCCTAAAATAATTTTTGACGGTGCTGATACACCTACGTCAGATTACATTATTCAACTCGATAATAACACCCGAACTTTTGCTCTGCCAATTAAACGCATTGAAAACAAACAAATTTATAGTTTAGTTAATTTTGGAATTGAATTTAGGTATACAGGATCTGATGGAGAATTATGAGTTGCTGAACGAATAAACAACTTTGGCATTCTGCCAAAACTTACACTTGTAAACATCAATTTTGATTCCACACAGAAAGAAAAAACTGTAAATATAAATAATTTTATTGATTTTAAATTTAATTGGAAGAATGATATACTCCCTCAAGATAATAAAGTGATTGTTAAGATCGAAGGTGATGATAATGTTTGTTTTGATGATGGACAAACAATTAAGGAAATTGCAATTACTGATAAAAGTGAAAAAACAATTAATATAGGTTTCAAAAGTTTCGTTAATAAAAATGCATTATTTAATCTTAAATTTATTTATTCATTAGTTGGCGACACATTTCATGAAGGTGTTTTAGTCACTTTATGCCCATTCAATAACTTTGTTGTAATGAATAAGACAACATATTCTACCGACATTACCAATCTTACTGATCTTGAATTTAACTGAACTTCAAGCACCTTGCCTGATGACAAGATGATTCATGTATCACTAGAAACGGATGATGTATCTTTTGTTGATGATCAAGGACAGCTTGTACGAGAAATTGACATTCCTATACTTGATGCACCAATATCTAATGTCAAATCAAAGATATCATTTACTAATGGTCAACTTTATTGTGTTTCAACAGATTTTGATGTAGTTTTTTCATATAAGATTAATGGGAGCGAAGTTCAGCAAAATTTCAGTGCAGTATTAAAATCTAATATTGAGCAATGATTTTCCTTATCACCATTTACACAATTTAGTGAAGAAAATCATACTGAACTTTCAACTATTGAATGATTGCCAAGCATAAACTTAAAAGATAATAAAGTAGAAGCGACTATTGTTAATGGTGATGATGACTTTGTTTGTTTTGATGATGGTTCCACAACAAAAACTTTTTATATAGATAGTCAAACAAAACAAACAACTATAACATTTAAAAATGAATATGTTTTTCATGATGTAAAAAAAACTAAAATAAAATTGGATTTTTCTGTTCCTTTGTTGGGCGGAGGAGAAAATCAAATTACAGAATTTTTGGATTATGAATTTAAACCAATGGAAACATATTTTAATGTTTTACCGGATGTACATTTTGATAAATCTAATGATTATGGTTGAGGAGATATTTATGTAGATTGAAAAACACAAAAGCAACCTTTTGATAATCAAATTACGCTTGAATTACCGGATAACTCAATATTCACTTTTTCATCAGACGGTAGCCCATTATTGACAATATCTATACCTTTTTCATCTGAAAAACAATTACATAGTGGCAGAATTTATTTAAAATCTGACACACCATTTAATGAGTGTACATCTGACTTAATTGTTTCTTTTTCACTTACTAATGATGAAAAAATCATACGTAAAACAACAATATCGATATTGGATTTAGAGGTTCGTGGAGTCATCGAATTACCATATGATTGGGAGCTTTCACCAGAACAAGATCCACCTGGTACCGATGTAGGTAGAATTGAATATGATGCAATCATATGAAAAACAATAACTTGACCCACACCTATTATGCCCGATACCGGCAGTATTGTTAATTTCTCAATTGATTGACAACCATTTGTTATGGATCATATATTCAACAAACAACCAACAATAGTAGATAATACTGATAAATTTATACCGCAACACTTTGGTGATGAGTGAACAATTAAAGTCACCCCAGGATTTTATTTTTATGTTGAAGGCCAATATTGAAGTATTAAAATAAAACACCCATTTAATATTTCTTATAAACTTCACGGTAAAGACTTTCAAGTTGGCAAAAATTGAAGCATTACTTATAATAGCCACCCATAGTAAATAATAATATTTATTTTATCAACTCCCAACAACACCTTTTATCTTTGGCAATTTATTAAGATTAAGAAATTATCATTTTCTCTTAATCGTTATTTATAAGAAATTAAAATTTGCTAAATTGATAATAATGAAAAAACCAGGTAAGATCCTGGCTTTTTTCTTTTATAATAATTAAACTATGTCACAAAATATATCAACACAACCAAAGCCAAAGAAAACCGCTTTATCTAAAGCATGCAAAGCAACATTTATTCTAGCAATTATTGGAACGGTGTTTTCTGCTTTCATGACTATTTTACCAGTTACAACATGAACAATTGGTATCATATTGTTATTAGCACTAGTATTCATAATATTGATATGCAGTGTATGCACTGCTTTCATTATTTGAGCATCCGAAGGATTTAAGGGATTTATTGATGGTTTCTGGTCAGTGGTGGAAAAGTGTTTTACTGGTGGAGATCAAATATGAGACACCATTCGTCAAATATTTCCATATTTAGCTCTAGTGTGTGTTCTATTTACTGTTGCGGGTTTTGTTGTTAACTTAATTGCATATCGTAAGGATAAAGATAACATTCAACAAAAGCGAGTGTTTGTCGCAACGATTATTTTATTTGCAGCGACAGCTGTATTTCTATTAACATCAGGCTTATTACTATATTTACCAAGATAAAAAAAGAGGCTTTGCCTCTTATTTTTTTGCTTTCTTTTTACTAACTTTACTTGTTCTTTCTCTCATAATGTGAGTAGAAATGTCTTTTGAAGTAAGTTTTCTTCCACTAAGAGCAGCAGATTCAAGGGTTTTAACATCTTTTCTTACTGATTGTGGAGATTTCATTGTGAATGTTAGAATAACTGAGAACAAGCTACCAATTAGAAGAATTGCTGCCCAAACAGCCATACATCATCCTAAAGGTGAAAGTGTAAATGTTAATGGGTCATCGTCCCAACTTGCACTAGCTAGAGCAAATCAAGATCATGGTTGTTCTATTTGTGCTTTAAGAACATCTTTAGCACCACCTGTTACTGTTATTCCAGTTTCAAGCCATTTTCAGAAACTTACGATAGTTATAGCTATAAATCCTAAAGTAAGAATAACAACAGCAAGAATTAATATTTTTCTTAGCGCATAGCTACCATTAATACTTTTAACTAAACTATTACGCTTTTTATTTGTAATATATGCCATATATCTCCTTTACATATTTATTATAAATAAAAAATAATTCATAAAAATGAATTAAATTGTCTTTATCAATATATAATAAGTAAGAAAAGTAGGAAAAGTAAGAATTATGGACAAACAAACAAAGTGAATTTGAACTGCAAAAATTGGTCCCAAAGGACAAATAGTTATTCCAAAAGAAGCAAGAGATGTTTTTAAGTTTAAAATTGGAGACAATATCTTGCTCTTCGGTGATATTGATAGAGGGATAGCAATAGGTAGACAAGAAGATTATATTAATCTCGCCAATGCAGTACTGGGATTAACAAAGAAAGGACGAAAGTAATATGAAATATCAATACAAGATAGTTAAAAGTAAACCTTTTATAAAAGATCTACAAAAAACTTTAGATGAATGAGTATCTAAAGGCTGAGAACCCGTAAGTCATGCCGCTAACTCTGGTACGGCTGGACACACATTTATATTTAGAAAAAAATAGTTACATTTTCTATTTTTGTATATAATACATATACCACTCAAGACAGAACGGCTGCCTTGAGTGCTTTTATTTAATAAAGGATAAAATTATGGAAAAAAATAATCAATTACTTGAAATAATCAAGGAAATAGCTGATGCTAGAGAAGTTACTGAAGATATTGTTATTGCATCTTTAGAAACGGCTATGAAAAAAGCATATGAAAAAGAAACTGCATCTATTGATGAAAATCATGAAGCATATGCGGGAGATAAATGTGAAGTAAAAATTGATAAAGAAACAGGAAAGATTTCTTTATACCGTTTATTCACAGTTATTGATGATGCAACCACTCCAGACTGAACTGATCCAGATACTGGTAAAGTAGAAAAAGACTATAACGACTACAACCAAAAGTTATTATCTGAAGCAATTAAAATGGATAAAAATGCTAAGGTTGGAGATGTTGTTAAAGAATATGTTGATATCAATACATTACCTAAACGTGTTGTTACACACATGTTACTTGTTTTTAAACAAGGTGTATCGATTGAATCTAACAAAAACATCTATAAGGAATGAGCACCAAAGATTGGTACTATTGTTTATGCTGAAGTTGAAAAGGTTGATTCCAAGAGCAAATTAATCTTAGTTAACTTGGGCAAAACATATGGTGTAGTTAGAAGATTGGATGCAAATCCAGATGAAAGACTAATTCCTGGAGCAAAATATAAATTTGCTATTAAGGATGTAAAAGAACAAACAAGAGGATGACCAGTTGAATTATCAAGAGCTAGTAGTCTTATTGTTGCTGACTTATTACATACAAATATTCCAGAAATTCAAACTGGTGTTGTAGAAATTAAGAAAGTTGGACGTGTTGCTGGGTATAAAACTAAAGTAGCAGTTAAGTCTAACCAACCAGGAATTGATGCTATTGGTGCTTGTATTGGTGCAAGAGCTGATAGAATTAGACCAATTCTTCAAGAAATGGGATCAGAAAAAATTGAATTTGCAAATTATGATGAAGAAATTGGTAAATTTATTGTAAATATTTGTAATCCTATTCCTGTATATGGATATCAGATTACTGAGCCAGTATTTGAAGAAGATCCAGAAACAGGTAAGAAAAAAGAAATTTCAGGAAGAAAAATCATTCTTGTTACATCAGATGATTACCGTGTAGCTCTATTGATTGGGATAAAAGGCAAGAATGTTAAAATTCTTTCTCAATTATTGGAAGCTGATATTGATGTGATTTCATTAGATACAGCTAAAGAAGAAAATGTTGATTATGTTAAGGTTGATCGTGTTGTTACTCCAACTGCTGTTGATGCAACCAAGAAAGAAAAACCTATTAATAAATTTAGTTCAACACTTAATAAATATAAATCATCAAATGCTGATATCCTAGAGTCAATTAATAAATCTAATGAAGTTGTTGAGGACGCAACTAAAGCCACTCCAGTAGAAGAGGTTGCAGAAGAAGTGGTTGAAGAAGGACAACCAATTGAAATTAGCAATGAAGAACTAAGTTCTTATGCTGACGACTTAGCAGCATTAGATGAATTAACAAAAGATGTCAAGAAAAAATAAAGGATTGAGAACTTGTCTATACTCAAATAAACATTTTGATAGACATGAATTAATTCGTTTTGTCAAAATAAATAATAAATTAGTTATTGACACAAAACAAAACATGCCAGGTCGCGGTTATTGACTAAAACCAACAACTCAGGCATTACAAGACCCCAAACTAACTTTAATTCTTTCCAAAAGAACAAGATGTTCGGCTAGTGATGACTTAATAAAGGATTTAAAAAATGAAACAACAAAAAAATAAAGCAAAGAATAAAAATGATTATAAATTTAATTTAAAAGCTTGATTAATTGCTTCAACTTTTAGTATTATTTCTGCGGCATTAGGTGTTGCAAATTTAGTAATTCACTTTGTAGATAAATAATAATTTAGGAGGTTTATTATGGCTAAACCAAACAAGAAAAAACCACAAGACACGAGACAATCAGTTGATATTCGAAAACAAATGAAGACCGTTCAAACAGGTGTTCAAAATGGTGTTTTTGTATTTACTGGTCCATTAACAGTGGCAGAGTTTGCTGCTAAGTTAAATAAACCAGCAACTGAAATTATTAAATATTTTTTTATGAAAGGCAAAGCATGCCCACTAAACAAATTACTTACTGAAGAGGAAATGGGAGAAATTTGTTTAGAGTTTGACTTAGATTTTGAAAAGAAATTACAACTTGATGAAACCAATGTAATTGAAAACCTTATCGTTGAAGATAAGGAAGAAGATAAGATCAAACGTGCGCCAGTTATTACTATTATGGGACACGTTGATCATGGTAAAACAACATTATTAGATAACATTAGAAAAAGCCACGTAACCTCTTCTGAATTTGGTGGTATTACACAACATATTGGTGCCTATCAAATTAATAGAAATGGCAACCCATTAACCTTTATTGATACACCAGGTCACGAGGCATTTACTGAAATGCGAGCACGGGGCGCTAGTGTTACTGATGTAGTTATTTTAGTAGTTGCAGCTGATGATGGAATTAAACCACAAACAGAAGAAGCAATTGATCATGCTAAGGCAGCAAAAGTACCAATTATTGTATTTGTAAACAAGATGGACAAACCCGGAGCTAAGGCTGATAAAGCATTGTCCGAACTTTCAGAAAAAGGTTTAACTTGTGAAGAATGAGGTGGAGACACTTTAGTTGTGAAAGGGTCTGCACTAAAAGGTGAAGGAATTCCTGAATTATTAGATGCAGTTATTACCTTAACTGATATGCTTGAACTAAAAGCGAACCCAAACCGTGATGGTATGGGAACATGTATTGAAGCTAATATGGATAAAGGTTTAGGACCTGTAACAACCCTATTAGTTCAAAATGGAACAATTAGAAAAGGTGACTTCATTGTTTTAGGTGAAGTATATGGAAGAGTAAGAGCAATTTTTAATGACTTAGGAAAAGAATTAACTCACGCTGTTCCAGGACAACCAGTTAAAATAACTGGACTATCTGAAGTTCCCGTTCCTGGGAGTAAATGATTAGTTATAAAGGATGAAAATCTAGCTAAGGAATTAGCACGTAAAGTAAAAGAAAAGAACATTAATATCTTTAGAAGTCAAATGCGATCAATTGATCCTAATGACACAAGCAAGCGACTAAATTTAGTTATTAAATGTGATGTGCAAGGATCGCTTGAAGCAATTAAAGGTATGTTAGAAAAAGTAAAAATTGAAGGTGCAACCATTGATATTGTTCGTGCTGCGATTGGCGCAATTTCTGAATCAGACATTCAATTAGCTAAAGCATCAAAAGCACATATTATTGGTTTTAATGTTAGACCAAATAAAGATATTAAGGATTTAGCGCATGAACAAATGGTGAAGTTCTATTTCTACAATGTGATTTACAAACTCAAAGAAGATGTTATAAACATGCTATATGGATCTTTGGATCCAGTATCGATTGATGAAGATCTTGGTGAATGTGAGGTTAAACAAACTTGAAAACACTCAGCAGTTGGAACAATTGCTGGTGTAGCAGTTACATCCGGCAAGATTTTGAGAAATGCTATGGCACGTGTTATTCGTGATGGAAAAGAAATCTATTATAACGAAATTGCATCATTGCGTCATGGAAAGGAAGTCGTTAACGAAGTAACATCTGGACATGAATGCGGAATCGTTATTAAAAACTTTAATGATGTAAAAGTTGGTGACATTATCCAAATATATAAAACTGTTGATAAGTCAGCAAAAGATATAGCCGAAGCAAAAAAATAATTATTTTATAATAAAGATGAAAGGTGGTTATTATGCAAAACCATCGTAAAAACTATAACCATGATAGAATTCAACAAACAATGCTTATTATCATGTGTAACACATTAAGAGATGAAATATATGATCCGGTTGTAAAGTTAGCAACTTTCACTGATCTTAAGTTAACTAATGATTATTCTGAAGCTAGAGTGTTAGTTGATACATACGATCGCAAGAATATTGATCAAGTCGTGGAAGCCCTAACTAAAGCAAAAGGAGTTTTTAAAACATCTTTGGCACAACAAATGGAAATTAGAAAAATACCAGAACTCATCTTTGAAAAAGATGTTTCAATAGATCAATCTCTTGAAATTGAAAAATTAATTAATGATATTCATAAAAAAGATACAAAATAATATAAATAATAAATATAATTAATAAACTATGGAAGACAACAAACAAAATAACACCAATGGTACAAACGGTGCAAACACACCACAACCAAATACCAAACCGATTGAGCAACCAAAACCTGCTCAACCTGAGCCTTCTATTGACTTATTAACACAAAAAGCGAAAGAAGAAAAACTAGAATTTGGTGCTGCTGGCCACGACGATATTAATAAAAATTTAGGTTCATTTGGCAATACAGTTGTTCAACCACAACAAGCTACACCACCTGAAGTTAAATTAGATGTTGATGCAAAAATTGTTGAAAAAGCATCTCAAGAAAAAATTAATTTTGAACGTTTCACAAAAACAAGAAGAACTGAAAAAGCTGCCAAAACAAAATTTGGTGAAAGAGTATCAATGATGCTTCGAAGCAAAAAAGGTTTTGCTAGAACTTGAATCTTGGAGATGGTTGGTATGGCAATCATTATTGCTGTTTCCATTACATTAATAGCTTGTTTAACTAAGTATTGGGGCTGTGGTGGTGATGGACCAATGCATCTTGATGAAGTTCAAAACCCACTAAGAGTTGGATTAGTATTTGCTTGAATAAGCATCTTCCCTTGTGCAATTCCACTTGTATATCTAATCACAACTTGATTCATTGGAATTAATGAAGTAGCAAGATCAAGAATATATCACTATATGTTCTGAATATGCTTAGGGGTATCATTAATATGTTTCATTGTTGGATTTAGTTGTTTAATGATTCCTGCCCACTGATCACTAGTGTATCCACCATTCTAATAAAAAATAAAACTAGGCCAATAAGCCTAGTTTTTTAATGGCGGAAACGATGGGAGTCGAACCCATGCACCGGAAACCCGATCTAACACCTTAGCAGGGTGTCCTCTTAACCACTTGAGTACGTTTCCATTAATAAGTAAATATATTTTATCTTATTAGTTCAATCTTTCTTTAATCTTTTCTACCACCATAGGTGTGCGAGCACTATTTAATAAGTGGTAATGATCAAATAAGATATCTGTTATTTGGTTAGCTAGTGTCACACTGTCGCTTGAAAGAGTTGTATGGTCCGGGCCCTTCATAAAACTGATAGTACCAGTTGTATTAGAAACAACAAAAGCTAATGCATCTGACCTTTCAGCAATACCAAATGCAGCACGGTGTCTTGCTCCATATTTGACTGGCAACAATCTCTTGCTAACAGGTAAATAACTTGATAATGACGCAATTCTCAAATTACGAATAATCATTGCACCGTCATGCAATGCTGATTCATGGTTATAGAATATTGAATAAACAAATTCAGCAAAGAAAGGACTATCAACTTTATTACCTAGCTGAACATATTTTTCTAGGTTATCTTTGTTCTCAAAAACAAACAAAGCACCAACCTTATTACTACTTAATCTAGCTAATGATGTGGCAAAAGCAGTAATAAATGTTGCAACTTCATCAACATTGACAATTCTTCTCTTTTTATCTTTAAAAACACCAGATTTACTATTTTGTCTTCTTTTGATGCTAAAGTGAGCAACTCTTACTAAATAAAAGACAATTGCTAAAATAACAATAATTAAAAGAATAGACAAAATAACAAGACATGTCCAAAGCAATTCGTTTGTATATTGTTCAGAGTGTAACATAGATTAATTATATTTATTAACATTTTAAAATGTTAATAAATTACTTTTATAAGATTGTGTGATGCAATTTGTTGCAACGCTCTTGCAATGATGCAGTTTTTGTTAAATTTTTATCTAAAATAATTGCTAGTGGGGTTAGTTCTTTAAGAACATTGATTGTTTTTATGTCAACTAGGAAGTAATTAATATTATGTATTTCTAAATCCAATAAATTTTCTTTTATTTGATCAGGTAAAGCTCTATAATTTTTAACACTAAACAAAATAATAATATTTTTATTGTTAACACCAAACATTTTAATCTTCTTAATTAAATTTGAACTTGATCAAGTGTGTGAATTTAAGTGTTCAATTGGGTAGTAAAGCAATAATGGGTATTTATGAAATTGTGAATTATTAGCATAGGCTTCGAGAGATTTAATGGCCAAATGCCGTAGTAGTGTATTAGCAACAGAAAATTCAAATCTACTCATAATTGTATCAATATTGCATGTTAACATTTTGGTTCAGTAGAACCTTGGACAGGCATATAATCTTTTGTTTTTTGTTATTCTAATTAATTCCAACTCAACAATAATATCATTTAAATTTGCTCTTTGGCTTAATGTTGCAAAAGCAATTTCATCCTTAATATCTTGTGTCGTAATATCTGTATTAAATAGTTGAATAACATTCTGCTTTGGTTCAAAATTATCATGCTTAATTAAATAATGATTACGTTTTAACAACGAATCAACATTACAACTATGGATTCCATATATGGATACATAAGCTAATAATTTAAAGTTAGATAAGTGAATTTTTTTAAGTTGAGTTTCAAGACTTTTAAGGTTATCATCATCTAATCGAGAGACAATCTTATTACCTAAATATGATTTTTGTAAATTTGAAACAGAATATTTATTGCCCGTCAAAACAAAACCATATGTTTCATATGTTGATTTAAAAAACAAAGATTTATCTTTTTCAAATAATGAATGGATTTTAGATAGAGCTAGTGATTTTTGTGAATCGGTTCCTTCTAATACAATACTTACAACTAATGCTTGGCTGCAGTTGTTTGTTTTAATAAAATCATTAAAGTATTGTTCAAACACCGTAGGGATTAGATAGTATTTATCAATATATGCACCTTGTTTTGCCATAGTCGACATACGTGTCAATCATTTGTTTACAGCGCGAACCACAGCATAATAAAAGATGGTTGCTGCTACAGCAATTAAGCAAACAACAAAATAATATAAACTATATTCATTTATTTTGGAAACAATAACAATAGTTAGTAATGCTAAAGTTGTAGCACAACTGATCAAGAATGTTGGTCACGGCTTCCACTTTACAAATGTAGTACCAATAGCAATACCGGCCATAATTAATACAACAACCAATCTAATAACTCAATCTCAATTAAACTCAACAAAACCATTGTATTGATATAAAACCCAAATAATTGTTGGAATAATTGCCCCCACCTGAACAGATCGGTTATAAAAAATAGTCATTGCATAAATTAAACCAAGAATAGTTAATGGCATACCTATGGCACCAAAAGCCAATGATGAAACTTGGCTAACGATAAAAGTAAATAGTGACAAAATAAAACCAAACAAGAAAAAATACCAAAAATTTAAAACTTTTGATTTTTCTAGTTTGGCGGACAATCTTGTAGATTTAATTAAACCATAATGGATTGATGCAAACACCAATAAAAACAATAGACTAAAACCAAATTCTATTAAAAAGATATAAAGATTTGTTAATGAAAACACATCTTGACGCATATTTATATTATTATAAAAAAAAGAGCAGTAGCTCTTTTTTTATTTACATAATCATGTGAATTTAGTATTACCAGCACCAATTTCAAAATGATATTTTACAATGCCCAAGTCTACACTTTTACATAAAGATTTATTTTTTAGTTTAACAACATTCCCATCCATTAATTCAAACATAAATCCTTGTTTGTTTACTCCAGTTGGAGCCAACAAAGCCATCTTTACACCACGGATAAATCATTGTGGTAATTTACCTCTATTTTTCACAACTTGACCAAATGTTTTTGATTGATGTGGTTTGCCTTGAGTGGTTCCGTAACCTAAGGCAACAACTAGTACTAATTTTTCACCTTTTTTAACACTATATGTACCCTTTATTTTGTTATATGTTAAAGCAACCCAACAACTGTTGATTCCCATTTGTTGTGCCTTAAGAACAATTTGTTCTCCATAATATCCAGCATCAACACCCAAATGTTTAGATTTAGGACCGACAATAGCTAAATAATTGACACAACCAGTGAAGTTGGAAAGCTTTGCCATTTTTCCACCAAAAGCTTTTGGTTCATTAGTGATTAATTGTATGTTTAACCCAGATATTTTGTTGGTTTTTTTAATGTAAGAAATAAGCTGTTTTTTATCTTCTCCTTTGATGGGTTTTCCATCAAAATGTCTTACTGTATGACGAGCATAAACTGTTTGAACAATATTCATATAAATCTCCTTCAATTTCATTATAAAATTTTATTATTTTTTGGAGCAAATATCAATAGATAAAAAGTAGATGAATCTACTTTTTTACTATAATAAATGTGTTATGAAACCAATTATTGAAATCATTAAAAAATACGGCTTAAAAGCAAAAAATATTTATTCTTATGGTGACTATGTTGCTAAATTAAAAATTGATCAATTACCAGAAAAAGGAAAAGGTAAATTAATTTTAGTTACTGCAACCAGTCCAACAAGTAGTGGAGAAGGAAAAACTACAATTAGCATTAACTTAACAGATGCATTAAATAGAATTGGTAAAAATGCAATAGTTGCGTTGCGTGAACCATCTGTAGGTCCAGTATTTGGGGTTAAAGGTGGAGCAACTGGTGCTGGTAAAGCAAGTATTGTACCAGAAGATAAAATAAATTTACATTTTACAGGAGATATTCATGCAATTTCATGCGCGAACAATCTAATTGCTGCAGTCATTGATAATGAAATTTATCAAAAAAGCGAATTAAGAATTGATCCAAACAAAATTCTTCACACAAGAGTGATGGATATGAACGATAGGTCGTTAAGATCAATCAAAGTAGATATTGATTCACAAACATCATATCATACAAGGTTTGATATTACTTCAGCTTGTGAATTAATGACAATCTTCTGTTTATCAAAAAATAAAGAAGATTTTAAAAAGAGACTAGGCAACATTTTAGTTGCATATTCTTTTAAAAACAAACCAATTTATGTAAAAGATTTAAAAATTACAAGTGCAATTATGAGCATAATGGAAGATTGCTTTAATCCAAATATTGTTCAAACATTAGAAGGAAATATGGCATTTGTATCAGGCGGCCCATTTGCGAACATTTCAATTGGTGTTTCCACAAATATTGCTACGCAAGCTGGATTAAAATTAGCTGATTATGTTATTACCGAAGCGGGATTTGGTTCTGACTTGGGTGCAGAAAAATTCATGAACGTTTTATGTCGCGAAAACGAATTAAAACCTTCATGTGTTGTTTTGGTTTCAACAATCAAATCAGTTATTGAACAAGGCCAAGGTAATTTTGAAAAAGGTTTGAAGAACTTAGAAATTCACATAAACCACTTAAAACAATACAAAATTCCATTGGTAGTAGCAATTAATCAGTTTGCTAATGACAAGAAAAATGATATGGCAAAATTGACTAAGTTCTTGATTAGCAAAGAAGTTAATTATTGCTTTGATACTGGGTTTGTAGATGGTGGTAAAGGTGGGGTTAATTTAGCTATGAAGGTTGTTGAACTAGCAAAATCACCAAAAGTACCAAACTTTTTATATGATCCAAAGGATGACCTTCAAGCAAAGATTGAAGCGATTGTAAAAAAATGTTATAACATTCGAATAATTAAATATTCTGATAAAGCTAAGAAACTACTAGCGCAATATAAAAATAATGGTTTTTATGTTTGCATTAGTAAAAAACCAGGAAGTATTGCTACAAACTATATTGATGATAAGCCTGCTGTTGTAGTAAATGATATTCTACTCA
Organism: Mycoplasmoidaceae bacterium; assembly: GCA_045598825.1. Lineage (GTDB taxonomy): Bacteria > Bacillota_I > Bacilli_A > Mycoplasmatales > Mycoplasmoidaceae > Hennigella. The sequence continues at coordinate 37,318 of JAZRUX010000004.1, forward strand.
ACACAGGAAGTAAACTAGCAGTTGTATTGTGTGATAAAGTATTTAGAATGCCAGGTCTTCCTAAAGTTCCTCGAGCTAAAATTTGAAAATAAATTAAAGGCGAAGGC
>JAZRUX010000005.1:0-43838 GCA_045598825.1 Mycoplasmoidaceae bacterium
CCCTTTCTTTGCTTATAACTTTCTTTTCGCATTTTGTTATATTTTTCTTCTAGATATTTATGTTTAGCTTTTTGCTGCATCTTATGAATTTGTTGTTTAATTTTCTTTTTATAACCAGGTTTAACCTTTAGGTTTTTCTTACTATATAATTTAGCAATTTCCTTCTTCATTTTAAGATCAACAATTGGCCTTGATTTATGAATATAAATCTTTTTTTCAATGAGACGGTTATTATCTAGCAGATAATAAGTTCAGTGAACCTTTTGCTCTAGTTTAGCAATTTGATTATCATATTTTTTATCGTAGATTACATAACTATTACCATAATATTTACCACGGCCAGTTCGCCCAGCACGATGTAAATATCAGATATCTTCTTTTGGTAAACCAAAAGAAACTACATCACTAACACCATCAATGTCTAAGCCTCTTGATGCTAAGTCAGTGGCAACAAGATATTTAAATTCGTTATTGTTAAGTTTCGAAAACATTTGTTTTCGTGCTCTTGTTTCCATGTCTTTATGTAATATGCCAACGGATAAGCCTTTTTCTAATAAGAAAGAATAGATTTTTTCAACGTCAGGACGAGTGTTAGCAAAGATGATACATAGATATGGATTCATTACTTCAAGTAATGCTTCTAGCGTTTTAAATGAATCACTATTATCTTTTGTATAAACAACACTATGTTTTATTTTGTTGTTGGTAAAAATATTTCTTTCTAATTGAACATTAATAATGTTGTGAACCACTCGATTGAACGTGTTGGCAACATTATTATGGATGGAAGCTGAACAGAAGATTTTTTGAACATCATTACGATAAAGGTCTAGTTTATTAAACATGTCATTAATTGAATTAACAAACCCATAGTCAATTAACATGTCAGCTTCATCTAAAACAATTTGTTTTAAATATTTGAAATTAACACCTTTAGTGATAGCTTGTCTAATCTTTTCAACTGTAGCTATAACAATTTGACAAGGATTGTTAAGGAGATTATCAATCTTTTCATTTTTATCTAATAAAACAATACGAATTGATTTGTTGTATTTAGTAAATACTAAAAAATTATTGTAGATTTGTCAAACCAATTCTTTTGTTGGTGCAACAATAACATATTGAATGCGTTTTTCTTGTTCGTCAATATTATTTAATATTGGTAGTAAGTAACATAATGTTTTTCCTGATCCGGTTGGAGCAGAAATAGTAATATTTCTTCCTTGATTTACTAATTTAAAAGTTTTTTCTTGAACTTCAGTTAGTTCAACAAAATGATTGTTTGATAAAGCTGTATAAAGTCAAGACTTTAATGTTAAGGAAGCAAATTTCATATTAGATAATAAAGCTTAAGATTTTTCCTTTGACAAAGATAGTTTTTTTAATTGGTTTACTACCAATTAAATTTTTAATTTTTTCACGATTAAGTGCAAGGTTAACAACTTGTTCTTGTGTTGCGTTAACATCTACTTCAATTGTGTCTCTTAATTTACCATTTATTTGAATTGGTAAAACATAAGTTTTAGAAACTAAGTAGCTAGCCTCAAATTTAGGTCATGTACAATCTTTTATGATTGAAGTATTTTTACCAGTCAATTCGTGATATAAGTGTTCAGCAATAAAAGGTGCAAAGCAACTTAATACAGTCAAGAAACCAATTAGTTGTTCTTTACAAAGAGTTTTTGCTTTATAACATGCATTGATATATACCATCATTTTGCTAATAGCAATATTAAACTTGTAATCATCAATTGCTTCAGTCGCTTCTTTTATAAAAGTATGATAAGCAACAGTTAATTCTTGATCAGGTTTGCCAAACGATTTAGTTGTTGTGAATAAGTTATAAACACGATCCAATCATTTACGGCAACCCATTAAACCCTCATCAGATCATGGCATAGTTGCAGTTAATGGACCCATAAAGACTTCATAAAGTCTTAATGTGTCAGCCCCTAATTCTTTTATAATTTCATTAGGGTTAATGACATTGCCGCGAGACTTAGACATCTTTTCACCATTGGTACCAAGAATCATTCCTTGGTTAATAACCTTTTGGAAAGGTTCTTTTGTTGGAACAACACCAATATCATATAAGAAACGATGTCAGAAACGAGCATACAATAAGTGTAATACTGCATGTTCTTGTCCACCAACATATAAATCCACTGGCAATCATTTAGCAAATAAATCCTTTGTATCTTGACTGTTTAAAGCAAGATAACTACCATTATCTTGTTTCATTAAATAAGCTAGATAATATCAGCAACTACCAGCCCATTGTGGCATAGTGTTAGTATCACGCATTCCACCACTAACTTTTAACCACGCTTTTAAATTAGCTAATGGACTCTTACCATCTTTGGATGGTTTAAAATCCTTACATTCTGGTAATTCAACAGGTAATTGATTAATTAAGTGAGGTTTATTTTCTTTGTCAAAATAAATTGGAAATGGTTCACCTCAATAACGTTGACGAGAAAAAATTCAATCTTTTAATTTGTAATTAATTGTTGTTGATCCAAATTTGTTATCAACTATATATTTGTTGATTTTATTTGTTGCTTCTTTAATGTTTAAACCATTAAGCATATCAGAATTAATATGTTTACCATCTGTTGTAATGCATGGTTCTTTACCTTCAATTACGGGAATAATTTCTAGTTTATGAGTTTTAGCAAAGTCATAATCTCGTTTATCAGCAGAAGCAACGCCCATGACTATTCCATTAGCATAGTCGTTTAAAACATAATCAGCAACAAAAATTGGTACAGCTTTGTTATTAATTGGATTAATAGCATAGCTACCAGTAAAAACACCAGTTTTTTCTTTTCCTTCTTGACGCTGTAATAATGTTTTAGCCTTAGCTGTCTCGATGTATTGATTTATAGCATCTTTATTACCTGGTTTTGTTAATTTTGGTACTAATTTGTTTTCAGGGGCAATTGAAATAAATGTTACACCATAAATGGTGTCAGGTCTTGTTGTAAATACCTCTAATGTCAAATCATTTGCTTTAAACTTTATGTTTGTTCCAACTGAACGTCCAATTCATGTGCGCTGAATTGTTTTTAAGTTTTCGGGTCAATCAAGATCATCTAATCCTTCAAGAAGTTTATCAGCATACTTTGTAATTTTTAAAACCCATTGACGCATTGGCTTTTTAACAACTGGGAAAGAACCACGCTCAGAAACCATCTTACCATTTTCAATGATAACCTCCTCATTTGATAAAACAGTGCCTAAACCTTCACATCAATTAACATCAATATCCTTAATTTCTGCTAAACCTTTTTCAAACAATTTTGAAAAGATTCATTGTGTCCATTGATAGTATTGAGGATCGGTAGTATTAACTTCTTTTTTATAATCAAAACTGAAACCTAATGATTGCAATTGTTGACGAAAAACATTAATGTTTTTCTTTGTAAATTCAGTTGGATGATTTCCAGTTTGTAGTGCATATTGTTCTGCTGGCAAACCAAATGCATCTCATCCAATTGGATGAAGTACATTAAAACCATTAAATCTTTTATAGCGCGAATAAATATCTGTAGCAGTATAACCTTTTGGATGGCCCACATGCAAACCTTGTCCTGATGGATAAGGAAACATATCCAAAATATAACATTTTGTTCCTTTACTTTTTGGGTCAAAATGATATACATCATTTATTTCTCAAAATTTAGCAATATTTTTTTCAATGAGATTGTGGTTATACATAATAATTTATTCTTTTTTACACTTAAATATATAATATTATAACTATAAAAATAATTTATGGCAGATACTCAAGCTCTAATTGAAACAATTAGAAAAGAACTAGATTCAATCAAAGTTTTCATCAATGCTGATGGTGGTGATGTAAATTTTGTTAGTCTAGAAAATGGTGTTTTAACTTTAGAAATATCAGGACATTGTATTGGCTGTATGAGTTTTGATACAACATACACATATGGAATCAAACAATCTATGTTATCATCCCATCCAGAATTAAAAGATGTAATCTTTACATTAAAAAAATCAGGATCATAATCCTGATTTTGTTTTTTTATTTTATCTTTATATTTTTTAGATGATATGGGCTAAAATCAGCAAACACGAAACCATTAAAAGCAGAAAAGAAACGTATAAGATCATTTTTCTCGCCTTTAAAATATTCACTTGTATATGTAGTAGACACATTTAGTAACTCCAATTCAAGATTATCATTTTGCTTATGAGCGATTTCAGGCATTTCAATTGATCACTTATTATCATCATATGCTCAATTAAACAAAAATCTTAATACTAATTCAGACACCATCAAGAAGGTAAGAGGCATGTTTTTTAAAGAAAATTTAGCTCTTTCAACGCTCTGTTCTAAGTGATGTGCATCAGGTCCATAAAAGTAATGGATGCACTTCAAATCACATCAAAATTAGAACGAATTATTGGTGTGTCGCCTGAAACATCTACATCAAAAGATTTAGTTGTAACCTCCACATAACTAGTAATAGCATGATTATCATCACATTTTGAAAAAGCATTGACTAAATCTTCAGTAAAAATCATTGGGTTTTTACTTATATCATTATGATAAAGTTCAACTAACACCTTAGTGCTTTCTTGTTGTTCAATTTCTTGTTCAGGGGCTTGTGGGCTTGATGGTATAAAATTCTTTTTTTGTGATCTGGGTCACCATCCCATGACCAAGAAGCAGTATATTGTGCTCCACATGAAGTAATAAGTGGCATAGTTATCACGACAACACTAGTAAGTGTTGCAAATGGTAATAATTTTTTAATAGTTTCATTCTAAATAATGCTCTCCTTTTTTGTAGTAATAATGGAAAAACATTCGATGTTATCAAATTTTTGTTTAATTAGACTTGCAATGAAGCCACTAAAACAATTCTCAAGATCATGACCAACATCTAGTGCTGCCAATTTGTAATTAGCTAAGTCTTGTCAACCATGATGACGAATATCGCCAGTTACTAATAATACTTTTTCAGTTTGCAATGTATTAAACATTGGAGCAAAGACTGATAAACCAGCCCCAGCACAAATGGCAACCTTTTTGAATTTGTTAGTTGGCTTGACATTTGTAGTCACCAAACTAACACCAAACGTATCTTTAAATAGTTGAGCAATCTGTCTAACGTTCATTGGCTGTGCAAGGTTGCCCATAACAAATTTATTGTTTTTATATCATTTTAAACTTTTAAGTTTAAGTTTCTCTCCAACTAAGAAGTTCATTCCATTATCAGAGTTATCGAAACAAGTATGTAATGATAAAACAGTTATGTTTGTGCTTTTAATTCTATTAATTAATAACTTGTAAAATGGTAGAATTTCATGATCCGAATTTTTTTGAAAAATTGGATGATGAGTAACAATAAGTTTTACTTTCTGTTTAACTGCTTCATTAACTACTTTTTCATTTAAATCCAAGCAAACAAAAACTTTGTAAGTATCTTTATTAAGTTTTCCTTTGTTTAGAAAGCCTGATTCATCCCATTCTTCTTGCAATGATAAAGGATATTGCTTTAATAGGTAATCTGTTATTTTTTTAATTTGCATTATTTTCTCATCTTTCCCTTTAACCATTTATATAAGTTTGCATATGCTTCAGAGAATCGATACAGTTTCTTTTTTTCAATCTTATGTAATGCTGCTTTCAAATAAGCCATTCACATTTTTTTATCTTTTTGTAAAGATAATAAACCAAAATATGCTTCAAATGTTGTAATCTTTCTTGTTTTGTTTCCTAATCTAACTCCAATGATTTGATAAAACTTCTTTCTATCAACACAAATTTGTTCAAATTGAACATCTCATTTATTTTTTGCTAGATATTTTCGTAACACGTCTACATCACAATTTGCTTCAAGAATATATTTACAATTCTTGTTGATAGCTGGATCTCTTTGATCAAGGATTTGAATAATGTTCTTTGCTCCCATTCCAGCAATAACAATATAGTCTGGTTGAATAAAGACTTTTTTGGTGATATCTTTTAAACCATCATTTAAAACATTAATTGTTTTAGTGGTCAAATGGTTTTTAGCTAAATTAGCCTTACCGGCATTGTGTGGTTGTCAATTCTTTTCAATATTTACAACCTGTTTAACTTTTTTTTGTCTTAAAAGATTAATAGACAATAATGCGTGGTCTGATCCAACATCATAGACACATTGACATTTATCGATTAAGTTGCATAGTTGTCTAATTCTGTTCATCTAGGATATAGCTTCTCAATTTCTTTGATTTTGATGGGTGTTTTAGTTTTCTTGTTGCTTTAGCTTCAATTTATCTAACTTGTTCACGAGGAATTTTTAATTTCTCTGCCGCTTCATCAAGACTATGAACATATGTGTATGGTTCCAAACCATAACGCATACGCATAATCTTTTCTTCTTCAGGAGTTAAAGTGACTTTAAACAATTGGTTGATATCTTCTTTTAATAAAGATTCTTTTGTATATTGAACTGGTGAAGTCAACACATCTTCTTTAACAAAGTCAGAAATTTGACTATCTTCATCAGAACCAACAGTTTTATCAAGTGACACTGGATCAATATGAATTCGTTTTATATTAGCTACTTTACGTGTAGTAAAACCAGCAGCTTGTCCACCTAGTTCTTCTGTAATTTCTTCAATTGTTGGTTGACGTCCAAATCTTTGTGTTAATTCTTTTTCTGCATTTGTGACACGGTGAATTGTTTCAATCATATGAGCAGGAATTCGAATAATCTTTGATTGATCAGAGATAGCTCGAGTTATTGCTTGTCTAATTCACCATGTAGCATAAGTTGAGAATTTGTGGCCTAAACGATAATCAAATTTAGTAATAGCTTTCATTAGGCCCATCGTACCTTCTTGAATTAAATCTTCAAACTCAATTCCACGATTAAGGAACTTTTTAGCAATTGATGTAACAAGACGTAAGTTACTTGTTACCAATTGATCAACGGCATATTTCCTTTCAGCTTCATTCTTAGAGTTTAATAGTTTAGCTATTTCAACTTCTTGTTCAGCTGATAGCATCTTAGATTGACCAAGAGTTGTTAAGAAAGACTTAACACCATCATAGTCATTACCTTTTGGCCCATGAGTAACAATCTTGCTTACTTTTTGTGATTTTTGTGTTGATAAAATCTTTTCTGCTTCAGCAACAGTAAAGAATTTCTTGCCTTCAAAACCTTTGATAGTAATGCCTTGTTTTACAATGTCATTAAATAAACGTTGTGTCAGCTCTTTTGTTAAAGCATAACTACCAAATTCTGAAAAAATCTTATTTAAAACAACGATGTTACGACTACGTTTTTTAAGTTTTACTGTTTGAATAATTTTCTTTTCAATATCTTTAAATTCGAATTCAGAAATTGTCTTATGTTTAGAATAAGATTCTAGAATTTGTATCTTTGGAGAATACGCCTCAACTTTTTTAACTGAAGCTTTAACTTTCTTTTTTGCTGCTTTTGTAGGTTTTTTAACTGCTTTAACAGGTTTTTTAGTTTTAGCTTTTTTAGTTGCTTTTTGCTTACCAACAACTTTAGTAGCCTTCTTCTTTGCTACTTTTTTGTTTTTTTTCTTGTTTTTCGCCATGTATACCTCAGGTTTGTAGATATATATTATACTCCTAAAAATAAAAAGTAAAAGTAATAAATTACTTTTACTCATTAAAAAATTGGATTTTTTATTACCCAATAATTGAAATAGAACTACGACTTGGCACTGGAGATAAACGCATAATGGTTGTGCGACGGAAACCATAATTAGTATTGGCTGCGACTTGCGGTCGTGTCATACTAATAGCATTCATGACTAGACTTGATAAAGTTGAAACGAGAATACCAACACCCAGGGCAATTGCATAAAATGAACCACCGGCAATGTTGGCTTTTTGTATTTGTGTTAATTTCTTTATATATATCACCTCCCAATGATATATTTACCAATTAATTTCTAAATTTAGAAAAAATGTGGTTAACATGACGTTTAACCACATTTAATCAATACTTACAACATATTATTTTCTTAATTTTTTACCCATTCTTTTACCAATAAATCATCCCAAAAAAACTAGTACTGGTGAAATAAAACCAATAATATTAATTAGTGAATTATTACTTAATTCTGGTATATAAAATAGAATCACCATTAAAATGTCAGGAGTTAAGACAAAAAGGATTGATATTGACAATATAATCCTTGTATTTTTTACAGATTTTGGATTATTTAATTTTTTTGCAACCATAAATAAAATAATGGCACAAATCAATCAAATAACAGAGTTAAACAATGTAATAGTCGATAAAATTTGGATACTGTTATAAAAGGCATCATACCCCAATAAATAGTTTAGTAATGACAAAACAAAAACAGCAACTGAGATTAAGGTATGAATTAATCCAGTAACACTAAATCACTTTAATAATCGTCGGAATTTGACTTGATGTTGTTCCTCTACCATAATCTAATTATAAAGATAATTAAAAAGTAAAAAAATATCATTTTATCTTTATAGATATATAATTTTATCGAAAGGAATTCCTATATGGGAAAAAGTATTACAGAATTAAAATTAACTCCTGGAGCTAAATTAGCAGCTGTTATTGGTGCTGGTAAAGTTACAAGACCTCAAGCTATGAAAAAAACTTGAGATTACATTAAGAAACACAAACTACAAGATAGCAAGAATAGAAGAATGGTAAATGCTGATGCTAAATTGAAACCATTATTTGGTGGCAAGAAGCAAGTTAGTATGTTCGCTATTGCTGGTTTTGTAGGTAAAGAACTTAAGTAGTTAATTTGACTTTCATAAAAAAGAGGGTTGTCCCTCTTTTTTATTAACATATAATAAAAATAGGAGATATTATGGGTAAAAATAAGACAACAATAAAGTCAGGAAATACTTATTTTGGATCAGATGGTACAACAACCATTAAATCTGGTAATACATTCTTCCATTCAAATGGTAAGACAACCATTAAATCTGGCAACATCTATTTTGGTTCTGATGGTAAGACAACCATTAAATCTGGTAATACATATTTTGGATCTGATGGTAGTACTACCATCAAATCTGGTAATACATTCTTTTCTTCTGGTAAAGATGCAACCATTAAAAGTGGTAGCACTTTCTTTGGGTCTGGTTCATCTGACTCTGCAATGTTTGATGACGATGATGATGAAGACGAGGAAGATTGATAAAAAACCAGGTTAACCTGGTTTTTTAATTACATTCTTTTGAAATGAATAAGAGTGAAGATAAATGAAGCTATGAATGCTACTGCAGCCACTACATCTGCATACACTGATATACTCACTCAAGTAACATAATCAATATAATCAGGCGCTACTGTCATTAATATGAATGCTGTAATGAAGGAAATTATGGCTGCACCAACAACTCCTCCTACAATTCCATAGAAGATAGAGCATCGTTTAGAACCAAGGCCAATATCAGTTTCATGCATTTTAGCTAAATATAGAAAGTTAATGACTAATCATATTAGTCCAAGTAGGACGAAGATAAATTCGAAGATAGCAACAAAGACAACGCCAAACGCTATACCAATGATTTCCTCTGTATTAAAGATTGAAAGGAAAGATGCAAAGAATGCTGTTATTACACCAAAAATTATTGACAAGACTGTGTTAGCGATAGTTAAGGCACGATGATTTTTAATTTCAGTTTTCATATTAACTCCTAATAATTATTTTTTTGACGGTCATGATTTACTTGATTTTTCTTTTCATAAGCATTAACAATTTCCTCCATGCTAAAACCAAGGCGGAATCCAAATTTTAAATAATTCATATATCAACATCGAGCTTTTCATGAAGTATTAATATTGCATGTTTTACGGAACAGCCAAACAAATGCTTTAGTAATTTCAGTTTTGTCTTGATATTTTTTTAAATATCTTTTTACCTCAAACTTTGGACTAACAAAGTATCGGATACAAATTGAAGTTATAAAGTGTATACCATCAACATATTCTTCAAGAATAGTTTCTCGTGCTGATGGCCCTTTGTTTGATCAGAATTTAAAACTTCTAATTTCATTAGCAAGTTCAGCTAATTCAACAAGTAGTGCAAGTTTTAATTCTCGAGTTATGGTGCGATAAGCAACATTATGCTTAGCATGTATTTCTTTATCTAATTCACATTGTTGATCAAAGATTTTTGTTAAATCGATTCTCATATGACTCCTAAGTTAATTATAAAATAAAAAATAGGACGAGCCTATTTCTTACATGCAATTTCAACTAATGCATTGAATTCTTTTGGGTTGTTAATCGCTAGTTCAGATAGCATTTTACGATTAATTTCAATTTTATTTTTCTTTAACCCATTAATGAATTGTGAGTAGTTGTATCCATGTGCTTGTACTGCAGCAGAAATTCTTGCAATTCATAATTTTCTAAAGTCACGTTTTTTAGCACGACGATCTCTAAATGCATATTGAGCAGATCGAATAACTGTTTGACTAGCTACTCTATAGCTTGTGTGCTTTGTTCCTCTTGCACCAGAGGCAGCTTTCTTAACACTTTTACGGTATTTTCTAGCTGTAGTTCCACCTTTTACTCTCATGATCTATCTCCTTAGTTATGTAATGTCTTACCTAAGTTCTTACTGTAAGTTGCATTTAGTGTTGCATCTTTTCTTAGATGTCTTTTTTGCTTAGTTGTCTTATTGTGTGCTAAATGAGAACGATAAGCATGTTTTCTTTTTAATTTTCCTGAAGCTGTACGAGATAATCTCTTAGCAACAGCTCTTTTAGTTTTAGCTTTAATTTTTGCCATATTTATTCTCCTTATTTTTTAACAATAGTTGCTTCATACATAATTGGACTTAATTGTTTAAGTGGTGTAGCAACTTTGCCATTTTCTTCAATTAACTTTAGGAAATCTTGATAAACTTTTTCAATTAGATCTTGCTTTGTGGCAATACGACCAAATGTCATTACTTTGAATTTAATTTGGCATCCATCTTTTAATCATTGATTAACTTGGTTAGCTTTTCATTGTAAGTCACCAGCCCCAATTTGTGGTCGAACTTTAACTTCTTTAGTTTTAATCACAACTTGGTTTTTCTTTGCTTCTTTTTGTTTAACATCTTGTTGGTATTTAAATTTACCATAATCAATAATCTTACAAATAGATAGCTTGCCAGTCTTACTACTTGGTACAAATAGTACCAAGTCTAGGCCTTTATCTTGTGCTAATCTCATAGCAGACTTTGTATTCATTGCTCCTAGATTAGTTCCATTTTCATCAACGACTAAAACATTAGGTTCTCTAATCTTTTCGTTTGTTAAATATTTGTCTTTTTGCATTCAATATCCTTTTTATTAATTGTTTATATAAAGAAAAGTACACAATGGCTTTTTCATTGTGTACTAAAACATTTAAATAGTCTATTAGACCTTTAAAAGCTTTTTTGCCTATCACTATTCGCGATCAGGCGAGTTTACACAACTACTTTCTTTATATGTTATTTATTTTATAGAAAAAGTTTTGATTTTCACACTTTTTTATAAAAAAAAGTTTATAACCCTTAGTAATATTTTAAAAATGTGGTTAGGTAAGGTATAATACGATATATTATTTAAGAAGAAAAAATATGAAAAAACTACATGTATTAATTCCAAGTCTACTAGCATTATCTAGTGCGTCAATTATAACTCTAATAGGTTGTGGCCCAAAAACCCCTACAGAAGAAGTGACATTTAATTTCTCAACTGAAACGCTTTCTGAAACAAAAGCAAATGTAATCTTAGATTGAGAACCATCAGAAGAATCAATTGTTTTTATTGGTGATCCACATGCAACTTGTTCAACTATAAACATTTCTGACGCTCGGTATGTTGGTGGAGAAGAAAGCAAACCACAAACAATTGAATTAATATTTAGTGAACCAATAGATCAAGAGCTTAATGATGTTTCTATTGAATTTAATTACAATGATAAAACGCAAAAACAAGAAAAACATTCTAAAATAGACAATATTCATATTGACAAATATAATCCACAACCTTCAGTCACTAAAGTGGAATGAGATTTTGTTGAAGATGGTTTTTATGAAGCTACAGAAGTAAGAGAACAAACGTCAGTAATGCAAGTTGATGCATTTAGGAATTACTTATCAGATATTAGTGGTAAACCTAAAATTTTCATAGATGACGTATTAAACACTGAAAACTCTGAATACTTTTCACTAATTTATGTATTTCGAGCTAATGTAGAAACTTATCATGTAATATATGAAATTTCAAGTTTCAACCCTGATCAAAAGACAATTACGTTAAAGATTGACCGAGATGTTTCTTATACATATAATGGTGAACAAATTCAAATAAAAACAGATTTAACATTAACAAACATAAAATGTGTTGGTAATTATTCATTTACAAATGTACAGGGTAAAGTTGCCAATTCATGATCATTTGTTCCATGCTATTATGGACTTGGTATTGATGACTTTAAAGATTACATGGCAGAATTAGATACAGATTGGGAAATTAATGGAACCATCTCATTCCCCTCTGTTATTAAAATTGACTATGATTGAGAAAAAGAAGGGATAAAGGAAAAGGAAATTGATACAAATCAATTGATCTTTTTAAATCAAGAATTTTATGGTATAGATAATAGTTGCTATTATTCTCAATGTTCAGTTTTAGCCGATTACACATTTATATGAAAAGAAGAAAAAGAATATTGTATAGATATTGGTAAAGATCAACAAAAATCATATTTAGGTTGTGATTTTCAAGAGCAAGGATTTGAAGATGGAGATTATAGTGTTCTAGTACTAGACCAAGAAAGCAAAGCCCCAGTTCCAAATTTAAACATGAATTGCAATTTAAATGGTAATTATGTTTCATTACATACTGATTCTAATGGAAAAGCCGAAATAGGACAAATTGAAAAAGATAATAATTTAATTCTTCATCTTATGACTTGACCATCAACACATGAGGGTTTAACAATAAAATTAGTAAAAAATAATTAAAAAAGAGGCGTTAACCTCTTTTTCTTTTTACTGGTGCACTTGAAGGGACTTGAACCCCCACTCCGTAAAGAATTAGATCCTAAGTCTAACGCGTCTGCCAGTTCCGCCACAAGTGCAATGGTGCTCTGTGAGGGACTCGAACCCACGACCCAGTGATTAAGAGTCACTTGCTCTACCGACTGAGCTAACAAAGCATAACACGCTTTATATTATAAACACTTTTGGGTAAAAATACAATATTTAATATATATAATAATTACGAAAATTATCATGCATGAAAGGACAAAAAATGGCAAAAGTTTTCACTAAAAAGCAATTAGTATCTGCTGTTTCTAAAGAAACAGGAATTGCTCAAGCTAAGGTTGTTGAAATCTTTGAAGCAACAGCTAAAGTTACAAAGAAACAATTAAAAGCTGGTTATGTTGTTAAAACACAAAACGGACAAATTAAAATTGTTTCAACTAAAGCTAGAAAAGGTATTAATCCACAAACAGGAAAGAAAATTACTATTCCTGCTGGAAAGAAACCAAAATTTAAATTTGGTAAAGATTTCAAAAGAGGCTTTTAATTAGCAATTAAAAAAAGTAGGCAAAACCTACTTTTTTATTTTCTTGAATTCTTTTACTAGTTGATTAAGAATCTTCAATGTTTCTTGATAAACTTGTCCTTTTGATAAATCAATGCCTAATATTTTAATAATATCTAATGGTGGAATAGATTGACCAACTGATAAAAACTTTATATAGTTAGCTAACATCTTTTTATCATGATGATAAATTTTGTTAGCTACCACTAAGGCAATAACTTGTCCAATTGCATATTTATAAACATAGAAGTTATTCATGTAGAAGTGTGGGACACGAAGGATTGATGCATTAGCAAGTTTATATGGATGCTTATTTAGTTTTGCTAAAGCTTGTTTGCTAACTCCTTCATATTCTTTCCTTGCTTCCAAGAATAATTTTTCAACATCATCTACAGTTAGGCCTTTGCCTTCATTAATTAGCTTGTTTGCATTTCATTCAAATTTACTAAAAGTGATTTGACGTGAAGTACAACCAAAGAATGTAGATAACATATTATCTAAGATGTGTAATTTCATTGTTTTGTTATTGTCATATTTTTTCAATCAATAGAAATTTAGTAACATTTCATTAGTAATTGAAGCAATTTCAGCAACAAACATATCAGTTGACGTATAAATCTTTTGATTTTGAATAATATGTCAGCTATTAACACTATGGCCCATTTCATGAGCTATAGTCGAAACAGAATCACTAGTATTATCAAAGTTCATTAAAATATAGTATTTGTCTAGACCATAAATGTTATCAATTGAATAAGCTCCAGTTGCTTTATGAGCCTTTGGCAATCAACTAATTCAATGTTCATTAAATGCTTTTTTAACTACATTAATGTAGTTAGGCCCTAAACAATTTAACGCTTTAATAACTTCAGTTTGAGCTTGTTCAACACTAAACTTAATTTTTTTAGTTGTTAAATCAAGGCTCAAATCTCATGGCTCTAATTTCTTAATTTTATGGATTTGCTTTATTAATCGATTACGATGCTTTCTATATTCAATATTTGCTTTTTTAAATGTTGCAACATGTTTGTAACAAGCCAATAAAATTTCTTCATTGACTTCTTCATTTTCTAAAGCAGCATCAATATAGTTTTTATAGTTACGAATTTGCGATAATTTGTTTGCCTTTAGGTAGTTGTAATATAGTGTTTTTGTTAAGGTATTCTTAACATTATCAAAAGCGGTATTGTAACTTATTCAAGTATTTTCTCTTAGTTTTCTATCGCTTGGATTTTTTAATAATTTGATGGCATCAGATATCGTGAAAATTTTATGTGGTTTGCCTTGTGAATCAACTGCGTCAGCAAATTTTAAATCTGAATCAGTGAGTGTTGAGTAAACATCACTAATCCCACTTATAGCTGGAGCAACTTTTGACATTAATAATTCTGCTTCTTTATTTAAAACGTGTTTTTTATTACGAAAAATTAATTCAAACTCTCTTGTTCATGCCTTAAGTCTTGGATCATTAAGATAAGATTTAATCTTATCTTCATTTTCTAACACTAAGTTAGTGAAATTTGATGCTTTTAAAGTTAATTGATTAGAAATATAAATTATCTTTTGTTGTCATCCAATTCATTTTGGATTATCTAACTCTTCTGAGTTATGATTCATGACATACATTAGTAAGCGATTACTAATTTTTTCACATTGTTTAGATAAAGTCAATCATTGCTTAAAGTTTTCTTTACTTTTATAAAAGACATTAACAAGATTAACTTGCTTTATTTCTAATTTATGTCATTGGTCAAATAAATCATCTAATGATTTATCGTCTAAAAGACTTTCTAAGTCTCAATTGTATTTATTCTTTTCCATACATTAATTAAATAACGAAAAAGAAAATTATTGCAACAATTATTAAAACAATGGCCAATCCGAAGACTACTCCAAAGAATCATCATTGTTTATATCATTTCTGGTTTTGGCGAATTTGATCAACATCCATCAATGGAACACTTTGATAAAACCTTTGATTAACTGGTTTTAATAATGGTGTTGGGTCAGATTTTTTATCTAATAATGGTAAACAATTATTAACATCGTTAATAATTTGTTCAACATCAGTGTAACGATGTTTTATTTCCTGTGGTTTAGAAGTTATGCATCGATAAATGATGTTTTCTAATGTGGGTGGAATTGTTGGATTAGCTGAGATGTTAATCATATCATATCTTAGCGGTAGCTTTATTGTTGCCCTTTTATCTAGGGTGCCATCTGAATCTTTTACTTGGTTAAAAGGCAAAGTTCCCATAATCATTTCATATAGGATTATTCCTAATGAAAAGAAATCAGACTGTACAGAGATATTTCTTGGACCATCTTTCTTTTTATAAACTTCAAGTAAGTCAGGTAAGATATAGCTTGCTGTCCCATATAAATCAATTTCATTAGTCATTACTTTATCTTTATCCATATCTTTAGTTACAACAGATGAAATACCAAAGTCAACAATGATGACTTTTGATAAGTCATGACTTATCATAATGTTTTCTGGCTTAAGGTCACGGTGAATAATTTTTTGTTTAAAACCATGAAGTTGTTTAATACCATTTAATATTTTTTTAAAAATATTTAAAGCGATCTTGGGTGTTAAACAACCATGTTTGTTTAAATAATCCCTTAATGTAATGCCATCAATGTAATCCATGATAAAAACAATTTGATTATCATTGGTGACAAAAACTTCATGAGTTTTTGCTAGATTGGGATTGTTTTTTTGTGAAATTCTAAACGAAGTCAATGCTTCATCACCGTGTTTTTGTCAATAGACATCTGTCATGTCATCTGGTTTAAAAAACACTTTAGCTGCAAATTTGGCTGAAGGATTATCTTTTAAATGAACTATATAAACTATTCCATCAGCACCTGAACCAATAGTTTTATCAACTATATAAGCTGAATCATATAGTGGTATATTAGATTTTAAAACTTCGTTTTTAACAGACATACTATTTAACACTAACGATTATTCCTGAAATATTATCATCAGAACCATTTGCAAAAGCAGTTTTTAAAAGTGTAGCCATTCTTAATGATAATGGGCTAACACGAGTGATAATTTCATATTTTTGATTATCACGAACATAACCATATAAACCATCAGTACATACTAAAAAATATGTGTGTTGTGTTATTGTTCCAGAGTTTGTGTCAAAACGAGCTACAGATGGATTGGTTGCATCAATATAGTTAGTCAACGCATGTCATTTCGATTGATTAGCTTGTATAGTTTCTTGACTTGCTTCCTCAAGAAGTAGATAGTTGTAATAGTTGTGATCAAAGCTATATTGCTTAATTTCGTGAGTAGTTTTATGTTTAATAAAAGCATAAACTCTTGTATCACCAATATTAAATGAATAGAATTTATCACCGATAATTAACAAGCATGCAATAGTTGTTGCTATTGCTCCAGCATTATGTTCTTGAATATATTTGTTTAGCTCATTTAGAGCTAAATGTAATGTTTCACGGAATCAAATTGATGGTTTTTCAATAACTGTTGTTTTTTCAAAAGCATCAGTAAAGACATTAGCGACAATACGACTTGCATTTTCAGAACCACTAACAGAACCAACACCATCACAAACGACAGCACATAAATCCTTGTTCTTATTGTAAGAACAAGCTAAAGAGTCTTGATTAACAGGACGTTTACCTTTTCATGAATTTAATGCAAAATTAATTTTTTTCTTCATGGTGTTGAATTCTTAGCTGTCCACATGCTGCAGCTATTTTTGTTCCTCGTTCTAAGCGAATTGTTGCTTGAAGTTTATTCTTATTAAGAATATTAAAGAATTGTTTTACTCTTTTACTTCTTTTGAAATTACTTAGATATGTTTCATTATAAGGAATTAAATTGACATAACACAATAGACCTTTTAAAAGTTTAACCAGCTCTAAAGCATTTTCATCACTGTCATTAATTCCATCTAATAAGATGTATTCAAACGTTAGACGACGATTTGAAATTTCAAGATATTTCTTGCATGTATCAATTAATTTAGACAATGGATATGTCCTATTAATAGGCATTAATTTATCCCTTGTTGCATCATTTGATGCATGTAAACTGATTGCAATATTAATTTGTGGTAATGCTTTAGCAAAGTCAAGAATCTTATTGCATAACCCACAAGTTGATATTGTAATATGTCGAGAGCCAATTTCTAAACCGTGTTGGCAAGTAATAATTTTTAAGGCCGTAACTACATTATTAAAATTATCTAATGGTTCACCAATACCCATTACTACAATGTTTGATAGTTTAGCATTGCAATTATCTTGGAGTCATTTATTAGCCGTAATAAATTGTAAGACAATTTCACTTGTATCTAAATTACGAATTTTTTTGTGCGTTCCACTAGCGCAAAATGCACAACCCGTATTGCACCCAACCTGTGTTGAAACACAAACTGAGTACCCATAATCAAATTTCATAATGACTGTTTCAATAAAATTATCATCACGAAGTTTAAAAAGAAACTTAATAGTTTCATTGTTTTCGTCAGCCAATATTTTAATGGTTTTCAAGGTATCAAAACAAAAAATTGTCCCCAACAAGTCTTGATTGTTTTTACCTATATTGGACATTTGTTTGAAGTCGATAACTTGTTTTTTATAAACTCAATTAAACAATTGTTTAGCAACATAAGATTTCAAATTATGCTTAACTAATTCTGTTTCTAATTGATTAATGTCGTAGTTGTAAAAAGAAGTCTTGTCCATTATTTTGTTAACAATTCTTTATTAAGAATTGATGCCAATCTCTTTTTAGCTTTACTAACTGTATCGTTGATTACAACATATTGAAACAATTTCTTTTGTTTAAGTTCTCATTTTGATTGATTCAATCTTTGTTTTACAACAATTTCTGGCTCAGTACTACGATTTCTTAAACGTTTTTCAAGTTCAGTTAAACTAGGTGGAGCAATAAAGATAGTTAATAATCTTTTTTTCTTTTTTCAATTTTTTAGAATTTGTAAAACACCTTGCATTTCAATTTCAAGAAAAACGTTTTTACCCTTTCGTAAATTGTCACGGACAAATTTACGTGGTGTACCATAGTAGTTATTTACATATATAGCTCATTCAAGTAATTTATGTCGATTGATTGAATTTTCAAACTTTTTTCTTGTTACATAAAAGTAATCAACACCTTCTTTTTCTCCAGGACGACGTTTACGTGTTGTCATAGATACAGAGAAAACAGTGTTATATTTTTTTTGATCAATAATTCCTGATCAGACAGTTTTTTTACCCGCACCAGATGGACCACAGATTACAATTAATTTACCTTTTTTCATACCTAAATAAAATAATTTAATATTTATTATATAAGTAATCGATATATCAATTTATATAAATAAAAATAGAAGGTATAACCTTCTATAATTTTATCTTTTTTTGCTTTTTGTGAAGATTCCTGGTAATTTATCACCAGCAATTACAGACAATGTCGCACCGCCTCCAGTTGAGATAAAACTGTATGAATCTTTTGATGCAAATTTAATAGCTGCTGCGGCAGTGTCCCCACCACCAACTAAACTATATGCACCATTTAATGCAGTTGCCTCAGTTATTGCTAATGCAATAGCTCTAGTTGAAGCATTAAAGTTTTTAAATTCACACACACCCGTTGGACCATTTCAGAAAATTGTTTTTGCGTATCTAATTACTCTAGTAAATTGCTTAATTGTTTTTGGGCCGACATCTAATGCCATTAAGTTAATTGGCATTTTTTCAATTGAATATACCTTACCATTAACATTTCCAAATTCCTTTGCCATATTTAGGTCAACGGGTAAGATAATCTTGTCTTTATATTTGCGATATAAAGTTCTAGCAGTAAGATCCATATCTGGTTCATATAAACTTTTGCCAACATTAATGCCTAATGATGATAAGAAAGTATTTGCCATTCCTCCACCAATTATTACTTGATCTGACATTTGCATTAACTTTTCAATCAGCTTTATCTTATCAGATATTTTTGCTCCACCAATAATTGAAACTATTGGTCTAGTTGCATATTTATCAAATTTTGCTAGATTGTCTAATTCGTTTATTACAAGAAATCCTAGGTACTTTTCTTTTATATATGATGCAATACCAGCATTTGATGCATGACATCGATGAATGGTTGCAAATGCATCATTAACAAAGACATCACCTAAACTAGCTCAGAATTTTGCTAAACGTTTGTCATTCTTGCTTTCTTTTTTAACAACATTTCCAGTTTTAATGTCAATATCTTGATATCTTGTGTTTTCTAATAAGAAAATTTCATTATTAGCCATCTTCTTAATCATTTTTGGCAATTTTTTATCATGGTTATCTTTGATAAAAACAATCTTATATTTTGGATAAAGGTTTTGTAAAGCCTTGGCAACAA
Source organism: Mycoplasmoidaceae bacterium (assembly GCA_045598825.1). Lineage (GTDB taxonomy): Bacteria > Bacillota_I > Bacilli_A > Mycoplasmatales > Mycoplasmoidaceae > Hennigella. The sequence continues at coordinate 19,991 of JAZRUX010000005.1, forward strand.
TAGCTAATGATTTTTTTCCAGATTTAATATCATCAATTGATTTAATTCGTGATAAATGAGAAAACAAAACAATTTTTGCTTGCCCCTTTAATAAATAGTCTAGTGTAGGTTTTGCCGCGGTAATTCTAGATAAATCTGTAATCTTTCCATCTTTGATTGGAACATTAAAGTCAACACGAACTAAGCAAACCTTATTAGCAACGTCTGCATTTTGCAATGTTGGTAAATTATTTAATTGTGATCTTTCCATATTACAAACTTAATAAATATTTTAATGTTCTAACTAGTTGACAAGTGTAACTTGATTCGTTATCATATCATGTAAACAATTTGTATAATCGTTTACCATCAACTTCTAATTCCATTGTTAATTTTGGATCAAAGATTGAACCATGAGTTTGGCCAATGATATCAGACGAAACAATTTCATCTTCATTAGAGTCTAATGTTTCATTAACTTTAGATTTAACATATTTATTGATTTCATCAACAGATGGTGATTTCTTTAGTTCAAGAACTAGATCAACAAGTGATCCAGTAACAGTTGGGACACGGATAGCCAAACCATGCATTTTACCTTTTAATTCAGGAATTACTAGGCCAATGGCTTTAGCTGCACCAGTTGTAGTTGGCACCATACTAACAGCCGCAGCACGAGCTCGACGCAAATCTTTATGTGGAGCATCTTGTAATCTTTGGTCTGCAGTATAAGCATGGATTGTTGTCATAAAACCTTTTACAATTCCATACTTATCATTGATAATTTTTGCTAATGGTGCTAATGCATTTGTTGTACAACTCGCTCCTGAAACAATAACATCCTTCTTTGTTAATGTTTTGTGGTTTACACCATAAACAATAGTTTTTACGTCTCCACCTTTAGCAGGAGCAGAAATCAAAACTTTTTTTGCACCAGCTTTAATGTGCCTACTTGCACCTTCTAATGAAACAAACTTTCCTGTACACTCAACTACTAAATCAACTTTTAGTTTTTTTCAAGGTAAAAGTTCAGGATCTTTTTCAGCAAAGACTGGAATTTTCTTACCATTGACAATAATGTTCTTTGCATCATATGAAATTTTTGCATTGCATTGATGATAGACTGAATCATATTTTAATAAGTGAGCTAATGTCTTTGGATCTGCTAAATCATTAATTCCAACAACATTTAGACTTTTGTCATTCAAAATGTTTCGAAAGAATAATCTTCCAATCCTTCCAAAACCGTTAATTGCAATTTTTTTCATAAACACCTCATTATTAATATTTTATATTATTTTTTGAAAAACTTAAATAATAGTGGTTAGAAGTATAATAATTGAATGGAAATTTTTAAAATACTAGCATTTTGATTCTTAACATTGTCACTTTGTGGTATTCCTATTGTTGTACATCACTGGACTAAAAAAGTAACTACTACATATTGATGGTGAATGGGGATAAGTGTTGTTTGATTAGCCATCATAATTGGTGTATCATGATGAAAACACTGACAATTCTTTTTTAACAACCTTAATTCAATTATTCCAGCGATTGAATATGAAAAATTTAGGACTATACAATTTGCTTTAGGAACTAACATCTGTGTTCTATTTACATTCTTAATGCCAATTTTATTAATTGCTGATCCAACACGTCGGGTTGCTCGAGCATTTGCTCCAATATGTAGTTTAGGAGCAATGATGGTATTATTAGTTGTTATTCCATTTGGCTTCTCAGGTGAATCTAGATTCACACTTGATTATTTAACTATTGGTAACCTTGTTTCATTATCTGTTGATGGAGTTGGTTCTTACCAAACCTATGACTTTTTCTATTCAATACACTTAGTTAACTTGTTATTATCGATTGGAGTATGACTAACTACCCCACGATATGGTTGAAAAGGCATGATTACTGTCGGTGGTGCATATGGTGCAACATATTTGCAAATTGGTATCATCGTTCTTTTAACAGGGCAAACTGGTGAAACTGCGGGGATTAAACCATGAGACTTTACCGATGGCAACTTTAGAATGGTATATGATATGTGTGGTGGCAACATTCAACTTGCCCAAGCTGTATTCTTCATTGTAGTCATCCTTGTAATGTTCATTTGAACATTTTTACTTGATTTTGCATTCAAACGTGGATGATTTCAATTTGGAAATAAGAAAACAGGCGTTTGATGAAAATACTGAGATTATGAGCACTTTATTCCTGATACGAACGAAAGGGATTGAGGGAAGTTTGCTAAACTTCTAACAAAATAATAAAAATACTTTTCCTATATAATAAATATATTATGTCATTTGGTTGGGAAACATTTGCATTTGAATTTCTAACACTATCAATTTGTGCAATTGTGATAATTGCGCACCGTTGAACTAAAAAGGTTACAACAACATATTGATGGTGATTAGGGGTAAGTATACTATACTTAGCTTTTTTAATTGGAACCACATGATGAAAACATTGATATTATTTCTTTACAAACATTCAAGAATTGCTTCCAGCCACAACTACATGATTTTCAAACATTGTTAGTTATGCATTATTAACAAATATTTGTTATTTATTTGCTTTTGCTATGCCAATTTTATTAATTGCTGATCCAACAAGGAGAGCAGCAAGGGCCCTAGCTCCAATTTGCAGTTTAGCTAGTATGATGGTGTTATTGATAGTCATACCTTTCAAATTTACTGGAGCCCCACATTTTGATTTTCAATATTTAATATTGGGTAACTATGATAATTGTTTTATTACAGAGCAAACAACATACAATGCTTGATCATTGTTCTATTCTTTGCACTTAATTAACTTATTATTTGCTATTGGTGTATGATTAACAACACCAAGATATGGATGAAAAGGAACAATTGGTGTTGGTGGCGCTTATGGAGCAACATACTTGTATGTTGGTATAATAGTTGCAATAACTAATCAAATTGGACAAGCTGCTGGTCTTGTTCCATGAGACTTTACCGATGGAAACTTTAGAATGGTATATGACATGTGTGGTGGTAACTTACCACTTGCACAAGCTGTGTTCTTCACTACAGTTGTTTTAGTGATGTTTATATGAACATTCTTGCAAGACTTTGCATTTAAACGAGGATGATACCAATTTGGTAATAAAAAATCAGGTGTCTGGTGAAGATACTGAGACTATGAACATTTTACACCTAATTCTGAGCAAAAAGATTGAGGTAAATTTGCTAAATTGCTTCCTAAGGTTAGATATAATTATATCTAACCTTTTTTTATTCTTATGTATAATTAGTACATGTATACTGCGGGAATAGTATTGATTGTTATTACAATGCTCATTGTTGCAACACAAATTGTTTGCAACCGTTGGATTAAAGTTGTAACAAACTGTTACTTTTTTTGATTAGTATTAGGTGTTTTTTGGTTTATATGATTAGTTGTTTTTAAATTTGCTGGTGATTGGCAAAATTATATTAAACTGGTCAATGAGGGATATTTTGATGATCCAGGAAGCTATATACAAAGTGTACAAATATCAAAAGCATATTTGCTTGATGTTTGTCCATTTGCTGCACTCTTTATTTGCGTTTCATTAATTGTTGATCCAACAAGAAAAGTTGCAAGGAGCTTTGCTCCTATTGCTTTAGTTGGAGGCCTTATTACAATTGGCTCATTAGCCTTTGATGGTGAAGGTGGCGTCCCTGAATTAACAGCACAATATATTTTCTTCGGGACAGAAAACAATGAATGCTATTTTATTATGCATTTTATTCAAATTGTTCTGCCTGTAGGTGTTTTACTAAATACACCAAAAGGTGGATGAAAAGGTTGAGTATTAACTTTGTTAATGGCAATCTTATATTATTCATATGCTGGTTGTGTTATGGCTGGAACGGGATGTCGTTGGAATTGTTCAGGTTTAAGTCTTAATGACTGAGAAACAGGCGAGTATCACTTTGTTTCTGATATCTTTAAAATACCACCTGAAGTTTGCCCTTATGTTGGCATTCCATTCTTATATATCTTTGCTTCTGGCATTGTTGCATTAAAAGACTATGTCTTTTCTAAAGGCTGATTTAAATATGGTAATGCTTATAGCAACAAATGATATTTATGATATGATTACAATAAATATGTAAAGCAAGCAATCTTATAGTATGAAAGCATTAGTTGGTTACAGTTTTGTTTTAATTGTGTTAGGCCTTGTAGGACTACAATTTGCTTGTCACCGTTGAATTAAAAAAATAACTAATAATTATTTTTTCTGATTAGGGATAAGCATTGCTTTGCTTGCTTGATTGTTTGTATTTAGATTTGTTCCTGATTGAATTGAATTTGCAAATACGGTTATAACAGATCCGGGTTCTAAAGAACAATCTGATATCATATCAAAAGCTTTCTTTTTAGATGTTTGCCCCTTTGTTTCATTAGTTATTCCAGTTTGTTTAATTGTTGACCCAACAAGAAAAGCGGCTAGGTCATTATGCCCAATTTCATTACTTGGTGCATTCTTTGTTATCTTTGTCCAAATGCCAACTGGGACATTTGAATTTACATGACAATATATTTTTATGGGCTATGAACTATATTGCTTTATGCATATTACTAACCTGATTCTTGCGATTGGGGTTCTTTTAAATACACCTCGTGAAGGTTGAAAAGGAACTGTAGCAACTTATGGTGCTACTTTAGCAATGTTTGTTTACATCATTATTGTGACATACTCAACTGGAGCAAAATGACATGTATCTGGTGTAACGTTAAATGATTTTTTACCAGATGAAGGTGAATATGGTACAGTAACAAAAATCTTTAACATTCCATACCAATTTATGCCATTAGTTTTCTATCCACTAAGTGGATTATCTTTCATTTTGCCAATTCATTTAAACGATTATGTACTTAAAAAAACAAAAACATGAAATATTAGTTCGCAATATTCTAAATGTTGATATAAGTGGTATAAAATTTAGTTATGATTAATTGATTTCCTGGACACATGGCTAAAGCCAATAAAAAGATTTTAGAATCAATAAACATGGTTGATTTAGTTTTAGAAGTTGTTGATGCACGAGCCATAAATGCAACAAGCAATCCAACCTTTAATAAATTAAATAAACCAATTTTAAAAGTCGCATTAAAAAGCGACATGGCCGACACAAAAAGTATAAAACCACAACCAAATTTAGTTATTGGAAATATAAAGAATAAAGGATTCCGCTCCTTATTGTTAAAAGAAATCAATAAAGTTTTAGAACCACTAATTACAAAAAAGAAAGCAAAAGGAATTGCTAAACCAACATTTCTTTTGATGGTTGTTGGGTTACCTAATGTTGGTAAATCAAGTTTAATTAATTTTTTAGCTAATCGTAATCTTGCTCCAACTGGCAATAAGCCAGCTGTAACTAAAACACAAACAGTTTTAAAGATATCTGACAACTTATATTTACAAGATAATCCTGGAATTTTCTTTAAGAAAATAGAAAATCCAAAAGATGGATATGTGTTAGCATTACTAAATACAATCAAAAAGGAACTATTACCTCTTAATGAAATTTTAGAATATTGTTACAACTATTTGAATAAATATTATTCTAAGCAATTTATTACCTATTATCATCTAGCAAATAATTTAACATATAGTGACTTTGTTAGATGGTACGCACAACAACGTCACTTTATGATGGTCAATAACCAACTAGATATTAAACGAGTGCAAGATGCACTATTTGATGAGTTTGTTAATGGAAAAATTTGCAAGGTAAATTATGAAAACTAAAAAAGTGGTAAACATGTTCATTTATGAACATAAATACCAAAAATTAGGACATAAACTTATTGCTGGTGTTGATGAGGTTGGACGAGGTTGTTGGGCTGGTCCTGTTGTTGCGTGTGCTTGCATCTTACCAGTTGGTTATGAAAACAAATCAATCAAAGACTCAAAAGTTTTGTCGATTAAGAAACGGGAAGAGTTAGCACAAACCATAAAGGAAAACTGCATTGCTTTTGCTATTTCATATGTTGATGCACCAAGAATTGATATGATTAATATCAAAGAAGCAGCAAGAGAGGCAATGCTTAAAGCTTTAAATAACTTGAAAGTAAAACCAACATGCGTATTAGTTGACGCTGAAGATATTAAATTTAACAAAGCGACAGTTGTTCCAATTATTAAAGGTGATGCCAAATCAACATCGATTGCTGCCGCAAGTATTGTTGCTAAGGTTTATCGTGATAAAATATTAGGTGATCTTGCTAAGCAATATCCAGCATATGGTTTTGATAAGAATAAAGGTTATGGTACAATTGTCCACTTAAATGCATTGAGGCAATACGGACCAATAAAATCAATCCACCGTTTTAGTTACAAACCAATTAAAGCGATAATAAAAAACAGCTAGTGCTGTTTTTATTTTTCTGGTTTTGTTTTACCTAATTTTTTCTTTTCAAGAATATCACGTTTTTCATCAGCTGTGATATAACCCATTTTTTTATACCATTTAATTGTTGATGTTTTTAATTTATAGATGTTACCATTCAAAGCCTTCGCTTTGTTATCTCTAAATTGTTTAGTTTTTTGGTAAGCCATTTGGCTACGGTAGAATTTGCCAATATCAAACCAACAATATAGGAAAGTACCAACCATTGCACCAACAGATAAGAAAGCAGCTATTATAATTAAAGCAACTTGATATGGTTCACTTGGGTTAGCAACAGGAGTAAAGCCAGCTTCAGGATCTCATGTTGTATTGCCAAAATAGAACATTGCAGCACAACCTAAAAGAACAAGAATCATTAGCATGAAAACCATCCAAAGCTTTGCTTTGTATCTTTTTCTTCCTTTTATAGTGTAATGAACTGATTCATCAAACTTCTGTTTTTTGTTCTTTTTCATATTAATATGCCCGTGCAAAATAAATTAGGTGTGTTGCTGGTTTACCAGTAAAGAAACATTTTTTGCCATCAGCATCAGTTGACTTAATGCATCTAGCTGTAGCTCCAGTTAGTTCTTTGATTTTCTTTTCGTTAGCAATTGAATCATCAAAATATGCTAAAGCAATCTTTTTATTATTAATAACTTCTTTAAATTGGTTGAAGTTATCAACATTAACAATTGATGATTGTAAACGAGTTTTGGCAGAATTATATAAATTAGTTTGGTATTGTTTGATAGAGTTTGTTAAATGCTTGCCTAAAGCTTTTAGACCGATTTTAACTTTATCATTACTATCACGACGAATGAAGGTTACTTCATTAGCTTCAATCTCTTGGCTACCAACAACTAAACAGAATGGTACACCTTGGGCTTGGTGTTTATTAATTTTGAAACCAAATGATTTATCGCTATCATCAATAATGATACGATATTTGTCGCCAAGAGTCTTTTTAAGAGTCTTGACATAGTCATTAGTTGCTTTATCATTAGCATTAACTACAATGATAGCAATTTGAATTGGTGCAATCTTAAATGGTAAAATTAAACCATTGTCATCACTATGACTCATAATCAATCCACCAATAATTCTGGTTGAAATACCAGCAGATGATTGATGAACATTATCAAATTTATTATCTTTAGTTTGGAATTTTACATCATAAGCTTTAGCAAAGTTTTGCCCTAAATAGTGACTAGTTGCACACTGTAATGCTTGTCCATCTTGCATTAATGCTTCACATGTATATGTGTTAATTGCTCCAGCAAATCTTTCATTTTCAGTTTTTTCACCAACTAATACAGGCATGCACAAATAATCTTCAATAAAATCTTTGTAAATGTTTAATGTCTTTAGCGCTTGCTTTTGCGCTTCTTCTTTTGAAACATGAGCAGTGTGCAATTCTTGTCAGTGGAATTCAGTATTTCTTAAAAATGGTCTTGTATTCTTTTCAACTCGACAAACTGAACATCATTGATTGTATAAAAGCGGAAGATCATTAAATGATCTAATTTGACTTTTAAATAATTGACAAAAACTAATTTCTGATGTTGGACGAATCACTAAAGGTTCAGTCATTTCATCTTTTTTATTAGTTGATACAGTAAATAGTTCTGGTGCAAAACCTTCAACATGCTCCCTTTCTTTTAAGAAATCAGATTGTTTAATAAATAACGGAAGTTGAACATTTCTAACGCTCATCTTGGCAAATTGTTTATTAATTTCGTGTTGAATTGATTCTCAAATAGCTCAACCATTTGGTAAAAAGAACATAGTTCCTTTTACTGGAGCATATTCAACTAATTTAGCTTCTTTAATAACTGAAGTATATCAGTTAGCAAAGTTTGTTTGTCTAGCAATGATGTTTTTGTTTTTCATACTATATATTATATTTATTTAAAATCTTCATTTAGTAATCTGTTTAGTTCAACAGCATATTCCATAGGAAGCTGTTCAGTAAATGGTTCAAGGAAACCTAATGACAACATGTTCTTGGCTTGTTTGTCATCTAATCCTTTTGTATTTAGATAAAATAGTTTTTCCTTATCAAGTTGTGTTACTTTTGCTTCGTGCTTTATAAAACTTGTTTTATTTTCTATTGTTTCTAATGGGATAGTTCGACTGACAGATTTATTATCTAATAATAATGTATCACATACAACCTCAGCATGACAATGGTGTGCATCCCTAAGGATTTTAACTTCACCACGGTAATCAGCTCGTCCACCGTCATGAGCAATAGATTTAGCAAGAATACTACTTCTAGTATATGGTGCAAGGTGAATCATTTTTGCCCCAGCATCATGAATAACACCATGATGGGCCAAAGCAATAGATATACACTTGCTTTTAGCATGAGCGCCAGCAAGAATTGTTGCTGGATATTTCATATTTAGTTTCGAACCGATGTTACCATCGACTCATTCCATAATAGCATTTTCTTGGCAAATAGCTCGTTTGGTAACAAGGTTCAAAACATTGTCAGATCAGTTTTGAATTGTTGTATAACGACATGTTGCATCTTTATTTATAAAGGCTTCAACAACTGCAGCATGTAAGTTATTCTTATCATAGATTGGTGCAGTGCACCCTTCAATATATGATAAAGATGCTTTGTCTTCGACAATAATCAAAGTTCTTTCAAATTGACCCATTTGTCGTGTGTTAATTCTAAAGTAAGCTTGCAAAGGTTTTTCTAATTTAACACCTTTAGGGATGTAGATGAAACTCCCACCAGATCATACTGCAGTATTTAATGCAGCATATTTGTTATCACTAGCAGGAACTAATTTACCAAAATACTTCTTAACAATTTCTGGACAGATTTGTAACGCTTTTTCTATATTACAAAAGATTACCTTTTGTTTTGCTAGCTCTTGTTGAATCTTATTGTAAACAACTTCAGAGTCATATTGGTTGTTTACTCCTGATAGGAACTTAGCTTCAGCATCAGTTACTTTTAAACGTTGAAATGTATCTTTAATTTTTTGTGGAACATCAGCTCAGTCATTTGTCATCTTTGCTGCATTAGACACATAATATGTATATTCATCAAAATCAATATGCCTTAAGTCTGGTCCTCATTTAGGATTTTTTAGTTTTCTAAATAAAGCAAAAGCAGCCAAACGTTTTTGTAACATTCAGTCCGGTTCATTTTTACTTTTGCTTATAGCTTTAATGACTTGTTCATTAAGTCCTTTTTTAAAGGCAAACTTATTTTTGATTTTGTCATGAAAACCATATTTATAATCTTTATTTTTCATAACTGTCAATTGCCCTTTGAATTGCTTGAATACCAGTTATTGCACATTTAACACGGTTAGCTTGCTTGTTTACATTCTTGTAAACAATTAGTTTGCCAAGTAATTCTTTACTGTGCTTCTTTCCAAGAATCATATCCAGATAATTTGCAATGATTTTCTTTGCCAGGTTAACTGGTTTGCCAACAATCTCTTCAATTAGTAAGTCTGTACTGGAAGTACAGATAGCACAACCAATTCCAGAAAATTTAGCATCTTTAACCTTGCCTTTTTCAATTAAAACATAGCCATCGATATTGTCGATACATGATGGACTATCATTGTGACCATAAAGATATTTTCCTTTTGGTTTAGTTTCAACCTTGTTAGCAGGAGATTCATAATGGTCAATAATTAATTCTTTTGCTAATTCATTATTAATTTCCATAGCGCCTCCTATAAGATGATTTCATCACCCTTCTTAAAATTTTTAAGAATAGCAACGAATTTATCAATCTCTTCTTTTGCATTGTAGAAGTATAAACTTAGCCTAACAGCTGCTTGTGTGTTAACAATATGATGTGCTAATTTAGCACAACTTAATCCAGCACGACAAATAATGCCTTTAGTACCTAATCAACTAGCAAGATCTTGGGCATGGACTTTTTTTATATTAAAGTAAACAATTGCTTCTGGCTGTTCTTTGTTATAAATAACAATATCTTTAATAGTTTTTAATTTGTTGATAAAGTATTTTTTTAAATTATTTTGATATGAAGCAATTTTGTCGAAACCAACCTTATTTAAATAATTAATTGCTGCTTCTCAACCAAAGATTTGTGCAAGTGGCATAGTTCCACCTTCAAACTTTTCAACATTGTTATTTAAAACATAGTTTTCTTTGTCAATTGTTTGGTTCATTCCTCCACCATATTTAATTGGTTGAAGTAGTGTTAATCATTTGCTTGCCATATAAACAACACCAAGACCAGTTGGACCTAATAGTTTATGACAACTGCAGGCAACGAAATCAATACCACATGAAACATCAATTTTATGATGTGGTAAATATTGTGCAGCATCCATTACTATAATAATGTTTGGGTTGACGGCCTTCGCTTTTTTAACTAATGTTAAATAATCAAAATCATTACCAACAATATTACTACTACCAGCAAAGGTGATAACTTTTGTTTTCTTTGTTATAGCCTTTAAGAATGTTTGGGCCGTAGGAATGATATCTTGTGGCAAGTATTTTAGTTTAAAACATCCTTGCTTAGCCAATCTAATTCAAGGCAATAAGTTGGAAGCATGTTCCAATTTAGAAATTAACACTTCCTCATCTTTTTTAATAAAACCATTAGCAATGCCATAAGCAATAAGATTTAAACCTTCAGTTGCCCCAGAAGTAAAAACAATGTTTTTACTTGAAGCGTTAAATAGTTTGGCCGTCTTATTGCGAATTTCTTGTACTTTTTGTGTGGTTTTAAAAGCTAATGCAGAATCATTATTATGAGTGTTTGTGCCATAATTAATGTAATAGTTTGCCTCAGCGTCAATTACACATTTAGGTTTTAATGAAGTAGCAGCAGAATCAAAATAGATTAAGCCTTTGTGCTTAGTGATTCAAGGAAAATCTTTACGGTATTTATTCATAACTACCTCCCACTAAAATTCTAATATCTTGTTGAATATTGATCTTATTTTTTATCAGATAAGGTTTAAGGTCTTTGATAAAGCTATCAATTAAAAATTGATATGCTTCCAATTTGCTCAAACCTTTTGTGTTTAGATAGAAAATAATTTCTGGATCAACTTGGCCAATATTGACAGTATGTTTTGCAACAATATCATTAATATTTATGTCTAAGCATGGTAATGCTTGGATAGTCGAATCATTATCAAAAATCAAACCATCAATCATTTGATTAATTGTGTTTTTGTTTGTTTTAGTAGAACAATTTGAGACACAATTGACCTTAACTGATGCATGATTGTTAGCAAGAGATTTTACATATATGTTGCTAACAGAGCCATTCCCAATGTGGTTAACATTAATATTTAAAATTTTACTATTTTTGTTTGCTATAAGCAAACAATAAATGTTAACTTCATTATTATTTTTTAGTTTAATATCTAGAGTTTTATGAATATCCTTCTGATCATTGGCAACAAAATAAATATTAGCCTTTTGATTGCTGCTAAAGCTAGGTGTTTCTACTTCATTACTATTTTTTAAAAAGATATTAGAAAACATCTTTCAAACTGTCCATTTCTAGCTTTTTGATTGATTTTTTAGCATATTTGCTAAATCCAACTTTTAATGCTTTAAATAACTTTTGTCCATTACCTGATTCAACAATTGTGTTGTTTGCAATTGTGATATATTTGTTTGGTTTGATTCGTTTTAATAATTGTTCTTGATGTGAAATTAAGATAATAATCTTATCCTTCTTAATTTTATTAATTTCAGTTGCAATTATTTTTAAACTGTCAACATCACAACCTGAATCAACTTCATCAAGAAGCAAAACATCGTTTTTCATTAAAAACATTTGGACAAGTTCGTTCTTCTTTTTTTGCCCACCCGAAAAATTAACATTATTATTACGCTTAAGTAAATTTAAATCCATATTAAGCTCACTAAATTTAGGTGTAACTAAATTATGTAGTGTAATTGGATCAATTTTTTTGTCACTATGTGCATTTGCAATAATCTTATATAAATCAATCAGTTTTACACCTTCAAGTTCCATCGGACTTTGAGCTAAATAGAAAAATCCTAATTTAGCTATTTGATCAGTGGAAACATTTGCAATGTTTTTACTGTTGTATGTAATTGAACCCTTATTAACCTTAAAGGCATAATGATGCATTAATGTTTTTAAAAAACTACTTTTACCAGCACCGTTAGGTCCTATAATTGCAATTACATCACCTGTTTTTGCCTTAAGGTTAATGTTTTTAAGCAATAAATTGTTTTCTACACTAATACTTAGTGTATTTACATTTAATAAGTTTATTTTTTTCATATTTATTGTATTTATAATTATAATAGTAAAATAATATATATTTATTAAAAAGAGGAAACAAAATGAAATTTAAGAAATTGTTAATTTCTGCTAGCATTGTTGCAGCCAGCTCTGGCCTTTTAGCAACAGTACTAACAAGCTGTGCTAAAGAAGATATTGATGAAGACCTAAAAATAGAATTAGATGATAGTGGTAAGCTATTTGATAATTCAAAAATAGGCGATGAAAGTTTAATTGACTTCAAGACTGCAGTTAGACAAGCTTTGACACGTAGTTCAACATGAGATACATTTAAAGAAGCTTTAGCCGAAGAAATCGTTTATAAATGATACGAAGACCGTGCATCTAAAGATAAAGATGACAAAACAAAAAACCAAGGTTTCCGTACTTTATTAGATGAATGAAAATATAAGGCTGACGAAACATACAATGAGAATTTAGATAGCTGCAAATCAAAATATGGTGCCAACTATAAATTCTATTTCCAAAATGAATATTTAGCGCCTAATGGTGGAACTGAAGAAAGCTACAAACATTCGCTAATCATGGCTAATGTTAAAGCTGACTTTGTTGCAAAAGCTTTTGCAACAAGCTATTTTGGTATATTAAAATCTAATTCACAAAATGCTGGTGAAAGTTTCCCTCACATTTTCTCAGATGCGACTATAGATATTAACCGTACTAAATTAAATGATCCCACAACATGGCCAAAATTAGGATTCTATGCAAAAGTTAACAAGAGTTTTGCTCCTGGTGATGGTTCTGAAATTGACCCTGATTATTTATCACGTCAACCAGACGGTGATTATGCTGTTATTCAAAACTTCGTTTTTAACCGCTGATTTACAACAGAAAAACCATTCTTCTCATCTGCTGCATTATTCAAATACTCTAACCCAGCGCAATCTGGCGGTAAACTAGACAACATTTATAATGCTGATACTGGTGTAACTATTCCAACTGATAATCCAAATGAAACATTCCCATTTTTTGGTGGTGTTAAGATTACATCTAATGCATATACAGGTACAAATGCTTATTGGCAATGATACCAAGCATTAGTTGGTGGGTCATTTGAAACATTAGGCTATTTTGATGCAGATAAGACTCCAAATGGATCTATTTCTATTCCAAAGAAATATACTGAAGACTCACAAACAGTATTATTGTGTTCTGCATCACAAATGATTGGTGGCGACAATGCACTATATGTTCCATATGCGTTAGCATCTACTGCTTTATATAACCAAATGATGTTGGATACAGATGAACCATCATATAAACCTGGATTGTCTGAAGTAAAAAACATAATAACTCAACAAGCATTAGAAGCAAATGTTGATTTAGAACATATGCCTGCTGGTGAAGATGATGCAAGAATCTTAAAGAACTTCTTCTATCAAGACACTGCAAATGTTCCTACTGACATTAAGTCATATCTAGATTTAAACAAAGTTTATGGTGGCTTAAATGGTAATGTTTACCACTGCCCATTATTTAAATCTGATTCTGCTTATACATACTTCTACGGTGACAAAACACAAACTGGACGTGCAAGTTCAGGTGTAAGATATATCACTAACAATGTACAAGTAAATTTAGGTAAGGCTGGTTCAACTACTGGAACATATTTAAATCAACAACCATGAGTTCTTGAATTAAATGAAACAGGAATGCATGCACAAACTATTGACGGTTTCAATTATGTTTATAGTTTTGCTCCTGCACAAAGAGCAGAAGCATTAAAGAACTTTATCAAATATCGTTTAATGCAAAAGAAGCAAGGCTATGATAATGGTATCATCTCTGCTGATTTACTAGAAGGTGAAAGCTCAAAACTAAAATCATATTTTGAAAAGAACTTTGCTGATATCGTTCTTGAAATGGCAAGTGCTGATGTAACTACAACAGATGCTGAAACAAACATCTTTAGAAAAGTTGATTCTTATAAAGAAGCAACACCAGCAAGTGACACTAAATTCTTAAATGTTATTGCAACTGACCAAAAATTAGCAACAACTGATGAAGAAATTAATGGTTTTAAGGATTATTTAAAACAAACTACACAATTTGCTATTAATAAGAAACAATATGATGCGATCGTTAAAGCTAACGATACAATTTACGGTTACCGTAAATCACAAATTGATAATTCTAAAACATTTGTTGGAACTAAAAAATTTAGCAATGGATTATTAGCTCCAATAGCTTATGGATACCACGGTAATGACTATGATGCTTATCGAACAACACATGCATATAACATTGTAAATTTACTATTTGATCCAACTGCGGCAAAAGAAGCTAGTGTTGATGAATTAAATCAGATGTTAATAGATATTGCTGGTTTATCATTTATTACTACAGCAACATCTGCTGCTGTTGACACAGACAATGGTTTTAGTCCACAAATTAAAGAAGCAAAGAAAGTTAATTCAAACCGTTTCTGATATAAATCTGCATTAGTTGACAAGATTATGTATTCATTTATGGGCAATCATACAATTGCTAATGCAATAAAACAAAACTCATACTCATATTACATACAACACGCAATGAGCGAAGATGATTTCCCAATTATAACAATTTTACAATCATCAGAATTTCGTCAAGCAAGCGCTTCAACATATGCAAAATCAAAATTATTGACAGGCGATAAGAACTTTGCTTCTTATGCTTCTTCTGTTTCAGATGATTTCTTTGCAATTATGGATTCTGCTATTACTAAAAAAGCATCTGAGGCTTGTCTAACTGATGGTGAATATAATGATGTTGCTCTTGAACAATATTTGTATTATTCAACAATCGCTTACTTAACTAAGAATCACTTTACTAACTTCTATACTGAATTAGGCAAAAAGATTCCTGGTGATGATAAAGCATTCATTGGTTATTTAACTAAATATGATATTTATGGAATACCATCAATACCAACATATAACCAACCATTTACTAGCGTTACTGAGACACCATTTAATTGAAAAGCGGATATTGATAATATTTTTGATAAAGCTGGATATACTGGTGGAACAAGTTCTGCATTAACGACTCCAGATCGTGTTGGTTTTGATCAATATTGGAATGTTACAAATAAGAAATTCACATCTGCACAAACAGCCCCTACAACATTATCCGGTTTCTTAGGACTACAAACTTCATCTAACGTTTTATGTGATGACCTTAAAACTGCTGTAAATGAAAAATTGTATGAATCTGTTAATGGTTCTCCTATTCTTGGAACAACTGCAGACACACATGGCTACAATGATGGTGCATTATTTGCATGAGCTATTCCTAATAAGGAAGAAGTTGTTGCTGAGTTTGCTTTTGATGACATTACATGAAAGAGCCCAGATGGTGATAAGACTATTACATTTGAACAATTCAAACAATTTGGGCAAGCTGCAAAACTTGCAAGCAAGATTGCTGGATGTTCAACAATTGATGATATTAAAGGTTATGCAAAGAAAATTGGTGATGCATTAGATGGATACAATTTATTTGATCAAATTGCTGATAGTACACAAGTGATGACTGATGATCCAATCAATGGTTATAAATACTTGATGTTAGAAGAGCTTTTAAAGAAGACTGACAATGTATACTACTATGCTAACGCCTTTGAAAGATTAGTTAATACACAAATTCACAACCCAGGTATTGAAACTGAATACTTGTTTATTGATGGCAATGATGCATACAAGTTAATGATTACTCAATTAAACAAAGCTGACTTTGAATTTAAAACACTTGCACCAATTCAATATGACACAGCAAAACATGAATGAGTTATGCCAGAAGGATGCGGTATAACAGCCCCTGAATTCTGATACTTGCTATGTCAATTAGCAACTGAACCATCAATTCAACAATCTGCTATCACTGATGCTGTTCAAACTTGTTATGGTGAAAATCGTCTTGTAATTTACGATGCTCAACTATACAACCAATTTGACTCAACTTGAATTAAAGATTGAACAAATAAACCAATGGGAGAATAAAAAAGAGGCATTGCCTCTTTTTTATTTAAGTTTAGGAAAGAAATTTTTTAATTTAGTAACAATTTCAACATAACCAACTATTGCAATTGTTCCAGTTCTTTTTTTGCCCGTGTCACCAATATACATATCTATTGTTTGGTCACCAACAAAGTTTTGTTTTTTCAACTTAATTTGACCTTTTTTAACTTTAACTTTTTTAAGTTCTTTAATTCCTAAAGTTTTTATTCCTTCAGCAATTTCTTCTAATGTTGCTTTTGTGTTAACTTCAATGTTAGAAGCTGGTTTCATAGCTATTGCCATATTTTTCTTCTTCCTGCTCATTATATATATGAAAAGTCGTAGAAACTTGAAACCCAAATAAAAAAAGAGGTTTGCCTCTTTTTTGCCTACTATTTCTTTGCTGCAGCCTTTTGACCAGTTCTTGCAGCAACCACTTCGTCGACAACACTCTTTGGCGCTTGAGCATAGTGACTAAATTGCATTACATAGTTTCCACGACCTTGTGTGAATGAACGTAAGTCTGTTGCATAACCAAACATGTTCTTTAAAGGAACTTTAGCTTTGATCATTTGAGCAGCTGCTCTTTGTTCAGTTGATTCAATAGTTCCACGACGTGAACTAATATCACCCATTGCATCTCCTAAGTATTGGTCAGGAACGACAACGTCAACTGCCATGATTGGTTCTAGTAATACTAGACCACATTTCTTTGAAGCTTCTTTTAAAGCCAATGATGCAGCAACCTTAAATGCCATTTCTGATGAGTCAACATCATGGTATGATCCATCATATACTGTGGCTTTAATATCCATTAATGGATAACCAGCTAAAGGACCGGTTTTCATTGCTTCTTGAATACCTTGGTCAATTGGTTTAATAAATTCACGAGGAATCTTACCACCAACAATATCATTAACAAATTCATAACCTTTATCTTTATTAGGTTCGAATCTTACTCAACAGTGACCATATTGACCATGGCCACCAGATTGTTTAATGTATTTACCCTCTGCCTCACCAACCTTAGTAAATGTTTCACGGTATGAAACTTGTGGTGCACCAGCATTAACATCGACCTTAAATTCTCTTCGCATACGATCAACGATAATTTGTAAGTGTAATTCACCCATACCAGAGATGATACATTGACCAGTTTCATGGTCTGTGTATGTTCTAAATGTTGGGTCCTCTTCAGCTAGTTTTTGCAAAGCAATACCCATTTTTTCTTGGTCTGCTTTTGTTTTTGGTTCAACAGCTAAACTAATAACTGGTTCAGCAAACTTCATTGATTCTAGTTTAACATCTAGATCTTCTTCGCAAAGTGTATCACCAGTTGTAGTTGATTTTAAACCAACAACGGCACAAATATCACCAGCACCGATATCAGGAATTTCATTTCGGTTGTTTGAGTGCATCTTAATTAAACGTGAAACACGTTCTTTTACACCACGCTTAGTGTTAATAACATAACTACCAGCATTTAAGTGACCTGAGTATAGACGAATGAATGTAATTCTACCTACGAATGGATCAGTTGCTACTTTAAACGCTAAAGCAACAAACTTATCTTGGTCAAGGTTCTTAAGTTCTAGTTCCTTGCCAGTTTCTTCGTCTTTTACTTTAATAGGTGGACAGTCTGCTGGAGATGGCAAGTAGTCAACTACTGCATCTAGTACAGCCTTAACACCCTTATTCTTAAATGAAGTACCACATAATACTGGGTGGAATTCAGCAGTTAATGTACCTTTACGGATACACATCTTTAATTCTTCTTCAGTTAATTCTTCACCATTTAGATATTTTTCCATGCACTTTTCATCATAGTTAACTGCTTCTTCAACTAAGATTTGTCTAAAGTGTTTTGCTTTTTCCATTAAGTCTGCTGGAATTTCAGCAATTTTATAGTCTTCTTCTGGTTTTCCATCGAACATACGACATTTCATTGTTACTAAGTCAATAGTTCCGATGAAGTTAGCTTCTGCTCCAATAGGATATTGGATAGCAACACCTTTAGCTCCTAGGTTCTTTTTAATAGATTCTAGGCACATTTCAAAGTCTGCACCAATCTTGTCCATTTTGTTACAGTAAACAATTCTTGGTACCTTATATTCTGTTGCTTGTCTTCAAACTGTTTCAGTTTGTGGTTCGACACCTTGTTGACTATCAAGAACTGTAATAGCACCATCAAGTACTCTTAATGAACGTTCTACTTCAACTGTGAAGTCAACGTGTCCGGGAGTATCAATTAAGTTTAATTCATGTCCTTTTCAAGTAACATATGTTGCGGCAGCAGTAATTGTAATACCACGTTCTTTTTCTTGTTCCATTCAGTCCATGGTAGCACCACCATCATGGACTTCTCCAATTTTGTGGGTTTTACCACCATGGAATAGGATACGTTCTGATGTAGTAGTCTTACCGGCGTCGATGTGAGCCATGATACCAAAGTTACGGTATTTTTCCAAAGGAAATTGTCTTGGCATAATTATTTAGTTCCTTTCTTTTTTACTTCTGTTTTAGATTCTGTTTTTGTTTCATCATCAGTTACATGTGTAACAACAGTTCTAGTTATTTCAATTGTTGTAGTTTTGCATTCAGGGCAAAATCAACGTTGAGAGAATAAACCACGTCGGCTTAAAACTTCTTTTTTACAGTGAGGACATCATCTTCATTGCTTTGTTAAAAGCTTAGAGATTATTCCTTCACTATTCCCATTTGAATGATTGTTATAACTTCAATCAGACATAACAAACTCCTAGAATTTTAAATGAGCAAAAGCCTTGTTTGCTTCAGCCATTCTGTGTGTATCTTCTTTTTTCTTAACAGCACCACCAATACCATTTGAGGCATCAATGATTTCGTTAGCTAGACGTTCAGTCATAGTTTTTTCATTTCTATTTCTAGCATATAAGATTAATCATCTTAATCCTAAAGCAACTTTACGTTCTTCACCTACTGGTGTAGGAACTTGGTAGTTACTACCAGCAATACGTCTAACTTTAAGCTCTAGACTTGGCATAATGTTGTCTAGTGCTTTGTTAAACACATCGATTGGTTTTTGTTTTGTTTTTTGTTCGACCATATCGAATGCACCATAAACGATTTGTTGAGCAAGTCCTTTTTTACCATCTTCCATTACTAAGTTAATGGCTTTAGTAATAATTCTAGAATTAAATACTGGATCAGGTAAAACTTGACGTTTTTCAGCTTGATGTTTTCTCATATTTAACTCCTTCCTTATTGAGCAGCTTTAGGTTTTTTAGCACCATAAGCTGATCTTTGTTGATTTCTCTTAGCTACACCTTGTGTATCTAGAGTTCCACGAACAATGTGGTATCTCACACCTGGTAGGTCTTTTACACGGCCACCACGAATAAGTACAACTGAGTGTTCTTGAAGGTTGTGCCCTTCACCTGGAATATATGCTAAAACTTCTTCACGGTTTGTTAGTTTAACCTTAGCATATTTTCTTAACGCAGAGTTAGGTTTCTTTGGTGTCATAGTACCAACTCTGGTACAAACTCCTCTTTTTAATGGCGCAGGAGAGTACTTTTGTCTTCTTTCAAAAGAGTTGTAAGTACTCAATAGCGCAGGAGATTTAGATTTTGATTTTTTACTTTTACGTTTGTGACGTATAAGTTGTTGTATAGTAGGCATTATTTTCTCCTTATTTTTACTATATTTTTGATACAACTTAGTCGTGTGTATCATACGTATTTATAATAATAGCATAAAATAGTGAAAATTACACTTATTTTTTATTTTTTTTAGCAATTTTAATCAATGTCAATAGTTCATCAATACATTGACTATAGTTTTTAATCTTGAAGGATTGACTGGCTTTATCAAATCTAGGTTTCAAATCTTTATTAGTTTTATAACGATTTGCATAGACAAATAATTTACTTGCATATGTTTTCAAAACAACAGTACTAGACATCCGCTTATAAATTTGTTGACTTTGTTCAATGATTGCACTAATTTCATAAGCAATAGCATCAAAGTCTGGATTTTCTTCGCTAACTATTAGTTTTGAATATGTTTCAATTTGCTGTAAATTATTTTTGATTAGAATTAGCATTTCCTTGTTCTCTTGCCCTGCAGGAACATACTTTTTAACTGTAGTTAATAATTGTCAAAAGTAAACATATAGATCATTCAAATCTGTGACAGTCTTGATAACTTTGCTTAAGACATCATCAATGCTATCAATTGAACGAACAATTTCTGATTTACGATTAATAATTTGTTGCGAAATTGTATCTAAATCTTTGATTGCTTTAATTTTTTCTGTATGAGTTTTATAGTTAACATGGTTGGCAGCATTATTTAAAACAGCAATATAGTTAACATCTTTTTCAATAACATTAAAACTTTCAAGCACTTTTGGTTCAAGGACAAAGAATCTTTTTAGATCTTTAATGCTATTAATTATTTCGTGTCGACTTGCCATGATTGCATCAGTTTGCTCTTTAATTTCGTTCAAACTTAATGAAATTAAGGTTGGGGTTTTAATATGAATATATGTAAACTGATTAACTTGGTTGATTGCATCAACAGCTTGAACTGCAAAAGCTTTTGCTCGGCCTAATTCAAGGTTTTGATAGTGATGAGCAAAATGGCTGTATGCGTGATTAAATAGTGTTAATAAGTTTTGTAACTTCTGCAAGTCAGATGATGCAATTTCACTATGATATTTGGAAATCATCTTTGCGTTGTATTCTCTTGTTGATTTTAAATAAATATCTACCATTTGGAAACGATAGATGGTAATAATTGCATTAGCTAAAGTTTTTAACTTTCTCACTAAATCAAGGAAAGTATCAACTGTTTTCTTATAGTCAAATTTAATTGATAAACTAGGTAATGACTCAAAGGTTTTTCTGATGGCAAAAAACAAATCATTAACCTGTTTAAACTTAGAATTATAAATTAATTTATTTTCATAAAAGTTTTGCAAAGCTTCAAAAATTTCAAGATATGTTTGGAATGTAGATTCGATGGCATGGCCATATTGTGTATAACGAAGGTAAGCTTCTTTTAGAATGGCAAGATCTTTCAACGCTTTTGTTAAATCTTTGTCAATGGTTATTATGTATTTTTTAGCAATTTTTAAGTTAAATGCATTTAATTCAGCTTCAGCTATTGAAATATTGGTTTTTATGATTTGGGAATTACTACGTAATTTGCGATAGATATGAATATATTTATCCAAATCTAATTTATTTCCAATATCGTTATTAGCTAAGACTTGAATTTTATAAATGTTTATTCCATTCAACTCGTTAATTAATGTATTGTATTTTTTAATCAAGTTTATTTCTTGACGAAAATATCTTTTATGAATTGCAAAAAAGACAGTGTACACTATTACGCCAGCTGCGAAAAGACATAAAAAGATAACTAACAATGCAATAATTATTTGAAGCATATCTACTTATATTTTATAGTAATAATAAAAAAAGAGTTAAAACTCTTTTTTTACTTTTATTTATCTTGCAGCAACTCTTACGTGATTTTTCTTTTCTCTGTGCATTTCAACACTGCTTGGGATGCAACATACCAAAACAAAGAGTACAAGCATTACAAGTGTCATGATTGATCCTAACATTTCAACATTTCAATTACCAGTAAATGTTGGATCATTCTTTCAACTTGCAACAATTGCAATATCTGCAACGGATGCAACTACAATAAATAATACAGCAACACTAATTACAATAGTTGAAACGATTGAACAAAATCAGAAGCCTTTAACTCTTGTTACTTTAACTTTATTAGTTTTACGGTTAATCATTGCACCAATAGTTGCAAAGACTACACATAAGAACGCAAAGATTGAAGTTCAGTTTGCCATCAAGTCACAGAACGAGTATAGAGTGTTACAGTTACCAATGCTAGTTTGTAGTGAGTCATAGCCTAGAATTGTTGAAATTTCGCCACTCATTTTAGTCATAGTTGTTGTGCCATAACCAATAGTGTCAGAATAACCTAACGCTCCAATTAGTGTAAAGATAACAAAGAAGACAAGAGTAATAATGCCAGCATAAATTAAACCAACTCAGTTGTGTTTTTGTGTTGCAATTTTGCCTTTCAATTTGTCTGCAAATGGTAGTTCCCCGGCCCTAATTAGATCTTGATAGTACAATGGGTTGTAGATAGCAAAACCATTAATAATTCCAAGGATTCCAACAGCAATTAATATTTGAATAACACCTATCACTCAGTGAAAACCATTGTCATTGAATCAACCTAATGTGTTAACACGACCATCGGATGTTCCAAACAATAATGCCACAGCAATTAATATGTTAATTACTGAAACAATTAATAAACCAACAACCAATGCTGCAGGAGTTTTCTTTGGTTCTTCCATTTCTGATTGGATACCTGCTGCTGAATAGAAACCATCGTAACTGAAAATAATGGCTGGAATAGAACTAATTACACCTAAAGGTGCAAACATTTTAGCTAATTTCAGATGGGTATCTTCAGGTGGAACCGGTCATGGACTTGGCTGTGGAAAGATTGCCCCACCGGCTTGAGCATTGCAAATAGCTAATACAATACCAGCAACAATACAAAAAGCAAGAGGAATAAACTTTAAATATGTAACCACTTTATTTTGGATGTCACCTAATTTGCTTGATAAACCAGAAGCAATGAAGAATCATGCAGTAATAGCGAAGGCTATTAATGCTGATACCCACCATTGCGTTTGTCATCCCAATGCATCTTGGAATTGGATGACAACATAGTATGGCATCAAGAAGAAGTTAAGTGGTAAATATAGAAATGCCATAAAATACTTGGACACTTTATACAAATATTTATGACAAAAGTTTTTAACTCATGAGATAATTCCTAAGTTACTGTCGGTGGTTGCACTAGCAATTTCTGCTAGTGAAACACCCATACAGATAACTCCGAAAATTGAAAGAACTCATGAAATTAAGGCGAGAATCGTACTTTGTTGTACGTTGCCTAAAACTTCACCATTTTTTAAGAATATACCAGCTCCAATTGAGGAACCAATAACTAATAAAACGGCTGAAAAGAAGGTTATTTTTTTCTTTTTGACTTCTTTCTTAGTCACTTTTTTATTTTTATTCATAACTTATTAATTATATAAGAAAAAGAAAGCTAAAGCTTTCTTTTAATTACAATATATT
>JAZRUX010000006.1:0-22053 GCA_045598825.1 Mycoplasmoidaceae bacterium
TAAAAAAATAATGAACTTAAAGTTCATTATTTTAATATCATATCTTTTCCTTTTTGTCAGATTAGTGCTTCTTTATTTTGTTTATCAAATCATTTAATCAATAAATCATTAATGAATGGTGAACATAACATAAAGACAAAGATAAACCAGAATACTAAGATTGCTTGTCAATAATTTAGTTTAAATGGACTATCAACAAATAAACCTCACCCACAATCATATGTTTGACTTCATCCTTCTTTCATACCATCAATTATTGGTAATGATAAGAATTTATAAAAACCACAAAATACGATCATAAACAGACAACCTAATATTGCAATAACAGCAGTGACAGGGAATATTTTATTCTTTCTTACCTCAACTTTATGGGTTCGACGGTTGCCTAAAGCTTTAACTAAAACAAAGATGTATATTACATATAAGGCAATAATCATTACATATGAAGAAGCATCAACGATTTGATCAGTGTTAAGAATAACTGATGGGATTAGTGTTCCCACCCATCATAGACCAACAACAATAGCAAATCATACGCCACCAGCAAATAAAGGATTAGCTGGTCTTTTATTAACTAGGGTCTTACCTTTAAACATTAAACCTTCTAAACAAGCTGCTTGGAAGTTACGCATTCCACCAAATGTAATGGCATTTAATACACCAATAATACAGATAAAGATAAAGACTGATAATAATGTTGTACAAACCTTAGCGGCAACTGTTTCTTCACCAAAACAAATAGTCATTAATTCATAGACATTACCTGTCCCAGCAGTCATGCAACCAATGGTAATAAGTAAATATACTGATGAAACAACAATTAGTCCAACCACAAGTGCTAAAGAAACATTCTTGTCAGGATTTTTCATATCACCAGCAATGTTACCAATCACCAAATATCCTTCAAAGGCAAATAAAATAGATGGAATTGATCCAATCACACCAACAACATCTAGATTGCCTACTTGTTGTTCTGGGTATCAATGACCAGTTCATAGTCCTCCACCATTCATTGCACCAAAGATAATTCCTAATAGAATTACTGCCGCAATTGGCACAAACTTTAATATTCCAGTTACATTACTAAATCTAACCATTCCTTTAGCTGCAATAACATTAAGAACAATAAATAGAGCAAATAATGCTCCACCAACTAGAAAGACATAGAATGTGGTTAATGAGCCAAAGTTAAATTGCCCTGGTTGACCACCTAACTCAGCAAAGCAATTCAAACATGCTTCACCAGTAAAGAATAAGATGGCGAAGGTATTAACTGTATAAAAGATTAATGAATAACCCAAATTGCAATATCTTCCAAGGTTATATCCACAGAACCTTTGTGCCCAGCCACCAAAGCCATCGGCTTTGTTTTTGGTCTTACAAGTACAAATTTCACAAAATGATAATCCTATTGATAAAACTAAGATTATTGCAATAATCCATGATAATAAAATGCCAGTTGGATTACCATGGTTATTTTCAAAAACAGATTTGTTCTTAAAAAAGATACCAATTCCAACTAACGTACCAAAAATCATCATTACCGCAGTAAAGAGACCAATTTTTCCAGCTGTTTGTTGTCTAATTTTTGGCATAGAACCTTTCTATCATTTTATTTCTTTTTTATTGTGTTGTTTTAAATAAGCATTAGTTTTACTAAAAGGTTTAGAACCTTTGAATGATTTATAGTATCCAAGTGGGCTTGGATGGGAAGAACAAATGATTAAATGTTTCTTTTCATCAATAAGTGGTTTTAATTCTTGTGCATTATTACCTCAAAGAATAAAAACAACATTTTCACATTTATCATTCACTAGTTTAATAATTTCATTAGTAAATGTTTCTCAGCCTTGATTTTTATGACTATTAGGTTGTCCTTGATTTACTGTAAGAACACGATTAAGCAAAAGCACACCTTGTGCTGCTCAATCCTTCAACTCAGTATCTTTACGGTCAATACCAAGATCATCTTTCAATTCTTTAAAAATATTAATTAATGATTTAGGTGTTTGCACACCTTTATTCACCGCAAAGGCTAAACCGTTAGCAAATCCAGGTGTATGGTATGGATCTTGTCCAACAATTACTACCTTGGTTTCTTCAATATTAAAATAATGAAAAGCTGCAAATAAATCTTCTGGGTGAGGAAAGATCATATTCTTCTCACCTTGTTGATTAATAAATTTTGCTAATTGAACAAAATAGTGTTTATTAACCTCTTGTTCAATAAAACTTTTCCAGTTCATATTATTCAGGTAAATTTGTTGTTGACAAGAATTTTGATGTATCTAGTCCATTAGTTTTATCATTAAACACATAACCTAAGAAGTTTAATAAAGTTTTACTATCTGCTTTAAGTTTGGTGATATCAGATTGTCTTCCTTCATCACTGGCACGTTTAATCAAATTAATGAATCATGTATTAATTTTGTTAATTTTTTCACTATCAATAACTCTAACCACAGTTTTTACTTCTTCTTCACCATGTGAAAGATCTTTATAAACTCCACCTTTTAAGCTATCATCAGTTAATGATTCAGCTATATCTAAGAAGTAAGCAGGGAAGAATGTTTCTAATTGATTAATACTTGCAGTGTTTTTGTAACCATAACTGGTACCATCTTTATCTTTATATATTCTTACTTTATAGCTCATTAAGCAAATGAATTGGTCACCTAGTAATGTTCCAATTCTTTCATCAGCAGATTCACCTTTTGAAATAGGATGTTCACTATTTGTTGCATCAAATCTAAATGTTTGATAGTGGGGGATGCAATCGTCAGCTTCCCGATCTGTAAATATTGGCATCTTGTCTTTTCATTGATTGCCAACAGTTTCAATGATATTAGTTTTTGTTGAATAATAGTCGTTAACAATAAAGGAATCTGCAGATTTAGTTGGATCAACATATGTTTGTTCCATATTTCTAAACTGAACTATAACTGGAACATTGTTATATGTATAGTCAGTGTATTCTACATCTTCTACATCACCAACTTTTTCTTTGCCTGCAACTGAGCTTGTGTAGTATTTTGGTTCAGCAAAATCATCCTTCTTTTCAAGTAATTGAGCAAACCTTTTATCAATGCTACGTGTTTTTTCATCTTCAACATTAGTAAATGTATAAGATGGAAGAGGCATATCAACAAAATTAAAATTAACAGCAGAATTACGTAAAAATGCAAACGCTTTTGCAGGGCCAATTAAATTAGCTAAAGCAAAAATGTGCTCATAAAACTTATTGTTTTGGTCAGTTTGGCCATCGTGCTGCAGATCAAATTTATCACCTCATGCATGCTTGATGTTGGTATCATCAGCTCGATCATCAGTGATTTTAATTTGCGAAGCTTGGTATTGCAAAGCAAAAGAAATATAAGTTGAAATGTTGTAACCAATTTGAGAAACAAAATTAATGTTTGAAGCTAAAGCTGAGTTTTGAACATTGTAGATCGTTTTAGTTTCATCACCATCTTTGTATGTACCAACTGAATTGAATGCAGCATCAGCAGCATTGTATCAACCACAACTGCCATCATCTTTTCAATCATGTCTGCCTTCATCTTCATTATTAGTTCATTTCTTAGGGGCAGAATATGCATAGTATGCGCCTGAACTAGTTTGAACAGCATAATTTGATTGCAAATATTTCATGTCAATGCCATCAGCATCTAAGTAAGCATCAGATAACAATTGTGAATAAGGCGCGTCAGCATCACTAGATAATGTTGAGCCAATCATGAATGGGGTTTTATTACCTCATGTTTGACTACAACTAGTGACTGTTGTTAATGGAACGGCAATAGCTGGAATAGCTAATGTCGAACCAATTAATAACTTAGTCAATTTCATTAGTGACCACCTCTTTCTAAATCATATGGTACAAATAAACCATAACGACGGTTCATTGATAATGGAATAGTTTTAACTGCACCATTACGGTGTTTTGCAATAATAAAGTCAACCCGAATAATTTCTGGTCTTTCTTTTGGACCAGCAGCTTTAATTGCTCCTTCAGCTTCTTTTTGTGCTTTTTCTAAAGAATTTAGGAAACAAACAAGGTCAGCATCTTGTTCCAATGAACCAGATTCACGTAAGTCGGATAAACGAGGTTCACCAATACCATTATCACGGTTTTCTACAGCACGTGAAAGTTGAGCTAAAGCAATAATTGGTGCTTCAATTCTTCTGGCAAGTAACTTAATCATACGAGAAATAGTTGAAACTTCTTGTTGTCGGTTCATTTGCATGTTTTTTAATGCTGGGCCTTTCATTAATTGTAAGTAGTCGATGACTACTAACTTAATGTTATATTCAGCTTTGAGTTGTTTTAATTTTGCCTGAATATCAACAACTGATACAGCTTTATCATCAATTAAGATTGGCAATGATTTTAAGTTTTCAACAGCAACCTGAACACTATTCCATTCAGCATCAGACATTTTGCCTGAACGCAATGCTGTTGAGTCAACTCTAGCATCCATTGATACTAAACGTTGACACAATTGCTCTGCACCCATTTCTAATGAAAAGACAACAATTCGATCTTTATCAGATGTCATGTTTTCTTTAATCTTCTTTGCTGCATTAGCAACGAAGTTTAAACTAATAGCTGTTTTACCAATACCTGGTCTAGCAGCTAAAATGATTAAATCACCAGGTTGGAAACCGTTAGTTACTTTATCAATTCCACTAAAACCAATTTCTGTTCCAGTGATATCTTGTTTTCTTGTTCTTAATTTGCTTACAGTATTTAAATATTTGCTTGCAACTTCTTCTATGGAAGAAAGTTTGCTTGTATGTTTTGATTGTGTGATGTCAAGGAATTTCTTTTCAATTTGAAAAATTTGATCATCATATTTTGCATAGTCAATCTTAGTATTAACAATTTCACCAGCAAAAGCATCAAGTTGACGTTTGATGCTAGCGTTCTTAATTAATTCAAGATTAGCTTTTAAATCATCTTCATAAGCAAAACCACTAGCAATTTCTTCTAGGTATGTTTCCCAATTAGTAAATTGTCATTTGTCATTATTAGCAATATAGTCAGTTACAGTATTTTTATTAATTTGTTTTAAATGACCCATGTGAATTTCACAAATTGCACCATAAATCTTGGCATTTTTTGGATCAATGAAATCAGACGCATCTAATGAAGTTGCACATTCTTCAACCGTAATTGGATTGTTGAAGATTGTTGTCAATACTTCTTGTTCACATTTAACAATGTATTTATCAACTACTTGTTTTGCCATAATTATTCTCCTGTAACTCTAATGATTAAATTGGCAGTTACATCTTTATGTAACTTTATAGTGATGCGATGTTGCCCTAACCCATATGAGTTAGTTGCATCAATCATCATAAATTTGTCAATTCTAATATTGTATTTATTTGCTAATTGGTCAATTACTTGTTTATTTGAAACACTACCAAAGGCCTGGCCATGGTTAGTTTTTAAAGTAAACTCTAATGTAATTGCTTCGATTTTGTTTTTAAGCATTGTGGCTTGCTTCACTTCATAATCATATTCTTGCTTAGCAGCAGCAACTTGCTTATTAACAATTTCTTGGGCTTTATTACTATTAGTTATCGCTTTACCAGAATTTAATAAAAAGTTGCCATAGCCGTCTTTTACATCGACAATGTCATTCTTTTTACCAACATTTTTTACATCAACTAATAGGATTACTTTCATTATTCGTATGTCTTTACAAATGGTAATAGAGCAACAATTCTTGCTCTTTTAATTGCGTTAGCAATCATTCTTTGGTGTTTTTGGCATAAACCAGAAACACGACGTGGTACGATTTTGCAACTGGGTGTTAAATAATGTTGTAGTAATTCAACATCTTTATAGTCAACATAATCAATACCTTTTGCACATAAAATGCAAGGACGTTTCTTTTGAATACGTTTTTTATTTTTTCTTGGTGTTCTCTTTTCCATAATTATTTACCTTCTTCTTCATTAATTCAATCAAGTTCAGTTAAACCATCATCAACTTTTTTTGATTCATTTGGTTTAGTGAAGTCTGCTTCAGTGTCAATAATTTTTGTTGCAAATTGATCATTAACTGAAACCATTTCTTCTTGTTCTTGTGTTTGTTTTGAGCGTTTAAGAATCGTCTTAATACTATCAACAATAATTTCAATAACGTTAACGTTACGGCCTTCTTTATTAACATAACTTCGTTTGTTAAGACGACCATCTATTGCAACAGTGTCACCTTTTTTAACATAAGTTGCTAAGTAGTTAGCTTGTTGATTTCAAGCTACACAGTTAAAGAAGTTTGTATGATCTTTGCCTTGAATGTTATCATTGCAAGCAACGGAAAAGTTTACTAATGTCTTTCCAGTTGTTGTTTGTTTAGGCATTGGATCAGCTGTTAAGTTACCAACAAGAAAAACCTTATTCATCTTTAGCTTCCTTTGGTGCTTTAGCAGCTTTTTCTTCTTTCTTAATATCTAATTCAGCAGCCATTGCAGCTTTCTTAGCAGCAATTAACTCTTCGATTTTCTTTGCACGTTCAGCAAAGATTTTTGCTTTATTCTTAGAACGTTGAACTTTCTTTTCATTGTGAATTGCTCGTCAACCATAATTATGTTCTAGATTCATTACTAAGAATCTTAAAACATCTTTATTAATTAAAGTTAAACGATTAAATTCCTTAATGATTTCAGGTTTATCACAAGCAAAATTTAACACATAGTAGTAAGCTTGTGAACATCCTTTAATCTTATATGCCATTTTCTTAAGGCCCATCTTAGTTTCTTTAAGATCTTTTGTGCCTTTTAAAAGTTTTTGGCAGTTAGTTGAAACAGCATCAGCATCTGTAGCTGATTTGTTACCATCTACAACTAACATAATTTCATAGTTAGTCATTTATATATAGTCTCCTTGGGATATTTGCTACATCACTCAGTAGCAAAGAGGCTTTATATATTAATTAATATATAAACTTATATAAATAATATATAAGGCGATATCATTATACATATTTTTCTTATATATTTCGATTTATTGTATAATTATTTAAGTATTAAAAAAAATGCCGAAGTAGCTCAACAGGCAGAGCAACTGACTTGTAATCAGTAGGTTGTTGGTTCGATTCCGATCTTCGGCACCATTAAAAAATGACTAGCGTTTGCTGGTCATTTTTTTGCTTATTATGTTTACTTCATTATATATGGCGTAAAAAAAGGCTTTATTGCCTATTTTCCTTTTTTAACTTCTTCGATGCTTACTTTACGCTTGTTGTCACCAAATCGAGTGTATTTAACAATACCATCTTTCATTGCAAATAATGTGTGGTCTTTTCCCATACCAACATTCTTACCAGCATATACTCTAGTACCTCTTTGGCGGTAAATGATTTGACCAGTCTTTGCTAGTTTACCATCTGGTAATTTAGCCCCTAAAAACTTAGGGTTAGAATCTCGACCATTTTTAGTTGAACCTACTCCCTTTTTAGATGCGAAGAATTGTAAATTAATCTTTTTCATATTAGTGTCCTTTACTTAGTTTAACATATTTTTTGTAGTCATATGCAATTGGTTGTAATTGTTTAGCAATTAGACCAATGTATTCCTGATTTGTTTTAGTTTTGCTAATCAACTCTAATTTAACATCATTGGTTTTTTTATTGCATGTTAGTTTAATGTCTTCTTCTTTGAATCAATTTAATGCACCAAAGAAGATTCCACTAACTGCTGCACAGACAATGTCTTTGCCTTTTTTAGCTTGACATGCATGACCAGAGATTTCAATTGAATTTTTTGTGTAACTAATAACAATCATTATCCAACAATTTCTTTAACTACTAATTTTGTGTATGGTTGACGGTGACCAGTTTTGTGAGTGTGATGCTTTTGTGGTAAATGTTTAATATTAACAATCTTCTTACCTTTACCTTGTTTCACTACTTCACAAACAACTTTAGCTCCAGCTAAGTGTGGTTTACCAACTTTAGCATCGATCATTAAAACTTTATCAAAAGTAATTTTTTCTTTTTCTTTTGCTTCAAGTTTTTCAACATAAATTTCGTCGTTAACAGCGACTTTATATTGTTTTCCACCAGTTTCAAATATCGCAAACATAGTTTATATCCTTTCATGACTCGCCTATTCAGAACCTAATCCTATTTAGTGCGGTTGTAACCATAAAATACAAATATGGTTTATTTATTATATATGTAAATACGTTTTTTAAATAAAAAAAGAGGGATAATCCCTCATTTTCTACCGGGCACCTTTTTCAAAAGGTATACCTGAATGGGCCGGAGCTAAGTTCTTTCTTCCAGAGAATAATAGAATAATCAAAGTAATGATGTATGGCACAGCAAACACAACAAGTTGTGGAATACCAAGCTGAGTTAATGTTGTTGTTCCAGCTGCAGCATTGAACAATGCAAAGACAACTGCGAACACTGCCATCTTTGGAATTCTTCATCCACCAGTAATAAGAATGGCTAATGACAAGTAACCCATTGATTGAACATCACCAGTAAAGATTGTTACCTTAAATAAGAATAGTCCACCCGCAAGTCCTGCCATTGCCGAAGATAGCAATACAGCAATTCATTGATATTTAACAACAGAGATACCTTGCGCATCAACCGCATTAGGGTTTTCACCAACAGCTCTAAATCTTAATCCAACTTTTGTTTTGTTAACCACAATGAATATAACAATCGCAATAACAACAATTACAAGGAAAATAATTAAACTTGAACCAAATAGTGATGGAGCTATTGGTAAGCAAGAATTATATTGGCACATTAAACTACTATATGATTGACCAGGATATAAAATCTTTGCTAATGTTGGGTTTAAGAAAGTTGCCAAAGCCAAACCAACTAAGTTAATAGCTGTACCAGCAATTGTGTGGTCAGATTTTAAATGAATGCAAACAAATGCATGCATTGCACCCATAATCATCGTGCAAATCATTGTTAACAACAAGGCGATAATGATAGTAGGGAATGGCGGGACACCACCCCAGAAACCAGTTGATGAGAAGATACCAAAGAATAAGGCACCAACACACATCATACCATCAATACCTAAGTTAACAATACCAGCTCGTTCTGATAAATAACCAGATATTGCACCAGCAAGTAAGATTGCGGTGAATAAGAACGATAGATCTAAAAGTGTTCCTAAATCTCCCATTATTCTTGTCCTCCTTCCATTGATTTCTTATATTGTTCTTTACGTTCTTTACGTTCTTGCTTTGCTGCTTCACGCTCTTTCTTAATTAAAGCTTTAGCTTGAGCTTTTGCTTCTTTTTGACGTTTTTGGTCAGCCAGTAATTGTTTTCGCTCTTGTTCTTTTGCTTCCCTCTTTGCTGCTTTTATTTCTTGTTTACGTTTCCATTCAGCATCTTTAGCACGTTGAATTGATTCAGCGCGACGTTTAGCAAGAACGGCTTGAGCAATCATAGTTTCTCGTTTAGCACGCATTTCTTCTTTAAGCACACGTTCTTTTGCTTTTTTCTTTTGTAATTTCTCCATTTCCTTTTTATGCTTTTCAGCAAGTTTAGCTTCTTTAATTGCTTTCTTCTCAGCAATCTTCTTTAATTCAGCATCAACTTTTTCATTTGCTGCTTTTTGTTCAAGGTATCTTTCACGTTCAAGAATTTTTTCGTTGTATCTTGCACGTTCAACAATTGCTGCAATACGAGCATTCGTTTCATCTGATTCTAATCGGTCAGTCGAAATAACATCATTAATTACTTTTGATCGGTTGATATAGTCATAAGCAATTTGCTTTGCAGATATAGCTTGTGTGTTCAAGTGATTGATTTCTTTATTTAATTGATGTACACGTTCAAGGACATCATTAATTTCACTGAATTGAGATCCTGAATATCCACCAGCAGTCAATTTATTAATCAGTTTAACATTGGCTTTTAATTCAGTATAACAATCACCAGCGCGATCATTTAGTTTTTCATTCTTAGCAAAATATGGTTGAGCTAACTTACGGTAAGCTGACGCTTGATTCATATTACTTTGAATCTTACCTTCAAGGTAACGTTGCTGACTTACTAATCCGCCAACTTCAGCTAATTGAGTCTTTGTTAAAGGGCAGTTAATCAAATGGCTAATTGCTTGAATTTCAGCTTTTAAATTGTTAATATATAGTTGTTCTAATGTTGCTGGATTGAAACGAAGAGCAAACACATTTAGTTGTTTACCACGACCATAAGTTTTAACCATTGTGTCGTAGTGATGCTTGACAACATCAAATGTTTTTTGATATGCTTTAAAGTAAGCACTACGAATAAATTTATATTGTTTCTTTGAACGAATTTCGGCTAAACCAATTGCTTCAGCTTGTTGTTTAGTTTGAACAAATGTGAAGTATGTTAATTTGTTTTGCTTGGAAATATTATTACGGTAAGTTAAACCACTACGAAGGTTTTGTAAGTAAGCTAATCTTGCTGTTCTCATAATGCCATGTGGATTAAATGGTTTCTCTTTGAAAGAAGCATGAACTTCATTCAATTGTTGCATTAATAAAGCATTACAATTAGCTTTAGTAGCTTGTCGAATCTTACTACGTAATAACTGTGAAGATAGATTTTGATCTGTTAGTTTAACATATCATCCACCACATTTCTTTGTAGCAAGATTAACAATTAATTTGCCCTTGGTTTTAACAATATGGGCCATTTCTTGTTTAAAGAATTTCTTACCAGTGAAAAGGTCAACACGTTGGTTACGTTTAACTGCAAGCTTAACATTGTTTCTTTCAATTAAAAACTTAATGTTAGCAAATCACATTTTTAAACGAGTAAGTGGAGATAGCTTTAATGTTGACTTAATATTAGCATTCTTTTGGTAATATACAAAGTATTTGTTTAATATTGCACATTGGTCAGAAGATAATGACAATAACTCAATGTTTGACATGTTTCGCTCGTGACGAATTTTGCTATAATTTTTGCCTTTAAAGATATCCAATGTTAATCAATAAGGTTTAATGTTTAGGAATAATGTAATTGCAGCAGCACCATATACAACAATACCAAAAACAACATCAGCAATGTGGTTATCAATACCTAATAATTGAAGGTCAGCGACTGATGCTTTAACCATTGAAAAGAATAATGATACAGGAACTGATGCGAATGGATTGCACATTGAAATTAATCCAACAGAGATGCCATTAAATCCTTCTTGTGGGATAGCTTTAGCGGCAGCCGTTACAGGCATGTTTGGTGTGAATCCTAAATAGATCATTGCACCTAATATACCAGCAATTGCCCCAGAAATAGCCATTGATGTTATCATATTAGCTTTAACGTTATAACCAGCAGCTAATGCACCAGTTGTGCTTAAACCTGTTACTCTTTGTTTGCGGCCAAACACTGTATAGTTTAGAACAACAGCCACAAAGATAATAAGAACAGCAGCAATAATGATTAATGGAATCATACTATTGCCATCAATTTGTAGCAATAGTTCTTTTCCTGGTGATGCAGTGCTTAAACCAGATGAGTCATGTGGAATTGGCAACATGCCAAGAGTCATAATACATAGGAAGTAAATAATCCAGTTAAACATGATAGATGACACTACTTCATTAACTTTTAGATATGCCTTTAAGGCACCAACAATGGCTGCCATAATAGCACCAATACCCATACTGATAATAAGCACAAGAAATTGGTTTAGTCCTTGGCCAAGACCACCCATATGGGATAAAATTGTTGCTCCCGTTGCCGCAGCAAATAATTGACCAGATATACCAATATTGAATAATCCAGCTTTATAAGCAAAGATAAATGACAAACCACCAACAACAAGAATTGCCATGTTACTAATTAAGTTGTTTACTGTTGTTACTTTAAATCCAGCAGTAAAGATGGTTGTTAAAACTTCACCGAATTTGGACCATGTGTTGCAAACACTACATGCGATAATAAGTGCAATAGCAAATGCGATGAAAATTGCAAAGATTGTTGCAAAAATCTTCTTGGTTGTGGATTGTCTTACATCGGAGTGAACAAGTTTTTGTCATTTATTGTTCAATTTTTGCGCAAACAAAGATTTATTCATCATTAGTTGCCTCCTTTCGTTACAGAAGTTGGTGCAGCAGCCTTACCTGTACGCATCAAGAACTTACCAATCATTTGACGATCAGTTTTAGTTTTTAGACCATCATAAACAATATCACCGTGGTCCATAACAACAATTCGTGATGCAATCTTTAAAATTTCATCCAATTCATAACTAATAAGGATAACGGCTTTACCCTTTTTAGATTCTTCAAGAATATATTCATGGATAGTGTTAATTGCACCAACATCTAGTCCACGAGTTGGTTGAACCAACACAATAACTGAGTGTGGC
The DNA here is from genome assembly GCA_045598825.1 of Mycoplasmoidaceae bacterium. Taxonomy (GTDB): domain Bacteria; phylum Bacillota_I; class Bacilli_A; order Mycoplasmatales; family Mycoplasmoidaceae; genus Hennigella. The sequence goes on from JAZRUX010000006.1 coordinate 12,359, forward strand.
TTAGTTAATTCACGAGCCACAACAACCTTTTGTTGATTACCGCCAGATAATGAACGGAACTTTGCTTTACCTTTATTAGCGCCAAGAACATTAAATCTTGTGCAAAGGTTGTTTGCATTCATATTAATTTCTTTTAACTTTAAAAATCCAAAACGATTGTAAAGTTTATTATCAATTTGATTGGTAATAAGATTAAAAGCAACTGTTTCATCTAAGATACATCCATATTTATGACGATCTTCTGGAACATGACTCATACCCATTTCAGAAATAAGTTTTGGTGTTTCACGAGTAATATCTGTTTCTAAACCAGAAACAACAAATGTAATTTTTCCAGAAACTGGGTGTTGAATTCCTGATAAAGCTAAAGCTAATTCTGATTGACCATTACCTTCAATTCCAGCAATGCCAACAATTTCACCAGCATTAACATTTAATGACAAATCATTAATTGCTGTTAAAGTCTTGTCATGTTGTTTGTGCATCTTAATATGGCTAATCTTTAAAATAGGTGACAATCTATTTTCAAAGTTTAGCATATTTGGATTTTCAATCATCTTACGGCCAACAATTAGTTCTACTAATTTAGCTGTATCAATATCTTTGCGTGGATATGAACCAATTGTTATACCTTTACGTAAAACAGTGATAGTATCAGCAACATCCAATACTTCGTTTAACTTGTGTGAAATTAGAATAATTGTTTTGCCTTGTCTCTTTAATGTTCTTAACATATCAAGGAAACCAGCAATTTCATCATCTGATAAAACGGCAGTTGGTTCGTCAAAAATAAGGATTTCTGCACCACGGTAAAGTAATTTAATAATTTCTACTTTTTGTTGTGTACCAACTGATGCATCAGCAGTCTTTTGATATAAATCAATCTTAAACCCATATTCTTTGCAAATCTTATTGATTTTCTCAACAGCTGGTTTGTCATATAAGAAACCCCGACGTGTAGTTTCAGCACCTAATGTAATATTTTGTAGTAAATTGAATGCTAAAACTAATTTAAAGTGTTGGTGTACCATTCCAAGGCCAGCAGCATTCGCTTGCATAGCATTTTTAAAATCAACTTTCTTACCAGCAACATAAATTTCACCAGAATCTTGTCTATACAAACCAAATAGAATTGACATTAATGTAGATTTACCAGCTCCATTTTCACCACAAAGAGCATGGATTTCATTCCATTTAACATTGATGTTAACATTAGAGTTAGCAATAATTTTACCACCTAAGAATGTCTTGGTAACATTCTTCATTTCAATGGCATATTTACCTCTTTCCTCCATAATAGGAGTTTTAGATTTTTTCTTAAATAATTTCATCACTAAACTCCTAGCACATTAAATACATATTGTAATCTAACCATTGAAGGATTGAAAGTTTCTTTATAGAATCGGCTATAACATATTCACCATTTTTTTTGTCTAGTGTCATATCAGGGCTAAAATTTAAATATGTTGTATTCAACAACCTACCAAGAATTGACATTGTATGACTATAATTCTTGTAATATGTTGTTGGTTCACCATTTTCATCAGTTTTTCTATAAGTTAATAAGTTATTAATGTTGAATACGCCTTTGGTGTCATTAAATGAGCCATCAGGATATCTTGGAAAATATTCTGTTCCAATAGTTTCTAATAAATCTGGATCAGTTGCCTTAATTTCTGTAGCATAGTCAAATGCCACCGCTTTTCATGATGATTCAAATACATGCCAATCTTTTGCATCTCTATTTAAATAAAACATTCCATGCTGCAAAACTTGAAGTAATGGATAAAATCCATCTCAAGAAATAGAAATCAGACCATTTTTAATATTGCAACAAGTTTGGAAGCCAGGCCCACAAATAGATTTTTCTGGATCTGGAACAGGAATATCTTCACCATTAATATTTTTTGATACTGAAACATCCCAATTTAACCCTTTGGCAATTAAACGATTTAATTTGTTTGATATTGTCTTAATGTCCTTAATTGCTGAGAATTTAATAATAGAATTAGCCTCTGTTGGTCTTGATTCGTCTTCAGCTTGAGTTTGATCCATATATGGGTCATCAAAGTTTGGATTACCTTTATTTTCAACTGAACATCCAGTATGGAATCTTTGGTAGTCACCATCTTCCATGGCTGAATCGACACCAATAACAACACATTTAGAGTTTTGGTTCTGAATTTCTTGAGCAACGTCCAATGATTGTGGACCAGCAACAGCAATAATTGCTGCAGCACCACGGTTTAAATATTGTTTAGTTATACCAACAGCATCACCAGCAACAAATGTTCCGGTATAGTGTGTGCTAAGGCCACCAAGTTTAATTATTTTAATTGCAAATTCATCAATGAAGTTATCATAGACTGTTTCATTAAATTTGTCTAACTTTTCTCATTCAGTTAGTGAAGAATCATTTTTAATTTCTTCAATTTGTCCTTTTAATTTACTATGATTTAGCAAGTTTTCAAATGTCTTACAGCATCTAATATCACGTGGATTTGTTATCTCACCACCTATGTAATATTTTTCTGAGCCAACAAGAACCGAATCTTCCAATACAATACTATTGAACAATTCTATACCCCGTTGAAATCCACCTAAATAAATTTGTACTGTTGGAATAGCAACTCCACCAAATTCAGCAACAGCTAAGTCTTGAAAATTGTCATGATATAAATGCAAATTGTTGTAAATATATTGGCAAACAGCTAAAGCTGATAAGAAACCTGGTTGATCAGCTCTAAATAGAACAGAAGCAACGTTTTGATTATTTGGACAGTTAGCATCAAGGAGAATAAGACCTGTTTTTTGCGTGATTCTTGTAGCTTCAGGTGAACTAGCAATAGCGTAAGGTTTAAAAGCACCATCTTCGCCTATCTCGTGATATAGCATCCTATTTAATGGCGATGAGTGGTTAAAACCGGCTAAACCAAGCGTTCCATTTTCTTTTTGGGAAATAATTGCCATATATGTGTTAACAAATTCTGTTTCATTATCTTGACTAGGCTTTGCTGATTTAGCAGAATTATATTTTGTAACATCCATATTTTCAGATGAATATGTACCTGGTTCACATTGAATATTTTGGTTAAAATCAGCAAGTCCTTCATATAGTGATTGATTGAATGAACGGTCCATTGTTGTGTGCGTTGCTCCATCAATAACCATTGAGCAAAAATTAGCACGAGCTACTTTGTTAGCATCACTTAATCCTTCTTGTATTCCTTCTGGAAGGTCAATATTCATTGCATCAGCTTTGTCAGATGGCATAGCAAGAGCATCAGGGTGTCATGCTTGTCAATCTTTTAAAGATTTTATTTCTTGTTCTAAAGGTCGGCCATCAAGCACTGTATCAAAATCAATACCATGAGTTATTATTTTTTTTGTAACTGGGTCAATTACATCGTTCATATTTCAGCCAGATGAAATATTTTCAGAATAATAAGGATTAGATTTAGAAGCAGCTAAACGAGCTTCAGCACCTGATAAATTCATATATTCAATGTGGAACATTCCGGCAGAAACACCAAAAACAATACCTGCAGATGCACCAACTAAACAAGTACTTATAGCAATATCTTTTACTAAAGCACTGTGTGCAACCATAAACGATTTAAATTTCATATTATTTCTTACCTTTCAATTTATCAATTATTTCTTGACCATTTATTTCCCCTGCTCGGACAACTGTCATAGAATCCAAGTTAATTATTGTTGATGGTTTGTTTGTTAGTGGTGTATATGGAGAATTATCAACTAACACCAATGATTCCATCGACTCCTCAAATAATTTCGGGACGTCCCGGAGGGACTGGATTGGATCTTGACCAGAGATGTTGGCAGAAGATTGATATAATGGACCAGTTTTATTTACTAGCTCAATAATGTAATCACTTTTAGGAATACGATAACTTAAATCTTTCCAAATAATAGTTAAGCCACCTGGTCAATATTGTTGTAAAACTTCAGCAAAAAAAGAAGGCAGACCAATTTTGTCGACAGAGTCAATAAACTTGATTACCTTCTTTGTTTGATCACGATGCTTAATTTTATAGATTAGCCCTTCGTTTAGTGAGACAATGCCCCATACTGTATCTGTCGGCAAAATAGCAGCCTTGCCACTCTTTAAAGCTAAAGCAATATCATTAACTTGTGCTTTTGTGAAAACTTGCATACTTAATGAATATACTATTCATTATAGAGTAAAACCACATTTAAAAATAAAAATATGAATATTTTTATAATTCAATAAAAAATATTCCTATAATAATGATATTATTTATAAAAAATATATAAAATGTAGGGACAGAAAATATGCTAAACAAAGTAATTCTTGAAGGAACTGTTACACGTAGTTCATGAGGAAAAAATAAAGAAGAAGGTGGATACTTCTTAAACATTAAACAAGAAAGGGTATTTAACAAGTTCAAATCTGTTAATTCTTTCTCTGCTTATGCTAATAGACCTTTAGCTGGTCAATTAGCAAAAATAATTGAGGCAAATCCAAGTTGCCGGGTTATTATCGAAGGCAAGCTAAGAACATACTATTCAAAGAAAGATAATTTATTTCATACAACGATCCTAATTGAAAAATTAGTTAACTGAACTCCAGCTGAACAACCAATTGCTGAAGCAAAATAATTTCAATAAATTAGGAGAGAAAAATGAAACTCAATTTGAAAATGGCATATGCAGTTGCGTATGTCTTGTATAAAAAACATAAGGCCGTGATTTCTGATATTGGTGAATTAGAAAATACATTCTATGTTGATTTTGAAACAAAGAATGCAATTTCTATTGTTGACTTTCAAAATATCGAAAAAGAAATTTTTGATTTTATTTATAACAAAGAAACTAAAGTTGAAACTAAACGCCGTCATGTTGAAGATGTTCGTGCTTGTCCTTGCATGAAAAAAAACAAATATTTGGCATACCACGTTGTTCATCATGATATGAAAACTATCAAGATGATTAAAATTAACAATGAATTCCCTTTTATAAATAAACTTGAATCAGATAACTTAGCATTTAATGAAATCAAATCTTTTAAATTAGAAAATGTTGCTGGTCATTATTGATTAGGCAGTTCAAAGAACAAACAACTACAAAGATTAACTGGTTATGCATATTCATCAAAGGATGAATTAAAAGCTTATGAAGCTGAAGCAAAAGACCGTAAAGAACGTGATCACCGTAAACTTGGACAAGACCTTGAATTATTTACATTTAATGATTTAGCAGGTCAGGGTGCACCTATTTGGTTGCCAAACGGTGCTGCTGTAATGTACCAAATCGATGATGAAGTAAGACGAATCCTTTTACGTAACGGATTTAGTTTTGTTTCAACGCCTATATTAGGTAGCGATGAACTTTACAAAACCTCAGGTCACTGATTCCACTACCGCGAAAATATGTTTAATCCATTAAAGATAGATGAGCAAACAATGGTATTAAGACCTATGACATGTCCACATCATATGTTAGTGTACAAATATCGTCCACGTAGTTATCGTGAATTACCATTTAGAATTGCTGAAAAAGCAATCCTACACCGTTATGAAGCTTCTGGTGGTTTAATTGGACTTGAACGTGTAAGACAAATGCAATTAATTGATACACACGTGATGATTCGTCCTGACCAAATTGAATCTGAAATTAGACATTATTACAATGTTGTAATGGAAACATTGAAAGCATTTGATATAAAGATTCACCGTGTTGACTTATCATTACATGACCCAAAAGATAAAGCTAAATACTTTAATAATCCAAAGATGTGAGCAAAGGCTGAAAAAGAACTTGCTGCTGTAATGGATCGTATGGGTATGAAATATGAAAGAAAAGTTGGTGAAGCCGCTTTCTATGGACCAAAGATTGACTTCCAAATGAAAACTGCTTTAGGCCACATTATCACAATGTCAACAATTCAACTTGACTTCTTATTGCCTGCAAGATTTGATCTTAAATATATTGATAAGGATGGCAAAGAACAACGCCCAATCCTTGTTCATGGTGGAATTATTGGAACCCTTGAACGATTTATGTCAATCTTACTTGAAAGCACAAAGGGTGTTTTCCCATTATGACTAGCGCCTGTGCAAGTGCAACTTATCCCAGTTGCTTCTGTACATGAAAAATTCTGTGACGAATTTGCTCAACGTTTAATGAACCATGGTGTTCGTGTTGAAGTTGATCATACTGATGAACGTTTAGGTAAGAAAATTCGTAATGGACAAATTCGTAAGATTCCTTACCAAATTGTCTTTGGTGATGAAGAAATCAAATCAAAAACTATTTCTTATCGTGAATATGGTAAGACTGATGTAGCTAATGTTCCAATGGAAGAATTTGGTAACATCCTTGTTAAACGAATTGCTGCACACAAATAATTATGGATACAACCACTTATAAAAAACTTGTTGTTTTCGATGTTAACTTAGATTGAAATTGCTATAAGCAAACCGATCGACGTTATAAAGATTTACCATTGGTATATTCTTTATTAGAAAAAGCAAGTAAGTATCAAACTGTTGTAGTTCAAACTAGTGGTTGTTTGACTGATGCTCTAGACTTTTTAAACACCCATCACATTGAAACTGGTTATTTAATTGCTAGTGGTGGTGCTATCATTTATGACATTGGCAAGAAAGAAATTATTGAAGCTAATGTTTTAGACCCTGATGATATTCAAACAATTGTACATCATGGAATTATGTATGGTGTAAATGTCACCATTTATACCCCAGATCGTAAGTTTATGTATATTGCCAACTCTGTTGCTTACAATGCAATCAAAAATAATTGCTATAGTTTGCATGAAATCATCGATACATATGATTTGTTACAACAAACATTGTCACGAACTGATATTGTTGATATTGGTTACTTGCACTTTCTTGGATCAATTAATAATAGTAAGCAAAACATCCTACTATACAATCTTGACAAATATTTTGAAGGTGAAATTTGTAATGTTGCAATTAAAACGAATAAAACATCTAAATATGTCCACATTGGTGCAAAAGAGTCAACAAAACTTCGTGCTATTGAAAAAGTAATGGGTATTACTGGAGTACAACAATTATCAGATGTTTTATACATTGCTGCAAGTTGTGTAAATAATGAATGTTACATTACATTTAAGAATTCATTGATTACATCAAACTCTGATTTTATGTATGAAGTCGGCAACAATAAAACGCATCGTTACCTTGCTCAAGAAGCAAATAATTTAGATCCAGAATTTGGTTTAAAAACAAATAAATTTTGAAAATAAATATAATATTAATTGAGTTTTAATATAAAATAAATAATACATATAGGTTTTATTATGAAAGCAAAATCACATCCAGCCTCAAAATTAACAACATTCAAATGTGCCACATGTGGCGCTGAATACAAAATCATGTCAACTTGTAAAGATGACATTGTTTCTATTGACGTTTGTGCTAATTGCCACCCAGTCTTTGTTGGTAAATCAGTTGAAACGAGCGTTAAAGGTCGTGCTGAAAAACTTGCTAATAAATTTGAAAAGAAGAATTACCAACCTAAGGCTAAAAAGGTTCGTGCAAAGAAATCTAATAAAACTATTATCTCAAATTTAGACGATTTATCTAAATAGCTAGCATAAAAAAGACCACTTTTTAGTGTGTCTTTTTTTATTTTGTTTTGGGGGTCATCATGGAATATAACAAGAAATTATTTGATACAGTATTATCGATTGCAAACAACTTTGCTGAATTAACTAACAAGGTTGAAACTGATACGTCTTTACCGTTTGAAGAAGTAAAGAAGATTAATATTCAATTAAAAAAACTTGAACCGGTTGCCCACAAGTTCAAAGAACTTCAAAAGATGATCAATGATGCTAAACAAGCTGAAGATATTTTAAATGACTCATCAATTAAAGATCCTGATTTTATCCAAATGGCTAAATCTGATCTTGAATCTATTCGTTCAAAAATTCCATCATTAGAACAAGAGATTAAAACATTATTATTACCAGTTGATCCAAATAATGAAAAGAACGTTATTGTTGAAATGCGTCCAGCTGCGGGTGGAGATGAATCAGCATTATTTGTTTCAGATTTATTTGACACATATAAAAGATATTTTGACAATCAAAAATGAAAGTGTGCAATTATGGATGTAAGTCCACAAGGCAATGGTTATTCATATTTATCTTTTACAGTTAAAGGACATGATGTTTATTCTAAAATGAAATTTGAATCAGGTGTACATCGTGTACAACGTGTTCCTGCGACTGAATCAAAAGGACGTGTACATACGTCAACTATCACTGTTGCAGTTTTGCCTGAACTAGATGATATTGAAATTAAAATCAATCCAGCTGATTTACGTATTGATGTTTATCGTGCATCTGGTGCTGGTGGTCAACACGTTAACCGAACTGAATCTGCTGTTAGATTAACGCACATGCCTTCAGGCATCGTCGTTGCTTGTCAATCAGAACGAAGTCAAATCGAAAACCGTGCAAAAGCAATGAATATGCTTAAGGCTAAATTATGACAAAAAGCTGAAGATGATCGGAAAACTCAAGAAGATTCAACTCGTCGTAGCCAAGTTGGAACTGGCGAACGAGCTGAAAAGATTCGTACATACAATTATCCACAAAATAGAATCACTGATCACCGTATTGGTTTAACCTTAAATAAGTTAGACTTCATTATGCAAGGTGGAACACTAGAAGAAATCCATGACCACTTAATTGCTGATGAACAAGCTAAATTAATGGAAAAATTGAAAATTTAATATGACCTTTAGCCAATTGTTCTCTGCTTTCCAAGATAAATATGGCAAAAACCATGATTTTATCTTTTTTGAATTATTATTCTATTGTTCACAAACAAAAACAAAAGAACAGTTTATTGTTAACCATAATAACAACATTGACTTTAAAGAAAAAGTTTTTTGACGTTTATGCAATGATTATTTTGTAAAAGAAAAACCATTAGCTCATATAACTAGCCAAACAACATTCTGTGGTTTAACATTCAAAGTAAGTAAGAAGGTATTAGCTCCACGTGAGCTAACACAGCAAATGGTAATGGACTTTGTTGCTATACATGAAAAAGATGTCCAATCAAATGTATTAGATTTGTGTTGTGGTTGTGGTTGTATTGGTATTTCAATAAAGAAATTCATTCCACAATTTAATATCACTTGTGTTGATAAGTATTGACAACCAATTCTTGATACCTATAAAAATGCTGCTAAAAACAAAACTCCATTAACAATCGATTGCAAAGATGCATTCAAGTATTTGGATCAACACTCACACTTTGATTACATAATTTCTAACCCACCTTATATTAATGAAGAAAACTTTAATAACAATAAAATGTTTCGTTGAGAAAACAAAAAAGCTTTAATTGCACCTGAAAATGGTTTATATTTCTATAAAAGATTTTTTGAATGATTATCAACTCATAATTTTATAGAAGCATGGTTTGAAATTGGTTATGATTTAGTCGAACCAATTAAACAAGAAATCTTACATTATTCTAACCTCGTTATCACTTTTCCAAAACAATGAAAATATAGATGCAATTGAAATAGTATGTCATAAGGATTGGGTAGATGATGTTGAGGCAATCTGCAGTACATATGGAATATCCAAAAAGAAATGGTTATGTACTGGCGGTTCTACATTTCAGGAATCAACGATGAAC
>JAZRUX010000007.1:0-4654 GCA_045598825.1 Mycoplasmoidaceae bacterium
AATTATTAGGTATATATATTTTAGAAAGGAAAATTATATGCCAAAAGTTAAAAAAGAAACGGCCGGCAAAATTGGATTAATGGCTGCCATTCTTTACATAATTGGTAACGTTGTTGGTATTGGTATTTTCTTTAAAAACGGAACGGTTTTTAGATTAAATAACGGTAACGCAATCGGTGTCCTTATTGCATGAGGTATTTCTATTGTTATCGTATTATGTATGGCCCTATCATTTGCCGAAGTTTCAACCTGCAAGATGAAAAATAAAAATGCAGGTGTCGGTGGATGAGCAGAACAATTCTGCGGCCATGGGTTTGGTCGATATGCAAAAACAGGTTATTCATTAATATTCTGACCCGCTAATACATTTGCTATTATGTTCTTTGCGGGTGAAGCAGTACTTGAATGTTTTGCCCCATTAATCTCAGGATGAGATCCTGAAATGGGTTGAACAAGAATAGGAACTGGCAATGGTTATGATTTTGGTACTGGGACAACTGCTTACATATTTATTATTGGTGCAGTTCTATTCTTAATATTCATGATCCTTAACTACTTCAAAGCAAATGCTATGGGCAAAGCTGGATCAATTATCAGTTTTGTTAAATTTGCTCCAATCTTAATGGTTGTTATCTGTGGTATTGTATTTGGTTTAATATCAACAAAAGCTTATGGTGGTGCTTGAAACGGACATTATATAGATGGATCAGATACTGGAGATCTTAACCCATTTGGCGCAATAGCTGCAATACCAGCAATCCTGTTCGCATTTGAAGGCTATATATCTGTAGGTAATATTTCCGGTGATATAAAAGATGCTGATAAAAACTTATCATTAGCTGTTGTATTAGGTGTTGCACTTATTTCAGTTCTATACCTTGCTGTTACAATCGGTTGCATTACTGCTGGTACAGGAGATGTATATAGCTTAATGCAAGCATTGGTTGGTGAGAATGATGTTGCATATAAAGTATTGACAATCATTATTTCTATCTTCATTTTCATCTGTTTAATCGGATGTGTAAATGGTATGGCTAAGGGTGGCATTTCTGCTTACCAAGCATTAGCAGAGGAACGAGCTTTATTCAAATCAAAAGCATTATTAGATGCTAAACCAGGCAACAAGATGTTTGCTGGATTTGTCCTATTCTTTGCAATGGTTATGTTCTGATGAATTGTTCTAGTTATTCCATCTAGTATTCTAAATACTGATGCCATGGCTGATGGCTCATCTACATCAATGGTTGTATGCTTATACTTAATCTACGGTGTAACTGTTCTTGGTGGATTAGTTAATCGTGGAACAAAGAAGGTTCAAGTCAAGAAGCAAAAAATCTTCCCAGTTACTGCAGTAATTGGTGTACTAGGATGCTTATTTATGATTGTATTTGTTGGATTTATTCAATTTATGGCTGCCCCTATCCTAAATGGATTAGGTAACCTAGATGGTTCAGCAACACAAGATATGTCTGTCTTGTACCAACTTAAATCAGGATGAGGAATGTTTGTTAATGCTCCCAACTGTTTAGGTATTGAACGTGGCGAACATTTCTATGTTCTAACAAATTTGGAGACAATGTCTTGATTCTGAGGAATGACTCTTGTTATGGGTCTATTGCCAATCTTCAATGACTTATTCATTAAATGATCAGGAAACAAAGAAAACCAACAATTAATTTGACAAAAAGGTCATAAAGGGCAAAGATTTGCTGCTTAAATTAAAAAGTTCTAGCTATAGCTAGAATTTTTTATTTTTATATAATAAAAGAAAGGTGATTATATGAGCAAAATAAATATTATTTTACCTGTTGTTGGTGCATCGATAATAACCTCTTCTGCTGCAATAGTACCAGCAGTTGTTGTTACAAACAAAACTACTGAGGAATTAATTTTTAATACAGCCATTAACCAATTATTTGAAATTTGTAAAATCCCTCATTTGTCTAATGAAGAAGGACATATGGATTCATTAAAACAAATTCAAAATTACTTAATGGACACAGCAAAGAAATATGTAGATCCAGAATCAGTGCAAACTGATGATGTTGGTAATGTATGATTTGATATTCCTGCAACTCCAGGGTATGATGATTATCAAAAACTTATTCTTCAAGGGCATATGGATATGGTTTGAGCATGCCGTAATGAAGCAGAAGGATGAGATAAATGAACTCATGCTCCTGCCGAACCAATATTCGGTATGCATCAAGGCCAACGAACAATTCATTCATTTAATCACTTGACTAATTTAGGAATTGATAATGGTTGTGCTTTGGCGATAATGTTAGCTTTAGCTATTCATCATCATGAATTTAATCATGGTTTTATTCGTTGCGTGTTTACTGCAAATGAAGAAAATGGACAACCAGGTTCTGAATCCTTAGGAATGAGACAATCTGGGAATGTTGATGTGATTGACCCTGAACATGGATTTGGTTATTTAATTAATTTAGACTCAAGCCCAGTTGGCTATGTTATTTATAATTCTGCTGGTGGTTACATGGGCAGTGTTAAAAAGGATAATATACCAACAATGCCTGTTCATGGCAAAGCCTTTAAATTACACATCTTTAATTGCAAAGGTGGACATTCTGGTGTAAACATTGGTGACAATGGTGCTAATGCAGTATCAGTTGTTGCTAATGGTTTAAAGAAAATTAATGAGAACACTTCAAATGTAAACATTATTGATTTTGCTACACCAAAAGGAACTAGAACAAGTATACCTAATGAAGCATATGCAACATTCAATGTTGGTGACAAATCACATAGTGAGCTTAAAAATATTATTGATCCATGATTTGATGATTTAAAAGCAAACAAATTTGATGATCCAACAATGGAATATAGTTTAGAAGAACTAGAAGAAGGTGACTATAACTGCATCGGCACTAGTTTAACTTCTAGTATCATTTCAAATGTTACATCATTAATATATGGAGCAACATCTAGGTTTGAAGACGAGCACAATGAGCTTAAAACCAGTGCTAACATCGGTTTCTTGAACCTTCTTCCAACAGAAGAAAATGGGCAACCACGCCTTGATTTTAATTATTCTGGACGATTCCAACTACCAACTGATGGTGAAATTATGAAGGAACAATATGATGGTTGACTACAGACATTTGCTACAAGTATTGATGGCAGTATGGAAAGTAGCAAATATGGACCATGAGTAGGCAATCCTGATGGTCCTATTGCTCAAATGTGTTTTAATGCATACAACGAAGTTGGTATTGATACAATGTTAACTCGTATCCATGGTGGATTAGAGTGTGCGGACTTTGTTAATAGATACCCAACAATTGAAATGGTTTCAATAGGACCAACTGTTTTATTTGAACATACAGTTAATGAATGTTTAGTCATTGATTCATATTGAAAATTTGAACAAGCACTATTAAATATCTTTACTAAAATGAATTTCTAATATGAAAATATATTTACTTGATAAAAATCCATTAGTCACAACAGCTTGACAACAATATTTTAACAATGTTAAAGATGTAACAATTGTTACGAGCGATTTTCAAAACTTTATGAGAAAGTATAAAGTTGATTGTATTGTTAGTCCAGGTAATTCAAAAGGAATCATGATGGGTGGTTATGATTTAGCCATCACTGATTATTTTGGTTTAGATTTAACTAAAAATGTTCAAACTTATATTACAAAGAAATATAAAGGATGCCAGCCAGTTGGATCGGTTTTCATTATTGATATTCCTAAAACCAAATTGAAATTAATTCATTGTCCAACAATGAAAGAACCATCAGTTATTAAAGACCCAAAAATAGTTAAAGACTGTATGATTGCTGTTTTGCAAGAAGCTAACAAGAACAAAATTAATTCAATTGTTGTTCCTGCATTTGGTGGATGAACTGGTCGAGTTAATCCTTATGATTTAGCAAAACTAATGTTTGAAGGGTATAAGCAATTGCAACAATTGAAAAATAAAAAAGAGGCATAAGCCTCTTTTGTTTTTTACACCAAACGGTTGTATCATTCAACAACGTATGTTTCGTTGATTTCAGGGTTTAGTTCTTCCCTTTGTGGGAAACGAACATAAGTTCCTGTTTTTCCTGTTCCCTCAACCTTAACAAATTCTAAAGGTTTAGCAAGAACAGTATCTTTTACAACTGGTAATGCTTGAGATTTTTCTTTAATAGAAATCTTATCACCAATCTTGCAAATTGTTGATGGGATTGAACATTTTTTACCATTTAGTAATACATGTCCATGAGTTACTAGTTGTCTAGCTGCCCTTCTTGTGGGAGCAAAACCCATTCTAAATACTAGGTTATCAATTCTTGATTCAAGAACAATTAATAGGTTCATTGCGTTAGAACCTTTCATCTTTTTGGCAACTACGAATAATCTTCTAAATTGACGGTCATTCATTCCATACATGAATTGCAATTTTTGCTTTTCTTGTAATTGTTCTGCATAACCAGACAATTTTCTCCTGTTAGCACCGTGAGCTCCAGGCGCATATGTTCTTTTCTTTCCTTTAGAAAATTCTTTGTTGTTTTCTAATAAAGAAAAGCCATATCGTCTAGATTTACGGTTTATACTACCGGTATATCTTGACATATTTTAATCCTTTCAAATATTAAATAACACAACAATAAAATAACACTTATTTATAGATTCAAC
>JAZRUX010000008.1:0-19216 GCA_045598825.1 Mycoplasmoidaceae bacterium
AAGCAAAGAAAGGGACATTAACCATGGAATTCAATCAAAAAATTAACAAAAAAGCTTTATTAATTAAAGCTTTGCATGGTAACAAAAACGAGATTAGAACAGAAGGCAATACTATTACTTTTAGTTTCACTAAAAATCCAATATGTATGAGATCATTTGTTCGACAATTATCTGCAACATTGCTAAAGTATGAAGATAAGGACATTACCTTTAATATTGGCAGTTTTTTAGATCATTTTGAAACAAAATGTGGATATGCATTAGCTACAGTAATTCTTATTAAACTTCAAGAATTTTGTGGAAAAATGTTCACCCTAAAAACTAAACCTTCTAAAAATAAAATTAATATTATTTATGATAAAAAATATAAAGATTTGGTTTATCGCGCATACACAACATCTTTTGGTTTCACTCTAGCAAGACATTATCAAATATTACCTTCAAATTATTTAGGTATTGCTGATTTTGTTAAAGAAATTAAAAAAGTTATTCCTGCAACAGGAAATAAAACTCTTAAAGTTAAAGTCTTAACTTTAAATGATTTAAAGAAAGAAAAAATGGGATTGATCCAAGCAGTTAACAAAGGTAGTGATGAACCAGCAGCAATGGTTGTCCTTGAATATCTTAATAATCCGTCAAGCAAGGAAATCCTTGCTTATGTTGGAAAAGGTATGATGTATGATGCAGGTGGTTATGAAATAAAACCTAATCGCTTTATGGAAAATATGAATCAAGATATGGCTGGTGCTGCAACTGTCTTTGGTACAATGTTTGCTCTAGCAGCAACTAAGAGTAAAGTTAATGTTGTAGGTTTCTTGCCATTGGCAAAGAATATGATTTCTGATCGCTCAATGGTGGTTGGTGATGTTTATACATCATCAACTGGTAGAACTGTTGAAATTATATCACCAGACTCAGAGGGGCGATTGATCCTTGCTGATGCAATTGGCTATGCCAATAAACATTACCATTTAACAAAGTTATTTACTATTGCAACATTGACTGGTTTATCTGAACTAGCATTTGGTGACATAGCTACACCTTTTTGATCAACAAACAAAGAAACATCTAAGGCCATTAGAAATGCTGCCGAAATATCTGGAGATGGCGTTGTTAGTCTAAGACTATACCCTGAATTTACAGAAGCGGTCAACAAGTCAAGCACTATTGCTGACTGTGCTAACGGAGTTAAAGAAAGAAATTGCTCAAATGGTGTTGCAGCTGCATTCTTGAAAGAATTTTGTGATTGCAAAGACTTCACTCACTTTGATATTGCAGGTACGCACGTTTATAAAAAACATGCTGTAAATCCATTGGGTTTTATGCTATATTTATTGGCTATAAACCACTTCAAAAATTAAAAATGTTAGATTAATAAATTAAGCGTATGTCCACTAGACATGCGTTTTTTTAACAATTTAAATATTTGTTTTACAAATATTTACAAAAATTTTTTATTTTTTAAATTATTATGTATATAATAAGTGGGACAAAGTGGAGAAAAGTGGGAGATGCTATTCCTAGGAACCTACAATCATACAATCGATGAAAAAAATCGTTTAAGTTTACCAGCAAAGCTAGTAGACAAATTTTCTCATCGTATTGTTGTGGTATCTAAAGGGTTTGAAGGCTGCCTAGAGCTTCGTAGCCAAGAAGACTTTGATGTGTGATCTAACCAAATTCTATCATATTCTCAAAATAAAAAAGACGCGCGTATCCTAACAAGACAAATTTTAGCTAATAGTAGCGAAATTGAGCTTGATAAGGCAAATCGTATCCTTATTCCTGAAGTTTTAACAAAGTTAGCTAATCTAAAGAAAAACGTAATTATTATTGGTTTAGGCAATAAGTTAGAAGTATGAGATGCTAAAGCATATGCTAGGTTTCAAGCAGATACTAATAGTAAGTTTGAAGCTGTTGCTGAAAGAATTGATGATGAAAATGGAAATAAATAAAATTCATACACCGGTTCTTTTAAACGAACTACTAGCTAACTTAAAAGTTAAACCAAATGGTTTGTATGTTGATTGTACAGCCGGATTTGGTGGACATAGTTGTCAAATCGCAAAGCACCTAAAAACAGGTCACTTAACATGCATTGACCAAGATATAAATGCAATTAATCATTTAACTAATATTTTTAAAAATAATAAACAAGTATCAATCATAAAGAATAACTTTGTTAACCTAGACCAGATTGTTAAACAACCAGTTGATGGAATTATCTTTGATTTGGGTGTTAGTAGTCTAATGTTTGATGATCCACAACGTGGCTTCAGCTATAGTCATGAAGGCCCACTAGATATGCGTATGGATACAAATAATTCGCTAACTGCTGCATATATAGTAAATAGTTATTCGCGCACGCAATTAATTAATGTATTTAAGAGATATGGTGACGTTAATAATCCAGTCAAGATTGTTGATGCAATCATTAAATATCGTGAACTTGAACCAATTAAAACAACAACTCAACTAGCTAATATCATTGCTGATTGCTTCCCTGGTTCTTTAGTAAGAAAACATCCGGCTAAAGTTTACTTTCAGGCCTTGAGAATTGAGGTAAATAAAGAATTAGATGTTCTACAGGAAGTGCTTGATAAAGCATGTAATAAATTAAAGACAAGAGGACGACTAGGCATCATTACATTTCATTCTTTAGAGGATAGAATTGTTAAAAATTTCTTTAAAGAAAAAACCGAAAGTAGGGACTTATATAGTAAAGATGTTCCAATTAGTAAGATGTCAAAGCCTGCATTCAAATTAATAACTAAAAAACCTGTTGTTCCAACAGAAGAAGAAAAGAAAAATAATCGACGTAGTCATAGTGCTAAATTAAGAGTAATAGAAAAAATATAGGAGGGCAAATGAAGGATTCAAAACAAATTAAAAAAGTTTTATTCTTAGGCAAGAGCAATATTGCTCTAATTGTTTTGAATAATGTTGATGGACAAAACAACATTCTTTTTGCCAACCAAGTTGATATTGAATTTGATAACTTAAAAGTAAAAATTAATGAATTAATCACAAATGCTGCTAATTTCTTAGGTTTCAATATTAAAGACGTTGAAGTTGTCTTTGATGAATGCGAAGTTAGTCGTTATGGTTTTACAAACCAAGAATTTGTTGATTGTAATTGTGAAGAAGATATTGCTAAAGAAATTTTTAAGAAAGCCAAGATTGATAATTACTTCGTAAATGAAATCAACTTCTTTGGTATAAACTACGATGAAATTGATAAAGTTGCAAGAGTTAATTGCCAAATTTGTGCAAGCAACTATATCACATATAAGAAATATATTCAAAGTGTTAAGTCTTGTAACTTAGTCATAAACAACTCAACTAATCTATATAAATTATTAAAGGCTAACAAGGCAGATGTTGAATTGACTATTAAAATTAATGGTGACAAAGCTATTGCTTGTGAATACTATGGTAGCAAACTTAACAACGTTAAAGTTATAGACCTAAAATTAAATGATATATATCAACACTTAGCTGATAAGTTTAATATAAACTTTAAAAAGGTTACTGATGTAGTGGCAGTGGCTAACAACATTATTAGCAATGATGATCCAAATATTGTTATTGCTAACAATTATGATTTAATGACTAAAACATATAACAATGTTAAGTTGAATGAATTTGTAACCCTATATCGCGATGAAATTCGCACACAAATCAACAACTTTGTTGATTACCGTGAATTTAGAAACATTCGAATCATTTCAGACCAACAAATCAATGCCATCGATGGTTTTGAATATGTAACTTATGATGATGTTGGTTTTTACAATATCTCTGTTGACAAACTAGTTTGTCTATCTAATCTTGATTCAAATAAACAAGAAATTAATCAATTCAATTTTGAAAGTAAAATCAAAACCATAAATTTATTATCATAGGAGTTAAACATGGAAAACAACACACCAAACTTTATTATGCCTAATGAACAAGAACCGAAGGTTACAACTGAGCCTGAACAATCTCAGTCTAATGTTCAAACTAAACCAGAAAAAACAAAACATGTTTTTTCTAACATTGACATTAATGATGAAACGACTCATTCAACTTTTGATATAAAAGTTATTGGTGTTGGTGGTGCCGGGTGTAATGTAATTAACCATATTGCAGCTAAACATAAAACTATTACTGATGCTGCAACAATCTATGCTTTCAATACAGACTTATGTTCATTAAAATTAATGAAGAATGTTTCTAACCTTTTCCTTCTTAATAAAGAAGAATTAAAAGGATATGGTTCTGGTTGTGATCCGGAAATTGGAAAAAGAGCTGTACAAAAAGATGCAGAAGTCATTAAAAAAGAATTAGCAGGCACGGATATTTTATTTATTATAGCTGGCTTGGGTAAGGGCGCAGGATCTGGTGGTGCGCCTGAACTTGCTCAGATTGCTAAAGAATTAGGAATCTTAACGGTTTCAATAGTGAATATGCCTTCTGTTGCTTGTGAGGGTGATGTGATTTACAATAATGCATTCAATGCATTGCAAACATTAATTGTTTATGCTGACTCCGTCTCTACTATTAGCAATGAAAAGATTATTAGTAATAATAAAGACATTAGTTTCTATGATGCTTACCAATTAGCAAACGAAGAAATAGCCTATATTATTGAAGATATTATAAATATTATCTTTAAACCAAGTGTAATGAATATTGACTTTGCTGATCTAAAATCATTTTTCAAAACAAATAAATATTTTATGGCTAATCGTTTGACCCTTGATGATAATTGCCAAGGGCAAATTAAAATTCGCGAAGCAATTGCAACAAAAATTAAACGTGGTTTTAGTGATGTCAACATCTCTGGTTGCAAGCAGGCACTTGTTAATATTAGTATGTCAAAACATGCACCAACTTCAATCATTAGTAATATTAATAAATCATTTAGTGAATTAACGCATAACGATAAACTATCGCTTGTATCGGGCGTAAACTATAATGATGAACAAACAATTGATATCTCATTCCTAATTTCTGGACAAAACCATAGTGAAACATTTGAAGATGGATTTGAGGCCCATACAGGCTCGATACAATCTTGGAATGAGCCAACAGTCAAAGTTGAAGCTGTCGACGAATCTGACGCAAATGAATACGATAATTTAATGAAAGATGTTGAGACAGTAGCCAAAACAACTGGTGATATTCCAACATCTGAGCAAACAGATAAAGATAACAATGGGTAATAAATAAAATATATGATTAGCACTTTTTTCGAAAGAGTGCTAATTTTTATATATAATATAAATAATATTTATTTTTTATGGCAAACAAAAGAGATTATTACGAAGTATTAGGAATAAGCAAGGATGCAAGTGAACAAGACATAAAAAGAGCTTTTCGACGTCTTGCTATGCAATACCATCCTGATCGCAACAAGGCTCCTGATGCAGAAGAAAAATTTAAAGAAATTAATGAGGCGTATGCGGTATTATCAGATAAAGATAAACGTGCAACGTACGACCGTTTTGGACATGAAGGATTAAATCAACAAGGTTTTACTGGAGCCGGTAACCCATTTGATATCTTTAACCAATTTTTTGGTAGTCAAGGTGGAATGAAGTTCTCATTTGGTGGGGACGATGACAATGTTGACTTAGGTGATATCTTTGGCGGGCTGTTTGGTGGTCGTCGTCGTTCAAATCGACGTAGTCGCCAACAAACAATTATTCCTTATGAATTAAATATTCAAACTGAAATTGATATTGATTTTTTAGATTCGATACTAGGTTGTAATCGTGATGTTACATTAAAAATAAAACACGAGTGCGACGAGTGTAAGGGCTCAGGAGTGGCACAAGAGGCTGATGCTGAAACAACTTGTCCACACTGTCATGGTTCTGGAGTCTTGATTCAATCAAGAAGAACACCTTTTGGTATGATGCAAAGTCAGACAACATGTCCTTATTGTAATGGAACAGGAAAAATTGTTAAAAAAGTTTGTCCAAAATGTAAAGGAAAGAAATATATTGAAGAATTCAAAACATATGAAATTCAAATTGATCCAGGAATTGAAGATGGACAAGTTGTTAAAATAGAAAATAAAGGTCATAATTTTAAAGAATATACTGGTGACCTCTATGTCCGTATAAATGTTAAGACTAGCAAAATATGACAAAAACAAAATAATCTTTTATACACTGAGGTACTAGTTGATCCATTAAAAGCCTTAATTGGTGGGGAAATCGAAGTACCAACACCTTATGGTTTAAAAACCATTAAGTTAAATGCTGGCACACCAAACGGAGAACAAATCCGTCTTGATAATTCAGGAATCAAAGGAATTAAGAGTAAACTCTTTGGTAAAGCTAATGGAGATTTGATTGCTATCATCAAATATACTAAACCACAGAAATACTCAAAAGAAGAACTAAAAACACTGAATAAAATATTTAATGATAATAACAATAATGATCAAGTCAATAAATATTATGAACAAGCTAAGAAGGAGATGAAATAATGAGCAGGAAAGATAAACATTTTGACCCAAAGAAAGAACCTAAGAAAGAAACGACACAAGTTGTTGAAGAATCTCAAGAGTCAAAATTAGCCAAGAAGATCATTGATCTTGAAGCTTTAATCCAAACAAAAGACAAAGAAATTGAAAATCGCAACAAAGTAATTGATGCTTTAAAAAATGACTTAAGTGCAATGGCACAAGAATATAAGAATCAATTGATTCTTAAAATGGATGAAGCAAATAAGTTAATCAAGATCAAACAAGATCAAAATGATGAAAAATATAAAAAGGAATTAGCTGAAGCTAAGAAATATGCAATTGAAAATCAAGCCATTGAATTAATTGATATTATTGCTGAATTCTCAGCAATGGTTAATCATCCTGTTTCTGATCCTAAAATTGCTAATTGATTATCTGGTTTCAAAATGTATTTAACCAAATTTAATAATTTGCTATCTGAATTACATGTCCAAGAAATATTAGTTAATGTTGGACAAGAATTTGATCCAAAAATAATGGAACCTTTCGAAATAGTAAAAGATCCTTCTAAAGCTGATAATACTGTCGCAGCAATCTTAAAGCCCGGTTATAAATTACACGATCATGTCCTTAAACCAGTTTTAGTTAAAGTTATTAAGAATATTTAATAAATAATATAATAATTGAAACACGCAAAGGAGTGTTTATGAGACACATTGATATTGTTAAAGCAATAAAAGACCCAAAACTAATTGGTCAAGAAGTGACAATTGAGGGTTGAGTAAAATTCAATCGTGATAGTGGTAAGATTGTTTTTATTGCCATGAACGATGGAACAACAATTAAAAATTTACAAATCGTTTGTAAACCAGATAAATTATCTAACTTTGAAAAGATTAAAGGTTATCGTTTAGCTTCGGCAATTCGTGTTAAAGGTTTACTAAAACCTGGACGAGAAGCTGGTAGCGTTGAATTAGAAGCAAAAGAAGTTAAACTTCTTAAGTTAGCTGATGAAGATTACCCCTTACAAAATAAAGAACACTCAAATGAATTCTTACGTGAAATCTCTCATTTGAAAGCTCGAGCAACAACAACACAAGCGATTCAAAAGATTCGTACTGAATTATCTTTTGCCATTCATCATTTCTTTCATACTAAAGGCTTTATCTACCTTGCAACCCCAATCATTACAAGTAATGATTGTGAAGGGGCGGGAGAAAACTTTATTATTAAAGATGATCCAAATAATCCATTCTTTGGTTCGGCTACAGCAAGTTTAACTGTATCAGGTCAATTAAATGCTGAAAGCTATGCTTTAGGTATGAAAAAAGTTTATACCTTTGGTCCAACATTTAGAGCTGAGCGTAGTCACACAAACCGACATTTAGCTGAATTTTGAATGGTTGAACCAGAAATTAGTTTTATGAATTTAAGACAACTAATGATGGTGATTGAACAAATGTTCAAAAATGTTGTGACAAAAGTTTTAACTAAATGTAAAGATGAAATTCTTTTCTTAAACCAAAAATATAAAACTAATACTTATGAAGTATTAACTAAATTACTAAATGAAAAGTTTGTTCGTTTAGATTATGCTCAAGCAGTTGAAATTTTAAAACAAGCTATAGCTAATGGACACAAATTTGAAGATAGCAATATCTTCTTTGGTAAAGACTTTGGAGCAGAACATGAAAGATATTTATGTGAACAACACTTTAAAGCTCCAGTCTTTCTAATGAACTTCCCAAAAGAAATCAAGGCTTTCTATATGAAAGCAAATAGTGATGGCAAGACTGTTGCTGCTTGCGACTTATTAGTTCCGGGTGTTGGTGAAATTGTTGGTGGTAGTCAACGTGAAGACAACTATGATAAGATTGTTAAACGTTGTCAAGAAATGAATATTGACACCAAAGGTTTACAATGATACCTTGACTTACGAAAGTATGGATATTTCCGTTCTGCTGGATTTGGTCTAGGTTTTGAAAGATTCTTAATGTATATTGCAGGAGTAGATAATGTTAAAGATGTTATTCCATTCCCTAGATTTGAAGGAGAACTAAGATTCTAATGACGGGCAAAAAGAAAGTCTTTTGTAAACAAAACATTCCTAACATTCTTGTTGTTTTAAGAATGATTTTTGCTGTTCTTGTTGTTTTATTTTTAGTTGCTGACCATTTCACTCATGGTTTTTCTAATGTTAATCCACTACTTTATACATTAAAGACACCAGACTGATGAGGTCCTAATGTTTATGTTAGCCAAGTCCACACTTTCTTCTTGGTGGCAGGCATATTATTTGTGGTTGCATCCTTCACCGATTGATTGGATGGCTTCCTAGCCAGAAGAAACAATTGAGTATCAGATTTTGGTAAATTTTGAGACCCAATTGCTGATAAAGTTTTAGTCAATAGTGTTCTAATATGCTTTGCATGAATGGGATATTGTGTAGTTCTTATTCCAGTTATTATGATTGCACGAGACGTAATGGTTGATGCACAAAAAATGATAGCTGCAAAAAAAGATGTGGTTGTGGCTGCAAACTTCTGAGGTAAATGTAAGACTGTGTTGCAAATGGTTGGTATCATGGTTATATTCTTCTTCTTTGCTAACAATGGTAGTGACTTATCCGATTCATTCTACTGATCGATACAACAATTAATGTTGTATTTGGCAACAATTATGTCTATTGTTTCAGGTATTATTTATTTCAAACAAATTAATAAGGCTCTTAAAGATGCAAAACAAAATTAATGAACAAATTATCAAGAAGTTAAATGAGTTACATTTAACAATTAGTACTTGTGAATCGATGACTGGTGGTGCATTAGCATCTAACCTTGTTTTAGTTGAACATGCAAGTAATTCCTTTTTAGGTTCATTAGTCACATACCATGCTGATGCAAAAAGAAGATTTGCTAAAGTATCAGGTGAAACAATTGATACCTATGGGACTGTTTCAAAAGAATGTGCTCGCGAAATGGCTCGTGGGTGCCAAAATGGTTTTAAATCAGATATTGCCATTTCTGTTACTGGTAATGCTAGTACTTCTAATCCAATTGAGGGCCAGCCAAGCGGAATGGCATATATTTGTATTAACTTTATTGATAAAGTTTACGATTATCAATTTGTTTCAAAATTTAATAATCGAGTTGATACCATTAATGAATGTGTTGCTTTTGTTTTAAATCATTTATGAGATCTAATTAAAGATTTAAGAAAATAGTATGGAAATTGCTTTAATTGTTGGTTTAAGTTTATTGCTTGGTTTTAGTTTAATGGGAGGAATCCTACTTTATTCACACTATATATATAGTAAGAACCGTGTGTTTAGTCCAACTAAATATTCGATTTTATCAATTGTTCTCTCAATTTTAATGTTTTCATTAATAATGGGGGCAGGGATTTGTTTTATTTTTGATATACAACAATGACACACCTCTGATGCTTATGATCCAGCATATATTGGTTTAAGTTTCTCTTGTGCTGGTATTAGTTTAATTTATTTTATTTTCTTCCTAATTATTCCTAGAGCAACAAACAAAAATAAAATTGCTTATAACAATATTTTAAATATTGATTATCAAACTATGCTGAATAATTTAATGGCAAGAATTGGTGATATTCAAGCCCTTAAAGATGAAATTAACAAAAAACATCATAAGTACTATGTACAAATGCTTTCTTACTATGAAAGTATCCTAATTCATTTGAAAGATAAAAAAATTTCTATTGTTGATAAACAAGCAGATATTGTTACATTCAATGATGCTTTTACCCACAAATGAAGCACACATACGAATGATTTGCAATTACTGTTAACATACCAGTTTTGTGATGCTTTAGTAAAAATTTCCTAAATTTTTATTTTCTTAGGTAAATATATCATTGGAGAGAATAAGAAAATATGGAAAATCAAAAATTATTTGAACAAACAATTAAAGAACTAGAAACCCAATTTGGCAAGGGTTCAATTATGTCCTTAGATAATTCCAAAGCAATTGTTTGTGAAGTTATCTCAACTGGTAGCATTAATTTAAATAAAGCTATTGGTGTTGGTGGCTACCCTAAGGGTAGAATCATTGAAATATATGGAAATGAAAGCAGCGGAAAGACTACATTAGCTTTGCAAGCTGTAGCAAGTTGCCAACGTTCAGGTGGCAAATGTGCTTATGTTGATGTTGAGCATGCTTTAGACAGTAAATATTGTCTTGCTAATGGGGTTGATACTAAGAAGCTATTATTAGCTCAACCTGAAACGGGTGAACAATCTTTTGCAATTGTTGAAGCATTAATCAAAACTGGAATGATTGATTTAATTGTTGTCGATTCAGTTGCTGCATTAGTGCCCGAAGCAGAGCTTAATGGTGAATATGAAGATCAAAATATTGGCCTTCATGCTCGATTAATGTCTAAGGGTTTAAGAATCTTACAAACCGTTATGGCCAAATATAACACTACTGTTATCTTTATTAATCAAATTCGTGAGAAAGTTGGTATTTTGTTTGGTGACAATAAAACAACACCTGGTGGTTGAGCAATGAAATTCTATTCAAGTTTAAGAATAGAATTGAAACGAATTGAAGCTTTAAAAACTGGTACCAACATTGTTGGTATTAGATCTTTGGCAAGAGTCGTTAAAAATAAAGTCGCGCCACCAATGCAATCATGTTATCTTGATATTTACTTTAACAAAGGTTTTGATAATGTCGCAGAAATTATTGAAAATGCAATTGCTGCCAACATTATTCAAAAATCAGGATCCTGGTTTTATTATGGTGAAACTAAACTAGCGCAGGGTAAGGAAGGAACAATCAAATTCCTAACTGATACTAAAAATAAGAAACTTTTTGGTGAAATAACGAAGTTAGTCTTAAAACCTGCATAGATAAATAATGGGTTAGTATAATAGAAATGACCTTAGAGAAGTAATTGAAATTTTAAATAATCCAAATATGTTAAACAAACAATGCAATTTTAAATTAACAGGGAAGGGTCATTCTAAGTTTGACATAATTTTAGACAAACTAGACAAAATTGAAAAAAGAATAGATAATCTTGTAAAACTGAACAATTTAAAAGAATAGAAGGATTAATTCCTTCTATTTTCTTATTCTTGCGTTTTTGTCTTTATAGTAAATTGTGACAGGAACATTGTCTAATCCAAATGCTTCACGAATTTGATTTTCAATATATCGAGCATAACTAAAGTGTAAATACTTAGGATCGTTTGTAAATAAGACGAAAGTTGGAATTGATGATTCAACTTGTGTTCCATAATGGATCGTAATACGATTACCTTTAAATTTAGGTGGTGGATTTAAGATTTGTGCTTTAGCAACTACCTCATTCAAAGCACCTGTTTGTACACGAGTTTTTAATTTTTTAGCAATGTCTTCAATTGTTGAGAAAATTGTATGAACACGTTTATTGTCTTTTGCGGAAATGAAGACAATTGGTGCTCAGGCTAAATAATCAAAATCAGCACGGATAAGTTTCTCAAACTTAGACATAGTGTTATTTTCTTTTTTAACTAAGTCTCATTTGTTAACAACAATGATAGTTGGAATGTTGGCTGCATGAGCAAGACCGGCAATTACTTCATCTTGTTCATTAAATTCTTCAGAACCATCTAACATCACAATAATTAGATTACTACGTGAGATAGCTTCTTGTGTACGAAGATAAGAATAGCGGTCAACATTCTCTGACATCTTACCTTTTCTTCGTATGCCAGCTGTATCTATAATCGTATAGTTTTTACCATGATATTTAAATTTACAATCAATTGAATCTCTTGTTGCATTAGCAATTGGGCTAACGATTACACGATTTTGTCCAATTAACGTATTTACTAATGAAGATTTGCCAACATTTGGCCGACCAATAATACAGAATTTAAATGATTC
Organism: Mycoplasmoidaceae bacterium; assembly: GCA_045598825.1. GTDB lineage: Bacteria > Bacillota_I > Bacilli_A > Mycoplasmatales > Mycoplasmoidaceae > Hennigella. Next base: position 12,370 of record JAZRUX010000008.1, read on the forward strand.
AGCATCTTTTCGCTCTGGTGTTTTATCTAGTTGTTTGACAACTTCATCTAGCAAATCACCAATACCAATACCATGAGTTGAACTAACTGGATAAAACGTTCCAAACTTTAAGTTATAGAACGTCTTATCTGAGCTATGGTTATAATTTTCAGCTTTGTTAACTACTAAGATGATCTTTTTACCTTTTGCTTTTGTTTTTAACAAACGAGCAATATATTGGTCATGTGCATTGATCCCCTCTTTTTCAGATACAACAAATAAAATAATGTCAGCTTCATCAATCGCATAGTTTACTTGTTGATTAATTACTTCCTGAAAAGGGGCATCAATATTTTTTAATATACCACCTGTATCAATCAATGAAAAATCTCTGCCGACTCAATTGGCAGTAGCATAGTTACGGTCTCTGGTAATACCAGGAGCGTCATCAACAATCGCTTTCTTGTGACCAAGAATTCGATTGAATAATGAACTCTTACCGACATTTGGTTTTCCAACTAATGCTACTTTTTTCATAATTAATGGATTACTAATGCATCTCTTTTCTTGTTAACGGTTTCAACAATCAAATCTACAACTTCTTCTTTTGTCATGTTAGTTGAATCGATATAAGTTGCATCTTTTGCTCTCTTTAATGGAGAGACCTTACGATGTGTATCTTGATAATCACGAGCTTTAATGTCTTCTAATAATTTATCAAATTCTTTTGAATTAAGAGAAATACCATTATCTTTAGCTCTACGTTTTGTTCTTTCTTTCACTTCAGCATCTAAATAAAATTTATATGGTGTGTCAGGAAGGATAACTGTACCAATATCTCTTCCATCCATAACTAATGATGTTGTTTTAATAATTTCTTGTAGATCCTTTTCATATCGTTTTCTGACAGCAGGATATTTTGAAATTGTTGATGCATTCATAGAATGCACATCCTTCATAATTTCAATAGTTACATCAATTCCGTTGATAAGGAAACATCCATCTCTGAATAGAAATTCAAATTGTTTCATTTCTTTATTAACTGTTTCCTCATTAGTACAATCAATGTCTTTTAATGCGAAAGCATAACTACGGAAAATTCTTCCAGTAGACATATAGATAATACCTAGTTTTTGTGCAACTAATTGTCCAACAGTAGTTTTACCACTACCTGCTGGTCCATCAATTGCTACTTGAATTAATTGTTGTTTCATATTAATATGCAAACCACCTTACGAATAATAATACTACAGTTATCACAAAGAATAGAATGGCAATAGCAACTGATACCACAAAGACATGATGTCCAATATTTTTATGACCATCTCTAGATAAAGTAGCAATTGTTGCAATTTTGGCCTCTTCTTTCTTCGCTGATAAATTTTCATACTTAGTGTGCAAATCTTTCTCCACATCCTTGTCTTTGTCAAAGTTTAGATTTGCAACTTTGATAAAGGCAAATAAATCTGCATAATCACGGTTTGTTTTTAATCAATCTTCTCTAATTTTTTTACTTTGATCAAGAATGGAATCATTCTTAATATTAAATAATATTGTTGAAACAGTGTTAGCATTGTTTGTCGATTTAACTTTATTTAAATCTTTAAACATTTTGGTGATTTCGGTTGGAATTTTTTCTTGACTTACAATAACTTCACTAACTCCCTTATGCAAATTTAAATCTGGAATTTGAACATTTTGCAAAATAGATGGATTGATTTTATCAATCTCTTTTTTATATTGCTCAATCTTAAGACCTTGCGTTTGAATTGTTTGACCAATCCTTGAGGTTTGGTCTATTTCCAAACGGTAAGTCTGTCATTTTTGCATACGGGTCATATATAAATATATTAACTCATTTTTTATATATATTTAATGCAAAATATATATTATGTATATAATATTATCGATTTAATGGTTAGAAGAAAGTAGGTCTATATGACAAACAATTTATCTTCTTCCGATTTAACTTTATTAATTGTAACAATCGTATTATGTGTGATAATTGTTGGCTGCGCAGTCGTTATCATTTATTTGCGCGTTAGAAAAAATAAAAAAAGTAAATCTCTCAATGAGATTGATGATTATCGATTGGAACCTTTAAATAAAGAAATCCGAAGATACAAGAAATTACAAGAACAATATAGAAAAAAATTAATTGAACAAGAGTATCTTGACCATGATAAAAGTTTAGAAGACATGAAAGTCATTCTTGATCAAGAACTTGAAGAATATAAAACTGAAAGATTGGTAAAAATAAATCAAGATATTGATCAACACAAAAATGAGTTGCTAAAACAAACTTTATTAAATATCATGCAACCATTACATTTAAAAATAATCAATGAAGCTTCAGTTCATTATTTACCAATTGATGATAAATATAAACCACTAATTATTGGTAAAAAAGGAAGAAGCATTAAGAAACTTAATGAGATTACAAATTGTAATATCAATGTTGATAAAGATAGCCCTTACGTTGAAATCTCTTGTCCAAATCCATTGGACAAACAGATTGCAATCAGCACTATTAATCATCTAATTAAATCTGAAGCTTTTGATGTTTATGCTATTGAAAATGTCTACAAAAAAGAGTGCCGACTGATGGAAAAAGAATGCTATGAAACCGGCAAACATTATTTAGGTATTCTAAATATTCCTGTGACAAACAATGAAATCTATCGTTATGTGGGTCGTTTAAAATATCGTTGATCATTTAGCCAAAACGTTTTGGAACATTGTTATGAAACTGCATTAATTTGTGAAAATTTAGCAAAACAATTAGGTTTAAATCCTGACACTGCTAAAGCAGTAGGTTTCTTTCACGACATTGGAAAATGCATGGATTATGAAGGACGATATGACCACGTTGATACTGGTATTAAAATTGCAAAACGTTGTAACTTGCCACTGGAAGTGGTAAATGGTATATTAAAACATCATCGTACAAATTGTTATGATGACTATGTTTTATTAGTTCGTTGTGCTGATGCTTGATCTGCAGCACGAACAGGAGCAAGACATGTTCCTTCTGCAAATGCCGAACAATTAATTAAGATTATTGAAAATAAAATAAGAAAAGTGCGAGGTATTGTTTCATTTACTGTCGCGATTGAAGATAAAAATATTAAGATTATCTTTATTCCAACAATTCCAAGCAAAAAACACTATCTAAATGTTAAATACAACATTATTAAAACAATCAAACAAGATGTTCGTTTAAATAAATATCATATAGATATTCATAATTAGTTATTTTAATTTTAAAATAGCATCTTTAAGTGCACCAGCACAATCACCAATCAAAATAGTGACATTTGCATTAGATTTAATTACACCTTTTGCAATTGTCTTTTTTAATAAGTCAAAATTGACTTTGTCCATATCATTTACTTGAAAAGTAATGGTTGATATTGTGGAGGAAATATTGGCAATATTATCAATATTTCCCAAAGCACCTACAACTAAATTAACATCGGGTAATTCCATAGTGTTAACTGTAAGTTGAGTGTTTTTTTCTGTTGCTTGTCTCTCCGCTTCTTTTTTGGCTTTTCTGCCTAAATGGCCAAAAGTTAAAACATTAAGAAATTTAGAAAATTTCTTACCCATTATTTCTTTTCTCCAATAATAAATACTTTTTGTAATTTATTTAAATATGGTTTTAATTCTTTATAGAAACCAATCTTTGCATTTAAGCTTGTTAAATATAGTTTAAATGGTGCTTTGGTATCAATAATATGTTCATAGCCGTCATTCATTAAAATTAATTGACCATTAGCTTTTAGATTCTTCAATTGTATTTCGTGTTTACCATCAAGAACAACTGCATTACCAATTGATAAATATTTGGCATGAGCTAAGGGTGATACCTCAGACATTTCTCAAATTTTAGTCTTTGTCAACAAAATGGCATTCTTTAATGATTTATTTAATCCGGTTGATCCTGTCTTTGTACAAAAACACAATCCTGAACCTCAGAATCATTCATAATGATTGTTATTAACATAAATATCAGCTGATATTGTATTAATACCTTCAATTAAAATTTCGTTAATGGCATAATATGTTTTATTTGATGTTTCACAAGCAACAACATCAGGCTTATAAAAGTTGTTGTCATTATCAAAATATTTAATGATTGCTTTTGCATCAAGGTTTAAATCAATACTATAAAATCCTACTAAGCCAGTATTAATTAGTACCATTTTTACATGTTTTTTACAATATGTATTGTAAGCGTGAACAAATGTTCCATCACCACCTAATACAATAATATTTGTTGCATCAGCTGAGATAGTGCATCCATCTTTTCTTAATAAAGTAGCAAGTTTTTTCTTTGCATCTTGGCTTTTTTTTGAATCATTACAATATATAAAGAATTTTTTTGTCATAAGATAATTCCTATAAGATTATAATTTAAAATATATATTAGTTATGAAAAATACAAATCACAAACCAATAATGTTAAGTGGTATACAACCATCTAACCGTATTACTCTAGGTAATTACCTAGGAGCAATCAAGCCATATGTCCAAACATCTGAAATGTTTAACATGTTTATTTTTGTTGCGGATCTACACGCAATTACAAATACATTTAATCCTGAAGCTCTTGCAAAAAATAGAAAAGAAGCTGTATGTATGTATTATGCGTGTGGACTAGATTTTAACAAAGTTAAAATTTTCTTCCAATCTGATGTAAAAAGTCATACTGAACTTGCTCACATTTTAACTTGTCATACAACATTAGGTGAATTAAACCGTATGACTCAATTTAAGGATAAAGCAAAAAAAGCTGTTGGTAATGGAACAGAAATGATTCCTACTGGATTACTAACTTATCCAGTATTAATGGCAGCAGACATTCTACTATATGATGCTGATGCTGTTATTGTTGGGGCAGATCAAAAACAACATATGGAACTTACACGTAATATCGCTGAGCGTATGAATAAGAAATATGCGGCAAGGAATGGCGGCAAACCATTATTTGTTGTTCCAGAACCATATATTTTAAAGACTGGTGCAAGAATTATGGATTTACAAGATCCATCAATTAAGATGTCAAAATCTAACACTAATGAAAAAGGTACTATCTTTGTTATGGATGGACCTAATGTTATTGCTGATAAAATTAAAAAAGCAAAAACTGATAGTTTTAACAAAGTTAAATACGATAAGGAAAAGCAACCAGGTTTAAGTAATTTAATGGAAATTTATGCTGCTTTAACAGGTATGAGCTTTGCAGATATTGAAAAAGCATATAAAGATGCTCCTAACTATGGAGTTTTCAAAACTGATTTAATTAAAATAGTTTGTGATGAACTTAATAAATTACAAGCTCGTTTTAAAGAAGCAATGGAAATTTATGAATCAAAATTAGTACCTATTCTTGAAAAGAATGCTAAAGAATGCACTAAGATTTGCCAAGATAAAACTGAAAAAGTTTACAAAGCAATCGGAATGAAATAATGACAAAGAAAAAAACAAGAAAAACTAATAGTTTTAACAAACGATTAGCTAAAGTTAAATTTGATAAACGTTGTTTAATTTGTACAGACTTAGATGGTACACTATTAAACAAAGATTGTTATATTCGTTCATATTCACGTGAAGTTATTTCTCATTTAAGAAAACAAGGACATATTGTTTGTTTATTTACAGCTCGTGCATTGAGAGGCAGCTATGCATACTATCGTCAATTAGGGTTAAATACACCCATTGTAAACTACAATGGGTCAGTTATTCACAACCCAACAAACCCTGATTTCACTCCAATTTGTTTTTATATAAACACTGAAGTTATTTACAAAATTTTTGCTCAACCGAAAATTCAGGATTTAATTTTGAATGTTATTTTTGAGACGCCAGATGGAACATTCTTTTTAAAAGACTATAGACATAAAGTAAGCCATAAACAAGTTCAAAAGGAACTTGCTAAATTCAATATCTATACAACAAAAGATATTGACTTTGTCTCTGATGACTTTGCTAAATTAAAAAATGGCGCTTATTCAATCTTGATTGAATTGCGTGATATGTCAAAAGCAAAACAAGTAATGGAAGAAATAAAAAAAATCTGCTCTTCCGTTGTTGTTCGTAGTTGAACAGAAGAACACGTTGGAACCATTATTGAAATTAACAGTTTGTTTCCTAACAAAGGATTAGCCTTAAAATACCTATCGGTATATTATGATATCCCTTTGGAGCGTTGCTATGCATTTGGTGACAATGACAACGATAAAGAAATGTTAGCAATGGCAGGTTTTGGTTTTGCTATGAAAAATGCAACACCTGAGGCTAAGGCTGCGGCGAAGTTTGTGACAAAACACAATAATCACGAGCAAGGCGTAGCACGCGAATTAAATAGGATTTTTAAATTACATATCCCAGTAAAAATTAATAAAAACTTAAAATTTGAAGATGTTAAACTAATTAATAATAAACTAGCTAAAAGCTAGTTTTATTTTATATTCTTTACTAACTCAATAATTTTGTCTTGACAATTAGTGTCAGGTGTTGATCCTTGGCAGTAGTTGTCTTTTCCTCCACCACGACCACCTGTTAGTTTATTAAGTTCATTAATAACTTCATTGCATCTCTTGACATTAGCATTATTATGCTTACATACGATGTAAGATAATTTATTTGTTAAATTTAGAATAACAAAACCATTGTTTTGATATTTATCTAATAAAGTTCTTGGCAAGTTAAAGATAAAGCTTTGGTTAGCATTATTTAATGTAACTACATTGTAAGGTTGATTTTGATCAACCTTTAAGTTATTAACAAAGTCATTGACTTCTTTTTTTGTTTTAACCAATTTAAAGTCCATTAAAGCTTTATCATACTCTTTTTGATAAATATC
>JAZRUX010000009.1:0-46668 GCA_045598825.1 Mycoplasmoidaceae bacterium
AAATATCAAGATTAACTTTGTTTTGTTTTGTGATGTTCCAGTTATCAGATAATTTTATGTTTTTAATCTTATTTATGGTTGGGTTGTCTTTAAAATCATTATCAACAATCTCTTTGTTGATATTATCAAGTCTAACTTTTAGTTCACTATTAAGTTCATTAATAGTAGCGTTAGTGTTAGCGTCTGAAACAATACCTTCAATTCTTCATGCACCAGAACCCTTAGAGGTTAAGCTAATAATATGGAATTGTTCTATCTCTCTTGTGTTAGATACATGACGGCCAGCACATATTTCAATTGAAATATCTCCAACTTTAACAACTCTTAATTTACCTTTAACTTTAGCATACACTTCTTCGAAGTAAGCTAGTGCACCCATTGTTTGAGCTTCCTGTAATGTTTTATGATAGGTTGTAACAGGCAAAGCTTGTTTAATTCATTTATTAATTAAAGTTTCAACTGCATCAAGTTGTTCTTGTGTTAACTTTTGGTGATATTGGAAGTCAAATGTCAGTTTGTGGTGTGTTTTTAATGCACCCATTTGTTTGATATTTCTATCAATAGTTTGTTGTAAAGCAGCTTGAACTAAATGTTCAGTTGTGTGCGTTGCAGCAATAATACCTTTAGCTTTAAGATCTAAACTAACAATAACATTTGTACCCTTAGTTATTTCTTGGCCTTTAATACCAACAATTGAATGAAAGTGTTGACCATTAGGTCCTTTTATAGCATCATAAACTTTTAGTTTTGATCCATTGACTTCAATTCAACCCCAGTCTGATACTTCACCGCCACAGTTAGCATAGATAACTGTTTTATCTAATACTAATCAATTGTGTTTTTCTGGAATGACTTTATCAATAATATTAAAGTCTTGATCAAAGATACCAATAACTTTAGCTTTTGTTTCAGTTTGGTCATAGAAGAATGTAGATTCTTCGTGATAATCCATTAATGTAGCATTTTGTATTGCCATTGCTTTAATTGGAGCAGTAGTTTTAGATATTTTTGAATGTTCTTCTTGTCATTTCTTAAATGCCTTCATATCTACAGTAACATTTTTTTCTTTAGCTAACTCTTGCGTTAGTTCAATCGGAAAACCGTAAGTATCTAATAACTTAAATGCAACATCACCTGCGATAGTATTACTTTTAATCGCATGCTCAAATAGTTCCATTCCCTTTTTCAAGGTATGGTTAAATTGTGTCTCTTCTTTTTGCAATGTGGCAATCACTTTTGCTTTTTCTTGTTCAAGATAAGGATAGTAATCTTTCATTGCAAGCACGATAGAACTCACTACAGGCTCAACAATCGATTTTTGGATATCTAGCTTATGTGCATAAACAATTGCTCGTCTAGCAAGCTTTCTAATAATGTAGCCCCTACCTGTGTTGCCTGGTAAAGCGCCATCAGCGATAGCAAATGTACAGGCTTTGATATGATCTGCAATTATTCTATATGCATAATTTATTTGGGTTTGCTCTTTACTTGGATTAAAGTAGTTATCAGGTTTGTAAACTTTATTAGTCAACGTACTAATAACTTTGATAATGTCTTGATAGATATCTATTTCAAAGTTTGTGTATGTATCTTGTAATACACATGCCAATCTTTCTAGCCCACAACCTGTATCAATATTTTTGTGAGCAAGTTCAGTATAGTTGTTTTTGCCATCATTATTGAACTGACTAAAAACAATGTTTCAGATTTCGACATATCTATCATTCTCTATATCTTTTTTAAATAAATCAACACCTACGTGTTTCGGATCATATTTTTCTCCACGATCGTAATAGATTTCAGTACATGGACCACAAGGTCCTTGTCCCACATCTCAGAAGTTTCTATCCTTATCACATTTAGCAATGTGATCTGGATTAACACCGCATGATACTCAAGTATCATAAGCATCTTGATCTTCTTTATATACTGTAAAGTAAAGATGATCTAAACTAAAACCAAATACTTTGGTTAATAGTTCAAATCCTCAAGTAATAGCTTCTTTCTTAAAATAGTCTCCAATAGAGAAGTTACCTAACATTTCAAAGAAAGTGTGATGTCTAGATGTTAGACCGACATTTTCTATATCATTAGTTCTAATAGCCTTTTGGCTATTAACTAAACGTTTAGATGGTGGGTTTTCTATACCACTAAAGTATTTTTTTAATGTAGCAACACCAGAGTTGATCCATATTAAAGATGGATCATTAACTGGTATTAAAGATTTAGAAGGCACTTCAAAATGTTCTTTAGACTTTCAAAAGTCTAATCACGCTTTACGAATGTTATTTGTTGTTCATTTTATTGCCATACTATTTAATTATCTTTCTTATTTCACCACAGCCTAAACAAATTTTGTTTTTATATATAACAGCATATTGCCCAGGTGTTACAGCTAATGTCTTATCGTATGATAAGATTCACTTTCCTTTAGTCTTTTTTAAAGACTTAACCTTAATGAGTTTTTGCAAGTGTCTAAATCTTACTTTAAGATTAGATAAAGACTTGATTGAAACTGGATTAATAAAATTAAAACTAGTAAGTTCACATTGCGTGCTTGCTAGATATTTTTGCCTGTCTGCTTGGGCACAAACATAAATTATTTTCTTTTTATTATCTTTTTTACAGACAAAGTATTTGCTTGCTTGCCCTGATAGGTGTAGATCTTTGTTTTGGCCCAGAGTGTAGTACATAGTTCCTATGTGTTTACCCACTACCTTTTTACTCTTAATATCTACAATATTACCTGGTAGGTTGGGTATGTAGTTTTGTAAAAATTCTTGAAATTGTCGTTTGCCAATAAAACAAATTCCCATAGAATCTTTTCTATCTCAATTAGGTAGTTTGATCTTTTTAGCTATAGCTCTAACTTCAACTTTAGTTAGATTTGCTAAAGGAAAGATTGCATCTTTTAATTGGGTTTGATTTAAATCAGATAGGAAATAGGTTTGATCTTTTGTTAGGTCTTTAGGCATTGATAAGAATGAACCATTCTTAGTTTGTTTAATTGCCGCATAATGTCCTGTAGCTAAATTGTTAGTTTTAAATTTATTTAAAGCATATTTTCTAAACGCTTCAAATTTAATGTATTTATTGCATAAAACATCTGGGTTTGGTGTTAAAGATTTTTTATATTGTGCAATAAAATATTTAAAAACATCATCCCAATATTCCTTAATAAATTCCACTCTGTATAATTTAAGTTTAAAGAAATCAGCTACTTTTTTAGCTGCTAGATAATCAACATTGCTTTCGCAACCGTCAGGTAGTTTCTTATTATGACCTTTAATATCGTTATTTATAACGGTATCTCAGTTTTGCATAAAGACTGGGATAACATCAAAACCCTGTTTTAAAAGTAAATAACAAGAAACAGCAGAGTCTACTCCACCTGATAAACCTAAAACTACAGTTTTTTTCTTGTTTTTCATGCTAAGTATTATATTTATTATTTAAATTAAAAATATATATAAAAAAATACATAGGTTAAACCTATGTAAATTAATGCTTGATATATGGTGCTAGTAAATTTCTATCAGTTCTTTGTGAATCATATGCAAAACAATCAAAGTATGGTGTGATATGTCCATCTAGATTTAAAAGACTATAACCATTTCAATTCATTGCAGCAGCAATTGGAGGCAACAAGGTTCTTGCGTGATCTGGGTCGTTAGGCCTCAAAAGGAACATAGCGCCTCTTCCGGCTGGACCAAAATATTCATCTTCATTAAAAGCACTGGTCATTAAGGTAAAGGCTGGACATCTATGAATGATGTTATCACTTCCAGGAGTTTGACCTAATCGTTGTCCATCACCCGAACAGAATAGATAATATGTTGTTGTACCAATTAGATCAATTTGACCATTACCTAAAGGTCGATCAAAACTCTTTCAATAGAAAGCATTTGTCTTTATACCACTAGGTAGAGTAATTTCTTTTGAATCAAACCCTCCAACATAACCATAACTATATTTAGTTTTATCAAAACTCTTATTATCTGTAGGATCATACAAACCAATAAGTTGTCCATGATCAGTATCTAATCCATCATTAGTGGCTCACTTATCTAATGTATTTACAAAAGGGGTTCAATAACGATTAAACAAAATTTCATTAGAATTGGTCATTTGATGACTACCCATATTAATTGTAGCCACAGCTACATCTGGTCCTATATATGTTGTAGATCATAAGAAACTATTTGCTCAATAAAGATCGTCATCCACTCATTCTCAACCATTGGTACCAGTTTCATCATGTATATAGAACTCAATAACATCATTGTTATCATTTTCTGAATCATCAACAAATTCTGAACCATCATCAAGAATGATATAACTTTGATCATCACCAGGTATATATTTTTTATTAGAATTGGCAAAGGTTATACCAATTGTGTGATTTTCATAATTGTTAGTTTCAAATTCCAAATATTCTCTTTTAACATCATAGGCAGTTGCCAGGTAATATATACCTGAACCAGGTTGTCTTGATAAGATTCAACCGGTTCCAAACTTTTCTTCTACCTTTTGTGTATTTTTATTTGTTGCTTTCTGAACAATACCTACTGAATGTGTTTGAGCTCAAATATCATTCGAAAAAACTAATGGAATATCAGGATCATAAATGAATGTTACATCCTTTTCAACATAATTTATTTCTTGTTTTGATTCTAGAGGGTTCCCTTTTCAAAAGTGAAAGACCAAATGAGTCGTATATTCAGTTCTTTTGTCTGGGGCAGGTGCATCATCTGAAAAACAGAAATTCATTCTAAGTGTTTTGTCACGTGTATTATCACCTTCAATTGGAATGATTGGTGTACCAACACCCTCGCTTATTGGATACATAGGATTATCTTGTTCACAAGGTGCTGAGAACCAAACTGGATTGCCTCCTTCTCCTTTTCTTGTTATATTTTCAACAGTTAAAAAGTCACCTTCTTTAAAGTAAGATGGTTTAGCTCCTTCTTCAATATTTTCAATATTAACATCAAAGCTAATTTCAGTTTCACCTAATTTGGCTGTATAAGCATTATCCAATACAATTGCATATGGATGGTATTGCCTATCAGGATTAAACTTTAATACAAATGTATCTTCTATTTCAGAAATAGCCTGTTCACCAATAGAATCGGTAGTTACAATAAACTTTAGATTAAATTCAGCTGTGTGTTCATATCCAATGTAGTCAATCTTTTTGAAACCAATGTCAAAGTTAACATATGGTATATTGTTTTCAGTAACTATATGAAAATTGGTTGTTTGAAGGTTGTCAGCATTATCGCCTTCAATTATTATTTCTAGTTTTTCATCACTTTTAACATCTCTGCTTAAAGTAAAGTAACCTAGTCTTTGGGTTGATCTTTCTTTGGAATTAATACTAACACTTTTAAATCCATCAGCTGTTTCAAATGTTTCAGCTATTTCGTTTTGATTTAGATTAGCTGGTTTATGATATTCAACCTTTATAGGCTCAATGGTTGGTTCTGGATCTTTAATTTGTAAAGTGAAACCAGAAATCGTGCTCTCCGCTTCTTTGCCTAATATCTTATTAGTTATTTTGAAACGCAATGAAAAATTTATTGGTTCAATCGGAATTGTAATACTTAATATGTCAAATGTAAAACGAACATTTAATTTATTAAGGGTTTGAGAAGTTTCGTCTTGAACAACCACCACTTCTTTGAATAAATCTTGATATCCTTCAGTAACATTTATAACTTCAACAGAAACTATGTCATCTTGATCAAGACCTATTGGATTATCTATATCTATTATGCCATGTGTGGCATTTGGATCACAGACTATAAAATGTGATAAATCGTATGTATATGTATTTACTTGTGGTGCTTTATTAATAACAATTTCTTGTGAATATGATTGATATTGTTCAGCACCAATTTGTTGTTCTTCTCATTTAATAGTTTTATCGACTCATTCTGTATCTTGTTTTTCAAAATAAGGGAAAACATTTAACACTTCATTAGTTATTGGTAAAGAATTTTCAACTTCAACAGGCTTAATTCAATCTTTTCCTGGAATCGGCTCAAACGGGTCAACTGCTCAATATTTAAACACTGCACCATCTGATCTTTCTGCAGTAATTTCATATTTTTCAACTATTGAACCAAAAGTTGTGTACTTATCAACAACAAAATGACATCCACCTGATGAGTGAATTGTAACTTCACCCGTCTCCTGTGTACCTTCAACAAAGTTAAGTGTGACCTTTTCTTTTACTGGTGGTGCTACGAAATATGGATGAACTGTAATATTTTCATCTATGATAGCATCATTTGACATTTTTCTAGTAGGCTCATCACCATCTTTATATCACCATCTAAACTCTCATTCAACACCATCAACTATTTTTTTAGCAGTAACATCATCATAAATTTGAATAAATGTTGTCCCTTTTTTTATTGTTTTTGATTGTGTAGAAATTTCAACATTTGTATCGCCCTCAGCAGGTGTAAAATTCACAATTAGATCATCTTCTGAAAGTTCTTCAAAAAATGGTGAAACAGTTAACGATTCATTAATTACAAAATCATCTGATACTTTTGTTTTTGTTTTATCGTCTGATTTATATCAATATTGAAATAATCATTGTGTGTTGCCAGTTACTTTTGATGCTAAAACTTGTGATTTTACACTACCAAAAGTTGTACCAGCAGCAACTTCAACCGAGTTTGGAGTAATTGTAACACCTTGTTCAGAAGAAGCAAATGTAACTAATATTTTTTGTGTTGGATGACACATTAAAAGGGGTGTAGTAATACCAACTGTTAGTGCCAGTACACCAAACCCACATAATAATCCAATAATTATTTTCTTTTTCTTTTTTATCAATAGTTTGTTGTTTTTGTTGTTTAGCCATATAAACCTCAATCCTATAAGTGATTATATATATAAAACATATTTAGATTTTAAGTGTTTTATTAGTAACTAAAAATTTCTTAATACGTAAAGATAAATACCTTTAGGTATTTATATTTGATTATTAAATATATATTAATGGTTTTATCTTGTAAAAACAAGATATATTTTATTTATTATGGCTAAACAAGACTTCCATAACAATATATATATTCAAGGAGCAAGACAAAACAACCTAAAAAATGTTAATCTTGTCATTCCTAAAAACAAACTTGTTGTAATGACAGGTTTGTCAGGTTCAGGTAAATCATCTTTGGCATTTAACACCATTTATGCTGAAGGACAAAGACGATATCTAGAATCATTATCAAGCTATGCTCGACAATTTCTTGGTAATAATGATAAACCTGATGTTGATTCAATTGAGGGTTTGTTGCCTGCTATTTCAATTGATCAAAAAACAACATCAAATAATCCACGATCTACTGTTGGCACTGTAACAGAAATCTATGATTATTTAAGACTATTATGAGCAAGAATCGGTATCCCATATTGTCCTAAAGGACACGGTCCAATTAAAACCTTAACAACAAAACAAATTGTTGATAAAATTTACCTAGATTTTAAATTAGAAAGTCGCATTCAACTATTAGCTCCACTTGCTTTTAAACAAAAGGGAACTTTTTCTAAAGAATTAGCTAAATTAAAACTTGATGGTTTCTTACGAGTAAGAATCGATGGAAATATATATTCTTTAGATGACAAGATTGATTTGGATAAAAACAAATTTCACTATATTGATATTATTGTTGACCGTATAGTATTAAACGAGGACAATCAAACACACGATCGTTTAACTGAAGCAGTTGAAACATGTTTAAAACATGGTAACAACAAAGTTGTTATATGAGATGGAAAAAGTGATACTTTATACTCTAAAAATCACTCTTGCCCAGTTTGTGGTTTTTCTATTCCAGAAATGGAACCAAGATTATTTTCATTTAATTCTCCTACCGGTTATTGTGATGAATGTAAAGGTTTAGGCTTTACCTACGAACCAGATGAAGATCGAATGATTCCTGATCGTAATCTTTCAATTAATGAAGGTGGTATTCGTTGATTCAAAAATACCATGGATTCAAAAAATCTTGAATGACAAAAATTTGCTGCTTTACTAGATCATTACCACATTGATCGAAATAAACCAATTAAGCAACTTTCTCGAAGAGAAATTGATCTAATGATGTGGGGTAGTGATGAACCAATTGAAGTAGTAGCTAAATCGGCAAGTTATAAAACCTATTCATATAATGATTACATTGAAGGTGTTCTTGCTACAATTAAACGAAGACACCTTGAAACTAATAGTGAAATGGCTCGTGATTTTTATGGTATGTATATGGTTGAAAAACCATGTAAAAAGTGCCATGGACATCGTTTAAATGAAAAGGCTTTGTCAGTAAAAATTAATGGCAAGTCAATCATGGAAGTTTGCGATATGTCAGTTGCAGAAATGCATGATTGGTTCCTTGGTTTAGAATTGAATGAAACTGAAAGACAAATTGGTAAACAAGTTTTAAAAGAAATAGTTAACCGCCTTGAATTTTTAATCAATGTTGGTCTTGATTATTTGACTTTGTCAAGATCTGCTGGAACACTATCTGGTGGTGAAAACCAACGTATTAGATTGGCTGCTCAAATTGGTAGTGCCTTAACTGGAGTCTTGTATGTTCTTGATGAACCATCAATTGGTTTGCATCAAAAAGATAACCAAAAACTTATCAACACCATGAAAGCAATGCGTGATTTGGGTAACTCATTGATTGTAGTAGAACACGACACTGATACTATGAAGGCAGCAGATTATCTGATAGATGTCGGACCATTAGCAGGTGTCAATGGTGGTAAGATTGTTGCTTCAGGTTCAATTAATGATTTAATTAAATGTAAAGATTCAATCACTGGTAAATATTTATCTGGGGAATATACTATTCCTGTACCAAAACAACGTCGTGGTGGTAATGGTAAAAAAATTATCCTTAAAGGTGCCAAACTAAACAACCTTAAAAATATTAATGTTACTTTCCCGTTAGGAAAACTAATTTGTGTTACTGGTGTATCGGGTTCTGGTAAATCAACTCTAATCAATGAAACGCTGGTTGCTAATATTCGTAAAATTTTATTTAATCCGTTTGAATTAGCGCCTAAAGTAACAGATTTAACTGGTATCCAAGATATTGATAACTTAATTGTTATTACACAAGAACCTATTGGTCGAACTCCACGATCAAACCCAGCAACATATACTGGATTATTTGATGACATTCGTGGTGTATTTGCTAATACACCTGAAGCAAAAGCTCGTGGTTATGACAAAGGTCGATTTAGTTTTAACGTTGAATCTGGTCGTTGTGAGAAATGTCAAGGTGATGGTTATATCCGAATTGAAATGCACTTCTTACCTGATGTTTATGTTAAGTGTGATGAATGTGGTGGAAAACGATATAACGCTGAAACATTATCTATTCTTTACAAAAACAAATCAATATATGATGTTTTGGAAATGTCAGTCGATGAAGCTTATGAATTCTTCCAAAACATTCCATCTATTAAACGTAAACTGGAATTAATGAAAGATGTTGGCCTAGGTTATATTAAATTAGGCGAACCATCTGTTGACTTATCAGGCGGTGAGGCACAACGTATTAAACTAGCCAAATTCTTACAACGTAAGGCTAGTGATAAGACAATTATTGTGTTAGATGAACCATCTACTGGTTTACATCAACATGATATTGCAAAACTAATTGAAGTATTAAATCGAATTGTTGATAATGGAGCGACCGTTATCATCATCGAGCACAATCTTGATATTATCAAGTGCGCTGACTACATCATCGATTTAGGACCAGATGGTGGTGATCGTGGTGGTAGAGTAATCACGACCGGTACGCCAGAACAAATCTTAAAAGATGATGATATATCATATACTGCTAAATTTTTAAAACCATTCTTAAAAAATAAATAGAATATAAATATGAAAACAAAAAAACTTTTTTTGTCTATATTTCTAACAGGATTCACTATTGCTAGTTGATCATTTGCTTTAATCTCTTGTAGCAATCCTACACCAGAACCAGAACCTGATAAGCCTTGAACCGATGAAACGCCATATGACTATATATATAACCGAACATTTTCAATTGAAAAAATTGCTGGTTCTGATATTGTAAATGTCGTTTGGGGAACTGGCTGAATTATTGATGATTCAACTCCGTCAATTAACAATGATTATTGTTATTACATTGCAACTAATTGGCATGTGACTCATGGTTTTGACATCATTGGTAAAGAAGATGAATTTTATGGATATGGTGATAACTCATTAGCTTCTACAAGTGGTTGAGTTGAACATAATGACTATAAAAAATTTAAATCTTTTAAGCCACTAACAAATTCAAACTACTTATATAATGACGAAGAGCAAACTGAATACTTTAAAAAAGGCATCGACTTATTCGTTTGTAATGTTAATTTTGGTAACCCAACTGGTGAAATTAAAACCAAATTAGATAAATTAAATTCTTTAAGACAAGAAAAAGGACAAATTAATAAATTTGTCAATAGTGATGATAAACAAATTCTTGCTAAAAAGAAAATAACTGGTGGTTATCCAGAATATGATAATGGAGGATCTGGGACAGAATTTCAAGGTGGCGGTAAATGAGAATACCACGATGATATTACTTCTAATAATTTAGAATTTGTAACGAGAAAAGGTTATGGATTTCAATATCAAGAGGGTGGACAATTACAATTAGGACACCCTATTGGTCAACCTGATCGTAATCAACAAGGTTTCTTTGTTCGTGGTGGTTACTATGATTATGAAGAAGAATTTTACTTCTATGATATTGCTCCACAATATACCTATATTGATCCAATCTCCCCAACTTGAATGAGTGGTGGTGCATCAGGTAGTATGTTAATCACTGAAGATTGTGAAGTCTGTGGAATCTATTGAGGTGGTATGGGAAATAATCAATATTTTTGACCATACTTCTCACTATTTAAAACAAGTGATTATGATTTCACACAACAATGAATTAATTAAAAAATAGGCGTTAGCCTATTTTTTTATCAATTGTCTTAATACTTGAGCAGCAATCACTGGGTTAGCTTGTCCTTGTGTTTGTTTCATCAATAAACCTAAAATCATTTTCTCAACACGCTCTGGTCGTTGTTTATACTGACTAACCATATCTTTATTGTTTTCAATGATTGGGTGTAATAATTTGGCAATTTCCTTTGGGTCCATAATTTGTTTAAAACCATGGTTACGAACCGATTCTTGCGGAGCAAGATTGTCGCGATAAATTTCTTGCATGACAACTTTTCCTTGACGAGCATTAATTTTTTGTGACATGATTAAATCAATTAAATCAATAATGTATTGAATTTGTTGATTTGTGATTGATTCAATTGTTTTATTATCCTTCTTTAATAGACCAACTAATTCAACTAATACTCATGTAACAGATTGGGCAACATCTTTGCAAGCATTGACAACCTTAGCAAAAGCAACATATAGTGGGTAATCATCTAATAATTGATTAACAATTACATGATCTAGACCTAGTTGTTCTAATTTTGCTTTCATTTCAGCAACAGTAAACTTTGCTAATCCTTTGGCTTCATCGATAAACTTCTTATCCAATTCAAATTCAAGTAAATTTGGTTCAGGCATAAAGTGATAATCGACTGCAGCCGTTTTATCACGCATATAAATAGTTTCACATTTAACATCATCATAACGTCGTGTTTCAGGCTTAATTTCTTTACCACTTATATATGCTTGGGCTTGTCGATTTGCTTCAAATTCAATTGCTTTACCAACATTTGCAATAGAGTTTAAATTCTTAATTTCAACTCTAGTTCCATAATTTTTAGAACCATGTAGATTAACTGAAATGTTAACGTCTGCTCGCATTGATCCTTCTTCCATCTTTGCATCAGAGATTTCACCACAAAAGTTTAAAATACGTTTTAACTCAGTTAAATATGCCATTGCCTCTTGCGCGGATGCAATATCTGGCTTAGAAACGATTTCAATCAATGGCATACCACTACGGTTGTAATCAAGCAACACTTTTTTATCAACCTTTAATTGTTTTGCAGTGTCTTCTTCCATATGAATGCGTTCAATATGAATTTTCTTAGTTTTGCCACCTACATGAATTTCAACATATCCATTTATACCAATTGGATTAAATTGTTGGGTAATTTGAAAACCTTTTGGTAAATCTCGATAGAAATAATTCTTTCGGTCAAAAGATACTGTGTTAGCAATTGTCATATGTAAAGCATTAGCCAAACAAATTGCTTTTCTTACTACTTCTTCATTAACAGATGGTAATGCTCCTGGTAAACCAATATCAATTTCATTGATGTTAGTATTAACTGAATCAGTGTGGCAACTTTTTGAACCGCTAAACATCTTTGATTTGGACTTAACAACAGTGTGAACTTCAATTCCAATTACGGTTTGAAAATTATTCATGTTTGCCTCCAATCATTTCTTCTAATGTATAAGCAATTTGTAATAATTTCATATCTTGATACATATCAGCAGAAATTGTTAAACCTCACGGCATCTTTTCCATTGTTTTAAATGGGATAGTAATACTTGGTGTCCCTGAGAAATTAGAAAACATTAATCAATTATCATAGTCTGATTGGTTGTGTGGATCTTTGATATCTAAGGCTACGCCAGATACTGATGGCATTAAAATACAATCGCCTTGTTTTAATAAATCAAGTTCAATGTCTTGAACTTGTTTACGAATTGAACGAGCCGCTAATGTTATGTTCATGTAGTTTTCTTTTGTAGTTAAGAAAGCACCAATCACAAATCGACGTTTAACTTCATTTCCAATTCCTTTTGTTCTTGCTTTAATTAAAGATTGTTCATAAGTGTCATCAGGTAAATAGTTGTGTAAACCAAAAGTAATACCTTGTAGGTTAGAATAACAACTATAACCTTCTGTATAAGTCAAAACTTTATATGCAAATGCTATCGATTTAAGAATTTCAGGATTAACTTCAACACTCTTAACAAAGTGACCAGATTTTTCTAATTTATTAATTAGATCTTTGAAATCATTACTTTGATTTGGACAAAGCATATCAACAAAATTTTTGATGTAAACAAATTGAATTTTCTTCAATGGTTTTAATTCATCGATTGAAACGTTTCTCAATTTGTTATATGATGTTGAATCTTTTGGATCATGTTTAATCAATTGACTAGCAACAATGGTTGCATCGGCAACATATTTTGTAATGATGCCAACATGATCAAAGCTTGGTGCATATGGTAAAACACCATAACGTGATATAGCACCATATGATGGTTTAAAACCAACAACACCACCAAATGATGCAGGACGACGAATAGAATCTCCTGTATCTGTTCCAATTGCAAATGCACTTATACCTGTAACAACATTAGCAACTGATCCAGATGAAGAACCACCCATTATTTTAGATTTATCTAATGGATTATAAACTAAACCATAGGCACAATGAATGCCTGATCCACCTAAACCAAATTCATCCATTGCATCTTTTGCTAATAATATTGCTCCTTGTTGTTTAAGCAACTCATAAACAGTAGCATTAAATGGTGGAACATAATCATTTAAGAACTTACTACCCGCTGTTGTTTTAATTCCTTCAGTTGAAATATTGTCTTTTAACGAATATGGAATGCAAGATAACATCTTTTTTTGATCATATTGTTCAGTAACTGTTGGAAAAATTGGTGTAATGATTGAGTTGATAGAAGCAAATTCGTTTGCTTTTTTCTTCATTTCATCTACCAATAATTGTGGATTTGTTCCTTTGGCTAGCTTTTCACGAAGCGATAGAATAACAGATTTCATTTTATTTACCTACCACATATTTATTAGCTACTTCTGCATTAGCCAAATAATCTTTGTCTTGTTTCTGTTCTGGTTGATCTTTTCTAAACGTAGCACAGTTAACTGCTCGTGTGTAATTAACTGGTTTAACATTAAGATTTTTAGGGTCAACGTTTGTTGCCTGTAATTGTTTATCAAGTTGTTGAATTTCTTTGATAATTTTTTCAGTTTCTTCTTCAGATAATTCAAAATACAATGATGATGCCAATTTATTAATATTTTCTTTATCAATCATAGTGTGCCTTAATAAATTAATTATAAATAAAAAAAATATGGTCAAAGACCATATTTTTGATATTAAGGTTTTGGCTGAGTTAAACGATAACATTCCGCTGCGGTTCCAAGAACTACACTCATGTAATTTTCAGCTAATCAGTTGTGGGGGTTGCCATCTTTATCTCTATCAGCGGTTGCTTGCTCTGGATTGTAACATTCTCATTGATTAATATATTCTTTATTTTGATCTAAACACTGAACCCCATAGAATTTTGCACTATAAACTTGAAAATTTGCAGCACCTGTTGCAGAAGCACCATCATCACAGTTAATGGTTTCTTTTGCTGGTTCCATAACAGCACCACCTGCAGTTCCTTTTGGGTTGTAATCAGAATATGGAGTGTATACGTGAAATTGCGGTGCAAACTCATATTTAGTTTGTTCAATTGCTGTGTACATGTCTTCAATTCAACATGTACCATTTCAGTTTAATACTGTAGTACAGTTGCCTCAATATTCACCTGTCATAATTTCTAGAGAAGACCCCTGTTTTGTTGGAGTATCGTTTCTCATATAGAAGCAACGACATTCCATAGGTTTAAATTTGTATGGATCTTCC
Organism: Mycoplasmoidaceae bacterium; assembly: GCA_045598825.1. Taxonomy (GTDB): domain Bacteria; phylum Bacillota_I; class Bacilli_A; order Mycoplasmatales; family Mycoplasmoidaceae; genus Hennigella. The sequence continues at coordinate 14,698 of JAZRUX010000009.1, forward strand.
TCAGTGCCATTACCAATACGGTTTCATAATGATGGATCGTAATTTGTAGAAGAAGCATCAGGATAAGATTCTTGGGCTAAGTTCAAGCTTTTTTCTTTGCTCTTTCTTTGATTGTAAGCTTTAATTCCACCCATTTTCTTTTCTGTAACAGCTGGGTTGATAAGACTAAGATCTGTTGCCACAACATCAATACCATTTCAAAGCCCAAAGATGGCAAATTCTTTAGCTTCATAATCATAAATTGGATTTTCTGATGTAATAAAATGTCCATTAAAGTCAATTAACATGCTTTTTTGAATTTCAATTTGTCCAGTATATGAAACTTTACCTTCTTTTTTCTTTGAGCTTATTGTAATATCATTCATTAAACGAACGTTTGAGCCTGAAGCACAAGCTTCACGAAGTCTACTTTCATTTTCATCCCCATCTGTGATTTCAACAAAATTATATCAATCGGAACCACTAAGGCCACCTTGATATAAGTCTAATATCAATATGTGTTTCTTATATTGACTTAAATCACTTCCTCAAATAATTGTTCCTTTATCTGATCAACCAGCAAATGAATTTTCACCAACTTGCATTGTTTCTAAACCAGAAACAGAATCTTTAATATTAGAAAGATCAATAAATTTTACCTTGTTATTTTCGGCAAATGAATTTTTAGAGAAATATGTTAGTTTTGAATCAGGTGCTATGGATATTTTATTGACTGTGTCTGGAAGTTTAATTGCGTTTTCACCATCTCCAACAGTTAAAACATAATTTGGAATTACTAATGTATTGTAACCTTGAGCTGATTCGCTAATTCCAACCAATTTTTTAAGTCCATATTCGTCATCTTCAAATTCCAATTCTGCTTCTGGTATTGCTTTTTCCACATTCATGTATGAAACTTTAACTTGTGTATATTTGTTTGAAATTCATATTGGAATATCAGTATCACCATACATACAATAAATTTGAATGTCAAATTTATATGATGCTCCTTCAGCAACACCTGTAGCTTTTGCCTCAGCTGGAATAGCTACATCAGCAATGTTAGTTGCATCATCAAAAGTTATTTCAACAGCAGCAGTGTTTACCACAAATTCATTTTCATCATCATATTTATCAGATTCAATGTGAGCGACTAGTTTTGGCTCATATTTAGTTGGTAATCCTGTTGGAATTTTAAAAGGTAAGTGTGCAGTAATAGTTTTATCAATTTTTTCTGTTGCAGTAAATTCCATTCCATCTTGTAGTATACAATATGGATAATATGTCACTTTTGATTCAGAGATTTTTTGTGATCATATTAGACTGTTAGTCTTTTCGTTTACACATTTAAATATAATATCACCTGTTCAAACTACAGTGTCATAAACATCTGTTAATAGTCAATAAACTGGAATCTTTACTAATCTATTACTTACAGTTGGTTCAGCAAATGTAAATTGTCCCGGATTATCATATTCAATGACAATCTTTTCGTTGTTTCCTAATCTATTAGTTAGTGTGTAATGTAAATATGCTGCCATATTATTGCCAATAATACTAACATCATTTTCAGCTACTTCAATATGCACTGTTGAACAAGAACATGAAGTAACCACACCAGTAGCAATTGTACTAGCTAATAAAGTGCCAGTTGCTCCTAATAAACCTAATATTTTATTTTTTCTCATTTTTATCTCCATAAATACCGATATTATAAAACAAAAAAATATAGTCTATGACTATATTTTCTTAACTACTTAATTTCTACTTTAGCACCAGCGTCAGTGAATTTCTTGCCAAGTTCCTTAGCTTCTTCAGGTTTAATACCTTCTTTAACTACACAAGGAGCTTTGTCAACTGCATTTTTAGCTTCCATTAGACCTAAACCAGTGATTTCACGGTAGATCTTAATAACAGCAACTTTGCTTGCACCAGCATTAGTTAATGTTAATGTAACTAGTGATGGTTCAGCATTAGCAGCAGGTGCAGCTGCAGCAGCTACAGGAGCAGCAGCAGATACGCCAAATTCAGTTTCAATTGCTTTTACTAAATCATTGATTTCCATTAAAGACATTTCTTTAAGAGATTCAATTACTTGTTGATTTGTTAATTTTGCCATATTTATAAAATTCCTTTTCTAATTATGCTTGTTTAGTCTTTCCAACTGCATTAAGTCCATATAGGAAGTTTCTTAAGCTTGCTGTTAAGCAAGAAAGTAACATAGAGTATAAACCCTTTCTTCCTGGGATGGCAGCGATTTGGGCAAGTTGGTCAGGTTTAATGATTTGGTTTTCTAAGTAACCAAATTTAAATTTTACAAAGTTTCTTTTTTTAGCAATATCGGCTACTGCTTTGAAAGAACATACTTCATCATCATTACAAATGATAACAGCATTAGGACCATTGCATTCTTCTACTTGAATGTTATTTGCCTTTAGGGTACGGTTTAGAACGTTATTTTTAACAACTTCAATACTTGCACCTTCTTTGTGTAAATTGGCTCTCATTTCTGTTAATTCTTTAACAGTAAGACCTAAATACTCGAAAACTAAGAATGATTTTGCTTTCTTAATTTTGTCGACAAATTCTTCAGTAGCTTTTGCTTTCTTTTCAATTATTGCTTTAGACACGATTTACCTCCGTAATTTGTTGGCAATATACAAATAAAGTGCCTTTGTTTACACAAAGACACTGAGAGATTTATCAAAAATTTGATCATATTCCTCGGTAACAAATTAAGGCATAGCCAGTTACTGTCTTTGGTATATTGCTCATTTATTATATATGAAATTAGAAAAATGGATAAAAAATATTAATAAGTTTATATTTAACGTTTATGAAAGGGTTAATTTTCTCTTTTTTTAATGATTGTTTGCTACAACGTTCTCAATCATAATTTCATATGTTAATAAAACGGTTAGGATTATCACTAGAAACGATTGTTTTGTAACGATAAACATTCCTAAAATTAAAGTTCTTTGTGGTTGATAAACACTCTTCATTATCAACAACAATAAATGACTCATCAATTTGTTTGTTTATAAAATATAAATCAATGTTTTTTTCTAGGTATTTTTGTAATGTATAAATCAAGAAATCTTGTCGTGATTTCTTTTCTTGCATTGACAAAACAATTTCAACTTTTACACCTTTTCAACGAGCATAATTTAATGCTTTAAAAGTATCTAATGAAACAAAAAATGAATCGGAATAAATTCTTATACTTTTTCTAGCTCTAAAAATAATCGATTGGAGTTTTGTATGATCATTATTAGGTTGGGAAAATAATGTCTTTAATTTATAGTTATAAATTAGAGCGATGCATGCTCCAACAATAGGAATAAGGACCATTACAAACAATCAGAATGTTTTTGTTTCATCTGTCCGATTAGGTTTGTAGAAAATATAGCATCCAACAAAAACGTCAACCAATCAAACAATTAAAAACCAACTTCATCAAAAAGCAGTAACATTTCAATGATAAATGTAAGTACAAGCACATGTAGATGCAAAAGCACCATCTACGACAACAAAAGCTAAAATTGTTAAAAAGATACGTAATGGTTTTTTCATATTATGCTATCATACTGAAACCAGTACCCACCCAATACACTAATGTTGCTAAAACATAAGCAGTAGCAAAGCTAATGCCAATATTCATTCACATATTCTTTCTTCCAACTTCTGTTCGCATTGCATTGATTGAAGGAATACATGGCATGTAATATGATAAGAAAATCATAAAACTTACTGCAACAGCTGGAGTAAATAGTGTTTTAATTTCCTCAGAACCAGCTAACATTTGTAGAGTTGTTAATGTTAATTCTTTTGCAGGAATAGCTGCTATTAAACTAGAAGTTAATTTTCAGTCGGCTGATCCTAAAAATGGATAGAAGACATAACTAATTCCACGACCAATATAAGCTAAAGCTGAATATTGAATATCTGATGGATTAGCTGTTGTGTTAATATATACACCTGGAACATTACCTAAGTGTAGTAATGCTCAGAAAATTATGTTAGCAATAGTAATTGTTAAGAATGCTTTTTTTAAAAAACCTTTGATTGTCTGTCATACGTTTTTAAACATAATACGAACATCAATGCCATTCCAGTTTACCATTTCTACACAAAAGAATGATTTTTGTTTTCTAAACATAGTTTTAGAGAAAGTTAAACCTAAAACTAAAGCAATGATTGTTGATAATAATACCAAACCTAAAACAAATAATCAGCCAAAATTCAAGAATATTGCATTAGCAATTGCGGCAATAACAATAATCTTACTTGCACAAGGAATGAATGGAATAATTAGAACTGAAATGATCCGTTCTTTCTTTGAACTTGAACTTCGGGCCAACATAATTGCTGGTACATTGCAACCAAAAGCAGTTAATAAGTTAACTATTGATCGGCCTGATAAACCAAACTTACTAAAGGCATTATCAAGTAAAATACTAACTCGAGACAATAGCCCTACTTGCTGAATGATTGTTACACAAATATATAAAATAGCAATGCATGGGATAAAGGTTAACACCGTAAATAAACCACCAAAAATTCCATTAACAATCATGCTTGATACTCATTCAGGAGCATTTCAATTGTTTAAACCAACAATCATCCAGTGTGACAAACCTCAGTCTGGGTTGGTTAATGCTTGGCCAAATCAATATTGTAAGCCACCACCAGCATAACTACCAAATGCTAAATAATAGATTGCTATAGCAATTATCAGAAATAATGGGATGCCAATTCATTTTTTTAAGAAATAGTGATCAAAACGATTTTGCTTTTTTAAATTAACTCTCAAATATTTCCTGTTTTTGAATTGACATTCATCCAATAATTTTTTAATGAATTCAATTTTAGTATCTCGAATTTCATTAATAAAATGTTTATCTCTAGTTTTAACTAGAATTTTGTTTATTTCTCCTCAATAAGCAGAGTGGTGCTCTTGCAATTGTCCAATAAAATATGAATTGTTTTCAAGCAACATTAAAGCAGCAAAACGTTTTGAAACATTCATTTCTGGTAACACTTTTGAATATCTTTCAATTCATTGTTCAATTTCATCTGAATAAGTAACAACTTTTGAATCTACTTTTTTTGATTTAAACATTGAATTCAAGATATTCTTTGTGTTTTTGTTTCGGTTTGAACGACTTAAGACAATGTTTAAACCATTTAATTTTTTACTTAATTTTTTTCAATTAAATGATTTAGGATTGATCAAATCAATCATATTAACACATAAGGTGTTTAACATTCCTGTTTCAATGCATTGTAATGTTAAAAATAAATCACGTTGGATTGAAAAAGCTGAAACCACATTTACAATTGAAGACACTTTATGATGCAATAAGTGATAATGTGTTTCTTTTTCTTCTGCAATAGGGTGAGAAAGATTATAAGTACCAGGTAAATCAACCAAATAATTTTCACTATGTTTAATCTTACCCATCGTATGTTCAGTTGTCATACGATCAATGTTACTAACTAAAGCAGTTGATGTTGTTAAAAGGTTAAAAATGGTCGATTTACCAGTATTTGGTGCACCAATCAACAAATAGTTATTACCTTCAGTATTTCTAAACTTAGATAACTTTGACATCTATTTGATTACAATTTTCCTCTCTTAACACATATTGCACATTGTACAGTTGTAAGTGAAGAACCTTGTTAGAATCATCATTATCTAGTACTTTAACTTGAGCACCTTTGATAAAGCCAATATTTTCTAACTTATGCTTTATCAAATGATCTGTGAAGTTTAAGGATACAATTTCAACAGTCTTACCCTTAAGTTGACTAGATAATTTCACAACCGATCTTTGAGCCATAATAGTTTTTTAACTAACTAACATTATAAAGCAATATCTAAATATGCTTTAAATATATTTTTTATTAAAAAAATATAACTTTTGATTATCTTATTTGGTTTATAATTTAATAAGGAAAAAATAGAAAGGTTTTTCTCTATATGAAATCAATTTTAGAATTATTTAAGCAAGGTATGGGTCCTAGTTCAACCTTGAATATGGTTCCATACCGTGCTTGTCTTGAAATTGCTAAAGAAATTCGTTTAAAAAGATCAAAGATTAACCACGTAGAGGTTTATCTATATAACGAATATGCTCGACTTGAAAAAGATGCAGGTATCCGTCACGATATCGATTATGCATTCTCATACTCTAACTTCAAGTATGCAATCTTTTCAGACAAACCAACTCCAGCAACATGCAAAAATTTACCATATGTATTCGATGTAGTTATCTTTAGTGATGCAACAATACCTTTATATCGTCACCGTGTTGTTGCTAGCGGTGGTGGACACTACTACTTTAATAAAAAAAGTTCACATGATACATTGCCTTTTAACACTTTTGTAGAGGTTAAAAAGTGATTTGATGATCACAAAGGTGCAAGTTTCCTAGACTTTGCTTGTTTAGGTGCAGATCGTGAAGAAATTAAATCACTGTATTATCGTGGTATTAACCTAGCTGAATTAGCTTCCCTATCTGGTTTAAGAAAACATGGTGAATTAAAATTATCTAACCCTGATATACACTATGTTCGTCAGGCAAGAAATATTTGATTGCACGATGAAAATTTCTTATCACCTGCTGAAAATGCTAACCGTATCCTTTCAGCTTTCTGCTATGCAATCAGTGAAGAAATTAACGAAAAAACGGTTATCATTGCCGCACCAAGCCTATGCACAACTGCAGTTTTCTGGTCTATGGCTTTGTATTTGTTAAACAACTATGATGTAACTTCTAAGAAAATGATCAATGCATTTTGCGCTGCAAGTATCTTTGCTGCATTAGTTGATTCTAGAGCAAGTATTGCTCCAATTGACGTTGGTTGTCAAGGTCCAATGGGAACAGCTTGTGGTATGGCAGCAATTCTAGCAGCAGTTGTTTTATACGATGCAGATATTGAAGAATGTGGCCGTGCATTTGAAATGGCACTAGAACACTCTTTAGGAATTATTTGTGACTCATTAAATAGTTATCCAATCATTCCTTGTATTCAAAGATGTGCTTCATTTGCTACAAGAGCATATGAAATAGCTATCTTAAACCATAGTTTAATGAAAACACCAGAATTATGCAAACTAGATGACTTAATTCAAGTTATTGGTGAAACTGGTGGAGACTTGGTAGCAAAAAACCGTCGATTGGGTATTGGTGGATTTGCAGACCATGCTTCATATTCATTAAAAGAAGCTACAGCCAAAGACTGAGAATAGGAGAAAGATTATGTTATCGGTAAAAGAATTATTTAAAGTCGGACATGGTCCAAGTTCAAGTCACACAATTGCTCCAACAAGAATGTGTCACTATATTCTAGATAATTTTGAAAAGGAAGGAATTGATCATTTAAAGATTACTCTTTATGGTTCATTTGCATTAACAGGTAAAGGTCACTTACTTGACCGTGCTGTTGATGAAGTTTTTGCAAAATATCCTCACGAATTTGTTTGAGATCTTAAGACTCAACCAAAACACCCAAACATGATGCGTGTGGAAGTGTTTGGTAAAGGTAATAAGGTTATTGCTGACAAAATGTTTACATCTGTTGGTGGTGGAACATTCACTGTTGAAGGTGATGAACCAACAAAGGATATTTATCCATACAAAAACTTTGCTGAAATGAAAGCAATTATTAAAAAGGATAAGCTTACTCCTTTCCAATTCTTGTGTAAACATGAACCAAAGGAAGAATTGATTAAATTGTATGATCAAATGATTGATTCATTTGAAGGAACTATAAAATCAGGATTAGCTAAAACTGGAATAATTGAAGGTTTAGTTGCTTTTGATCGTCGAGCAAAAGTTGTATTAGATTCAGTTCGCCCAGATGATTGTGAATGAGTAAAAAGAACTAAATTAGTTTCTGCTTATGCAATTGCCACAAACGAAGAAGCTGTTGCTTATGGTATGGTTGTTACTGCTCCAACATGTGGCTCTGCTGGTACTATGCCAGGTGCATATAAATGAGCTGTTGATAAATATAAACCAACAAAAGAAAAAATTTATGAAGCATTCTCTGCTGCTGCATTGATTGGTATCACAATTAAGCAAAATGGTTCAGTTGCAGGTGCGACTGGTGGGTGTCAGGCTGAAGTTGGTGTTGCTACTGCTCTAGCTGCTGCAATGTATTCAGTTATTGCATACAATGCAGACATTGACGAAATTGAAAAGTCTGGTGAAATAGCAATGCAACAACTAGTTGGTATGACTTGTGATGCAGTTGGCCAGTGTGCATATGTACCTTGTATTCAACGTAATGGTATCTATGCAATGAGAGCTATTGCCGCCGCTGAACAAGCTCACTTATTAAAAGGCCAAAGACAATTAGTTCACATTGATGATACAATTACCATCCTATATGAATCAGGTAATGAATTAATCGATGGATATCGTGAAACCTCTAAACTAGGTTTAGCAAAACATTGTAAATACACATTGAAATTTAATAAAAATATTCAATTTGACGAACAAGGAAAATAATATAGGTTAAAACCTATATTTTTTTATTTTAAAAAAGATTTATAATCATAAGTAATAAATAGAAGGTATTAATTAATGAAAACAATTGAACAACTTACGGCCAAGGAATTTTTACTAGCCCTAATTCACCAACAAGTTCAACCAGCATTAGGTTGTACTGAAATTGGTATCGTGTCACTTGCTGCAGCAAAAGCTTCAAGTTTGTTGCCTGGTAAATTTAAAACAGCAACTATATATACATCACCATATGTGTTCCGTAACGACTCACGTGTTGGTGTGCCACGTCTAGGACGTTGTGGTATGGCAACAATCGCTGCGGCAGGTATCATTCTAAAAAACCCAATTAAAAAACTTAGTTGTTTAGATGATTTAACAGCAGAAACAATTGAACAAGCTAAAAAGCTTGGTAATGCTGAGCCAAAAATAATTGATGTTGAAGTAGACTTTGGTTCACACCCTGTTTATGTTCGTTGTGTTGCTAAAGACGACCAAAACAATGAAGCTGATGTTATTATTAAATATTCACATGACAACATTATTCAAGCAAAATTGAATGGTAAAGAAACCCTAGACCCATCAGAAATTTCCGGAGAATCAGCTGCTGGTTATGACTTTGATGAAAAAGTAGATGAATTATCAATTCGTCATGTTCACGAAATTTGCCAAACTCTAACTATTAAAGAATTATCATTTTTACGTGGTGGAATAAAGATGAACCAAATCGTTCAAGAAGAAGGTTATGCTCATCCAGATGAAACTGCTATTACCAAAGTTTGGATGAAAATTCTTAAAGGTGAAGATAATAACACTTGCTTTAAGAAAGACCATTGAACAACAAAAATCTTGGCTGACGTTTGTGCTGCAGTAGATGCAAGAATGTATGGTTGCCCATTACCAGTAATGACATCTTCATCTTCTGGTGATCATGGTTTAACTGTATCTATTCCACAAGATGTTTATGCGAAAGAATTTAAAATTGATGAAATTAAAAAACTGCAAGCTTTAGCTTTTGCTCACTTCATTACTTGAAAAATTAAATCTAAAGTCGGTCATTTATGTGGTATGTGTGGATCAGCTTTAGCAGCAGGTTGTGGTGCTGTTGCGGGTATTGCATTCCAAAAAGGATGAGATTGAGCAAGAATTAATGACTTATTAAATATGCACTTAGTTTCACAAAGTGGTATCTTATGTGATGGTGCTAAACCAAGCTGTTCATTTAAGATTCTATCTTCATTGGTTTGTGGTTTCTTATGTTTAACTATTGCTGAAGGTAGTGGTCGAATTGGCCACCGTGATGGATTAGTTCACAGATCGGTTGAAGAAACTATTAATAACTTGGGTAAGTACTCAAAAACAACACAAGATTCAATTATTCTAAATGTTGTTGATTTATTGAATGCAATGAGTAAACTTAAAGATAACTAAAAATCATTAAAAAATAAAGGTTAACCTTTATTTTTTTATTTTATGAAAGTTATAACTTATAAGCAAAAACATGGAGCGACACTTAATTCATTTGTTGTATCATAACTAAATAACTCGTTTTGTTGAATTATAAATGCCTTTTTATTTTCATCTATTCCATTACCAATTCTAGGGGATGAAAATCAATAATGATGCGGACTACTTTCTTCTGTTTTTACGTCCTTTCGTTCTAAACCTTCATAAGAAACTCCAATTTTGACGGCTGCATCTCCTATATTTTTTTCATAATACATATATTGCAAATTTTGGTCTTGATTTGGTGAATATGATCCTTCAGAACAATATAAATTTGCATTGTCCCTAATACAATCTCATGCATCATCGTCAGTAATTCCTTGACTTGAAAAAACGTCAGAAATGGTTGGTTCAAATAGTTTTGTTGCTTTTTGAGCAGGTTTATATTCATTGGTTTCATCTTTAGTAATAACGCTTCGTAAAACTGGCTTGATGTTCTTCACTCAATCGTTCCCTTGTGTCATCATTTCAAGAACGCTTGTAATAGATGATTCATCTGGGTCTTCGTTATTTAAGAAATCATACAATGATGATTCTCAATAATTTGTATTATCAATATCATCTCATTTTGTTTTAATGTTTTCTTGGTTCGCACTACAAATTACATTATTAAATTGGAATGTTAAAGCAACAGTGTGTTGCTCATCAAAATAATCTTGTTTACACCCAACAACTATTACTTTGTGTGTTTGACCATTTAAATTAACTTTTCTAGATGCTCCTATAAATTGGTCCAAACTTGTAACACTTTGACCTTTCATTTTAAACTTTGAACAAAATTCAATATCAGATATTCCTGCTTCTAATTCTTCGCAAGCACTTACAATTTCATCCCAAGAACATGTTTCAAAATCAACTGCTTCAGGTGGGCTATATTTTTTAATAGAAATCTTATTAATTTCTGCAGTGCCATCTTTCCCTGTTGTTGCGTCAACATAATCAAACGATAAAACACCATCATAAATGTCTTTTACTAAATAATTAGTAAAAGTTATTGTAACATCGCAAGAACCACATTCTTTTTTCTCAATTTTGGTTTCCTTGGCTAGTTCTTTCATGCCATCAAATTTAAATTTAGCATTGCTAATTGTTAAAGAATCATCAGATGGTTTCCAAGATAAAGAAAAGGTTGCTGAATCAAAGCTAATTGTTGTTGATGGTCCAACCGAAAATTCTAAATCACCAACTGGGTCGTCCTTCTCAACATTACATCCAATCAATGTGGTTAGTGGTGCACTAGTTAATATCATTAAACTAGGAAAAATTCTGTTTCATTTTTTCATAATGTTTCTTCATCTACATATTGTTAATATACTAATTATACAGTTTCTTAAGAGATTATTGATTTGTTCTATTTTTTTAAATATTTTTACATCGTATCCTATTATTTAATCAATACATAGTTGTTATTTTATGATGACGATTCTAAATTTTTATTTTTTTAGGTAAATATATATATGGAGGGTATATGGCCTATTTTATAAAATCGTTTGAAAACACATACAACCACTATAAATACCATTATCTTGACCATATTACAGCAGTAATAGATATGCGAGACAATTATTGAGATATTGTCTTTGATTTACATAGTATTAATAATTTCAGTTTACCAGTTAATTCGCTTGCTGCAGACATACAATTACCATATCAACAAATAAACGGTATTTCTTTTAACTTTGCTAGTGATCAATCTGGTGCCAAAACTGATGTAATATACAATCGCGATTATGCAAAATTATACTCAGGACATTTTACTGTAGACATAAGTCAGAATGAATTATTTAAACTTGATTTAAATAATATGAAAATTGACTTAAGTCTATCACTATATATTGATCCTGAAGCTGCTAAAGGAGCAGGAACTGATGTTCAACAAGAAGATTTAGATAAATTAATGGTGGAAACAGAAGAACAACGATGAGATTTTCATCTTTACTATACTAACACTCACTTAATAAAACAAAATCAAATTGTTGATAATGCTGTTGGTTATTCATTACCTTTTGGTAATGAATGTATTCCAACAGTTAGGCAGATAAATGTTAATTGTGATAATCTTTCTAATATTACAAATGCTTTTAATAACTTAACCCATTTATCATCTGATGTGGCTTTTCAAGTCATATCAGCAAAAATCAAGTTTTATTATTGAATTGAATTATCTAGTGAAAGCCAAATGTTAGAAAAAACATTGGAAATTAAATCAGATTTGACTAAAAATGTAGAAATTAATCTTGATGATTTTACATTATTTGATTATGAAAACAATAAGGTGGTCTTTGATCCAGCTGGTGTGCCTGGGTTTTATATTCCTCAAGCTTCCCAAGGATATTACGAATTAGAATTACAAATTAAACAAGAAACTGTTATCAATAAATTCATCATTAAAAATAGTTTTAACTTTGTTAATGATCAGCCAAAACCCACTATACAGATTGCTCATAGAGTTATTGAAGAAATTGATTTAAAAATATGAAAGGTGGTAAAAAATTATGATTAAAATGTCGAATAAAATTGTTGGAATAATTTCTGTCTCTAGTGCTGTATTAATTGCTGGAACAACCATAACAGCAAATTTATTAATAAATAATGAAAATGGTTCAGCAGATAAACCTGATAGTCCAACACATCCAAATAAAAATGATCATTATTATCCTATTGTCAAACAATTAAAAGATAATGACAAATGAAAAAACCTAATAGAAATTGTTCGTGATGGAAGGTCAATAACTTACGTTATTAATGAGAGAAAATTTGTTGATAATATTATTTCTATCACGCAAGAAGCATTAAACAAAATAACAACATTTAAGGATAAATATTACAAGATAGAGGTTACATATAAAACAAATACCAAATCAATCATTGTTGATTTGGTATGATATGAACCTGATTCAATAAATAAATTCTATGATCAGTTTGAAATAATTCTACAAATTACTTAAATTTTCAATTTGTTTAGAAATTAATTCAAGATCGTTAGCAGTGAATTGACGAGTATCAACAAGATAATACCTCACAGTATAAATTGTCTTATTATCTTTATTGAAGATATTAATTATTTTTACATCTTCAATATCTTTGATGTTTTTAATTTGCTGAATTTTTTCATTCACTAAATGAATGTTTGCTTGTTCAAGAATAATATTAACATCCTTAGACAATTTTTGGAAAATACCAAAAGGTTTAACAACAAATTTTAGTTTTTTATAATCATCGATTAATTTATCAATGTTCATTGTTAAAGCATAAATTTGCTTGTTAGATAGATCATAATTCTTTAAGGAACTTGCTTTTATCTTTCCAATGTAACCAATGATATTATTTTTGTAGCTAATACCTATTGTCTCATTACTATAGAAATCATTGACTTGAGTAATTACAAATGAAATCTTTGCATTTAACACTTTAGCTATTTCGTTAGCTATAGCTTTAAAGTAATTAACGTTTGTAGCGAGTCCACTACCTGTAATATTATCAATTAAATACTTATTTAATGACAAGCATGTAATATTTGTGGTTTTATCTTTATTTGTAAATATTTTTTGAATCTCAAAGATCGGATGTAACTGTAATTTTCTAGCATCGTTGTATTTATAAACCTTTAACATTGCATCCAATAAGTTAAAACGGAAATATTCACGATTAGAGTTGTTACACATAATCTTAATTGGGTCTTTTGCTTTAAAAAGATTAAACTTTTCTAAATTATTTTTGTTTGTTAGATTGTATGTCTTAACTTCACTAAAATAATTATTTAATAAAATATTTTTAATATTTTGCTTGATATCATAATCAATGTTCTCAGCAACAGGCAATAAATTATCAGCAACACTAATAGACTTCAATTTATTCATGTCGATAATTTTTAAGATATCCTCAAACATATCTTCTTGATTTTCAACATCTAATCGTCATGCAGGTGCTTTGAATTTATTCAACAGTAGGTTTGCATCATAACCTAGCTTCTTTAAACTTGAGATGACAAATCCATGGCTCAACGGTTCATTAATAAATCACGCTAATGTTTTATAGTCTAATTTAATTTGCTTAGCATTTCAATTTGGACGATATCATAATTGTGTCATTAATGGAACACCAAATGTTTCCTTTATTAATTGCAAAGCAACTAAGTTTAAGAAATTGCTTAGAGGTCTTGATGCCTTTTTGCTTGCATCAGTTTCACAATTTAATCTAATTGCTGTTGTTCTAACCTGAGCATAATTAAAGTTACCAATTTCAATTCTTGCTCTTGTTGTCTTTGATAATAACTTAGTACTATCAGAACCAATAACTGATGCAATTGATACTGGTTGTGCTTGATCACAAATTAAAATGTCATTTGCTGCTAAAGTGTATGTCTTGCCATTTAAAGCAACAAATTTTAATTCGCTATTGGAATTTCTACAATTCATTGATCCTTGTAGCTTATTAGCATCATACACATGGGTTGGACAATTAGTTAATAAAGTAATGTAAGACAATGTATCTAAAATTTGATTAATTGGTTTGATTCCATGATTCATCAACATTGCTTTCACATCTCACGTAGAACGAGCAACTTGTGATGGACTAACATGATAATCTAAAAATGCTAAGAATGAGCAGGATGAAGATTTTGCAACAATATTATTTTGGCTTTGTGGCAATTTACCTACTGTATTTTTAATATCAAACTTAAATTTTAATCCCAATTTATTTGCTAATTCAAAACAAAATACTAAATATGCATTTTCATCATTTCGGTTAGCGGGCACTGTTACATCATAAATAGTATCATCTAATCCAATTAGTTCTGGTCAGTTGGTTTCACCAACTCTGCCTTCGTCTAACATTATGATTTCATCTTTTTCTGCATCAGCTAAGTATGCATCACTACCAGTTAATTCAGGATATGCACAAATCATTCCATTAGATTCCATTCCATGAATCACTCGTTTTTCTATAGTGACACCATTAGGTAATTTTGCTCCAGATAGAGCAACAATCACTTTTTTGCCTTCAACCAGTCCACTGGCACCACATACAATTGTGTTTGTTTGTGTTGAACTAATTTTGACTTGACATAAATTTAAGTGAGTTCCTTCAACTGGACGATATGAAATCAATTGACCAATAACAACATTATTGATTGGTTGATGTTTGGTAATGGATTCAACTTCCATCCCTAAAGAGTTAACAGCTTGTGTTAATTTTTCATCTGTAATATTAACAAAATCAGGAATAAACTTTGTTATTAATTTTCTACTAAACAACATTATTTAACTCCTTTTAATTGGTTTGTTAATCTAAAGTCATTGTTATAGATATCACGGATATCTTTAATTCCATATTTTAACATTGCAATTCTTTCTATACCTATACCAGCGGCTAATCCTGAATTAACTCGCTTGATATTAGCGGATGCTAATACTTTTTTGTGTAACATTCCAGCACCTAGAATTTCAATTCATCCAGTTTGTTTACACATTGGACACCCTTTACCGCCACAGTTAAAACAGCTTACATCTACTTCAAAACTAGGTTCAGTGAATGGAAAATAAGATAGACGATATCTTGTTTTAACATCGTCACCAAAGATATATTTAATTAATCCATCAATAACGGATTTAAGATGATTAATTGATAAATTATTTTTTACTCAAACAATATCAATTTGACTAAATTGATGGCTATGAGTTAAATCATCGTCATCATTACGATAAACATTGCCGTATGATAAAACTTTAATTTCGCGGTCTTGATCATGAATAACTTCTGCTGTTGTTGACGTACAGTGAGTTCTTAGCATTCTTTTTGCATCAATATAGAATGTATCTTTTGGATCTCTAGCTGGGTGCGACTTATCAATATTAAGTCGATCCATATTATTTTCAATTGTTGTAACTTCATCACCGTCAACAATTTGGAAATTTAATGCTTTAAAATAACTAATAATTTGGTCAGTAATAATTGACAAAATAGTTTTTGAACCCTTTGTCAAATCATATGTATCAACATTCAAATCATAATTTACCTTGTTGCTAGTTAATTCACTTGCTGTCTCTAACTCTTTCTTCTTTTGCTCAAATAAAGCAGTTAATTCTTGATTAAAAGCATTGATTTCCAAACCTGCTTCTTTCTTTTGTTCATCTGGTAATGCTTTTAATTGAGAATATAAACCAGCAACGTTTTGTTTGAAGAAAATATTCTTATTTTCAATAAGTTTACTAACAGTTGTTTGTTCTGCAATTAATTTTTTGAATTGAGTAACAATTTGATCTTTATTGTTAATTATCATCTTAATCCTTTCAAAACAAAAAGCACACCAAATTTGGATGCTATGACCCGTTAGGGTGGTACCACATAGCTTCACAAATTAATGTGCTCTTTTGTTCTATTAAGTTGTTTAATCAAGTGAATAGTTGGTTCTAGTTATGTCTGCATTCCACCAGCACAGGCTCTCTTAATATAACTAATCTGAGTCAACAACGGCTTGATCAATTTTTATGGTGTTAAATATATCTACTTAACTAAATAATTATATAAACATATAATAAATATATGAAAAAGAATAATAAAAAAATTGGCAAAATCATTGGCCCAATTGCATTGAGTGCAGGGTGCTTGGCAACAATGCCAATGACATCTTGTAGTACCACTAACGTGAAACATCTTACACCATATTTACATGAAATGACATTCGATGACTATGTGTATGATGATAAGTTTGTTACAACAGAAGAAGCAGAGGTGTGTGGTTGTTCTTCTGTTAGAAATGGTAATTTTTATGGAAGAAACTTTGACTATGTCTTTAATGACACACCAGAATTTGTTGTTAGAGTAAAAGCAGACAAAGAAAAACATAGACATGAGTCTATTGGAATTGCTATTCATTTTGGTTTAAGAGAAAATAAATTGTTGAACAATGAATACAATGAACAATTAAAATTAATTCCTAATATTACACTTGATGGAATTAATGATGCTGGGGTTATTTGTTCACATAATGTGGTTTCTATGGAACCAGATAAGATTGATCCCGAAACAAAACAACCTGAAATTGTTCCTGAAACCAATCCAGGAGATAAAGATGCATTCCAACTTCATCAATTGTTTGTGCCAAGATATATTCTTGATAATGCAGACAATGTTGATCATGCTGTTAGATTATTGAAAGGTGAAGGTGGAACTCAACCGATAAATATTAAGGGTGATTTAAATGGTTCTCACCATTTACACATTATGATTGCTGGCAAAGGTGAGGATGGCAATCCAAAAACAGTAATTGTTGAATTCTTTAATAAACAAGATTCAACAAAGCACTTTGAGGTTGTTGATGAAGTTAAGACTGGTGATAGTCAAATTATGACTAATTACTATTGCAATAATCACTCAACTTTTGAAAACAAACAAAAAAATGGTGACGAACGTTATGAGATTCTAAAGAATGGATATAACACAAGTAATTCATTTGCTGGTATGGAAGCATTAATGAAACAGGTTATGTATTCAAGAGCATATCGTTATTCACATAATAGGGTGCCTATGAATATAGATTGAACAGACACAGATCCGGATCCAGATGTAAGATACAAAGGTGATTTAACTTCAGAATGATATTCAGAATTTGTTCCATATGATGAACTTTATGCAAAAGATGAAAGTAAAAAACCTCTGTTTGATTGAAATAGTTATTTGACTGAACTTACTTTATTTAAACAAGATTATTGAAATGCTAGAATACTAGATGTTCGTAGTCCATCAGAACCTAAATTCTGACAAACAACTCACAATTCAACATATGATATGGAAAATAAACATCTAAGGGTTGTGGTTCAGGAACAATACGAAGTTTACTTTGATTACTATTTATAAGATTAAAAATTAATAAATTTAATTTGATAAAAAATAAAAACACGCATAAGCGTGTTTTTTTTATTTCCCTAGTTCCTATTCAGTTTTTTCAATTACTTCAACATTTTCCATTTCAGTGTTATATTGAACACTATCAACACTAAATGTCCAAGTGCTGCCATTTTTATCACCTTTAATGACAACATAAGCAATTTTAGATTCATCATAAGCATTAATAACTACTTGTGAATCATTTAATACTTTAAATGATTTAATTAATAGGTTGTCAGTGTTAAATTCACCTTGAACATCAAATCAATCACCAACGAATTCGTTTGCTGTTAAATCCATTGTAAACATTCTTGGAGGGACAACAGTTCCACTTATTTTAGTCTTGTTTAAGAAGAATGCTGTTTGACTAGTGTAATCAAGATAATCATGTTTTAATGGAAAAATTACATGATGATTCCCAGATGTATCTTTTTCTTTTGGTTCTCATCCTTCATATCATAAATCAAACACATGACCATTATCAACATTAACAATTCTTTCTTTACCACTGGATGTTTGTGTCCTAACTATATGCCTTGAATAAGGATCAGTAATCTCATAAATATCGCTTTCTGTTAAATATCTATGTTTATCAAATAGAACTTTGCAATAGCCAAGTTCAGGAACAAGATATTGATCAATAAATTGTGGTTTAAAAACTATTCCATTACCGCCATCTTTATAGTAAAAATCTGACCCTTGTGAATAGATACCCATTGTATCGCAAGGCATATATTCTTTGTCCGATCCTGGTCAGTAAGACATTAACCTATATGCTTCACCATATGTTCCATCTTCTTTCATTTTTTTGTATAATAAGCCTCACTTATTATCTTTATCATCATTGCTAATTTTTCCGTATGTAGAAGAACAAAAGTATAGTACATCACCATTAGAATTAACAGCAAATTGGTGTGCTACAGGACGACCTTTATCTCATACCATAGTTCCAATAGATTGATATTGTTCAGATACTTTAATAATGATTGATGGATCAGATGTATCAAAATTATCAAAATAGTCTTTTCTAACTTTTATTAACCCACCACTTTGATCGTTTTGTCTGCCTGAACGATTAACATAATCAGCAACAAAGTAGATGTAATCACCTACTACTGGGAATGCTGCATCATGTTCATCAATTGTTTGAACAACTCAGAAATCTTTCAATTTAGTACATTGACCATTTGAAATGTTAACACAGTATTGAACATTTCCTTCGTCATGTAAATTATTGCTAAATGACAAAATTACGTGATTTGCATCAATTTGTTTTGTTCAATCTGGAGAAATAGTAACTATTTCACCTTGTTCATCTTCACCAGTAACTTCGGAAAGAATTAATTGACCTTGATCATCCAATTCTGTTTCTCATAATGTTGCCTTTGTATCTTCTGAATCATTAGAAATAGAAATAGCATCAGCTGTAAAAATAGATGTAGCTTTGCTCAAATTTACTGATCGCAAAGTAACAATTTCTTCATCGGTATGTTCTCCACCAGGAGCACAACTACATAATGTTGCAAGCGGTGCAGAAGCAAATAATCCTGTTGCTAATGCTACACTACCTATTAATTTTGATTTTTTCATGTTTATAACCTTTCACCTTTTTATTTTTTATAAAGTAATTATAAAAGAAAATAAAAAAGATATTGTTACAATATCTTTTTTTATGGTGGTTCATCGCGGAATTGAACCACGGACACACAGATTTTCAGTCTGTTGCTCTACCGACTGAGCTAATGAACCTTAATGGCGGTCGATACGAGACTCAAACTCGTTTCATCCCCGTGACAGGGGGATATAATAATCCGTATACCAATCGACCGTAAATGGTTGCGGAGGGTGGATTTGAACCACCGGCCTTCAGGTTATGGGCCTGACGAGCTACCAAGCTGCTCTACTCCGCGATAATGGCGGATGCTGAGGGATTCGAACCCCCGCGCGACTTGCATCGCCTCTCGGTTTTCAAGACCGAACCCTTCAACCACTTGGGTAAGCATCCATTATAACAGTGTCTTTTAATTATATCAAATAACTGTTCTTATTATAAATCACTATGGTGGATCTTGTAGGACTCGAACCTACAACCTACCGATTATGAGTCGGGGGCTCTAACCATTGAGCTAAAGATCCAACATGGTAGCAGGGGTGAGACTTGAACTCACGACACCCCGGGTATGAGCCGAGTTCTCTAAACCAACTGAGATACCCTGCCATCAATGGTCGGGAAGACAGGATTCGAACCTGCGACCCCTTGGTCCCAAACCAAGTGCTCTACCAAGCTAAGCTACTTCCCGAAATACATCTTTGTTAATTATACATAGTATCTATATATTATTAGCAAAAATGGTTTAAATGGCGCGCCTTGCAGGAGTTGAACCCACAACCTCTTGGTCCGTAGCCAAGCGCTCTAATCCAATTGAGCTAAAGGCGCATTAAATGGAGGTGACTGTCAGATTCGAACTGACGAATACGAAGGTTGCAGCTTCGGACCTTACCGCTTGGCTAAGTCACCATAAATATAAATAATATGTTTAATTATTATAATAGTAAATCTATTTTTTAGGTAAATGTTTTAATAAACTAGGAAGTTTATAATCATTAGCTAATTTGATAAACTTTTGCTCGTCAAATTGACCCTTTAAGAATTCATCAACTTGTTTACTTGTAAACAAGTCTTTTTTTATAGTGGCAATTTTATAACATAGTTCGCCACTTGCTTTATGTTCGTTAAACTTTTGTGCTTGGGCTGATGATAATTGATTTAAGTTTTGATATATATTATCAAAGCTACCAAATTTTTTTAATAAGTCAGCAGCTGTTTTTGGCCCTAGACCTTTAATACCAGGAAAGTTATCTGAACCATCGCCAACAATGGCTTTAAAGTCTACGACTTGTTTTGGTTGTAAACCAAAATATAAATTTGAAAAGTTGCTTGGTTCATATTTAATTGTTTCCGAAACACCTACCTTAAATAAGTTAACACTTGTTAATTCATTAACAAGTTGTAACATATCTTTGTCAGATGAAAAGACATCAACTTGAATTTGGTTATCATTCATTAATTTGCAATAGCTACCAATTAAATCGTCAGCTTCAAAGCCTTCTTGACTTTCATGTTTAATTCCCATTGCATCCAAGAAAGTATTTATCATTGGTAATTGAACAAATAGTTCAGTCGGCATTGGTTTACGATTAGCTTTATATTGATCAAGCATTTCAGATCTAAACGTATGTTTAGCATGATCAAAGGCTACAAAACAGTAATCATAGTTATCTCTTTTTAAAAGAGTTAAAACCGCTTTAGTAAATAAATTGACAGCATTTGTTGGAATTAAATTATGTTGTTTGTAATATGGCAACATTTTAAATGTTGCTCAGTATACTCGATAAATTAAAGAATTACCATCAATAACCATTGCCTTTCTCATTATGCTTTAACCTCCTTGATAATTTTATCAATTCGTAAAGAACGACCAGATTTGCTTACAGTGCAATATAAATATTTTTCTTTTCCTAATAATGGTGCTTGTTCAACATTATCAAGAACATTGTTAAATGTTACAGCATCTGTTATTGTCATAGTTTCATCTTCTAAAGAGATGAAAGCCATATTTGTACCTGTCTTAGTTTTTATTTTTCTAAAAGAGTTAATATAAACTATTGTTTTATATTTAACATATGGCTGAGCATTTTCTTTAATATATGAAAGAGTAAATGCATCTTTCATTAGTTCCTGGTTTGCTTCTTTTATTTCAAGAATTGGATGGGCAGAAAAAGCAATGCCAAGAATATCAAACTGATCTTGGTTTTCTTTCTTACTTGTTTCTTTATTATCTTGAATCTTAGTGTAAGTTATATTAGATAAATAACCATACTTAGGCGTGTATGTTTTAACAGCCTTTACAATTGATTCCAAACTTGCAATAATACTTGAACGGTTTGGTAAATCTTTATTAATGAAACAATCAAAGCAACCGGCTTTAGCTAAGATTTCTAATGTTGATTGACCTACAACATTTTTAACCAAATCACGAACACAATCTTTGATTGATGTTCATTCCTTTGCTTCTTTTCTGGCTACAAGAACTTTTTCTATTCCTGCCGCACCTATTCCTTTTATTGCACCAAGACCAAAAATTATTTTTCCATCATAGATGCTAAATCCAACTTGGCTATGATTAATATCTGGTGGTAAACTTGTAATACCGTTGTTTTTTGCTTCAGCTAAATAGTTAGCTGCTTTGCTTGTTGGGTTATAAGACAACAAACAAGCATAAAATTGATTTGGATAATATGTTTTTAAATAAGCTAATTGATAACTTACTAACGCATAAGCAATTGAGTGACTATGGTTAAAACCATAACTTGCAAACTTTAACAAGTAAGCAAATATTTCATTAGCTTTCTTTTCACTATAACCATTTTTAATGGCGCTATCAATAAATTCTTTTCCAATACCTTCAAGTTTATCTAATTTCTTTTTAGAAATTGCTCGGCGAACAATGTCGGCTTGAGCTAAAGACCAATTAGCTACCAAACATAATGTTTGAATAACTTGTTCTTGATAAATAATTATTCCGTACGTAGGTGCAAGAATTTCTTTTAGTCTTTCATCGATATATTCAATTGCATCAGGATTCTTCTTATTCTTTAAATAAGTAGGTATATTTGCTTGTGGCCCTGGGCGGAATAAGGCTGAAGCTATCGAAATATCTTCAATTGATTTAGGTTGAATTTTTCTTACAACATTTGTCATGCCTGGAGATTCAAGTTGGAAGATTCCTAGGGTGTTACCCAAACATAGTTGTTTGAAGACTTTTTGATCATCTAATGGTATTTGATTGATATCAAATGTTTTCTTGGAATGCTTGTTTATTTCATCCACACAATCATTAATAATACTTAGGTTAACTAAACCTAATATATCCATTTTTATTAATCCGACTGGTTCTATATATTCCATTGAATATTGAACAGTATTAGTGCCTTCAGCTGATAAGGTTGTTGGCACTACATCATGTAGTGGTTGATTGCAAATGACAATTCCAGCAGCATGAGTACCAATTTGTCTAGGCATACCCATAATGAATCTAGCAAGTTCAAAAAGTTGAGGATATTTCTTTTCATATTCAGCAACAACTTTTTTCTCTTTAACAACAGTATCGATATCTGTATCAAATCAATCAGAGATTGACTTACAAATCATGTTCACGATTGATAAATCTATATCTAATATACGCGCAATATCTCTTATAGCCGTTTTTATCTTTATTTTTTGGAAAGTAATGATATGACCAACCTTATCTTGACCATACTTACTAAATAAGTAATCAATGACTTCTTGACGACGGTTGTCCATGAAGTCAATGTCAATATCTGGTTTAGTTTGACGTTGAGAATTTAAAAAACGTTCAAAAATTAAACCATATTGTAATGGATCAATATTAGTGATCTCTAGCACATATGATACTAATGAACCAGCCGCTGAACCCCGGCCAGGTCCAACCATAATGTTGTTTTGTTTTGCAAAAGCAACATAATCTTGAACGACTAAGAAATAATCATCAAACCCCATCTTGTGGATGATATCTAATTCATATTTAATACGCTCGATATATTTTTTAGGAACTTTTTCACCTAGACGTTTAATCAAACCTTGGCGACATCGTTCTTGTAATAAGAGGTTGGAATTCTTCTTTAGATCAAACTTAACAAAGAAATTTTCTCTGTTAAGTGGAATGTTTAGATTTATTTCATTTAATAATTTATTTGTTAGGTTTATTTGCGCCGGTATAAAAATCTTTTGCGCTTGCGCATCATCTAATAGATATTTATTTGCAATTTCTTTGTTATCTTCAATCTCGTTGTAGAGACAACCTTTATTAATTGCTAATAGGGCTTTATATTTCGAAAAATCGCTTTTAGAGACGAACAATGACTCGTGGATGGCTAAGTCTTCATCTTTTACTCAATTGTTGAAACCAGGGGCCTTATTTTTGCTAATAACGGTAACATCGTCTGAACTAAAGTCCGAAAGTTTTCATTTTTTATTGTGGTTAATTGCCGAAGACAAGTTACATAAAATGATATATCCTTTATAATTTCGCGCGAGCAATACGTATTCTTCTTTTTCTACATACACGCTCAAACCAATCACTGGTTTTAATCCAGCTGCAACAGCTTTTGTATAAAATTCTAATGCACCATACATCACATTCACATCAACAAGGCACACATATTGTTGTTTGTTATTACGCGCATGTAAAATAATATCATCTATGCTTATAGATGACATCGCCATGCTATAGTGTGACCTTGTCTTGATGTTGGTATACATACAAATAACTAAGCTTTAGTTTTTAATATTTTTTTAATTAATTTAATAACTTCTGGGTTAGTTTCTTCGTAAGTCATACGATGAAGTAACTCTTCCTTAGTTAATTCTCTTAATTCTTGTTCCAAATCGTTGTCTTGTTCAACTTCGATTTCTTCTGTAGGTTGTACTTTTACTTTTTCAATATTTTCCATAATCTCTCCTATTTATCTTTTAAGTTTGGTATATTTTGTTTTAAATATTCTCTAATATCATTGATCATCTTTTTGAACTCACTACGGTGTTTGATGGTGACTCCGGCAGCAAGTTTATGACCTCCACCATGATATTTTTCAGCAATCTGATTAATTGGTAGTTTGTTTGACCGGATTGATCCCTTTCACACCTTGAGCACATTATCATAATAGAATGTAAATCATATATTCATATTTTTAATGTTGCTAAGGATGTGGACCATACTCATTCTTAATTTCACGCCATATCGATCAAAAGAATTTTTTCCGAGCTTTGCTCATGCCATACCAAGATCAGTATCAAAGTGTGCTTTTTTTAGAACATAGGCTGAGAACTTAACTCGATCAATGTCTTTTAAATAGATAGCATCATGAACTTTTTGACGATTGCAACCTTTGGTTACTAATTTTGCTGCTATTGCATAAGTCTTTGGTGTAACCGAAGGATATAAGAATCTTCCTGTATCAGTTAATAATCCCGCGTATAAACAATTACATGTTGGAATCAAAACTGAGTTGTAGTCTCATTCAAAAATTAATTCGGCAATCATTTCTGCTGTAGCGCAGTATGAGTCGTCAACTCATTCATAATCTGCTACCGTTTCTAATTTAGGATGGTGATCAATTCTGATTAATTCTCGACAGAAATTATGTCGACCTGATCAAATTCTTGATGCATTGGCTGTATCCAAAATAATTCCTAACGCATTGGCTAAAAATTCATTAGGTACATGTTTCTTATCAAAATAAAACATATTGTTTTCAAATTGAGCTGATAATGTATCAAGGCCAATAATTTTTACATCTTTATCTGGAAACTTAGCTTTTATAAAATATTGAAAGCCATAGGCTGAACCCAAAGCATCCAAGTCAGGAAGTTCATGGAAGAAAATAGCAATATTTTCATACTGTTCAATTTTCTTAACGATTGTTTCCTTTATTGCAATCATTAAATGAACTCCTTCTTAATTTGCTTGCCAATTACCCGTTTATAAATTTCTTCAATTAGTAATAACTCTTTTTCAAGGGCTTGTGCTTTGTCAACATTTGGCTTTGTTGTTGGGTTGGCAGGCACAAACATACTACATGCATCTGGGTATGGAAGTATAGATATATTATAAGTATTAATTTTTTCTGCTAATTGGATAATTTCCAATTTATCGTAAGTCAACAAAGGCCTTAGAACAACTACGTTGTCTAAGACTTGAGAAATTGTTGTCATGCTTTCTATCGTTTGACTTGCCACTTGACCCAAAGATTCACCCGTTGCCATGGCATCATAGTGTTGTGTTTTAACTAGATGTTGCGCAATTCTAAAGAAATATCGGCGCATGATTGTTATTTGGTAAGTATGATTAGTAATGTGAGCAATCTCATGTTGTAAATCAGTAAATTTGCAAACATAAAGTAAAGGTTTTTCTAATCGACCATTTAATGTGATTTGTTTAATTAAACTACGAACTTTGTTCTCTGCTTCTTTTGATGTGTGAGGAGGAGAAACGAAGGTTAAAAAATCAACATGAAAACCTTTCTTCATTAATAATGAAGCGGCTACTGGTGAATCAATTCCTCCAGAGATTAACATTAATACACGACCATTAATACCTAACGGAAAACCACCACAACCTTTAACTCTATTAAAATAAACAATGAACTTGTCTTCTTTAATTTCTACATTAACTTTTAGGTCTGGCTTATGAATGTCAACTTGTAGGCTTTTAAATGTTTTAAGAATAAAACCACCAAGTTGACGTGAAAATTCCATCGAATCAATTGGATATTTTTTATCTGATCTTTTAGTGACCACTTTAAATGTTTGTTTTTTATTTTCAATAGTTGTTTTTAAAAATGCGTGTAATTTATTTATGTCACGTTCAATACCATAACCTTCAATAACAAAAGCGATTCCCGGAATTGCTTTAACTATATCAAATATTTTTTGATATTTAGATTTAGCAATATGGGTAATAGTCATTGAATCATATTGACGAATAACCTTAATTGTTTTGAAATCAGCTAAAGCTTTTTTTACATTATTAAATAAACATTGGACAAACTCACAGCGGTTTTTACCTTTAAGTGTTAGTTCACCATATTTAATGTATATTAATTTGTCTATAGTAGTCCTACTTCTTTTAGTCATATTCGGTCCTGGTCTGTAATTTCTGGGGAAATACCAGTCTTGATATATTTCATATATCATTCACGAGCTGGTTCAATAACATTTCTTTCAAATTTACTACGATCTGCTATGCTCATAGCTTTTAATTGAATATCATGATTTTCAATCTTAAAGTCTTCTGGGTGAGCATAATCTTCTTTAGTTAGGAAACAAACAGCAAACATTCCCTTATTTATCTTTCTTAAGTAAAGATATAAACCCAATTGGTACATATACTCATTAGAAATTTTTAGTTTACCATTCTCATCAAATCATGATAGTTTCTTCTTACCAACAGTTTTTACCAATGGGTAACCTTGTTCATCTTTTTGCATATGCAATAGACCCTTTTCAGTTTTGTAAACAAAAGCATCAATAGAAGATGTCTTTATTTCTAACATTGGGTTGCCTGTTGAATAATCAACAACACCTTGTTCGTTAACTGGTTCACCATCAGGTATACCACCGAAAACTTCATCAGTGTCTTTAAAGACATCTCATTTTACTTGGGCTGGAACATAATCTTTAAACTTTATGTTAAGTTTTTGACTAACATAGTCTCTTACTTTAGGTTCTATATACATCCCTAATTTAGCTAGAGTTGGATCAATTGGTTCAGAGTAGATACCAACCATACAACATCAAACTTTAAGTGGTGATGTATATTTATTTAGTCCGATAACAGATGATAGTCTTGTTCCTGTAATTTTTTTGAATTTTCAACTATCTTTCATATAGTCAGCTGATAATTCAAAATGGTTATCTTTGATAACAAAATCTTTATTTATTTGTTTAACGAATGGCATAGTATATTTTTAGTATTATATACTAAAAATATTTTATATTAGTTTAATGTTCTTTAGGCTGATGCTTTTCTTGTTTAAATACTCTAATTTTCCGGCGTCAGTTTGAAAATTAAACGTAAGTTTATAAGCTACTAGAGCTTGAACTTTAAAGTCAGTTTTTTTATTTATATTTTTAGTGATGTATTTTTGTTCACCAACTAGTGGATGACCAACGAAAGCAAAGTGCGCACGAATTTGATGTGTTCTTCCAGTTAGGAGTTCAACTTCTAATAAACTAATGTCTTGTTTTGAATCGTACTTTAGTACTTTATATTTAGTAGCAATGTACTTAGTATCAAACCCTGATGTGTTAGTAATCTTTACTAAATTAGTATTTTTGGGTTTTGATCAATATGCTTCAAGCAATTGCGATGATTGTGGCATTTTACCATAAACTAAACATTGATAGTATTTCTCGATTTCACGATCTTTAATCTTTTGAGAAAGAATAACAGAAGCATCATGGTTTTTTGCAATCATCACTAGACCTGTTGTGTTAAAGTCAATTCGATGAACTAAACATGGAGCAAAATGGTTTTCTTTCCTTGGGTCTCATTCGCCTTTATTGAATAAATATTTTTTTGCTCGATTAATTAGAGTATCAGCTATCTCTTCATTTTCGTCATTAACTAATAATTTAACTGGTTTGTTGACAACTAACAAGTTGTCATCCTCATATACTATATCTAAAATGTTCTTGGTAAGTTTTCAATTATCTGTTTTATTAGTTTCTAAACCTTCAGTTAAAAAAAGTTTTATTTCATCTTGAAATTGCAAACGATAATCAAATTTTTGTTTTTTGCCATTAATCTTTACTTTGTTGGTTCTAATAGCTCTAAAAATTTGTCCCTTTGACAAATTAGGAAATAATTTCATTAAGAAATTATCTAATCTTAAATTAGTATCGTTTTCTTTAACTTTAATTATTTTCATGATCTAAATAAAATGCAACAATGCTTGCTGCTACTGAGGCATTTAATGATTCAACCTCTTTATTTAAAGGTATTTTAATAATCGTTGAACAATTATTAAGAACATGTTCAGGAAGCCCCTGTCCTTCGTTGCCAATTAAAAAACAATTATTTTTCTTTTCCTTATATGAATAGATATTAATAGCTCGATCAGTATTAGCCATTGCTAATAAATTAATTTTATTTGTTTTAATATATTGCAAAAAATAATCAAAGGAATTAAATTTTTCTGTTTGAATTTTAAAGACATAACCCATCGATGCACGGATTGCTTCGGGATGATATAAATCACAACAATTACCTATAAGGTAAATTCCTTTGATATTAAAACCTAGACAACTACGAATCACTGCACCTAAATTATGTGGGTTTTGCAAATTATATAGTCCTAAATAGTTACTATTTTTATCATAGACAATTTTATTTTTATTTGGGCGGAAAACACAAATAATTCCATCTGGAGATTTTAGGCCTGATGTTGCATTAAAAATAGAATTAGGACACAAGTTAATTTTTTCATCAAACTTATGTAGTAATCTCTTATTTTCCATTAGGAAATCATTAGTTACAAAGATTGCTTCAATGTTTTTAGAATCAATTGATTCTAAAATAGTTAAAAAGATCTTTTTTGTCTCAATAACAGCTAAATTTTCTTGTTTACGTTGTTTAGAATCAACAATAAGTTTTTTAACTCATTTAATTGATTTGTTAGTAAATGACTCAATCTTTTTCATATATTTATAATAATATTATAAGTATGAAAATATATGACATTGCAATAATTGGTGGTGGTCCAGGTGGACTATATGCTCATTATTATGCCAATCAAAATAACTTATCCTCAATATTAATTGAAGCAAACAACGAATTAGGTGGACAACCTACTATTTTATTTCCAATTAAAGCAATTCATGATTATCCTGAATGAGAAAACATTCAAGCTAGTGAATTAATGAATGACTTTATTAAAAAGGCTAATTTTCCTGAAATTATTTTAAATACATCTGTTAATAGAATTGAACAATCTAATGATTGCTATCAGCTAACAACAAACAATCAACCAATTTATGCAAAATATGTGATTATTGCAACTGGTGGTGGCTTTTTCAAATTTAACAAAATTGATGGCATTGAGTCTAAAAACATCCATTATGTTGTTAAAGATTTAAATCAATATAAAGACAAAAAAGTGGTTATTGCTGGTGGCGGTGACGCAGCACTAGATTGAGCGTCAGAAATTTTGAAAAGAAGGTTGACTAACGATTTGTCAATCGTTCACCGTCGTGATGAGTTCCGCGCTGCTAAAGCAAAGATTGATTGCTTAAAATGTTACCAATATAAAACTTATTTGAATAAAACATCAAAAGTTATTTCTGAAAATGAATTACAAATAATTGATAAAACAACAAATAAAAAGGAAATTCTTCCTTTTGATTATTTGATTGTGCAATATGGACAATCTTATTCGTTGCAAGACAATGAAATGTTGAAACCATTTAACTTAGATTTACAAAATCATATTAAAGTTGATGATAAGTGCCGCACTAATGTAAAGGATATATATGCAATTGGCAATGTTGCTAGTTACAATGATAAGCCTAAGCTAATACATGTTGCAGTATCAGATGCTAAGAAAGCAATTGATGATATTTTAAACCATGGATAAAATTATTGTTATAGTTGGGCCAACATCTTCACATAAATCAAATCTTGCTTTAAAAATCAGCAAGATGCTTAATTCACCTTTGGTCAATGCTGATGCATTTCAAGTTTACAAAGAATTAAATGCTGGTACAAACAAGATGGACAAAGATACCATTAAAAATACACCTGTGTATTTAATGGATTGCATTTCTATCTATGATGATTGAAATATTAAAGAATTTCAAGCACAAGCAAAAAAGATTTTAAATGAAATATATAAATCTAAAAAAATTCCAATTCTTGTTGGCGGAAGTAATTTATATGTTGATGCATTAATTAAAAATTACGATTTGTCATCCACCTCTAAAAGAACTAACAGTTATGAAGATATGACTAATGAACAACTCCATAAATTATTGGAAAAGTTAGATCCAGCGGAGTCTAAAAAAATTCCAGCCAACAATCGTAAGCGTGTGGTTCGAGCAATTCAAATAATCGAAGAAACAGGTATGACTAAGACATCTAAAGATGTACAACGTCAAAAATACTACTATGATTGTTTAGTTGTCTATATGGATGTTGAAAGAGCAAAACTATATGAAACAATTAATAATCGTGTTTTAGAAATGGTTGATCAAAATTGAAGACAAGAAGTTGAAAACCTTATTAAAAAAGATAAGGATGTAATGAAACTTAATGCTTTAAAAGCTTTAGGCTATCAAGAAGTTTATGATGCAATTAAAAATAAAACATCCATCAACACTGATTTAATTGCACAAAAAACAAGAAGATATGCAAAGCGTCAAGTCACTTGATGTAAACATCAATATCCAAAAATGTTTTCTTATCATGGCGAAATGGATGATGATTTGTTAAGAAAAACTATTGAAAGCTTTATTCATGACTAAATCCTTATACATACATATTCCTTTTTGCAAAAAGTTTTGTGCTTATTGTGATTTTATTAAATGTATCTACAATAAACAAACAGCAGATAAATATATTAATTTAATATTAAAAAAACTTAAACCCCATAAATATGAGACGATTTATGTTGGTGGTGGAACACCTAATAGTTTATCTAACGAACAATTGGTAAAATTGTTACAACCATTATCTAAATGCTTAACTAAAAAATACGAATTCACGATTGAATGCAATCCTGAATTTGTTACAGATAAGCAAGTGCAAATATTTAGTAAATATAAAATTAATCGTGTCTCATTAGGTGTACAAACACTAGACTTTAATTTGCTGAAAACTATGAATCGAAGTAATCATAAATTTATGGTTTCGCAAGCAATTAAAACCTTGCAACAGCATAAAATCACTAATATTTCATGCGACTTGATTTATGGTTTTAAAAACCAAACTAATGATTCTATTAAAAACGATATTGATTTCTTGATAGCTAACAAAGTTAAACATATTTCGTGTTACTCTTTAGAAATAAAAGAAAATACAATTTGAGGAAAACAACATTATCAAATTGATGAACTAGAAATAGAAGATCATTTAAAATTCATTATTGATTACATGAAACAATTAAAATTTGTTCGTTATGAAGTAAGTAATTGAGCAATTAGCAAGAAATATCAATCAATGCACAATGTGGCTGTATGGAAAACAAATGATTGAGCAGCAATTGGGTATGGTGCTCATGGTATGGAAAATAAAATTCTTTACCATTATTCTGGCTCAAATATTAACTGGAAGTTAATAAAACAACCACTTTCCGATTTTGATTTATATTTTCAAGTACTAATGATGGGTTTAAGACTTAAGGATGGTCTGGATTTACAAAACACATTACATAAAAAAGCGTATCTTTATTTTAAAAAACGTATTGATCAAGACTTATTAATAAAAAAGAATAAAAAAAGAATATG
>JAZRUX010000010.1:0-78259 GCA_045598825.1 Mycoplasmoidaceae bacterium
ATTGGCCAACATTTGATGATAAAAGAAGTGTATAAAAAAACCCAAAAAAGGGTTTAAAAAATATCATAATTTTTCTTCATATTTTTTTACTGAAATGGGTAGATTAAATGAAGTTTATAATAATCATACCAAAGAGGTGTGTTAGTAGCCTCATCTTTCAAAAAATCTATAATATTCTGTCCATCTGCTTTGCATTTTATCTTCCAACTTTTTTAAATGTTGTTCTCTTCTTTGTTCATCATCAACATTGCTTTTATAACCAAGATCTCTAAGGAATGGATAAACATTTTCCATATATTCTTCTTTAAGTTGAGCAAAAATGTCAGCCTTGGTCATTGCATCCATGAATTTTGATATATTGTACGAAGCAAGATACTGAAGATCTGTGTACTTATTTTCGACAAATCTATCTTTGGACTTTAATCACTGGTCCATTTTTCGGTTTAATTCGGCTTGTTCTTTTTCAATGTCATAGTGTGTTTTTTCTACTGTCTGTACTGCTTCCTCTGAGGCTTCTTCCTCAAGATCATCAGAAATGTCTTCTTTCTCTTGCTCAATTAGTCTCTTTTGAAGATATACAGATGTAATATTAAGAATTGTAACAAAAATAGTAAGGGCGAAAGATATTATCCAATATTTTCCCCCGGCCATTCATCCACCAAGTTCAGCATCCATGCTCTCTTTATCAGCAGACAATTCTTCTGCAAGATGAACAAATGTCTTCATTGAATCAGAATCCATAATTGTTGAATAATATTGGTTGATTCTAAAAGCTTCTGATCCTAAGGCTCTAAATTTTGCCATTTTCCTTTGGTATTCACCTTCATCATAATGTCCAGAAGGATCAATAATGACAAATAATTCTTCCTTATCTTTTTTAATGTTTTTAAGCATATCTTTAACAGGCTGTACTTCAGGTCTTTCATCTTTTTCAAAACCATCCATAAAATCATTAACTCTATTATTGAAATTTACAATTCTTTCATAATAGTTTTGGTTGTAGAAATTTAATGCTATACATTGACCAATAAGCGATAAATAAGCAATAATTAATATTACTAAATTGGCCATATTAACTTTATGAGAATGTTTCTCTCATGTGTCACCAATATTATAGGTTAAAAACGCTACTGCAATAACACTTCAAAACAAAGCAGCAGATTGAACAATTAAACCATTTTCTGCATCTTTTTCACTCACATTAAGTTCACGATCAGTATAAGTTGAAATAAAGTTATTAACTCTATTAAATTTATCGTTTGTTAATTGAAAGTATCGTTCAGAGATAGGATAGTCTACACACTTAGGTGCATCTACTGAATGTTCAGCATCAACATTATTATATATAGAATTGTTAAATGAAATATGCATATGATTTATGACTCTATTATGGTTTTTGCCGGTTTTTTCATCAGTTCATTCTTTGATATCTACGTTAGATTTAATAGTACAATTAGATACAAACGCTTCAGCTAAATTTAAGGTTGGAACTGTTTTGCCATCACTACTATCGATTATCTTTCTTTTTTTGTTGACACTTTCCACATAATCAGTAAATGGTGCATAATCTCTGCCGTTACATGAAATTTGTAAACCAGCAGTTGAAAGCGCACGTGCATTGATGGTTCCTGTTCAGTGTTTGCTATCATCTTTATCTTGTTTTGTGCCATCAAAGAACGCTTCATAAGCTTGTTTATTAGTGTCATTAGTTCAATTAAAAGTGATATGTCCTGATTCAGAGTCCTCATTAAAGTAAATTTCTTTAATATTTTTTTTCTCTTCTTTAGCCGAAACATTTACAGGGAATTCTAGTGTTTGAATAGGTAAATCTTGTATTATTTGATTTACTGTTTTCGTATTATTTTCAATTTGTCTGCCAATTATTACAGGGTCGGCTTTACGAAGGTGGGCTGTAACAGCTTCTTGTTTTTCAGGAGTATATTTAGTTAAGTAAAGCGACTTAATTAAAGAGAAATCAATAAAAAGTGAATGCACATTAGATGTTTTGTTATCTCGTATTTCTTTAAGTTTTGGGATGATTGTAAACATTGGAATCATCTTATTCTTTTCAAAAGTAACTTTTGCGGTTGGATCAGACTTCTTAGTTATTTTGAATAGTTTATTCATTGTTTCTTCTGGTATTTCCTCACCAGGCGTTAGTTCACCACTAGCTATCAATGTATCTAAACAATTTTCCGTGATATCTTTATCTTCGATGTAATCAAATAGATATTCATCAGCAAAATCTGATAAACGTTGCGTAGCACTAACTAATGCAATTTCATCGTTAGCATCTTCAAAACAAGTAATGATTTGCTTTTTAGCTTCAATCATTCCTCCTAGGGCATCGTTACCATATTTTGCTTTTAAATTCTTTTCAATAGCATCAAATTTAGCTCGAGATTCAGTTAAAATTTTGCTAATAATTGTTGGAGCAAGTTTACTACTTTCCATGTAAGTCCTCATTGACTTAGCCATTCCGTTGTATATACTTGCTAACTGTGATCATTTTACTGATGATTGTCTAGCTAATTTAAAACCAAATTGATTTCGTGCACGATCAACCATTGCACTGGTCAATGCAGTTCAACCATATTTGTTTGTGGTGGATATTTCATCGAAATTAGCTATCGTGTTATTATATTTTTCTCACTCTTTGTCTGCTTGTTCGGGCGACATACTTGATGTATAGGCTGTCATCTCATTCTCAAAACTACCTTTTAGTTTTTCATATGTTGATGCTGTTACACCATATTCTTTATCAATTGCTTGATAAAGATGGTTTTCATGTTGTGCCGCACAACTCGAAAGCGGAGCAATAACACTGGTTGTAGCTACAAGACCAGACATAGTTGATATTATAATTTTGTTTCGCTTTTTCATGCTAATATTCTCCTCTTTCAATTTGTCTAATTATTTTTGACCATTCAGCAAATTGTTTTTGAATCTCTTTCTCTCCGTCCTCATATATTTCTCTTAGTTCATCGCGTTGTTCTTCTGATAAATCTTCATCTCTGATTCGGCCTCGTATAGCCTCATACACCCTTTTCCATTTTTCCGATGCTTGTTTCTCCAAATCGAATGGGGCAAGAAGTTCAGAAGTAACTTTAGTACGTTCTGGTAGTGCAAATATTGTTTCTGTCAAGATGTTCTTTTTTGAAGCAAATCCATCTATAGTACTTATAGGGTCTAAAAATTCATCTATTCCGCGTGTGCCCCCGCCTCTGCCAAAGAAAGAAGCTAAATCGCACTTCATTTGATCAAACTTCTGATTTATTTCGTTTTGACGTACTTCTTGCTCATCTATTACTTGCATGTTTTGTATTGAATCGTTTGCAGCAGCTACATCTTGTGGTGGAACATCTAGTGGTGCCACTTGAGCATTTTGTTCAGGAATAACTGGCTGATCAATAACATTACCAGGCGCAATCACGCTACCAACAGGAACAATAGGCATCTCAAGTTGTTCACGTGTACGTATTTTTTCATATAAACTTTTAGATTTTTTAAAGATTCATTCTTTTATCATACGAACTTCTACTTTCTTTAAGGCAAATGTTACAAGTGAAAGGAATCCTGTTAAAAGATCCAAAACAAGAGATTTTTGTCAATAATCATTACCAATTAATCATTTACCAAAAGTATTATGCATATTCTGAAGATCAGCTCTTTTTGCTTCTTGAGCTTCAACAAATTGTTTCATACCTTCAGATTGGTTAACAGTTGAAAAATATCTATTTATTTCAAACGCTTCAGAACCAAGCTTCCTAAAAGCAATAGATTTATTGTTATATTCGCTTTGATTATAACTGCCATCATCATTTATGATTACAAAATACTTTTGCCCATAACTATCAATCTCAGCCATCATTGCATAGGCTAGTGGATATTTTTCAGGGTGGTTGTTAATTTCATTTGCAAATTCATCAACACGCTTAGCAAATTCTATTTGTGGTTCAATATATTTAGTTTTGATATGGTTATAATTCACACATACAAAGATAAATGATATTATTGCAACTAACATGACCGCCATATCAAAAGCAAAGGTTCTGAGTTTAATACCATCTAATGGTGCACCATAATAACTATAAATAGTCACAAAAACTACAAACCCTAACCCGATAAGATTTGCAGCTAGGGCTAAACCTTCCAAAAAATCTAACGCTTTTGCTTGATGTTTAAATGTGTTAAAATGATTTTCCTTAAAAGATTTTATATAGCTATCTACTTGATTAAACTTACTATTAGTTAAATCATAATAATGTATAGAAAGGGCATAATCAGCAGGACAATCTGCTGTTACCTTTCATTCGGCTTCCCTTTTTCTATAGGAAGAATTTTTATAACTAATGCGTAGGAGGTTTTTAACTGTATTATGATTTCCAGATTCGTCGGTTTTTTCCGTAATGTCTACATCAGAACATATATCGCAATGAGCCATAAATGATTCAGCTAAATTCATTTTTATGTCATCGCCGCCACCATTAGTTCATAAATTCACTTTTTCTTTGCCACTACGTACATATTCTAAAATTCGTTCATAGTGTGGCTCATTTTTTTCATAAGCAATTTCTAAACCAGCGTTGCATAGCACTTGTTCATCAATGACTCCTTTTCAATGATTGTCACCTTCTTTTTTTGTACCTTCAAAGAACGCTTCATAGGCTTGTTTGTCAATATCAGTAGGTCAATTAAAAGTGATATGTCCTGCTTCTGAATCTGGATTAAAGAAAACTTCTTTAATGTTTTCTTGTTCTTTGGCAGATGTAATTTGCACAGGAAAGTCCATTGTTATGATAGGCATATCATTGATCATTTCGGCAAGCGTTTTTGTAGCATTTTCAATTTGTTGACCGAGTGTTACAGGATTAGGATTACGTAGGTGAGCTGTAACAGCTTGTAATTTTTCAGGATTAGTTTTATATTTTGTTAAATAATATGATTTGACTAAAGAGAAATCAATAGAAAGCACATGTGTGTTGCTTACTTTGTCATCCTGAATTTCTTTAAGTTTTGGGATGATTGTAAACATTGGAATCATCTTATTACTCTCGAAAGTAATATCTTCTATTTCAGGTTGTGACTTCTTAGTTATTTTGAATAGTCTATTCATCACACCGTCACTTATTGGTTGATCAACTGAAAGTTCTTCCTTTGTAAATGTGTCTAAACAATTATTTTCTTGTTCATTAGAATCAAATTCAAATTGATATTCATCAAAAAAGTCAGCTAATCGTTGTGTCGAACTAACTAATGCAATTTCATCGTTAGCATCTTCAAAACAAGTAATGATTTGCTTTTTAGCTTCAATCATTCCACCTAGAGCATCATTGCCATATTTTGCTTTTAAATTCTTTTCAATAGTGTCAAATCTAGCTCGAGATTCAGTTAAAATTTTACTAATAAATGTTGGAGAAAGTTTGTTACTTTCCATGTAAGTCCTCAATGACCTAGACA
Source organism: Mycoplasmoidaceae bacterium (assembly GCA_045598825.1). Taxonomy (GTDB): domain Bacteria; phylum Bacillota_I; class Bacilli_A; order Mycoplasmatales; family Mycoplasmoidaceae; genus Hennigella. The sequence continues at coordinate 5,461 of JAZRUX010000010.1, forward strand.
TTCCGTTATATATACTTGGTAATTGTGATCATTTTACTGCTGATTGTCTAGCTAATTTAAAACCGAATGTATTTCGTGCATAATCAACCACTGTGCTAGTTAGTGCAGTTCACCCATATTTGTTTGTAGTACATAATTTATCAAAATTCTCTATCGCAGTTTTGTATTCTTCCTCAGCTCAAATTGCTTCTTCTGGAGTATGCGTTTCTTTGTACGCTTCTATCTCACTTCTAAAACTTTGTTTTAGTTTATTGTATGTTGCTTCTGTTACACCATACTGTTTATCGATAGTTTGATAAAAAGTACTTTCGTATTTTTGATTAGAACAGCTTGAAAGTGGTATAACAACGCTGGTAGTGGCAAGAAGACCAGACATTGCTGATATTACAATTTTGTTTCGCTTTTTCATATTATTCCCCTCATCTCCATTATATGAAAATAAATAAAAATTAATATTTTTTTTCTATATAAATATAAATACAATTTTTTTCAAATTTGAGCTATTAAATAGTAGTGCATATTAAGATAGGGTTATGGTTAATCATGACAACCAAAAAATAATAGAATTGTCAAATAAAACTTATAAACAAATTCAATTAATATTAAATTATCTTAAGGAGCAACCGAAGCAACATTTAAATTTATTTATAAATTTAATTTTATATTACTAATAAAAATCGTCTATATAAAAAATCATAGATTTAACTATCATTTTCCTAAATCTGAAAACGAAACCGTTTTTTATATCGTGTTGACAAAACTAAAGTGTGTCATTGGACTTAACCTTGACTTGTCAATGATCACGATCTAAGATTATGCCCTGTCTATAAGTTTGCGTATATTTATCGTAAAATAACTTCTCAAATTCCACATTAAACAAATTTGAGCTATCAACAAAAATAACACCTTTATCAGGAGCACCATGAAAAATGTCTATTCCTGTTCATTGAGGGACATTTGGATAAATAAAATCAGAAAAATCTAAGCAATGGAGGTTATCACATGTAGCAAACGCTCTATCTAATACGTCTTGTGGGCCATCCTGATAAAAAATAATTTTGCTGACATTTAAGCCTTCGCATGCAGATACATTAATCATATTTAACTTATATTCAGGCTCCCATATGTTCATTTCTAGACGTTTATCATCAAAAAAGCATCCTTCTCCTACAGATGTGATCTTGCATTTTTTGGAAAATCCATTAAATAAACCACAGCTACCGAAGCATGAGTCTCCTAATTCCATAGACATGCCCGCAATTGGTAAAATAACATCAAGTAGGTTAATATCTTGATAAAAAGCACTATTACCAATTGTGTGAATATTTTTATTTAATTTTACTGTTGTAAGGGCTGTGCACATACAAAATGCTTCTATAGGGATTTCAGTCAATTTTTCAGCAAATGTTAAGTCAACATATTTTAGAAAAAAGTTATAGTAAAAACATTGAAGCCCTAAAGATGTCAATGATGGACCAAACACAATCGGATCAGATAAACAAACACCTGCAAAAGCTGCATTTCCTATAGTTTTCACTTCTAATGCTCAATTAGTTGAATTATTAACATATATATGTTGAAGATAACCATTACAAAAACACTCATCCTCAAATACTTTGGGGTATGTATGAAATTTAACAGAAATGATTTGGTCGTCTTCATAAAAACATCTATAAGGAATAGTTGTAATAAAATCATTAAATTCAACAGTTCCTGTTAATGAATAACGACAATTTGCAAAGCATTTTTCACCAAGTAAAACAACCATAGTTTTACCATTAACATTAACATAGTTGGGGATAACTAAATCATTTGCAATAATACCTGTTCCATCACAATAAACAACTGTGTTGTTTTCGTTGTGAATTTTATATTGATCAGGGGTAAAAATGCCTGATGCAACACCTTGTCAATCAGAGCCATCTACATTTTTCACAGCATCTTTAGATGCACAAGAGGCAAAACAAGACATTGTTGCCAATGTATTTAATATAATTGGAACATATATAATCTTGTTTATAATGCTTCTTCTCATATTAAACTCAAGAAAGATAGAAATCTAATTTTCCTGCTAATTGCCCGTATTCTCTTGTAACTTCATCTGTAATATCAATTTCTATTAAATGATAAGAAGGGTATCCATCATTTTTATGTTTAGTAGGGCTAATTTTTGATAAATCAAATGAATAATATATAGACAATTTGTAATATATATATTGGTCAGTAGGTCTTACTAGTTTTTCTCAGTCATATCTAAAACTAAAAGCTTCTTTAATGTCACTAGGTAAATTTGACTGTGGATCAATTATTACTTCTTTGTCTAAGTTTGTGTATTCAAAATAGTTTCTGAATATATAAATTGTACTCATGTTTTCTCTATATATTTGTCTAGACAAATATTTTGGACAAAATAGGTGTGAAGTATACATACCTTGGTCATCACCCGTAATTTGATGTGGGTCTCCAGGTTGTTGGTCATAACTAATCACAATTGGTGTATCTTGAGTTCCAGGTTCTTGATACAAATTAAAATGAATAATAAATTCAACGTCTGGTTGACAGTCAAAAGTTACGATTATTGACTCAGAAATACTAGAACTATCCGTACACATCAAGTCGGGGATAGACTCGGTTGGCTCTCCTCTTATATAATTCATGAATTGAACCCCGTGCTGTTGTGTTTTTGTATCTACATAATCAAAACGCATCTCGTGTGTTGATGCTATATTAGAAAATAAAGGCTCAAAATGTATTATTGAACCTCATTCCCTAGGTCCAGGAAGTTCTTGAAAGGCACAAATTGGTTCTTCAGTCTCATAGCGATTGCCGTGTCGAATTATATTAATTGGTGTTTGAACATACTCTACGCCTTTAGGTCTTAGGCCCAATATTTGATTGTCCTTAAAGCCCTTTAAAAAGTCGTCTATTTTTGGTGCAATTTTAAACGGAAGTTCAGCACCAACATCTGGATTATCAATAGATGTTGCAACAATTGTAATTTCTGATACATCAGACACATAAATTTCTGGTGTAATAGAAAGTAATCCTGAGGCTGTAATAAAAGGACCCTCAAAAGGTAAGTTTTTTAACTGTCAATTTAATTTGTTATAAATACGATCAGTGCCATTAATCATTGCATTAATTTGAACGCTTTGCCCAGGAGAAACTTGTTCTGCTTGATCCTCAGCTTCCAATTTGATGCTATTAACAATTGGGTCTTCTTCCTCGTGTTCAGACTCACAAGATGTTAAAAGCGTAAAAGGGGCAGCAAAACTCAATGATGTTGCAATAATAAGTGAATTTTTTAACAATTTTCTTATTTTACTCATAGTTCCCTCCTACTCTTCTCCTACTACATTTCATTTTTCTGGCAAACCTAAACTTCGTAGCCAATCATTCCAACTAAAACCATCAATTTTATTTACATAAATTGTTCCAGCAGAAGGATTCAAACCAGCAAATGAAAATTGAGATCATTTGTACACTTCGCTTGGTATACCTCCTATTGCTTCCTTGGTAATTGACTTTAGATCAATAGATGCAAGTCCACTAATACCTTCAAAAGCATAATCTGATAATTCTTCTGTTTGATAAGGTAAAATTATATTTTTTGCTTTTATACCATGGAATGGTGCCATACCAATTTTTATTGTAGATTCTGGTATGTTTAAATTACCATTTTCAATTCCAATGCAATTAAAGAAAGCTAGGGACCCTATAGTTTGTAAACTTTTTGGAAATAGTAATTCTCCCCTCATATGAGTACATTGACTAAAAGCATGATCACCAATATATTCTAAACTACTAGGAAAATTAAATGTTCCAGCAAATCCAGGACAATCTGCAAAAGCATAATCGTCAATTTTAATTAAGCCATTATGAAGGCTTAATCAATAATATTTTTGTTTCTCAAAAAGTGTTTCATTATCAACGGGTTTAGGTAAGAAGACATTTTTAAATGCTTTCTTAGATACAATTTGAATTCTTGATGGAATATCTAATTCATCAGTTTCAATCATGAATTCTTTTTGTCTTATAAATCCCTGTGAAAGTCCAACAAGCTCCACACCTCTTGTTATTACTAGATCGTCTGTGTCAATTAGTTGTCTATGTTCTTGAGTCGTATAGTTAGATACAATTCATTGTTTGTCATTATCAGCATTAAAATCATAACTTTGAGGGTCTCTTGTTTCTGTTGCAAGAGCGTTGGCTGGAAAATATCCTTTCCCTCCTTCCTCATTAAAAAATTCTGCTCATTTATCCAAACCAAAATATTCAGTACCTATTGCTTGAGACACTAGAAAGTAACCATATGGAGAAATATTGTAGAATGGACTTGTTGCCTCTTCACCTTCTTGAATTTGTGGAAATCATACCGCTGGTAAAGTTTCAACTGGGGATCCCATATCAGAACCATAAGCAGAAAAATCTAAACAAGATAAATTAGTGCATCCAGAAAATGTTTGTTGGCCTAAAGATTCATTCAACTTCTCAGTATTAACCATCGCAAAGTTTACTCTTTGTAAATTTAGACAACCTTTAAAAGCTGCATTTCCAATACTTGTAATTTCTTTAGGAATAGTGATTGTGCCCTTAATACCGCTATTCTCAAAAGCATTTCTTCCAATTTTTGTTAATGTATCAGGCAATGTAATTTCATTATCAATTCATGAACAATTTTGAAATGCTCTGTCTCCAATTTCTGTTAATTTAGTGTTTAAAATAATTTCACATTTTGCCCCAGCAGGGAAAAACATGTTTTTAAAAACTTCTTCTTTAATACTTGTTGTGTGTTCTGGAATTCTAATTAAATCAATGTCACCATCATTAAAAGCTGGTGGTTCTATTTTAGTCAATTTATTAGGATTTTCTTGGTCATCATAAATAAAAGACTCATCAGGAAGTTCGTTTTGAAAGTCGATTTGAGAACCAGGCGATACTTCTAAACGATTAAACAAAATGTCATTTCATTCGTCAACAGTGTTATTTTTGCAACTTACTTTTACTTTGTTTACACCTGAACTTGCAAAAATTTGTTGTCCTTCTTTATACATTCATTTTGAAATACAAGGAAGGTTTGTAAAATCAATAGAACTAAGTGCTTCACAATTGGCAAAAGCTCTATATTTAACGTTTTCCAATTCAGGATTTAGTTTAATTCCTGTTATTGATCCACAATATCTGAAAGCACTATCACCAATTTCAGTCAATGTGCTAGGAAATTCAATATTACCATTCAAATACATGCAGGAATTAAAAGCATCGTTGCCTATTGTTGTAAGATTATTACAATTAGAAAGATTTAATTCACTTGTAAAACTAGTGCAGTTCAAAAAAGCACCATTTCCAATTTTTTTGATTTTTGTTGGTAAATTAAGTTGTGTAACTTTTTCGGTCTTACCACTTCCAAAAATATTAGCAAAAGCATAATTATTAATTTCTTCTACTTCATCAGGAATATCTAATATTGTATATCCTTCATCTACTATTTCTTTAATTGAATGATCAGGAGAAAGTCCATACAAAATAGTTCCATCTTCACTTAAATCAAGAAAATTTTTGGGTATAGCTCCCGCATTATGATCTTCATCATTAAAATTCAACATTTGAGGGTTTAAAGCAGCACAAACAAGTGTCGCACCAGCAAATGTACAACCGATAGGTAAAATGGTCGATAACGATAAAATATTTCTTAGTTTCCGTTTCATTTTCTTATACATTATACATATTTTACATAAAAAAAATTAAAATTTCGAAGTTTGTATTATAATTGTAAATTATGGGAATTAATTCTAAAATTCTAAGATTTTTTTGTACAAGTTTAACAACACTGTCACTTGGTTTTACGTCCACTGTGATGGCTGGTTGTTCAATTAAACCTGAACCTGTAGATAAGACGCCTCGTATCGAAGCTCCAACAGCTAGATCTAAAACGGTTGTTTTAGATAAAACTGGTCAAACTACTATTATCTTTCGTGGTTTTCAATATTATGGCATTGATATTGGTCTAATTAAAGTCACAGATAATTTTGTTTTTGAGCCGTTAGTTTCAGATGATCCAGAAATTTGTGATATAAACTATGATGATCAAACTTTTGCTGTTAAAATAGAAATTAATGGGGCTGACGTAGAACTGGAAGGTCTCAAGGGTAATTTTCATTTTGAAAGCATGTCTCACCAAGAATTTAAATATGATGATGATCTAGAATTTGAAATTACTATACTTCAATACGACTCTATTACACTTCCTAGTCAAACAACAAAAGTCGTAGATATAAATCCTTCTGGGGAGACAACATTAACATTTCGAGGTTTTCAATATCACGGCTCTAATGTGGATGAAGATACATTTGAAGTTAAGAATACTTTTAAACAGGGCGACGTAAAATTTATTTCACAAGTCACAAATCTACGAGTGATGGAACACGAATTTGATGTACAAATAACTATTTCAGAAGATCTTATTCCTTCTCGTTCTATTGTTGGAAGGTTCCAATTCTATAGGGATGGTATTTTAGTCCCTATAGAAAATGATAGCGATATTACGCTAATAATTAATGAAGCCAAAATCATTACTATTCCAGATGATGTAAAAAGATTCTATTCTGCTACCATTGATAAAGATTCAAATGCAACTTTTACTATTCCAAATATTCAATTTACTGGTTTAGAGAATCCAGATAAATTACAAGTATCTAATAGTGGTTTTGTTTCTGCTACTGTCGCTGAAGGAGAACAAAAATATTGTGATGATGTTAGTTTTGCAATCAGCAATTGAAGTTTAGATTCTAAGAGTTTTGATATTGTTGTAACTTTCACAAATTGCCGTATAGCAAAACAACAAGGGTTCTTTAATACTTTTTTACAGCTTGAAGCTGATTGTCAGTTTGTGTTTACTTATGATGGTCAAGAAATTCCTTTAAACATCGATCCAGACAATTCTCGATTTGATTACTTTATAGATAGGCCTGTTCCTGTTGGTTATCTTGATATAACTGATGGGGTTTTAAAAGGATTTCAACCGGATGTAGAAATGAATACTTTGTATTCTTATAGTGTGTTAACTATTCCTGAAACGGTTGTAGAAATTGCTGATAATGCTTTTAAGGATGTTCTTACAGGAGGTCATACAATCAATATACAACGAATAAACTTCGAACACGCCATCAATCTTAAGAAGATTGGTGCAAGTGCTTTTAGTGGTTGTACGAATTTATCAAATAATTTTTTTAGCCAGCCACAAACACCACATGATACTATTGAAAAATTGGGACTTTCTTTACCTAATTCTCTTTCGGTTATAGGTGACTATGCTTTTGCAGGTTGTGGTTTTGAGGGTTCGTTATCGTTCTCAAACAACTTTGTTGAGAATTTAACTATAGGTATGGCTCCCTTTAAAAATTGTAAGTTTGATAAAGTTTATATGTCTACTTCAATACAAAAAGTTGCTTATACTAAAAACCCAGCACCTACCCCAGATCCTGATCCTGTTCCTGTAGGAGAGGGTAGTTTTTGTGGTTTGACAAATGTTAAAGAGGTTCATTTTGAATATTATGATAGAGGCATTCCTGGTTGAATCAGTAGTGACCAGTCAGATGTTCATCTTTTTGACGACATCGGTTCGCAAATTGAAGGTAAGGTTGCCTTTTCCGTTTGAAATGGTAGCGGTCCAAAAGAAGAATGAGAAGCTTGATTAACAACTAAAGCAAGTTTGAGCCTTGAAAAAGTATATGTAGATATAATAAATTAGCATTAACAATCTATGAGCACGTTAACAAAAATTTTAAAATGTTTCCAATCATTAAGCGTTGCGTGCTTACCATTATACTTTTTAGCATCATGTGGTGACGGACAAAAAGTTAACTGTATTATTAGAATAACAAATTTAGATAACATTAAATTGTCACAAGGCGGTGTTTGAAGCGGTGACAAATTAAATTTGAAAATAACTAGTGAAAATGAATTAATAATTATTGATAGTGTAAAGAGTATTTTGAATGGTGAAAAGCCACTTACACCTGATCAATGATCATTCACAAGAGTGGGTGAATCTAATGATTATTTTTTGGTAATTGAAAAAGGGATAATTACTGGTAACCTAAATATAGAATTAGAATACCATGAAGTTTCACCAGAAATCAAATATCAGGTTACTGTTTTAACTGAAGGTGTTACATCTTCTGTTGTTGAACTTCCTCCAGAACATGAATTAAATACTATACTTACTTCTTCTAACGAGACTTTGATTGTTAATGAAATTCTTTCAGTAACTATTAACAAAAAACCTTTTTCTGAATACAGTTTTAATTATGATAATTCAGAATTAAAGATTGATTCTCAATATATTGATGGAGATATTGAAATTTCGGTTCAATTGGTAAAAAAAGAATTTTCAGTTACAACTGAGACTGAAGAAGAGATTACTATAAGTTCGTCTGCAAATACAGTTGCTAATAGAGAAAATCTTATAACTGAACTATCCCTCCCAATAGACAAAATATATGCTTATTCTATCAACAGTGTTGAAGTATATATCGGTGAGAGTGAGACATGCTTGGAAGACATATCTTTCCATGTTGATCAGTCACATCTTTATAAAGCATCACTAGAAGTAAATAGTGCTTATATAACAGATGATATACGTATTGTCGTAATATTACAAGCAAATGTGCCAGGAACATATACAATTATGTTCACAGATGGTTATACAGAATTAATATCTAAGAAAAGACTAGATGGTAGAGGATTTAAGTCTGACCCAATCGTTCTTGAAGATAAAACTAAAAAAATAGATAAGGTTGTTGCTACTGTAACTGATCCAGAAACTGAGACAACGCGTGATTTGGTTGTGGGAGATGAATTTACTTTTGATTATTCAGATTGCATTTTTGTACTTTCTCCGAATGTTAAAGGGAATGTAACAGTTTCTATTTATGTTCATCCTGTTAGTGAAGATTTAAAATTTGAAAATGAAGATTGAACTTTATTGTCATATTGAGCTCATTGCGGTTGAGATCATTTTTCTTATACATACAATGAAACTGAACAAACTCTTCTTGGTAAAGTTCGCCAACTTACAATGAATGATGGTGAAACCTACAATGTCTTTGTAATGGGTATTAAACATGAGAGAATAGCTGGAGACGATCCTCATGAAGGTATTGCTTTAATGACGTTCCAATTTGATCGATGCTATGCTCCTCATGGCGGAGTTTGAACTAATTACTTCTGCCAATATTCTGATCCAAATGGGTGAAGCTATGATAGAAGTACGGTTTATACTCTTTTTGCTGAGGGCGGACCTTTCTCTGAGAATTCTCCTGAATGATTAAAGAAGGAACCACGAAAAATCGCAAGATACATCAACGAAGATTTATATGATAACTTACAAATCTTCCCATTAGGTTCAAACGATATAGATCCAGATAGAGAAACTGAAGTTAGTTCAACTCGTCAATTCACCGACAGTGGCTGCAATAATTATTATCGTGTGGATGATCCGGCTGAATTGCGTAAAAGAAGAAACCAAGGTAGAATTTATTGAATGCCAGCATCTCTCGAAGGAAAAGGAGAGGTTGTCGATCTAGTGCAGGCAATTGGAATTGTAAACGAAGAAGGAAAAACTCACTATACTATCACTGATATCTGGGTTGAAACTAGTTATGCTATAATTCCTTGTTTTTGTTTGTAAATATGAAAAAATTATTTTATTTAAAAAACATATTTCTATTTTCTTGCGTTGTTCCTGCCACGCAACTTTTGTGCATTACTTCCTGTGGACAACAACCTAAACCAATATTACCAATAAGTATTGATATTGATAATGCTCAAAAACAAAACTTCTTCTATGAAACTAAAAACATATCATCATTTACTTTCCAACTAAGTGATTTTATTGGTGGTGAAGTTATTAATGCTAAAATTAAAGATCAAAGACAAGGTAGTCAAATTGGAAAATATGTAAAATTTAAAAACAAACAAATAGATGAACAAGAATGATTTGTTATTAATAAAGAGCAAAAAGAACTAACAATTGATCTAGAACAAATTGATCAGACTAATAAAAATGCTACCCCAACGACAATTTATTTAAATTTGGAGTTAACGGTTATATCAAACGGTGTTATTATTCTTGACTACACTTGCAATGGTATTCAAATTCTATTAGCTAGACCCACAGAAAGATCATATTTTAAAATAACAAAATCTACTGAAGGTGATAATGTTTTAGAGGGTTTTGATACAAAATATGAAGACGAAATAAACTTATGTGACATTTTGTTGATTGATGATGACATTACAGCCATTGATGATTATGCCTTTTTTAAAAATTTACAAACAACTATCCCTGAACGGATGAAATGATTGATTATTAAAAATGCTAACTCATCTTTTTTGGAAAAAATTGGTGCATTTGCATTTAAAAAATCCGGATTAACTGGAAATCTATCTTTACCAAACAATGTAGAAGAAATAGGTGAAGGTGCATTTGAAGAATGCAAACAACTAACTGGTAATTTACAATTACCTATAAATTTGACTAAACTTGGTGGATTTGCATTTAATAATTGTACTGGTTTAAATGGGTCAATAACCTTACCATCCAAACTAGAGGCAATCAATAGTTTTACATTCAACAATTGTACTAATATAAATTGTCCAATTCATTTACCTCCAAAAATTAAAAAAATAGGTACTAATGCTTTTAACAATTGTCAAAATGTTTATGGTCCTATTCAAATACCTAATACTGTAACTGAGATTGGTAATTATGCTTTTTATAATTGTAATAAATTAACATCTTTAACTTTTGAAGATAGCGAAGACAAATGATCGTGTGTTTCATATATAGGTGATTATGCTTTTTATAATTGTTCTCAAATGACAAAAAAGCTTATATTACCTAAGAAATTACATACAATAGGCAATTATACTTTTTATAATTGTTCATTTAATGGTTATTTGTATGTCCCATCAACTGTAACCGACATTGGCGAATCAGCATTTGAAAATTGTGTTAATTTTTCTGATTCACTTGTATTTAGCACAAAAATAAAAAATATAGGAAATAGAGCATTCTATAATTGCTCTGGTTTTTGAATGATAGACTTTAGTGATTGTGATGAAACTAATCCTACATGACTTAATAGACCAAACAATGAGATTTTTTATGGTTTTCAATCTGGTGGTTCCTTTTTTGCACCATTAAAAGCAGAAGTAGCAACATGAAAAACATTAATTGTCGATAATTGTTCTCTACCTTCCGATTGAACCATGTCTCTTTTTACTATTCTGACACACCAAAATTAGTAATACCAACGGATGGTAATATAGTAGATATTTAAAAAATCCCTTATGGGATTTTTTTGTTACGGAGCAAATGGTTCAATTTTTAGATCATACATAGTATACTCTGTTGGAGATAGTTTAGGTGTCTTAAATGCTATGCCTATATCATATATTGCTGTTTCATCTAAAGTGTCACTTGCTTCATCTGTCAATATTTCAAATTTAATTCAAAGTTCATCTTCATGTCCTTCATCTTTTTCTGGTTCAATTGTGAATATTCAATCATGCAGTTGAGGAAGTGGGTTAATGCCTACTGAAGGCGATACTAAATCACATTCAATGTCGTCTACTGATCAAGTACCTGTTGGATGGTTTCATTTTACATATCTAATATCAATATATGCAACTCGTTTTTCTCTGTCAACAACCTGAAAAGTCCCTATAGATGCTTCAGGGACTTGAAGAGCAAGAGTCTCACTATAAAAAGGTATTGCAAGTTTTGCATCAGTTTCTTTTAAACTAATTCCCTCATCGTTAGTAATTTCATAGTCAAATGTAATTGGATCCATTGGTGTGTGTCAAGGGATGGTTGAACTGCCTGTATTTAAATCAAAAACAATACTATTTGTTCCCCATCCGTCCTGTGATGGTACAAATTCCCAGCTTTGTTGGTCTAGTGTTCAGCCTTGAGGCAAAGTATGAAAAGCAGGATTCTTTATGGTAGGCATAGTAGCACCTTCTGGTTTGTGAAATCAAACAAATCCATCATATTCAACCTTTGCATGTTGTTTTGTGTCTTCGCCTTCTTCATAACGACTAATTTTTGGAAAAAGACTTTCACCACTTTCTTTATAACTATTCATTAATTGTTCTTCAATTTGGAAAGTAAAACCATCTTGATTAAACAGAATTTTTTGATCACTTGCACTACGAATAATTAAATTTAATGGATATGCTCCAGCAGGAACATTGACATCTTCAAATCCACTTGTTTCAACAATAATGTCAAATTCACCTTCCTCATAGCCTTCTTCTTCAGGATCTTCAGGAACATGAATACTTGCAGTTAGGTTCACAAAATCATTATTTTGTTGTTGAACTTCTACTGTATAAAGTTCAGGTTCAAAAGTAAATTCACCAACATATTTAAATTTCTTGTATGTAGCAGTTGATTTTGGTATAGGTTCTGATATAAACTCGCTGTCTATTTCAATGGAGTTTGTTGCTGTTGCATACTTAGTAATACCTACAAATTCAAATTCTTGTTTTTGAGAACATGAAGTAATAACAATAGGACATACCATTGTTGGCAAAATGCCAACACTTAATAAACTTATTAATCTCTTTTTCATAATAATCCTTTTTTAATTAATTTAATTATAGCATTTTATATTAAAATGCTTTATTTTCTCATTTCCACCCTGTTTTAGGTATTCCATGACGTTCAATTAACTTATTAAAGGCCTCATCTTTTAGGTCAATAAAAATTGATGAATTAAAATAAACTATTCCGTTTGGGGCACAACTATTTTTAAATACATCACTGCTTTGTTCAAATCATTCAACTGAGCTTGTCTCATCTCATATATATGAAGATAAATCAATAATTTCTAGTTTATGAGCCAGTACAGATGTTGAAAAGGATGTAGAGAATGCTTCTTTTTCAACATTCAAATAACCATTAGGGAACGTAATGGAGCGAAATGCACAGTCTGCAAAAGCGCTTTCTCCTATTTTATTTAAATTTCGTGGTATTTGCAAATCACTATTTGATTCACATGATGTGAATGCATGAGCCCCTATTTCAAGCAAATTATTACAATCATGAAAATAAATGCTAGCATTTTCTGAATAAACATCATGATAATCTATTTCTCATGGCAAATAATCATAGGTATCAGAAAAAACATATTCTCCTATATTAGAAAGACTTTGTGATGATAGTAAAAATAAACCACCAATGCCTGTAAAAGTCAAATCGCAAATATTTGAAATGTTCGGACTAAAAATTAATCTACGAGTTAGATACTTATGTTCAGTATCTATTGTTTTAGTTTTATATGTGCCGTTTGGTTCATAAAATGGATTTTCAAATGGTAGCGTTCCGAGAACGAAAAAACTATCTTCTTCAAATGAAGTAACTTTATCTGGTAATTTAATGATTTGATATTCTTTCAGTCTATCAAATCATTCAGGATTAAAACCTTGCATTACTCCTTCAAAATTAATAGTAAGTGCTTCTTCAGGTAAAATTTTTGTGCTACAAAATATTTCTCAATCTTGTGGCAAATTACAATTATTAAATATTGCTGTTTTTAATTTCTCTCTATAGCCTAAGTTATATTCTAAATCTGCATTAATTCAAATATATCCCGTATGAATTTCACAGTTAAAAACTGGTATATCATTTTCTAACCATAACGGTATAGATATCGATGAACAATTTTCAAAATCCAATTCACTAATGTGGGTGCATCCACCAAAAGCATTAAAACCAACTTTATATAAATTTTTATTGAAAATAATTTTATTAATATTTTCATAAGAATTAACATCTGCAAATGCATTACTTGAAATAACATTAACTTGATCAGGAATTCTTAATATAGTGAAAGAGTTAAGCAATAATGGGCTCACTTCCTCTTTAACGCCCTCTAAAACAACATCACCTAAGCTTTTGGTTAAAACAAACATATCTTCTGGAATCTCTGGTTGTGCTTGGTCAATATAAGCCACTGATAATCCTTTAATTGTAGTATCTTGTTGTTTGCCAAAACTATTAGTAAATTTTAAATTTAAATCAAAGTCATAAACATTTGTTGCAGACGTTGAGTAGTCCAAAATAATAGTTACTTTAATAAATCATCTGTATGTTTCTCTCTCGTATTGAACTTCTGCAAATGATTGTGACAAAGACAATTTACCAGAAGTTTCATTTAATAGTTGAAGTTGAATTGATGAAATTTGTTTAGAAATATTAAAATTAAATTCAAAGTCAAAGCTATGATTATTTACACTAGTAATTCCTCTAGCAACAGGATATACTCTGTCAGTATCAATAGGTGCATTGTATGAATATAGCAAACTGAATACATTGGTAACATACTTTAACATTTGCTTTTGTTTATCTGTATATTCAAAACAAATGTTAAATTTAAAATTAAAATTTTCAAATATGTTGATTTCAAATTTTAATTTACCGTGCTGATCATTTAAGAGTATTTGATTTTCAGCTAGTCTTATGTTGGGGTTATTTAAATTCAATAAGGAAACCTTCACTAAAGAAGATGGGGCAGATGGCAATGTAAAATCCACTTCAAAATAGTTATCAAAAACGACGGTTGGCATATCAACATCAAGTAAATTTTCTTGAGAACATGATGAAATGGTTAACACAGGAATCAATCCTGCGGGGATAATACAAGTTAATAGAGTGCCTAGTATTTTGCCACTTTTCTTCATACAGTTATTATAATAATTTATATAATTTAATTAATGAAAAAAATATTCAAAATAATACAATTTTGCTCTTGTCTACAACCATTTTTAATCGCTCCGTGTTGTTGTTTAAGTTCTTGTTCAAATACCCCAATTTCTATCACTGAACCTCAGGTAAAATCTTCCGAGACGAAAGATGTAATAAACGGTAAAAAAATTGAGACAATAGCTATTGTCGGGGCAATTTTTATTAAAGGTATAAATAAAACATCAGACCTATTTATTGAAGCAAAAGAGGTTGAAGGTGTTAAAGTGTTGGGCCAAATAAGAGCAAGGTTAGTTCAATATTATGACACATGCTATTACATAAAACTTTCTTTTGAAAACATTAATGCTCCTTCACGAAAATACAATATTGCACTCTCTTATTTTTATAAACGTAAACCATTAATTGAAAATTCAATTTATGAAATAGATGTCAAACCTTCATTAATGCAAAGAAAAGTTGATGCACCGGTAATTAAACCATCCTGAAATTTTACAAAAAATAAGGTTGAGTATTCTCTTACTACATCTGAATTTATATTATGTCACCCAAAAAGTGTGATATGACCAGATGATTTTAATGTTAAAATTCTTAATTTTGATTCCGATTTAGAAAGTGCAGAATTTGAATATATGTCTATTATTAATAATAATGAGTTGGAGTTGACTTTCTCATTTGGAACACAAAACTTACTCATTAATACACTATACCATTTAAGTATTCAAATCCAATATCTAGATATGTTTATGCAAAATTACGATATTACTTTTTACTGTGAGAGAGGTGGATGGGATTTAGAATCCTTTGTTAGTCCTGCTGATAGAAATATAACCATTACAATCCCAGCTCAAGGTGAAACCAATGTTACCACAATTGATAATTTTATTATGAGTGGGTTTTCAACGGAAATTAATAATGTTAAAATTTGTCGTTTAGATACTAGTGAAGAAATTAAAAATGTGGAAGTAAATTTCATAAAATCAACTTCCAACAATAATATTCCTTTATATAGTTTTAACATACGTGTTAATAATCGATCACCATTATTAGATAGTGTACCATTTTATATCTCAATAGATGATTGTGAATGAATTAAATTTGATTCTGGGTATTTCTTAACAATTAAGGTTTAAATACAGAAGCATGGCACAATAGACAAAAGCGCTTCATTTGAAGTTTTGTAAGAAAGACAAGGTGTTGTGTGGGTTATTATTGCAACATTTTCGACTCTTCCTTGTGATCTTGTTCAATAAGTGCATGGAGTTCCATCAGTGGTTCTTTTTTGTATTGCTGCAGGTAATTCTGTATGAATATCAAATTGTTCTGGCAAATTTTTTTTATATCATTCGTATTGTGAACCTTCTTGGTAAATAGTTCTTGTGATGTCGTCAAATATATCACATACATTAAAACCTGTTAGTGTGGTTTTACTAAACATTTCAGCTAACGATAATAAAAATATTTTATTCTCGCTTTCTGTAAAATAAGAATCTGTCTTATTTGTTCTCAGACGTGAAATTTTTAAAATGGTTTTGATAGGAGTTTCTTCATCTTCATAACCAAGGCCTTCGTTTATTAGGTGCAGTATTTTATCATTTACTAATAAACGAATGTCAGCAGTTGTTATTGGTTCTTGAAGATCATTGTACCAATAAGGAGAATTAGTACCATTTCATTTCATTGCCATAGGGGAGCGGGCATAAGTGGACAACACTTGTGCAAATTCAAATGTCAATGCAGCGTTTTTTGCTGTGCCACTAATTCTATCTACATTAACCCCAACAACACGGACATCGTATTCAGCTCCAAGAATGTTAATTGGTCTTAGCAACCCAACAAAGGAATTATTGTTGTCTCTATAAGATTTTGTATTTTTATATGCATCGGTCAATACATCTATTCCTTGGTTTGCATAATAAATCACAGTTGATCATGGATCTGTAGTGAAATCCACAATTAAAGGTGATCTACCAATAATTGTAATTTTTTCTTCATCATAAACATTAGGGGCAACAGATGATGCTGCTCTAATTGTTGCTTGTCCAACAGATTTGGGTAATAGTTTCCCTGTTTTCGCATCAATGCTTGCAACTTCTGGATTACTTGAAGACCAAATAATAGTATCTTTAGCTTCCTCATCTTTAACTGTTGCTGTACAATCATATGCTTTGTCTCCAACAACCATTTGATTATCACGAGGAAAATCTTCGATATTTACTTCGTATGGTATATCAACAATACGAACAAGTAAGTAGCCCTCTTCTATTTCAGGATTAGTTGAAGTGGCACAAACTCCAATTGCACCCAACTTTATTGGATTCAATATACCATCTTGTGTTATTGTAGCTTCACCAAGATAATTTTCTACTGTCCAAGTAACATGTTGGTCAGCAGATTCTGGCAAAACTTGAGCAACATATTGTTCAGAACAATTAATTACTACTTTTGTCTCACCTAAAATATTAACCTTGGTTGGCAAGGCTAATATTGCAATTTCAAAATTACTAATAACAGAGTGGTCTGCATTAAGTGTTGCATAAATTGTAACATTACCGTGTGATAGTGGCATTAGTTGTCCAGTAAATTTATCAATTGTAGCTATATCACTATTACTAATACTTCAGATGATTGTGCTGTCACCACTCCACGAAGAAACTCTTGCTTTATATTGTGGTCTATCATCAGAATATATGACATCTGGCCCAATAATATTAATTTTTGGGTTATTTTGTTGAGAACATGAAGAAAATGACAATGCATTACTTGATAATAACATTATTGGTAAAATTGAAAATTTTAATAATTTTCTTATTTTTTTCATAATTCATCCATGCTAGAGATGCTTCACCTTGTTTCTCAAAGATTACAATATTCCTTGCCATCAAAACCAAACAAATATTTAGAAAATTCATCCTCTAATGATTTGTTAGCAACATAAACTGTTCCGTACCATTCTGTCGTGGGTGAATGTGTAAAACAAAAAATATTATTCTCTTCAGCTTTAAAACACTCCGGAACAGTTTGATATCCACCAAGATACATTGTTGGTCCCGGATATGTTTTTGTTGGTGGTGCGATAAGGTCTAAAAATGCTTGTTCTTTTATTTTTGGGGAACCCAAAATTCAAAGATTGTATCCAAATTGGCAGCCGGCAAATGCTTTTTCGCCAATATATTCAACATATGGAGGAATAATAATATCTTGAAAATATGTGGCTCCAACAGCCGCTTGATTCTCTATCTTTTGTAAACTACCATTAAATAGATCAATAGCTTCAAGTCTTGAATAATAACTAAGATTTCCCAAAGATTTGGTACCCAGAACAACAACGGAGTCTGGCAATTTGGCATAAAAATATTGAAGATCTATTTGTTCTGGCTCTTTTATACGTAAAAGTGTTTTCTTGTCACCACTTAATTCATAGCATGACTCAGGCAAAACCCGCGATTCTGCACAACGAATTCATCATATTGGCAAATCACAATTATTTGTTAATAATTCCTCAATATTGTTTGTGTCTTTATAAGATATATTGTCATTTAAATAGAATCAGCCTTTTGTAAAAATATTTTGAAAAATATGTGACTCTATTTCATTTAATCATTCAGGAACGCTTTCATATTCTTCCGCATGAATCTCAACCAAAGACGTACAATTTGCAAATGCTTTTGGACCAATAATGTCTAAATTTTTGCGGAAACGAGTATATTTTATATTTTTACATCCGTTAAAAGCGTCATCACCAATACATGTAAGTGAATCAGGAAAATTCAATTCTGCTGTGAAATTATAACAATTATAGAAAGCTCTGGCACCTATTAATTCAAGACGGGGTAAGTAGAGATTAATATTTTTAATAGATGATTGTCTTATTTCATCATGATTAAAGGCATCTGGCGCTATTGTTTCAACACTAGGGGGAATAATAATCGTCCTGCATCCATCTAATAATTCAAAATTTTTAATATCTAATAGTGTTTTTTGATTGGAAGATAATTCAAAAATAGTATCAGGTGCTACCTTTCCTTCATCTCAAACGTACCAGTTCAAAACATTTAGATCTTTTTTTGTTAATAAGGAACGAACCTCGCTTGGATTAAGTCTTGAAGAAATGTTCACTCTTCCATAAGGTGGTAACCCATTAAAAATACCAGGGATTTCCGCAGAAATTCAATATGGTAGTATTGTATATGCATGCATATCAATGTATTCAATTTTAGTACACCTTCAAAAAGCATAGTCACCAATATAATCAACGGATGATGGGATAGTAATTGATGTAATATTAGAACAATCTTGAAAAGATTTTTCTCCTATTCTTACAACTCCTTCTGGGATTACTATTGGACCCGTAAGAGCATCACATTTATTAAAAGCATTGTCTCCTATTTGGTGTAGAGAACCATTAAATAAATTCACTTGGGTAATAGAACTACCGGACATAAAACATTTTTCAAATGCATTATCACCTATTACAGTAACACCTATCGGTATAGAAATAGTATTATATGGAGTTAAATCTAGACCTTCTTTAATTCCTAATATTTTTGTCCGATCTTCTGAATAGATAAAATAATTATCTGGTATGTTCTTATCATTAACATTCCGAACAACCCATGTTGATGGTAATGAATTACATGTACTTAAATGTTGAATTCAAATTGCTTCTTCAGACGAAACATAGGCCGTTCCAATTGAAAATCATCCTTCAAATGCTTGATTCATTGATTTAACTAATCATTGAGGGTAATATAAGTAAGATGTAAAGTCTATTTTTTTGAAACTATAACAATTTTTGAATGCTTGTTGTTGGACATGTGAAACAGCACCTTCAAAAATTAATTCTCCACCTAAACCATAGCAGTCTGCAAATGCACATATTCCAATATAATCAACATTTTTTGGAATTTCTAGATTACCAGTGATCAAACTACATCCAGAAAAAGCAAAATCGTGTATTTTAGTCAATGACTGTGGTAATCTTAAATGTTCAAATTGTGTATCGGCAAAAGCATAATCGCCAATTTCAGTCACGCCATTAGGAATATGTAATATACCATGAAAACCGGCTTGCCTAAAAGCACAATTACCAATTGATGTTAATTTGGAATCTACACCAATCATATCTCCAGAAAACAATAAATAACTATATGAATGGGTGATAGTACTCTCATGATTCCTAAAAAAAGCAAAATCTTCTATTCTAGAAACATTATGTGGAATTACCAAGACATTACATTTTTGTATTTCTTCTTGCTTTGATGAATCGGTTGAGAAACCATCTAAAATAATTTCATCATTGCTTTTGTGCATCTCAAACAAATCACTAGTTGTTGGTTTACCAACAACTAACACAATATCTTCAAAATTGAAAGTTTTAAATGTTTCTTTTTCTCATTTAATGTTGGCTTTGATAGCAATATTAAAATATGTTGGTAATCAAGTTAATAAAGTTTCGTCTTCCTGGGGTCCAATATTTAAAATTACATTTTTTTGTTGATTGTTTATTTTAGTAGTTATTTTTGTTTGGCCGTTTTCAAATCTAATTTTGTCTGTCTGAACACCTTTTTCCTCTTGAGATGTAATTTCAAATTCAATTTCTTCAACACCAACAAAGTTTTCTAAATTAAAATTGTATTCTGCAAATAATTTTTGTTCGTCACGAAGCTTGTACACATATTTTGTCTTATTTAAGCTATCTATAGATATAGAAACATCTTGCCTTGGTTGCAAATTGTTGTTGCAAGCAGTAAGGGACAATACAACAGATAGTGGGGCAAAAGAAAGAAATAAGCCTAGGCTTATATTTCTCTTCATTTTTAATCAAAAACTTTTTCTTTTTGCCATGGTTCTTATATTATATATATTTAAAAAAATAATAATTATAAGAAAAAGTGCTTTTATAAAAGCAATATATATGCATCAAAGTTCTTTTTACATCCTTATTGCTACTTGACCTTCCTGTTCTCAACTACGGTATTATAAACTAATGATGCTTGTAAATCATTTGTTCTAGCAACTTGCTTAGTTGCTTGTTTCAAACTTTGTCCTTCTTTTATCAATAAATTGACTTGATCAACAATATCTTGTTTAGAAAAGAAACTAGATTTTTCTTGTTTTTGTT
Source organism: Mycoplasmoidaceae bacterium (assembly GCA_045598825.1). Taxonomy (GTDB): domain Bacteria; phylum Bacillota_I; class Bacilli_A; order Mycoplasmatales; family Mycoplasmoidaceae; genus Hennigella. The sequence goes on from JAZRUX010000010.1 coordinate 26,358, forward strand.
TTTGAACAATAACAACAAACTCACCCCTATCAACGATATCATCTATGATATCGTTATATGTTCCACGATAGATTGTTTCATTTAACTTAGTCAATTCCCGGCAAACCACCAGATATGGATGATTGAAAATATCATCAATGTCTTTTAATGATTGTTTAATACGATGAACTGATTCAAAGAAAATGATTGGAACGTTAATTGAACATAACTCTTTTAGTTTTTCAATTCGTTGTGATTTGCTAGCTGGTAGAAAACCATTGAAATAAAAGTTGTTTAGGTTTAAACCAGACACTACTACAGAATGTAGTACTGAACTAGGACCATTTAATATTTCAACAGCAATATTATTTTCATAACACTTGTTCACAAGTGCATAACCTGGGTCAGATAGACAAGGATATCCGGCATCTGAACATAGAATTGTTTTCTTGCTTTTTATTTTATTTAGAGCTAATTCAACCTTATCATTTTCATTAAACTTTTGATAACTAATTAATTCTTTTCCATGAATATTTAGCTTTGCTAAAAGTTTTGAAGTTACTCTTGTGTCTTCACATAAAATACACTCACATGCTTTAAGAGCATTTATTGCTCTTAGTGTTATTTCTTCTAAATTTCCTATTGGTGTAGCCAATATTTGTAGTTTATTTTTTGCTTGTGGTACTTTAACTATCATAAGTGTTAATATTATTTTATAATATTAAAAGCATTTAGAGGTAATAACTATGAACATGAATCAAATAATGGCTCAGGCACAAAAAATGCAAAGAGAAATGCAAAAGAAATTAGATGAACTATATAAACAAGATTTTACTTATGATTACAAAAATGGTTCAGTAATGGTTACCATTTATGGTAATGGTGTAATTAAATCTATTGAAATCAATAAGGCACTTATTGATCCAGAAGATCCAATTACTTTACAAGAAATGGTAGCAGAAGCTATTAACTCTGCCTCTGAACAAGTTAAAGCTAAAGCCGAGGAAATTCAACAATCAATGATGCCTTCAGGCATGGGTGGATTATTTTAATGAGACCTAAAGAGTTTGAATTTTTGGTGGATGCTATTAAATCTCTACCTTCGGTAGGATCTAAGGCTGCTGAGAGAATTGCTTATCATTTAATTCATCAAGACCAACAATATATTGATGAATTTATAAAAAGAATCACTAATGCTAAAAATAGCATTAAGTTTTGTAAGCAATGTGGTAACTTTGCTCTAGATGATTTATGTACTATCTGTTCTAATCCGGAACGAGATAATTCAAAACTTTGCATTGTAAATACAATTGATGAATTAAATAAGATTGAATCTACTGGTTCATTTAATGGAATCTATTTTGTTTTAAATGATGAAATAAACGTTAAGGCTAAAAAGAAGATTGATCCAGAAATTATTAAAAAATTAATGAACTATTGTGCTAATAAAGATTTCAAAGAAATCATTATTGCTACAAACTTAACCATTAATGGTGAAGCAACTAATATCTATCTAAATAAATTATTAAAAGATATATTACCTGCATGTATAACATATAAACTAGCTATTGGTCTTCCGGTTAACTCAGCTCTAGACTATGCTGATGAAAATACTTTAAAGTATGCAATAAAAAATAAAACTAGGATTAAATCCTAGTTTTTTATTATTTGCCTATTTTCTTCTTGTTAATATTAGTTATTACTATTCCTAAGACGGCTCCAGCAATGCATGTAAATCCACCAATGCCACCTAGTACTCCTGTAAGGATATAAATCATTTCAATGGCTTCTGGTATCATCTCACCAGCATCTAGCATTGCTATGGCAAACACTACATTGTAAATGGTTTCTAACAATAAACAAAGAATTCCGCCTGGAGTTAAGTCCATAGCAACAATAGTGCAAACCAGTGTAACTACTGGATTAACTTTTGGTTTAGCTTTAAAGCTATAAATCGATGCTAATAATATAAATATAACTCAAGGAATACAAATTAACAAAAGTATGATTGCTGGTACTAGCGCACCTATGAATATAGGTAAAGCTTTTGCGGGGTCATTTGTTTGAACAGCTACTATTGGCAATACTATATCTAATATAGTAATAAGCAAACTAAAACCTACAACAATTGAACCCCATCGTTCTGCGTGTTTGTTAAAGTTTTGAAACTTTTGCAAACCATTAATTGATCTCTTTTCCATTATTTCCTCTTTTCCTAATCATTATATAAATATAAAGGTTTTGCCTCTATATATTAAGTATATATATGGTAAATTTTGCATAAGTTGATCCTTACATATAGTAATGTAAGAAAATAAAAAAGCACCATACACGTGCTTTAACTTAGTGCTGCTGTATTTCTACCCTAACACGGTTCGTACCACACGTTATGATGCTTAACCATTATACATTATACGATATGATATTTGGTTTTTTTATGATGTTTATAATGATTAATCTTGTTATTTAATTTTACTATCTCTTTATTTATCTCAACTATTTGCGATCGATCATATTTATTGTTTGCAATATCGTGTTTCAGCTGAGCAAGAATGATTTCATCATAGCAAGCATTAATATGTTCAACTAATGAAATGCATTTTGTTTTGTTACTATTCATTGAAATTGAATATTCAGAGTTGGCTTGCATTTCAGCAATCATGTCCTTAATAAATTTAAAAGCAACTTCGCCTATCTTCTTATCTTTATATAGCACATCAGTTAATTTATTTTCTTGATTAATTAAATCTATTGGTGCAAATGTATGTATTGCAAGTGTCTTAATGAAATACATATAATCTTGTAATTCACTAATTTTGATCTTGTCTGGTGTTTTACATTCAAATTCACTGTAGCTGTCTTCGGCTAAACTTGGATCAACTAATAATAAAGATATAAGGCGTCTATACGCATTAATCATATTATTCACTATTGGAGGATAAACTGGTCTTGTTGTTTTTGGTTTTGTTGCCACTGCATCAAATCCAGATTCACCTCTAATAACGTCATAAGTGCGTTTTAAATCGCTTGGAGTTAGTTTGGTAATAGAAGATATCAGGTTGATGTAAGAATCGAAGTGTGTGGGGTTATTTTCAGTTTTAACTACTTTAAGCACATCTTTAACTTTGCTATCTAAATTTAAGTTTGTTAAGCTTTTTAATGTGTGTGTGATATAGTATGTAACAAATCTTGGGTTGTCCGCTGAATTTAAAATTTCTAGAACTTTATCTTTACCTTCCTTAATAAGGATCTCGTTTGCATCTTTATGTTTTGTTGTATTATTTACAACAATCATATTTTTATGAAGTGGTAATAGTTGTAATCCATTCTTTAGAGTTGAAGCTTTGCCAGCATCATCATTATCAAATCATAAAATAATATTTTCTAAACTACGCGTATTAAAAATCATATTTTTGTGATTTTGTGTGAATGCTGTTCCCATCAAAGCCACAGCACCATATTGATTTTCATTCATTCCCGATTCATATAACGACATTAAATCAATATTGCCCTCTAACACTATAAGTGTTTTTGGTTTGTCTAACATTACTCGGTCAAAATTGTAAAGCGTATTTGACTTGCTAAACAAATTTGTTTCGCGTGATGTGAGATATTTGAGTTCATTATCTTTGTTGATATCACGAGCAATAAATGCAACAATAAAACCATTTCTATCTTTGATAGGAAATGTAATACGATTATGGAAGTAATCAGAAATCTCTGATGACTTCTCATTAATATTAATTAATGAAGCTTTTAATAAATCATCTTCATTCCAAACTTGCTTATGTGGAATTGACGAATCAGTAAGAATATCATAGATTATTCTTTTCTCGCTGCCTTTACCAGCAAATCCAATTTCAAACTTTCTGATGGTATCATCAGATAGTTTACGATCATATAAATATTGTAAGTATTTTTTATTATCTTCATTGTATAGAAGTGTTCTAAATAAATCATTCGCGTCTGCGTTGAGATCAAATAATCTCATATTTGCGGGCGAGTAGCTTCTGTTTTGTTTCGATAAATAGTTGTTAATATCAGTTTCAGAGTAGCCAGACATTTTTGCCACTTCTCTAATTGCTTCACCATAACTGATCTTTTTAAACTTTTGAACAAAGTTTATAACGTTGCCACTAGCTCCACAAGAAAAACATCGAAAGATTTTTTTCTTTGGACTAACTGACATGCTTGGGTTTTGATCGGGATGAAAAGGACATAGGCCAAAAAAGTTGGCACCTGATTTGTGTAATGACACAAAACGACCAACAATATCTACGATATCAGCCTTTTCTAATAATTCATCGACAAAACTACTCATTAGATTCCTCACATATATATTTACCTAAAAATTTTAAAATTTCGGAAATTTTTATTCTGTCTTGTTTCATTGTGTCACGATTTCTAATTGTTACACAATTGTCTTTTAAAGAACCAAAGTCGTATGTAATACAGAAATATGTACCTATTGCATCTTGACGCCGGTATCGTTTTCCAATTGATCCAGTAGTATCATATACTGCTGGAATATGATGAGAAATAAGAGTATCAAACACTTTCTTAGCATTGTCATTAAGTTTGTTACTTAATGGTAATACTGCTACCTTATAAGGGCACAAGCTATAAGGTAAACTTAATACTTCTCTGCTTTCACCATCTTTAATCAGTTCTACCTTATATGCATCACAAATAATAGCATAGAACAATCGTTCTACACCAACTGAAGGTTCAATAACATGTGGAATAAATCTTTCATTTGTTTCAGGATCTAAATAACCTAATGTTGAACCAGATAGTTTTTGATGGTTTGATAAATCAAAATCTGTTCTGTTAGCAAGACCTCATAGTTCTGCTCAACCATGGGGAAAGTTATATTGAAAATCAATGGTTCTTGCTGAATAGTGACTTAGGTCTTCTTTTACATGTTCAGAAATTTTGATATTTTCTTTTTTAAGTTTTAAAACATTAAATAAAAAACCTTCAATGTCTTTAATATATTGTTCAAATTTGGCTGGAGCATCTTTTGGATAATTGAAGAATTCAATTTCCATTTGTTCAAATTCTCTTGTTCTAAAAATAAAGTTTCCTGGAGTAATTTCATTTCTAAAGGCCTTGCCTATTTGGCCAACACCAAAAGGAACCTTTAATCTTAAAGCACGTTGAATATTTGCAAAGTTAATGAAGATACCTTGTGCTGTTTCAGGGCGTAGATATAATTCATTGGTTTTGTCTTCAACAACAGATTGACTTGTTTTAAACATCAAATTAAAACTTCGAATGTCAGTTCAATCAAATTTACCACAATTAGGACAAACAATTTTTTTGTCTTTAATTATTTTTAATAATTCAACTTTATCTGTGTTTTCATTTATTTTTAAATCAGGATATTTTTCTTCAATAAGTTTATCAGCCCTAAATCTTTGATGACATGATTTACAGTCAATCAATGGGTCAGAAAAATTAGCTAAGTGTCCTGACGCTTTTCAAACTGATGGATTTAAGATAATAGATGAATCTAAACCAACCATATTTGGTTGAGATGTAATAAAGTAATTTCATCATAAATTTTTGATGTTATTTTTTAAGGCAACACCTAATGGTCCATAGTCTCATGCATTAGCTAATCCACCATAGATTTCGCTACTAGCAAAAACAAATCCATAATTTTTTAAATAATTTACTATTGTTGTTTGATCAAATTTTGTGCTCATATTATTTAATTATAAAAAATATAACAATTATTAAACATTTATATAAAAAAGAAAAAGAGGGTAAATCCCTCTTTTCTTTAAGTGGCTATAACGTTACAATTCCTGTTTTTTCGTCTCTTGCAGGTTTAGGTTCTTCAGGGGCCTCTAATTCAGAAATTGGCGATGATGGTTTATCAGGTGAATTAGGTTCCTCCTTGATTGGTTTGCCAAAAGCAGCAATAGCGTCTTTTTCAGCAAATGACTTAAATGAGAATCTATTTCTAATTCAAAGGTATAGACCAATTATAGCAATAGTAACTAAAATCACAGTGTGTGTTGTTGGATAAACTCATTCTGGTCCAAATTTAGCTGGGTCATATATTTCTTCTTTATTAAGTGCCGCAATAATTGCAATAACAACAAAGAAAGCAATGTGAATAAGTGTTACAAGAATTACTAATCATGCTTTATTTTGAAAATCAGGTCTTCCACAAATAATCATTAATACAGAAAAAGTAATTAATGTTAATGCTAATAGAATATCGGTAACCAATCCGAATGCCATTGAAGAAAGGTTTCCAAGCATGAAAGAAGTTCAGGTTCCAGCTATGCACAACAATGCAAGAATTCATATTACAAGTTGAGTGCTTTTAAAGAATGAATATGGAATATTTTTTTTCATATTTTTTATTTATCCTTAAAAATAATTATAGTTTAAAATAAAAAATAACTATATTTACATAGTTATTCTTTTACATACTTTACTTTTTATTTGCCTTATTTTCTGTTTCTAAGGCTTTCTTTTTTTCGATTGCATCAGGTGGCAACTTAAGTTCTTTGTGAATGTAATCAATTTGGTTTTTAACAATTGTTTCTAGAATTAATAGAGTTTCAACTATTAAGTCAAGTTCTTTACTGTTGTGTTTAATTACATCTTTTGCTTTAGCATATTCAGTTTGAATAATTGATTCAATTTCTTTATCAATCTTTTGGTTTGTTTGTTCACTAAAACTCTTTGGTGCGTAAGCAGGAACAGATCCTTCACTTGGGATGAATTGTGTCATACCAACAGAAGACATACCTAGTTGTGTTACCATTGATTTAACAATGTTAGTTACTTTGTAAAGGTCGTTACTAGCACCAGTAGAAATTGCATCCTTACCATAGATAACTTCTTCAGCTGCTCGTCCACCTAATGTTGTACGCACAATTGCTAATAAGTCAGATTTCTTTTGAATTGCAAGTTCTTGCTTTTCAGGTGTAGATAATGTATATCCTGCAGCAACACCACGTGGAATAATTGTAATCTTTTCAACTACATCTCCACCTTTAGTATGAAGACCAACAAGAGCATGACCAGCTTCGTGGTAAGCAATTTGTTTCTTTTCCTCATCAGTAATTACTCTTGATTTCTTGGCTGGACCAGCAATTACACGGTCAATTGCTTCATCAATTTCAGACATACCAATTGCAGTTTTACCTAATCTTACTGCAAGTAAAGTTGCTTCATTTAATACGTTTTCAAGTTGCGCACCAGAGAAACCTGGAGTTCGTCTTGCAACGTCAGCTAAGCTTACTTTGCTTGATAAGTTTTTGTTGCGTGCATGAATCTTTAAAATTGCTTCACGTTCTTTAATATCAGGTAAGTTAACTTGAATGTGACGGTCAAATCGACCTGGTCTTAAAATGGCTTCATCTAGAGAATCTAGACGGTTTGTTGCGGCCATAATTACAACACCAGTTCTTGTGTTGAAACCATCCATCTCAGCTAGTAGTTGGTTAATTGTTTGGTCAGCAATTCCACCGCCGCCACCAGCAATATCATTTCGTCCACGCTTACCAGCAACAGAGTCAATTTCATCGATAAAAATAATTGAAGGAGCAGCTTTTTTAGCTCGTTGGAATAGGTCTCTAACTCTCTTAGCACCAACACCAACTAGCATATCATCAAAGCTTGATCCAGATGCTTGGAAGAATGGAACAGATGCCTCACCAGCAACAGCTTTAGCTAGTAATGTTTTACCAGTTCCTGGAGGTCCGTATAAAATAACACCACGAGGTGTTCTTGCACCCATGGCTGCATATTTTTCTGGATTTTTTAAGTAATCAACGATTTCAATTAATTCGTTCTTTTCTTCTTCGATACCAGCAACATCATCAAACTTAACTCCGCTTTTGGCAATCTTAGCAGATGATTTGCCCATACCAAAGATTGAATCTTCACCTTGACCCATCATTCCTGACATCTTAGTAATCTTACTAAAGTATCAAATTATGATAACCAAGAAGATGATTGTTGGTAACATATTTAAAAGGATTAATCCAATATCAGCTTGTTGTGATTGTACAGATGCATTAGATCTTAAAGCAGTCATTCATGTAGTGAATGTTTGATCTTCTGTTTTAGTACTTTCAAATATAGCTTGTCCAATTGTTCATTGAAAGTAGGTGCTACCACCATCAATTAACATTGTTTCAGTAACAAAGAATTCAATTTCTTTGCCACCACCATTAGGTAATGCATGGACAGCATAAACTTGTTGGTTTGTACCATTCATATAATAGTAGGCTCAAGAGTTGTTGTCCTTAGAAAGGTCAATTGTGAAACTTGGTTCACCACTTTTGTCTGAAGTATTATAAAGCTTAAGACTAGTATCTTGAACTTCCGCATTCTTTGGTTCCACATGTCTATAACGTGGAACACAACTTCAAACAATTAAGAATACTAGCAAACCGATAATAAGTAATGCAATTACTCATTTTAAAATAGTTCGGTTTCTTCTTGCTTTTGCTTCAGGATCAGCTGCTTGTTTTTGATAAACAACTTTATCATCCGGACTAGTTCCGGTTGATGTATTATTTTGCTCATCATTTGCTGTAGCAGCATTGATGTGTAATTTTTCTTTTTGCATCTGGATTCCTCCTTTATTTGTCTATATATTATATTTTATCAATGTAATTTTTATCAAACTCTGCAATATATGGCAGGTTTCTTGCGATTTCCTTAATGTCTAATCCATAACCAATTAAGAATGGGTTGCCTTTTAATGTAAAGCAAGCATAGTCTGCTTTGAACGAAACTTTTCTCATGTCTTTTTTATCAACTAAAACCATTGTTTTTAGTGAATGTGGTTTTTTTGATTTTAAGTACTTGATAAGAACTGAAAGTGTCTTAGCTGAATCAAGAACATCTTCAACAATGATTACATCACGACCTTTAATTTCATCAATTAAGTCTGTTACAATTCTAGGGTCACCATTTGCTTGCAGTTGTCCACGAAACGAACTTAAAACCATAAAGTCAAATGTGATGTCCATTTTAATTTGCATTACAAGTTCACCATAGAAAGAAATAGCTCCCTTAAGGATTGCTAACAAAATTGGTTTTTGTTTACAATGTGCATAGTGTCTAGTAATTCATTCAGCGGCTTTTTTGATTGCAGTATGAACTTCTTTTTCTGTAATTAATATTTTTTTAACATATGCTGGTTTATAAATTTTCTTCATTTTATTTTCCTTTCATTAAAACTATTGCATCACATTCAATTATGTTTAAATTTTGTTCAAACCTTGTTGCTTTAACATTAATGTTTTTGTTATTCAAGATTTTTTTCAAACTAGATACTATATGTTTACGGATTGGACTTATTAATATTTTGTCGCAAACAATAGTTACATCAAGATTGCTTAGAATTAATCCTTTAGCTTTAGCTAATGTTAGCGCATATTTTAAGATTAATTTAGAATCCATATTTTTGCACTTAATGTCTGTGTTGGGAAAAGCAATTCCAATATCACCACCTTGACATGCGCCTAGTATTGCATCAGCAATTGCATGTAACACTAGATCACCATCGGAGACAGCAATGATTTTATAATTGCTCTTACATTCATAACCACCTAAAACAATTATTGTTTTAGTTTTTGCTATTTTATGAATGTCTTTTCCAAATCCTATAAACTCCATAATAAATAGACATTTATTATATAAGTATTTATTTTTTAACTAAAATAATATTAGTTAATATAAAAGAAAAATAGGTTTCCCCTATTTTTATTTAAATTAAAGTTTTAACAAATAGTGAATACTAATACCTGATTTTTGCAATTTTTCAGGACCAGCAGGGAGATCGGCTAGACATCCCAAAACTATTAAATGGTTTGCTTTAGCTTTTAATTGTTCCATTAATTGTTTAGCTGCTAAGATTGTTCCACCAGTTGCTACAATATCATCAACCATTAAAATGTTAGCTCCAGGTTTAATGTCTTCTTTATGAACTTGAATGTAATCTTCCCCGTACTCAAGTTGGTACTCAACTTCAGCTGTTGGACGAGGTAATTTTCCTTTCTTTCGAATTGGAATGAATGGTAAACCTAATCTTAATGCTAATGGTACTCCAAATCAGAATCCTCTTGATTCAAGTCCAACTACTGCATCAAACTTAATATCTTTTACTGTTTCAGCTAATAGTTCGATAGCATCCTTCATCACAAAAGGATTGGCTAAGATTGGTGTAATATCTTTAAAGCTAATTCCTGGTTTTGGAAAGTCTGGAATAACCTTAATACTTTGTTTAATTAATTCAATTTTATTTGGCATTGTTATTTTCTCCTTCTGGTTGTTCTTTTGCAACAGGAATGTGTTTTGTAAACTTGTTTATACCTTCAATTCCTTGTTCATCAATGTCATCATAGTTGATGACAACTTTTTTACTATTTCTTTCTACAATCTTACCTAATATCACATTTCTCAATTTAGCAAATTGATATAGTAGGAATGAAAGAACAATTGGTGCTATCAATAATGTTGTACCACCACCAATAATTAGAATACCAATTAATGACATCAAACCAATCGGTGCAGTTAAACCAAAACATAGAATGAATGTACCATATGCTGCAGCAATTGTTCAAATATATGTTCATGAATTTGTTAATGCTACATTGATAATGTATCTAAACTCTAATTTAGTGTATGCATCCTTACGGCTTCATGATTCGTTAATTGCGCCTAGAATTCCTGCACAGAAGATAGTATTTATAACAATAGTTAGGACAAATCCCATTACAACAAATTGATCAAACTTAACTTGTGACACTGAAGCAATACCTAATGCAATCATTGGAATACCAAATGATCCTAGAAGCATTGGTATAAACGCAATTCAGTTAAATCTAATTATTGCATAAACTGAACATACTGCTGTACTAACAACGATTGCAATTAACACAAGGTTTAAAATATCTTGGTTTGTTGATCCAATAATGGATTTAGCTAAAACATCAGTTCCTAGAACTAGTCCAGATTGTGTTGCGATTTGGGTAGCAATTTCTGGTAAGTTTGCTGCATTTGTATAGAAATATCATCAACCATTAGTAATATCATGACGGTATGATGTAAATTGAAGTTGGATTTGGCTTCATCAACTTTGTTCAAAGATATTGTCAGCAAATTTAATAGCTAAACATCCTTCAGTATGGAACATGCTTGAACTTGTAAATCCCAGAACACTAAACAATATGATACCTACAATTAACAATACTCCAATTATTGATACAGCGATTATTGCACCTTTACCTGTAGCATCAAATTTCTTTTTGCTCATTGAATTATAGTATTGAAGACTTAATCTTGTCGCATCTAAGCTAGATGGAATAGTCATATTACTTTGTGCTAGAGCTTCGTTAGCATTGTTTGATGGTTTACCAAACATCCCAAAATTATTAACCATAATTTGGTTATTGAAGAATAACCCATGCATCAAACCGTTTAATAAGAATTCACTAATAAAGATTGCAAACCCACCAATAATTAATGCTAGTCCCATTGGATTGAAGCTAATTGGTGCAATGTATGTCATGCAAACACCAAAGATTAAAGTGATGATACTAATATCTGTTACGGGTAACAATGAACCTTTAAATGTTTTTTTAATAATTACCTGTGTATCTTCACGTGAATTCAATCGACGCTTCATTCTTTCACAGATAGCAATAGCGGCAATGAAACCAGCTAAAGCAACTGTGAATAAGCCAAACATTAATGACATTGTAATCATTGAAGAGCCAATTGTTGCAATCAATAGTGTCATTGATAATGCAAAGATCATACAGATTCAACTCATAACACCTGTTGTTCTATATAATAGGGCAAGAATAATTAATAAAGCTACTAAGAAGATTAAGAAACCTAAACTTAATATACCAACTAAATTACTTCCACCAAATATTGTTTCATTGAATGTTGGTTCAATGTAAGTAAAATGGTAAGATTCTTGATATCGATCATAAACTCGTTGTTGAGCATTAAGGTCAGTAATATCATTAAAGATCATGCCAACAATACTAGCATCATTAAAACCATAATTAATTTGATTATTTAGATATTTAGTGGCTTCATCTTTAGATGTCTTGTTATATCAGAAATAGTTTACTTCAGCTGGATCGTTTTCAAGTTTATCATTCTTGTAGTCATCTGTTATTTCTTTTGGCATGAATTCGTCAATTTTGTCAAAAGTAATAATGTCTGATACATATTTAGTGGCAAAAGTATAGTTTGAATCAATACTTCCAGCCGCTACTACATCAATATGATTAAAAATATCGGCATTTGGAATTATTTCGTTGTCACCAGTCTCATTGTATTTTGGTGCATCCCATAAACGATAACGTAATTGTGCATCACCACTACTTGAAATATCGTCACCTTTTCAGTTAGTGTTTGTGTAATTTTCAGCTACAGCCTTGTATGGTGTGTCATCATAGATGTCGCTATATTCAAAAGTTTTGCCTTTATCATTACACCATCAATTATTAATATGGTAGTTTGCTTCGTTATACAAACCTTCCAAATTATTAACAATATATAAACGAGGTTTACCTCATTCATTTTTAATACGTTCAGGTTTTTCTTCCAACTTGTCATCTTTTTGAGCATCTGTTAAGTTTTTATAAATTTTTCCTAACAATTTAGTGTCTTTTGTCTGATACAAAATACCAGGTTGTCCATCTTTATTGGTAATAACCTTTGTTTTATTAGAAGAATCGTCCGCTTTAGTTGGAATACTAAACAAATCTCTAAAACGAATAATTGAGAATGGTGATTGTTGATCTGGACCATATTCAGGCATATATCAACGATATACTAAAACCTTTTCATTAGAATTAAAGCTTTCATCTCCAAAGAATGATAAGTATGGGTCATTATCAATTTTTTGATCCTCTTCTTCTTTAGAAGTTGGGTGCTTTCTTGTAATTTTAGATAACTCAAAATCAGCACTTAAGTAGCCATAATATTGTTGTCAATCAGTGCCAGGTGCAGTTTCTTGTTCTTGCGTTACTTCATAAGAAACATCATATTTGTTTTGACCGTTATCTTTTAATCAACGAGAAAATTTATCAGCACAATCTTTAATGATCTTTTCGGCTTCAGCTTTAGTTTGAGTGTGTTTTTTTGTTATATCTAAAGAAGCAGCGGGGTCAATTTTAATTCGACCCGTTAATGATTTAGTAAACTCTGGACTTTCTGTATAATTTTTAGCTACTTGTCAGATGGCAACACCTGATCCAGTTAAAGAACCAGCAGCCAAAATGCTAGAAAAGATAATCGGTAATACCGATAGTCCTTTCTTCTTTCCACGAAGTCACACAGATTTTTTTGTATTATCTTGCATTGTCTTTTAATTATATGAATAATTAAAGATTTATATTAAATATTTGATATATTTTTTAATTTATAATAATAACTATCTTATTGGAGGCAATATGAATTTAACTAAACCGAGAGGGACTCAGGATTACATTTATGAGCTAGAACCTGGTTTTGATGTTGTTTGTGAAACATGCAAAATGATAGCAAAACTTAATGGTTTTTATCAAATAAAAACACCAACATTTGAATATAAGGAATTATTTATTCGAACGGTTGGAGACACAACTGATATTGTTAATAAAGAATTCTACGAATTCAAGGACAAAGGTGACCGTGATATGGTCTTAAGACCAGAACTTACGGCTAGTGTTTGCCGTGCAGTGGTTGAAAATAAATTATTAAATAGGATGCCTCATCCAATTAAATTCTTCTATATTGAACCAATGTATCGATATGAAAGACCACAAAGTGGTCGTCTACGCATGTTCCACCAATTTGGTGTTGAATGCATAGCAACAAATTCATATTATGATGATGTTGACATGATTTTACTTGCTCAGTCAATATTAAATTGCTTCAGCATTAAAGATTATGTTATTAAAATTAATAACATTTGTTCAACAGCTACACGTACTAAATGGATGGAAGAATTAAAAAAATATTTTACTAAATATAAAGATCAATTAACAGAAGATTCACAAAATCGTTTAGATCGTAATCCACTTCGTATTTTAGATGATAAGATTGATGGTAAAAAAGACTTTGTCTTAGATGCGCCTAAGATTGCTCAATTCGCAACACAAGAAGAATTAGATTATTTCAAACAAATTATTAAAGTTCTTGATGAATTAAAAGTTGATTATATTGTTGATGAAACATTAGTTCGAGGATTAGATTACTATTGTAATTTTATCTTTGAAATTGAATCAACATCTGAACTTTTAAAAGGTCAACCAACTCTTGCTGGTGGTGGTCGATACAACACAATGATTAAAGAATTGGGTGGAGAAGATGCTAATTGTGTTGGTTTTGCTTTAGGTATAGAAAGATTGTTAGTTGCACTAACTGGTAATGCCCTTCTTAAGAAGGCAATGGATGATTACAAACGAATTGATGTTGTTGTCGCAAATTTATCAGACGATACAAGTTTAATTAGTTCAATGATTGCAAAGATGTTAAGAATTGCTGGCTTTAGTTGTACAATTAACCGCAATACAACAAAGTTAGAAAAACATTTTAAGTATGCTGAAACTCAAAATGCTAAATATGTAATTATTGTTGGTCCAAAAGACATTAAGAAACAAGTTGTTCTTGTTAAGAACCAATTAACAATGAAACAAGACGAAGTAAAGGTTTCTAAACTAGTTGACTATTTTATAAAGAAAAAAGGTAAAGAGGAATAATGAGAGTATATTGTGGTAAAGTTAATGAAAAATTCATTAACAAATCTATTACGGTAAAAGGTTGAGTTAAAAAAATTAGAAAGATGGGCTCCATCACCTTTTTGGATATTGCTGACCGTTATGGTTTAGTTCAAGTCATTGTTGATGAAACTATTAAAATAGAAGGTTTGACTAGAGAATCGGTTGTTGCTATTAAAGGAACGGTTGTTGCTCGAAAAACACCAAACGAAAAAATCAAAACTGGAAAAGTTGAAATTAAGTGTTCGTCTTTAAAAGTTTTATCTTTGTCAAAGACAACACCAATGATTGTTGAAGATATAACTGATGCATTAGAAGATATTCGTTTACAACACAGATATCTTGATTTGCGTCGTGATACCGTTCGTAATAAAATTATCTTCCGTTCTAAATTCATTAATGAATTGAGAAGTTATTTAACAAAACAGGACTTTGTTGATGTGGAAACTCCTTGTTTGGCAAAGCCAACACCTGAAGGTGCAAGAGACTATATTGTCCCAACAAGAAATGCTCCAAACCACTTTTGAGCTCTTCCTCAAAGTCCACAAATCTTTAAACAATTATTAATGGTAGCAGGATTCTTAAGATACTTTCAAATTGCTAAATGTTTTAGAGATGAAGACTTAAGAGCTGATCGTCAGCCAGAATTTACACAACTAGACATGGAAATGTCTTTTATTGAAGAAAAAGACATCATGAAAGTTGTTGAAAAAATGTTTAAACATGCCATTAAAAAAACTTTAGGTGTTGAAATTAAAACACCATTTAAAGTTATGGAATATGATGACTGTATGAACTATTATGGTGTTGATAAACCAGACCTTAGATATGATTTAAAATTGGCTGATTTATCACAACATTTTGTTGGAACACAATTCCGAGTTTTCTCCAGCATTTTAGCGGACAAAGGTGTGATTAAAGGTTTTGCAATTAACGAAAAATTATTGGATAAAAATACATTCGCTACTGTACAGAAATTTGCGACTGATAAAGGTTTGCAAATTGCTTACTTAACATTTAAAGATGGTAAGAAAGTTGATGGATCAATTGCAAAAGTCATTGAAGATGATAAAGCTAATGCAGCTTTTGCAGGTTTTGGTTTCAAAACTGGTTCCTTAATTCTTTGTGCTGGTAAAATTGATAAAGTTAATGCAACATTGGGTGCTGCTAGAATTGCTTCCAACAATGTATATCATTTTGCTAACCCTGATGAACTTGCATTTACATGAGTTGTTAACTGACCTTTATTTGAGCTAGATGAAGAAACTGGTAAGTATGCAGCTGCACACCATCCATTTACTTCACCGGCTAAAAAAAGTCTAAAAGACTTTGATACCAATAAAGCTAAAGCCCGTGCTCGAGCTTATGATATTGTTTTAAATGGTTATGAAGTTGGTGGTGGTTCTATTAGAATTACCAACACTGAAGTTCAAAAAAGAATGTTCAAAGCTATTGGTTTAACTGATGAACAAGCTAAAGCTAAATTTGGTTATTTATTAAACGCATTTGACTATGGTGTTCCACCACATGGTGGAATTGCCATTGGTTTAGATCGTTTGCTAATGATCTTAACTAAAGCCGACACAATTCGTGATGTAATTGCCTTCCCAAAGAACTCACATGGTATCGATTTAATGCTTGATGCACCAAGTGCTGCCAGTGCCGAAGGATTAGATGATTTGTTCCTTCAGGTTAAAGAAAAATAATTACATTTAAAAAGACGGATAAAAGTACCTTGGTACTTTTATTTTCTATCTATGAAATAATATGCTAATATATAAATATATATATTTTATATATGTCTATTTATGAAGAACCTAATAAAAAACGTTGTTCGTTCATTTACAAAGAATAAAATTTCAATCCTTGGATTGATTTTCTTATTATTCTTTGGATTAGGTGTCTTCTGTACAATGAATAACACCACAACCAATATTCGCAATGAGTATACTTCATTGGCGCAAGAAGGTCAACTACATGACTTTACGGCTGCAGAATTGTATGATGTTGGTACAGCTGAATATGTTGAAGCTGGTTATGGTATTAGTTATGTAACTCCAGAAGGTTCACGCTCACCAACATATACACCTATCGATGATTTATCAACTTTATCTATTGCTGAATCTCAATATTATTTTGGTGCTGAACCAGGAACCGTAACTGGAAGAACATATTATGTTCCTATACCAAGGCAAAACATCATTTACAACGAAGAAGATAATTTTTTCTATACCTATCGAACATATACCATCATTTTAAGTAAAACTCTTTCTAGTGGTTTGTATCGTGATTATGCAACTGATCACGAAGGAACATCATTAGTTAAATTCCAATTCAACACTGAAATGGTAGCATATGAAACAGTACCAGAAGATGAACAAAATCTAGCTGACATTGAAGATGAGTGGGATCGTGGAAATCAACCCACTCCAGATCAAAGAGCTGCTTTATGTAATAATAGTTTCTTTTCAAGAGAATATGCATCATTCCATTCATTTATTGATGAAAAGTCTAATAGTATCTATTCACTAATGATGAGTAATGACACTCCTTTATATCGATATATCAACAATAACTTTGGTAATGAAATAGAAGAAAGATATTTCAAGTCTGTAAATGTTACAACTGCCGAAGATAATATTTACTACAAAATTATTAATTCTAATCCTGAAGATCAAATTGATAAGATGGTTTTATTTGACGATCCAAACCATCGTACTGGCAATCAATTGTTCTCAGTTAACGATTGAGCCCCACATGACTCGGCCATAGTCTTCTATGATTTAGATAACAAAATAGTTGGACCTGGTACATCTTACACTGTAACTAACCCTGATAGTTCAACTATTACATTTACTGTTCCTTCAACATTTAATGAATTAGTGCAGATGCCATTGTATTATGTTGATGGTGGTACTCATGCCATGAATCGTTGAACAACTGATGGCACAACACCAGCTAGGCTTGAACAATATATTTATTCGCAAATCATTCAAATAAGAATGAAACGAATGTTTGTTGGTGAGTTTTCTGATCAATCGTTGTTTCCAGTTAAACCAATGATTAAAGATGCAGCAGGTATAACTGTAGATCGTGAAAAGTATTTTGATGAGTTATTTAATCATACAACTAGTCAAACTATTTATAACGGTTACTATGATTATTTAGATACTTGATACTATAGTAAACAAGAATCTATCACATTAAGTGCTAATGGTAATGTTGTCTTTACTTGATCAGGTTTAGGTGGATCACCATCAACTTGTACAATTAGTAACTGAACAACTAAAGTTGCAATTGTTAATCCACAACACTTAGAAAAAACAAGTAAACGTGTTATGGATCCATCTATGTTAAATAATTTTGAACCATTCCGTCAATGATATAAGACAACATATGGTTGACTACCAAGTGGTGAAATTAGTCAAGATGCTGCTAAAAAATGATTTAACACTTTATCTAGTGATCAGTTTGGTTTTTGGGTTAATCCTAATACTCGATTGTCAGAATGAACTGAAATGGAATATACAATACCATCTTCAGGACAACGAATAATTGTTAAACGTGGTCTTGGTGAAAATGAATGAAACGGAATTAACCGACAATACATTGCTGATTGTGAAGGTTATGATTTAATCATATGAGGTTGTGGTTTGACGCCTGATTTTATGTATCCAGTTGTTGATATTTCTCGTCCAACACCTAACCCAGCAAAAGAATGTTTAATTTATTCTAATGATGTTGGTTATAACGGAATTAAATTAGCATTTGCTAATTCTCCTGTTGAAGAATATATTGTTGGTCGATTTAAAATAGATATATCAGATAATAGAAAACGTGAAATCATTAACTCTATTAATGACTGAGTTCATACCCCTGAGTCTGGTATGATTCTTCCAGATGAAACTAAATGTGCATATTTTGCTAATGACACCGACAACTTATTAAATTGTTCAGGATTTAGAGTTGCATACATTCCTAATCTAGTTAATGTAATTGAAATTGTATCCATCATCTTATGTTCATTCATGGGTATATTATGTCTAATTATTTGTTTTGTTATTATCAAACGATATGTTGAAAATAACCGAGTGAATATTGGTATCATGCGAGCTAATGGTATTAAAAAATGAAAGATTGCTTTTTCATTATTCCCATTTGCTTTATTACCAGCATTAGTTGGTGGTGTTGCCGCATACTTTACTGGTTTATTCTTACAAGCACCAATGCTAACATTGTTTAGTAACTACTGAATGCTGCCAACACCATTGATTGGCTTTAGTTTGGCTCCGTTTTTAGTGTGTATCTTTGTTCCATTTATTCTCTTTACAATAATATGTATCATTAGTACACTCCTTGTTCTTAGAACAAAGGCTGTTGACTTAATGAAAGCAGGGTCTGAATTTAAAGTTAATGCTTTCTCAAGAATTGCTAAAAAACCATTTAAACATTTTGGTGTTTTAACAAGATTTAGAGTTGCTTTAGCTTTTAACTCTATTAGTCGTCTATTAGTTTTGGGTGCAATGAGTTGCTTAACAATGTCATCACTAGTATTTGCTATGACAAGTTTTGACAAATTAAATCAGTCAAAAAATATTAACTCAACACAATTTGATTACAACTTTAATATTGAATTAACAACACCAACGTCGACTGGTGGTGCATATTCTACATATGATTATTCGGCCGAACAAGATCCCGGTATTGCAAAAGGTTTTGGTTGATCTAATCCTGATCAATACTTATTTAATACTTATTGGAATACTTCGGATGTTGATTATCGTGATAGTAAATGATATACAGACCAAGGGAAAAGATCATATGCCCAATTAACCAAACCATATATGTCTGATGAATTTATTGGTGGTTATGAAGATTATGAGGATCCTGATTTGGTTAAAGACATTATTGGTAATAATGGTTTAATTCAAATTCCATCACAAGCTGATGCTACTGGTCAAAACCAAGACTTAACATATTTACAAAACAAAATTAACTCAAGATTAACCCTTGACTACAATATTGGTATGCCTGGTGTTGCTGCATCAAACCCTTGAGATATTGCATTAGCTTTAATGCCGGCTAACTCAAGAAATATTGCTGCGCAATCATTTAATAATATGGTGAACGAAACCGGAAAAAGAGTTCATGCAGCTGATCTTATTTTTAGACAAGTTTTAGCAGACAAGGGTATTATTGTTCCAGAGTCTGGAGTTATTTACGAACAGAGACAAGGTCAATATAGAAATGAAATAATTCAAGCGCAAGAGCAAGCTGGTAAATGGTGTTATCCAGTAGAGTTTTATGATATTTTTAGTGGATATTATTACATTAATCGATTCACAACATTCTTCTCTTACAATAAAGAAAGCGATTCATATACATTAATTACCGACCTTGGAACGATTGGTGATGGTATTACTAGATTTAATTCAAGTTTTACTAACTTATTGAAAACTATATATACAGATTTTGATTTAATGCGAATTGAATACCCAATTGTTTATGGTTCAGTTCCAATAAATTGAGGAAAAGAGTTTAATGATGATGTTATACCAGATGAAACATACACATACATTAAAGGTAATATTACTAACTTATCAAATGAAAGGCAATTTGATTCAACTCACGAAATTAAATTGGAAGGTATTAAGAAAGATTCTCAATATATTTTCTTAACTGACAACAATGGTCATGAATTAAATTCACGTTTATTTGACACTAACTATTTACATTCATTAAATATTAATGAAACTATTTATCCAATTATTATTAATGCTTATGCTGCTCATAAGTATGGTTTGTCTATTGGCGATACTATAACCTTAAATGTAAATAATACCGTAGACCGTATTGTTCAAGCGATACATTCACAACAAGTAATTGATAATAGTGCTAAGTTTAAGGTTGTGGGTGTTTCTGTTGGGACAACTAATGAAGCATTCTACACAACACAAGATGTTGCTAATAATGTTGTTGGATTACCAAATGGTGAATCGTGAAACAAAACTCATCGTTATATGATTTGAACTGACTTGTCACCTTCTGGAGAAGTTTACTCTGGCTGAAATGTATCTAATCGTGTTGTTCCAGCATTAGCTGACCTATCAGGAATTGATGCAAATACTAAAGGTAAAATAACTATTCAAAAATTTACTGATGGAGAGTCATGAGCAAAACAACCATTAGATGAATCAATTAATGCATTAAGTGAAGTAAAGATTCCTGTTGGTTTTAATGGTATCTATTCTCAAAACAAATATGGTAAGCCAATTACTTCTGGCATATCACTATATTCATATACTGGTATGTATTTAGGAACATCGGTGTATCGTTCACAAGGTGATTCAAACAAATTTACTGATGTTTTATCTTTCGGAACAAATTTAGCTATTGCTAATATTATGTCTGGCATTAATGATAATAAATATACTGAAGCTAATATTCAATATTTAAACAATCAATTATCATTGGATGATTATATTAATGTAATTAATGAATTCATTGCTCAAATTGTTAAGTATTATGGTGAAACATCAATGATTACTACAATTTGTGGTGCAACTGATGTAGCAGCATCAGATTTAATTTACAATAATTTAATTTCAACATTTAACTTGGCTGAAACTGCAATCATGGCAATTGTGATTCCTATCACCATTATTATTGTTGCAGTTATTTCAAATCTTATTATTGATGATTCAAAGAAAATGGCAGCAATGCTTAAAGCATTAGGATATTCTGATGGCAAGAATTTAATGTCAATCCTGGCATTGTTCGTTCCAACAATTTTCATTGGTTTAATTTTGGCTGTTCCATTATCATTTGGTTTGGCTTTTGGTTACCAAGCCATCATCTTTAACACCGCCAACATTTTGGTTGATATCACACAGAAATGGTGATACTACATTGCAGCCATGGGTGGTATTGGTGTAATATTAATGGCTACATATGGTATTGGTTATGCAACCATCAAAAGAGATCGATTAGTTGACAGAATTAAATAGGAGCAGTTATGACAAATAAAAAAGTAAATAAAATATTAACAACATTGGATGACTTAAAAGACTTAAGTCATATTCCTGAAGGAAACAAAAAACGAGCAATGGAAAGAAACGTTGCTGGTTTATCTGAATATATGCTTTTATATCGTCAAGCTTGATCTAACCTAAACGATATTAAAGAACTTAAAAATCGTGCTGCTGCTATTGTCGATCTTGAAACATATCGAATTAAGAGAGCTTTGTCTAAACAGTTTGCCATTGCTGAAAATGATATATTGGTAACTCGTTCTCGCTTATCAAAATACATCAATGCATTATTGCTAGATCATAACTGTGCCGCTGAAGAACATAACAAAGTTAATGCTGATGAATTATTTAGAATTGTAACGGCTTATGAAAATAAAGAATTCCGTGATAACTATTTTCCAAAGAAAAGATTGAAAAATTTAGCAAAAAATAATCTTAACTTAAGAACGTTTGAATTTGAGTTAGAAGTTGCTAAGCAAATTCGTGATGGCAAATTCCGTCCTTACAAAAACATGAATAAGTTTAAAACTAAAGAAATGTGCGATAAACAAATTGTTACCCTTGAAAAGAAAGTTGAAGCTTGTTCAGATCGTAAAAAGAGCTTAGAGGAAACGTTCCGTTCAATGCAATATGCTAAACTTATTAGTCGATTTGATAAGGTTGCACACAAAAGTAATAAGCATACTAAAATTTCTCATGTTCATTCTGATTATGTTATTGATTTTGAAAACATTACAAAATATTATTACAACAAATGAATGGCATTTAAAGTTCTTAAAGGTTTTAAACTTAAGATTAAACAAGGTGAATTTGTTGTTATCCTAGGGCCATCAGGTTCGGGTAAAACAACATTATTAAATATTATGTCTGGTATGGACAAAGCTACCTATGGTAAAACCATTGTTAATGGTAATAACTTGATCAAAATGAATGATAGTCAATTAACTCAATTTAGAAAAGATAATATTGGCTACATTTTCCAACAATATGGTTTATTACCAAACTTGACTGTTAGAGAAAATGTTGAAATTGGTTGAAACCTTCAATCTGATAAATCAAAACGTTTAGATATTGATTCATTATTAAAAACTGTCGGTATGTTAGAATATTCTGACAAGTTCCCATATGAATTGTCTGGTGGTCAGCAACAACGTGTCTCTGTTGCTCGCAGTATGGCTAAAAACCCAGCAATTGTCTTTGGTGATGAACCAACAGGAGCAGTTGATGAAGAAATGTCAAAACAAATTCTTCAATTGTTTGTAGATATTAATGAAAAATACAATACAACAGTTATTATTGTTACACATAACCCAATATTTGCCGATCTGGCTAGTAGAGTTATTAAAGTAAACTCTGGTTATGTTGCTCAAAATTATGTTAATAAGCATCGTAAAAAAGTTGAAGAACTTGACTGATCATCAACACACTAAAAAAATTACATTGGTTTTTTCCGATTTTTTATAATATTAATGTTATGAAAAAGAAATTTATATTACCTACATTAATTACAACAACAGTGGGTGGTTTTTTTATACCTCTTGTTGCTTGCAATAGAACTCCATTTATTGGTGAAGATGCAAAAATAGCTATTGAAGAGTTTGCTGGGAACGTTGAATCAGGTATACCTGGTATTGTCTCGATACCAAGACCGAGCAACCATTGTGATGGCATTGCCAAATATATTAAGCAAAGAATTGAAATAATTGCTCCAGAAATTGGTGATATCACTATTGATGATTATAATTCTATTTGATTTACAATTCCTCCATCACTTGGCTGTGAAAATTGAACTCCTATTATTATTCAAGGACACACAGATATTGTTTCAGCAGGGCAAACAGAGGAAGAATCGTTAACTGATCCCATCATTCCCGAAATTGAAGGAAATATTATGCATTCCAAAGACTATAAAACTTCTTTGGGTGCAGATAATGGTATTGGGTTGGGAATGATTCTTACAATAGTAAGACAACGTAACGATTTTGATCACGGCCCTATTAGATGCATCTGTACGGCTGACGAAGAAATTGGTTTGATTGGAGCAGAACACATAAGTGTTGATGCACTTAAATATAACAATAACTTCATTCCTTATTTATTAAATGAGGATAATGAAAAGGAAAATACAGCCTATCGTTCGTGTTCAGGAAACTTTTTAGATAAGTATTACCGCAATTATGCTTATCTGCAAAACGAAGAAGAAGAACCGTTACAATATGCTATTGAAATTTCCCTTGATGGTTTGCACGGCGGACACAGTGGAATTGATATTGTTGATAATTATGCCAATGCTGATAGATTAATCTTTGAATTTTTAAATTATCTCGTCAATGAAAAAAAACATAATGTTCAAATTATTGAATATAACCATGAAAAGGTTATTGAAGGTCAAACGGTTGATATTAAATGACAAACAAATCAATTAATTCAAAATGGTCACGTCATATTTTTAACAAATGTGACTATTGACGACATAAAATCATTGTTTAACGAAGAAAAAGAAATTTGAAAAAATTTATATAACGAACAATTTGATAATATACAGGTGGCAATCACAAATTATCAATTTAAAGAAAAAATTAATCACTTTATTCACAAAAACGATAGTAAAGATTTAATATCCTTCATTGGATCAAACCAT
The DNA here is from genome assembly GCA_045598825.1 of Mycoplasmoidaceae bacterium. Classification (GTDB taxonomy): domain Bacteria; phylum Bacillota_I; class Bacilli_A; order Mycoplasmatales; family Mycoplasmoidaceae; genus Hennigella. Next base: position 50,771 of record JAZRUX010000010.1, read on the forward strand.
AATTGTCACGCTTGTACTAGTGGGATGTATTATGGGGTATTTGAATTTTTTGAAGGTGAAAAAAGGCCAAAAGCCAGTGCTAATGTTGGTCCAATAAATATTGAAGATAAACATACAATTACATTTTTTGAATGTCAAGACCTAGTTAGATCGGCTGTTGGTGGGACTCATGAATATGCGGTTGAAAAACTAGAGAATGAATATAAAACAGCAGCTGAAGCGTGTGGCATCAACAATATAATCCATATGAGTGGTTACACTCCATGAGTATCTCCTGAAAATAACCCTTTTATGGAAATGATAGTTGATGCTTATAATCAACATAATATTCCTGTAGAAATAATTGATACTTTAGGTGGTGTTGAACCGGCATGATTCACTTCTCAAAACCATAACCCAGACTTGTTGTGTTCATGTATTGGTCCAACAATAGAAAATTGTCATACTCAACAAGAGACATTGCATTTGGATACAATACAAACTTGTATCGATGTAACAAAAACCATCTTGTCTAAAATGAAAATATAGGTTTCCTATATTCTTTTGCTTAGCAATATCATATAGTAAGGTTGTTTATTTAAAACCTACCATTTATTTTGAGGTTTGGTTGATGAGAATCAATTAGAACGACAATATTTTTGTATTATAAAAGTGTTTTATATTGACTCAATATACCTAAAAAGTTTTTTATTTTGCTTGACATTTTGGACAATAGCATGTGCCTCTACCATTTAACATAATCTTCTTAATGGTTGCACCACATACTTTACATTTTTGTCCTTGTCGTTCATATACCATTAAATGATTTTGAAAGCTACCGGAATGATTTTTAGCAAACTTAAATGTAAAAACTGTTGTTCCTTGATGTTTAATCGATTGATCCATTATTTTTTTACATGAATCAATAATATATTGGCAATCTAATTTGCTAAGTTGTTTTGCTGGTCTCTTGGGATTGATTCTGCATGCAAAACAAATTTCTGCAGCATATATATTACCAATTCCAGAAATAATTGATTGATCAAGTAGGGTGGTTTTAATTGCTTGTGATTTATTATTAAATTTATCTAAAAGATAATTTGGTGTTAATCTTTTATCCCATGGTTCATAACCTTGACTGGTAATTTCGCGAGACTTTTGAAAACTTTCTTTATCTATATAAATATTTAATTGTCCGAATTTTCTTGAATCAGTATAAACTAACTTTTTTTTGCCTAAAATAATTTCAACACATTGAAATGGTTCTATTGGGTCAACTTTATTTAAATAATAAACTTTTCCTTCCATTCTTAGATGAATAGTTAGAAATTTGTTGTGGCTAAATTCTAGGTAAATTAACTTTCCTAAAGTTTTAATATTTTTAATTGTTTCATTTAGTAAAAATTGTTGAAACTTTTTACTACTGCAATTTCTAATTACTCGTGAATCAGTAAAATTAATACCAGTTACTTTGTGTCCTATTGCTGGCTTTAATGTTTGTACTATTGTTCTAACTTCAGGGAGTTCAGGCATTATTTTCTCTTCTTCACATCATTTAAATATCTAATAGCTGTAGATGAGAGATTAACCAATTCATCTTTTGGCAGCATCAATAATGTTTCAACTTTGTTGTTTAAGCTATGGTTAGCTTTAGCCATATCTATCTCATACACAGCATCATTATCATCTCTAATACTACGAACAATAACTGAGATATTGTGGTCTTTAGCAAACTTAACAGTTAAACCTTTATTACCTGTTACAATAACATTGCTTAAATGAAGTTTAGCAACAACTTTTTTTGCTCGTTCTAATCTAACCTTGCAACTTGTCGATTGTGGTTTGTAATCATTAATAGAAACGACAACATAAAATTTGTTAAATAGCTTGCTTGCTCTTTTAATAATATCTAAATGACCTTTATGTATTGGATTGAATGATCCGGGGAACATTGCGTTTACTTTAGTCATAAATTAGCCTAATAATATATTTTAATATATTATTAGAATATGTTAAAATTATTATTAATAGGAGAATAAAAAATGAAAGAATTTATTGTTGAAACTAGTGCTAGACATGTTCATGTTACACAAGAAACATTAGAAAAACTTTGTGGTGTTGGTTTTAAATTAGAAGTTAAAAAAGAATTACTACAACCAGGCGAATTTTTAAGTGGAACGAAAGTTGATTTGGTTGGACCAGTCAATCCTAAAACTGGAAAAAACACTATGTTAAAGGGTGTTTCAATTCTTGGGCCAGTTAGAAACCACAACCAGGTTGAAGTTTCTGCAACTGATGCAAGAAGTTTAAAAGCGCCTGTTGTTATTAGAGAATCAGGACATATTGAGAGTTCTGCTCCAATTACCATTGTTGGTCCTGCTGGACAAGTTGAACTTAAAGAAGGCTTAATTGTTGCTAAACGTCACATTCACATGACACCAGCTGATGCCCAAGAAATGGGTGTTAACAATGGTGACATTGTAAATGTTGAAGTTAACACAAAAGATCGTAAGCTTATCTTTGGTGATACAGTAGTTAGAGTAAAAGATACTTATAAACTAGCTATGCACATTGATACTGATGAATCAAATGCTGCTAACTGTTCTGGCCAAGTAATGGGTCACATTGTTAAATAAGAAATTAACAGGATATAAATCCTGTTTTTTTATTCTTGTTATTATTTTTTTATGGTTATATAATTACAACCTAAAGAAAGAAGGAAAACAAATGAACAAAATTTCAAAAATTTTATTACCATTAGGTACATTAATTACAACCACAGCTACTGTAACTCCACTAATTTCATGTGGAAGTGATGGAGTTGATTTGTTAAATTACTCGCCAGATCAAAAAACATTACATAAAGCAGAAGCATTAACGGCTGATCAAGCAACTGAAGCTTTATTTGGTGGTGAAAAAAGTCAAGCTATTAATTTAGTAAAACAAGATATTCTTACTTACCTAAGTTGAGAATTAGGTAATGAAATTGATTTGGCTTTAATTTTAGCGGGTGTTGACTGGGTTGGTCATGTTAGACAAGCTACTGCTAAATTAACTAATTTAGATTTAGAATATGATGATAATGCTCATAAGGCATATTTAAGTGGAAAGATTGAGCTTAAGGCTGTTTGTTCTATGATTAGCCCAGTAGATCATACACAACACATTGGTATATACACACTTGAGACATATCATGATATTAAAAAATTACCATACCATATGGTATATACTAAACCTCTAGAAACAGTTGATTGAACTTATTGAACATCATACTTTGATCAAAACGAATTAAAATCAGATAAAAACTGAACTGTTGATTTTGGTTACCATGCAGAATCACAATATTTTAGTGATTATCGAGAAGATCCAGTTGATGAAAGCTTTGCTTGCAGATTTGATAATATTGATGATGCAAAATTCCAAGCTTTAACTCTTGTTCGTTGATGATCATATCATTTAATTAACGTAACAAAAGCATAAGATTGCTAAGGTTTATACAAACAAAAAAAGAGGATTATTCCTCTTTTTCTTTTTCAATTCTTGAAGTTGATATGTATGAACATGCTTGTTCTGTTATATTAACTCCAAGTTTTTTAAATACTAGTTGTTCTGCTTGCATTAAAATACAGCTAGCGTGTGCTTCGGTACCTCTTAATAAAGGTAGTTGTTTTAGAGCAATGGCGGCTAGTGGGTTTGTTAGTGATTGAATTGCCAAAGCAATTAGTGCTTCAGATGAATTTAATCTACCACGATATCCAAATGAATCGTGTTTCATTTTTTTAATTGGATCAAGAACGTATGGAGACATTAAGTAAATATTATCTTTTATGTTTCCTAATGTTTTAAGAGCATTAATAATAGCTGCAGCTGAAGCGGTTAAATCTTTAGATTTCTTTCCGGTTACTATCACACCACGTCTAAGTTCAATTGCAACTGTATGTGTTTTCACTTTTTGTTGTTTTTCTAAACAGGCCTTTACACAAACTCTATCTTCAGCTTTAACGCCTGAGTCGTGCATCAAATATTCAGCTTTAGTTACAATCGCATCATCATATTTTCCTAAGAAAACATCCTTCAATGCTCCGTAATAACGACGAACAATTTCTTTCTTGGCTGCAGTTTGACAAATACGATCATTTTCAATTGCAAAACCAACCATATTAACTCCCATGTCGGTAGGAGAATGGTATGGACTTCGTCCATATAATTGTTCAAAGATTGCTTTTAATAATGGAAAACTAGCAATGTCTCTATTGTAATTTGTTGCAGTTTCCTTATAGTGTTCTAAATGGAATGGGTCAATCATATTACCATCATTTAATTCTAATGTTGCTGCCTCATAAGCAATATTGACTGGATGCTTAAGAGGTAGATTCCAAATTGGAAATGTTTCGTATTTAGCATATCCTGCTTTCTTTCCTCTTAAATGTGCATGATATAGTTGACTTAAACATGTTGCCATCTTGCCAGAGCCAGGCCCCGGAGCAGTAACAATAACTAGTTTACGTCGTGTTTCAACATATTCATTTCTGCCTAAACCTTCCTTTGATAAAATCTTGGGAAGATCTTTTGGATATCCATCAATCTTATAGTGTTTGTATACTTTAACATTAAGATTTCTAAGCAATCGTACAAACTCTTTAATGTTTGGTGATTCCTCATACATTGAAATAACAACACCACAAATTGGAATGCCAATTGTAGAATACACACCAATTAGTCTTTCAACTTCTGCTTGGTATGATAAATTAGAGTCAACTCTAACTTTATTATTAATAAGGTCTTGGGCATTTACAGTAATGATAACTTCTGCGTCTTTTTTAAATTGTAATAATAATTGTAATTTTGCATCACTATCAAATCCTGGTAACACTCTAGCTGCATGCATGTCATCTACTAATTTGCCACCAAATTCTAGATAAAGTTTAGAATCAAATTTTCTTACTCTATCTAAAATTGCTTTCTTTTGTATCTTTAAATACTTTTTTGTGTCAAAACCTGGTTTCTTCATATCTCTAATATAATAATCTTATATTATTATATTGATTAAAAATATGAAAATTTTGTCTTCTAACATAAAAACTTCATACACCATTAAAAAATCAAAATTTCTATGTTTTGGTTATATTGTTAAATCGAAAGAAGAAGTTAAGGATATTTTAAATATTTTAAAAAAAGAATATTCTGATGCAACTCATGTTTGTTACGCATATATCCTAGATGATAAAACATATTATTTTTACGATGGTGGTGAACCATCAGGAACAGCCGGTAAACCTATCTATCGCGCCATTCAATCGCTTCAATTAAATTACACGCTAGTGGTCGTTGTTAGATATTTTGGCGGAATTAAATTTGGTACAGGACCATTACAAAGCACATTTAATAAAGTTACTAAAGATACACTCTCGAGTAAAACATTTATTAAAGCACAAATGGTTGATATTATTAAAATACATTGTGATTTTAATAAACTTAAATCTATTGAACAAAAAATACATCATTTCATTTATTTAAAAAAATATGATAATGACGGTGCAATTTTATTATTAATTGATAATGAACAAACTAAAAGTTTGATTGTTAAATTAAAAATTAAGCCTTTAGAAACATTAAAGCACCAATTAATAATAGTTAATTAAAACTATTGATGTTGTAAATAATATACAAAACAGTTTGAATTATTTTCTTCAAGTCCTTTAAGTAAAGAGTTTCACGTTTGCTATGGCAATCAGTGATTGTTGGACCAATACTAATCATGTGTGATTCAATCCCTTGACTTTTATATGTCTGGAAAAAATATCCAGTTTCCAATCAACCATGTGTGTTAACTAATTTAACATTTGGTTCACCAGCATTTTTAAAACCTTCAATAGCGATTTGTCTTAACATATCATCTTGGGTTGTTTCTCAAGGTGGCGTTGCTGAAACATTTACAATTGTTGGATCAGTGCCCAATAACATTTCTTGCAAGAAATCGTCTGCTAATTGTTGACATTGTTTGCTAAGTTTGTCAGTCCAGCCAACATCAACACTTCTAATTAAATGTTCAAGTCTAAATTGTGGATGGCCTTCTTCTCCCGATTCAGACAAATTAAGAGTAAGACTTGAAAGGTTACAGCTTGTCTTTACTTCTTTTCTGTCTTCATCCAATCAATTGATTGGACCAAACATACACCAAGGTATTAAATCAAGAATGTTTCTTGATCCTGGAATAGTTAACCCTTTTTGAGATCTACTTGTAACGACTTCACATTTAATATCTATGTTTTTTTCTAATGGAAAGTTTTTAAGATATAAATCTTTTTCCATATCTATAAGTTCATCTATTTCATTTGAAGACAAAGTTGTTGCAAAATTCGTTGTAGCAAAATTGGATATAGCATTATTACTATTTTTTGATTCCATAGATATTAATGAAAAAGCTCCACCTTCTGATGGTGTACATGTCTTAATCCAATTGGTTAAATCACTAACTAATTTAATTGCACAAGCTCTATTTTCATTAATGTCCATTGCTGAGTGCCCACCAAGCAAACCACTAACTGTAAGTTTATACTCAATTGTTCCCGCAGGAACGTTAGTCACAAAATCAGTATTTATTTTAGAAAGTTGCATAAAGATGTCTTTTGTTCCAGCAGCGGAAATAAGGATCTTGTCAAAAAAATCACCATCAAGATTTATCAAATGATTATATTTTAAACCATCATATGTTATCTTAGATGCACCAGAAATACCATCTTCTTCATCGGTTGTTATTACACATCTAATTGGTCCATGTTGAATAATAGTTGGATTTTTAGTTAATGATAAAATAAAAGATAAAGATGCACCATTGTCCGCACCAAGTGATGTTTCATAGTCTTTTGTATGGATGGTATCACCATCAATTACTGGAATAATGGGTTGTGTTAGTTCTTTTCCTATAGCCACACCTTCTAACACCATATCCATATGAGCTTGCAAGACAACCCCTTGAGTTGTTTCACAACCTTCTGTTGGTGGTATATCAAAATATAGATTACCACTACTGTTTTCTCTCCCATACTTTTCAGCGTAATAGTCGTCTTCAAAAAACTTATTTTTGCCATTTAGCTTAGATACATTGTCTACTTCACTATATCCAATATTTGAAAGAAACTCTTTTATGTGGTCGCAAATTTGTCTTGTTCCAAATGTTGGATGTGGATGTTTACAAATTTCTTGAAATTCACTAATGGATTCATTAAACAAAACTTCTGTTTCGAGTAAGAATAGTGATTGATTAGAACAACTAGAAAGTGACACAAATGGCAACGCTGCTTGTGTCATTAAAGGTAATAATGAACAAAAAGTTTTTTTAAAATGCATTATTTAATTATCTTTCTGGTTCTTAATATCTTATCGATAATTTTCATTTCTTCATCTACTGTTTTATCAGCTACATCGATAACAACATAAGGAATACGATAAGCAGCGCACACTGATGTTAAGTATTCAATATAACCTTTATTTAATAAACGAAAATATGTTTCGTTCTTTTTAAAATTCTTTATTTCAACAGATCTATTTCTTTTATAAAGTCTTTCTAAAAATTTATCTCAGTCTAATTTAAGAATGATATATAGTTTTGGTGTTCCTATTTCGTAAACAAGTTGATTAACTTGATCTCTCCACAATTTTTCATAATATTCGTAAACGGTTGGTTGATCAAGCATATTGTGAAAGGCAAACAGTCGATCTTCAAAAATTGTTCTATCAAAAACCTTTACAGCTGGATTTTTAGAGGTTTTAATACAGTTTTTATATCTTTGAAATCTATTTAATAAAAATTGAAGTTGACAAACAGATTCAGCTATTTGCTCTCGTTGATACATTTTGTCCAACAAAATATTCATTAAATCGTTTGGATCATTACTTAATTCATAAACCGCTTCAAAACCATAGTCTTTTACTATTCTTTCCACGATAGTTGATTTTCCTGCAGATATCATTCCACCAACAGCAATAGCATTGGCTTCAACTTGCTTTTTATAATTATGTAAAACACATCTGGTCTTAAAACGCTTATTATAATCTTTAGGTACTTTCATACTTAAAATTATAATAATTTTAAGTAAATATTAAAGAGATTTAGCTTTTTCTAAATCTTCTCTGAAGGTTATTTTAAAATTTTTATTCTTGTTAGATGAAAGAATAAAATTACATTTTTTTGGTTTTAAATTTAAATAAGTGAATAAATCTTGGCCAAGTTGATTTTTTTGTGATTGTTTATATATTGAAAAATTACAAAATTGTGGGGTTTGAATGTTATATTTTCCTAGTCTCAGATCTCTATTATTTTTCTTCCCTAAAAAACACAATGTTCCAAATGATGATTTGTGATTTATCACATTTAAAATATCTTGTGTCTGCACATTAATTCTTGCTGCATCATGAACAATAATTTTGTCTAATAGTTTGGGTGTTTGGATTGCTTTTAAACCACACTCAAATGATTCATTTCTTGTGCAACCACCAACCACTAATTTAACCTTAGAATTTAAGTTAGTAATTTTAGATAAATATTGTTTTGGAACAACTAAAATAATTTGTTTAATTTGACTAAAAACTTGGAATAATTCTAAGCTATATTGATAAATTGGTTTCTTGTTGATTTTAAGAAAACATTTAGGTGTTTTGCAACCTAATCTTTTACCATCTCCAGCTGCTAGAATTATTGCATAATTTGCCATATATATAATATTTTATACTTTTTAGGTATTTTCCTATACAATTAAATAGCATAAATTCTTTTTATGCAAAATTAGCATGTGGGAGAGATTTAATCTTTTAGATCGCACCACGTAGAGAACAACTTATAGGAGGTGTTGCTTGTGGCTAAGGAAAAAGTTATAACAAGAGTAGCAATTGTCCACTTAATTGGAGGTCAAGCTAAACCAGGAACTACATTAGCTTCCTACGGTATTAACATGGCTGAATTTACTAGACAATTCAACGATAAGACAAAAGACAGAATGGGTGAAGTTGTACCAGTACAAATTACTGCTTACAGTGATAAATCATTCAAGTTTATTATTAAAACTACACCAGTATCTGTTTTATTGAAAAAAGCAGCAAAAGTTCAAAAGGCTGGTCATAACCAACTTACTGACAATGTTGCAACCATTTCTAAAGAAGAAGCAATGAAGATTGCAAAGTACAAAATGCCTGATTTAGCTGTATATGACGAAGAAGCGGCTTTAAGATGTGTTGCAGGTACTGCAAAACAAATGGGTATTAAGATTCAAGGTGTTGATCTTTCACCTAAGAAAACTGCTAAGGAAGGTAAAAAATAATGGCTTTCCATGGTAAGAAATATACTGCTAACGCTAAATTAGTAGATAAAACTAAATTCTATACTGTAAAAGATGCAGTTGAATTAGCAAAGAAAACATCTACAACTAAGTTTGATGGGGCTATTGATATTGCAATCAAGTTAAACCTTGATACAACAAAAGCAGAACAACAACTTAGAGGTACTATTGCCCTTCCTCACTACTTCGGTAAAAAGACTAGAATTGTAGCTATTACTGATACAATCAGTGATGCTCAAGCTAAAGAATTAGGAATTAAAGTTGGTACAACTGACTTAATTAATGAAATTAAGAGTGGATGAATGGACTTTGACTTAATTATTACAAGTCCTAAGTTCATGGTTCCATTATCTAAATTAGGTAAGGTATTAGGTCCTAAAGGTTTAATGCCTAACCCTAAATTAGGAACAGTTACACCAAATGTATTAGCGGCTGTTAAAGAATTCCAAAAAGGAAAATACAACTACCGTACTGATACGTATGGAAACATTCATATGAAAATTGGTGTTGTATCTGCTAAAACAGAAGATATCGTTGAAAATATTAATGCTCTATTAGACTTTATTAAGTCAAAACGTCCATCAACAGTTAAAGGTGACTATATTCAAAATATATGCATCTCTTCAACAATGGGACCTAGCATTAAAATTGTGAAATAATTGCATGTTGTAAAATACGGTTTTAAAACATATTTTTCTTTTTTAACACAATTTGGACTTACGAGAGATATAAGCGATGTATTGTGTAAAAAATATATTGAAATAATATTTAGAAATAAAAAAATACAGTTCAACTGTATTTTTTATTCACAAACTTGGGTTAGCTATTTATCTTTTATATATGTATAATCAAATTCTTTAGTTAATCATTCTCCTTCATCTACAGCATAGTTATTATATTTAAGTTTCACCTGAAATTTAGCGTGTGTTGATTCAGTCCAATATCTTTCATCAGAACCAAATTTCAAAGTTATAGTCAAGATTGTATGTTCTTCATTCCAAGTAATGCTTTTTTCGTCAGTTGAATGAATACTAGAAGAATCTGATCAATTAATGAAAAGAGTCACTGTTTCAAATCAATTTGCAACGTATTCACTTACCTCGTGTGAAGTACATGCAATGTCCAAACTAATTGTGTGACTATCACCGAATGTTCCTGTTTTTGGCGTTTCTGAATCATCAAAAACAGTAGATAATGCAACTCGATCCATCTGTATGCCTTTAAATGTTTGTTGGAATGCATTGGCGCCCTCATAAGTAAATCTTACATTTATAGTATCACCTTCTGGTGGTAATTCTCCTGTAAATTGATAATAATATTCACCTTGAGTTAATGATTCACCATCATTGGCTCACACAAATAAATCCTTACCCTTCTTTACCGTTGGATTGCTTAATTCGACTTTTGCAGTTAACTTGGTTCTATCTGTTTTCTCAATTGGATTTTTTAACTCAAATGGAATGTGTAATGTTTTACCATTTGTATATATATGACATGGTTTGGTTTGGTCAATAATCATTTCATCTGACTCTTCGTATATCCATACAAATCCATCAATTGTTGTTTTAAAAGTATATGTTTCCTTCTTATATGATATTACAATATCAAAACTTGCATCTTCTTCGCCTGCAATAATTGCATCCGACTTAATATCTGCTTCTATATTTATAATTGTATTATCGCTTTCATCCTTTTCTCACTTATAAGTATAAACTTGCCCGCTAGAAATCTTACTATCTTTAGAAAAGTTTCATTTAATTTCAATTGTTGCAAGTAATTCATCAGTAAGTTCTTTATCACTTTTTAGTTGAGCTTTGATTTTATTGTCTTGCCAAGATATGGTTCCTTGTTTAGAAATGGCACTTCATTGGATCTGTTCTGGTAAAACCCGTACTTTGCACATAACTGGGGCAACCTTTGGATCATTTTTTAAGGACACAGTGATTTTTGCTTCTTGTTTTGTTTGAGCGGTTTGGGACACTACTACCTTTTTTTGAAATTGAGATTCACCATGTTCTAAAGTAATAATTCCTGATTTATCAGTTTCTCAAAGCAATTCGCCAGCACCTTGTGGCTCAAGAGAAGCTGTCAAAAACTCATATCTACCTTTTGATATCTCTAACAACTCACTATCTAATCTAATTTTGGTTTTACCTGTGGGAGCACAGCTTACCAAACCAACAATAGGGACAACAGCAACCGTTGCGCCTGCTATCAAACCTAATGCATTTAATAATTTTTTATGTTTCATCAAAATATTTCTTTCTACCACATAATAAATTATGTATAGAGTGATTATATATATCTATATGGAAAATTTGTTAACAAAATAAAGGCTTAATTCTAAACCTCAAATTGGGAACAGTTACACCAAATGCATTATGGATTTTAAAGAATTTCAAAAGGGTGACTATATTCAAAATATATGTGTCTCTTCAACAATGGGACTAGGTATTGAAATTGTTTTGGCAAAAAAATAGCACAAAAAATCGAAAACAAATATAAAAATTAAGAAAATAAATTTTATTTATTTTTTATTTTTTTATATTTATGTATAATGATTTTACTAATGAAACTCGTCGTAGGGCTTGGTAACGTGGGCAGGCCATATTCAAACACCCGTCATAATATTGGATTTATTACACTTGATGCGATATTGAAAGACTTAAGTCTGCAAATAGAATCTAATAGTTTTGATGGTGATTTTGTTGTGGCAACCATTAACAATGAAAAGGTAATGTTTATTAAACCAACCACATTAATGAATTTATCTGGCAATTGTGTGGGTCAAGTTGCCAAGTTTTATAAGATCAAACCCGAAGACATTATTGTTATTCATGATGATCTTGACCTAGAATTAGGCAAATTCAAGGTAAGAACCTCTGGATCGGCTGGTGGTCATAATGGAATAAAAGACATTATTGCTAAACTAGGATCTGATAAGTTTGTAAGATTCAAAATTGGAATTGGACATCCTAAACAAGCCACGGTGGTTGATTATGTTTTGGGAAAAATAACCGATCAAGAAGCACAGGCATTAAAACAACCTATTGCCAAAGCAGTCGAATTTGTTAAATTGTGTTTATGTGCACCAATCAATATAGCAATTAGTAAGATAAATCAAGGAAGTAAATAATATGAAAGTAATTAAAAGAGATGGACGTGAAGTAAAATTCAATTCAACAAAAATTCATGATGCTATTATTGCTGCGGCTGTAGCAAGTAACATCGCTTTGTCTGAAGGTGATTTAAAGAAAGTATCAGATGAAGTAGTAAACCAAATTGAAAAGGAAGGCAAAGAAGCGGTAGAAGTTGAAGAAATTCAAGACTATGTTGTTGCTACCTTAAGAAAATATGGTCATACACAATTAGCAAAGAAATATCAATCTTATCGTGTTCAACGTAATAAAGTGCGAGAACGTAGTAGTAGATTAATGAACACAATCTACAAGATTGGTATTGAAACAGATAGAGATAATGCTAACGTTGGAAACAACTTCTCAGCTAAATTGCTAAGAATTGCTTCTGAATCTAATAAATGACACATCCTTCTAAAACATTTGCCAAGAGATATGGCCACTCACCACGAAGTTGGTGATTACTATATCCACGACTTAGACAGTTACAACTTAACAACTAACTGTCTTCACTTGCCAACTAGAAGATTACTTGAAAAAGGATTTAATACTGGTTACGGTACTATTAATCCACCAACAACTATTGAAACTGCTGGAGCAATTTTATGTATTGCTCTACAAGCAAGTCAAAACGATATGTTTGGTGGACAATCACACCCTAACTTTGATAATGACATAGCTATTACTATTCCAAGCACTCGTAGAAAAGTGATTGCTGATATTAAAGCTTCTGGTGGTAATTGAGAAGATAAAGAAGTGGTTGACAAGATTCTACGCCGTAGAGTTTCTCAAGCAATGCAAGGTGTTGTATATAACCTTAACACATTACACTCACGTGCTGGTAGTCAAGTTCCATTTAGTTCAATTAATATTGGATTACCTGAAAATGAAAACGCAGCTTTAGTTTGTGAATGCTTCCTACAAGAATATGAAAAAGGATTAGGTTGTGGTGAACAACCAATCTTCCCAAACATCATCTTCAGAGTAAAAGAAGGTGTTAACCGTAACCCTAAAGATCCATATTTCTACTTATTTAGATTAGCTTGTAAAGTAGCAAGTAAGAGAATGAACCCAACATTTATGAACATTGATGCTACATTTAACAAGGAATATTATGATAAGGGTATTATGCCATCAACAATGGGTTGCCGTACATACCTATTATCAGACATTAATGGTAAACCATGTGTGGAAGGACGTGGAAACATTGCTCCTTGTACAATGAACTTACCAAGATTAGCCATTAAGGCTAACAAGAATATTGAGGTATTCTTTAAATCGTTAGATGAAATGTGTGAAGAAGTAAGACTTCAATTGATGCACCGTTATGATACTTTAAAGAAACTAAAAGTTAAAGATATGCCATTTGTTTGTGGTGAGGGTTTAATCGTTGGTTCAGAAGGATTAGATAAAAACGATTCTATTGAACCGGTATTGAAACATGGTACATGAGGTATTGGTTTCATTGGTTTGGCTGAAACATTAAAACTTTTAATTGGTAAACACCATGGAGAAAGCAAAGATGCACAAGAACTTGGATATACTATTGTTAAACGTATTAGAGAAAATTGTGATAAGTTTAAACAAAAATATAAACTAAACTTTGCTTGTTATGCAACTCCAGCTGAAGGTTTAAGTGGCAAATTCTTCCCATTGGATGAGAAAGAATTTGGAAAAATTCCTTGAATTACAACTAAAGGATACTACACTAACTCATTCCATGTTCCTGTAGACTACCCAATCTCAGTTGCAGAAAAACTAACAATCGAAGCGCCTTATCATGAATTATGTAATGGTGGTCACATCTCTTATGTAGAGTTTGATAGTTACCCAACACCAGATGACATCATGAGAGTAGTGGTGTATGCTTACTCAAGAACAAACATTAACTATATTGGTGTAAACTTCCACATTAGATACTGTCTAGATTGCAAATCTAAATAATATGAAAATCAGATTAGCAAGTATTCTTGAATCTAACGCTAATGGCCCTGGGTTAAGAAAAGTATTCTTCTCCCAAGGTTGCAGTCACGGTTGCCCTGATTGTTTTAACAAGCATACTTGGGATTTCAAGGGCGGAGCACTGCTAGATTGCGATGAAGAAGTTGCCAAAACAGTTGATGCATCTTACTTGGCCGGCGTAACATTTAGTGGTGGCGATCCGTTTGATCAAGCAGAACCATTTGCTTACTTGGCCAAGAAGCTAAAGGAACACAATATCCATATTTGGTCTTACACTGGTTATACTTGAGAACAATTAAAAGAATTGTCTAAGACCAATATTCACATTAAAACATTATTAGAAAATATTGATGTATTGGTGGACGGTCCATTCATAAAAGAATTAAAGGATGATAATATTGAATGGCGTGGTTCAAAGAACCAAAGAATCATTAAAGTACCAGATTCTCTAAAAGAGAATAAGGTAATAATTGATAAAAATTTCAAATAAACATATAATGAAGTTATAGGAGTCTTATATTATGGGAAAAGTTACATATTTACGTCCAGGCGAAACTAAATGTCCGGTTTGCGGATCAACTCATATCTGTGAAATTAGCCGTATCACTGGCTATCTGTCATTTGATGAAAGATTCTGTCAATCTAAGGTTAATGAAAGATCTCAAAGAATCGACCATAACAACGACCACATCGCTAACTACGTAAAATAAAAAAGAGGCAAAGCCCTCTTTTTTTATTATCTATCAGAAGGCGTTACAAATATTAATTTAATAACTTTTGAAATCTTATCTTCAAACGCCGTTTTTACGTCTGGATCTTCCACGTTTGTTAGGTCAAATGTTTTCATTACAGCACCTTCTATTGCTTTGAAGCTTTCTTCAGAAACATCTATTGGTGTCAATTTTTTGTGTTCATATTCTTCGCTACTATATTCTTGGACGACTTGATTGAACACACTGTCTTCTTCTAAGAAATATTCCTCAATTTGATCCTGATTCATTGTTTGCATTGGAGCAAACACATTTTCTAATATTGGTGCAACGAATGTGGTTACATTTGTAGATTCAAACAATGGAAGAATGTCATCTGCATAACTTTCTCTAATAATATTTCATGACTCAGCAACAACATCTATTTCTGCTATAATGTCTGTTTTTTCTGCTGAGCTTTGAACATCTTGCAATATATCACTAACTTCAAGAAAAGTGTTCTTAATTGCATCTGAAATCGTTCCTTGAGTTTCTTCTCCCGTTTCCCTATCTATGTATGTAATTTCTTTTGTCATAAAACCCAAACCCGCAAACAATGCATCAAAATCTGTTGCTGTATCAGACATTGAGTAATAAGAAAATCAGGATACATTACTTTGTAAACCATTTAGTTTAAGATACAAGTCATTAGATAACTGATTAGTTGATCTTGTAGCTCTAGATGTTGTGAAGTAGTATAAAGTATTTGTAAATGATATAGTTGTTGGAACTGTTAATGCACCCAGACAAAGCGCACCACCAACCATATTAATTGCTTTCATACCAGGTCCTTGTTTAGTATTAACTTGAACCTTTGCAGCTTTAGTTTTACCTTTAGCTTCATCTTTTTTTACTTTAGGTTGTTTTAAACCTACTACTCTTTTATATCAAGCGTAATAATTAATAAGAAGAATGATTTCTGCTAAGGCAAATCAAATTAAAAAGAAGACCGGTCCTAATACTGATGTGGCAATAGGTGTAATGTCTCCACTACCACCCAATGCTTCTATTAAATTAGCTACTAGTGGTCCTATTGCAGAAGCAATGGATGGGCCAGCCAATCTCCAAACAAGTAAACCTGTTACATAAAATAATAGGTTACCTCCTCCTCAATATAATCCTCTTTTCCATCCCGCAAAAATACCTATTACAGGGAATGCTATCATCAATATTATAAAGATAACTGGTGCGATAATCGCCATTTGATCTAATGGATACATACTTTATCTCCTTGTGTGCTTATTATATCTTAGCTCTTTTGATTTTAGGAAAATCATTGTAATTTGATTTACTTGATGGGTGACAGTGTCGACAAAAAGCTGTATACTCGTTTTTATCTCCAACCAAAATTCTCGCATCTAGGGGTCTAGGTGTGGTGTGACCTGTGAATGATGCACTAGCACCACAATTAGTACATATGGCTTTTAGTTTTGTCACACGTTCAGCATAAACTAATAATTTCATCATTGGCACAAATGGTCTGCCCCAAGCATCCATGTCTAAGCCAGCAACGATTACAATGTAATCATTGTTAGATAAGTAATTACATACATCAGGTAATTCATCATCAAAAAATTGAGCCTCATCAATTGCTATAACTTGTAAATCATCGGATGATTTGTTCACATGTTCAAGAATTTCGCGTGAGTTATTTATTTGAATGGATTCAATGACTCTACCATCGCGGCTTTTTGCTTTCATTACTCCCGATCTAGTATCAATCGTTGGGGTAAATAATAAATATTTTACTTCCGAATATTTTAAAAGACCAATACGACGTAATAATTCTTCTGACTTACCAGAAAACATTGGTCCACATATAACTTCTATTCATCCATTTTGTGTTCTAAATGCATTAATCTTTGCCATAATTGTCTCCTATACATTAAATCTAAAATAAACTACATCTCCATCTTTGATGATGTAGTCTTTTCCTTCAACTCTTAATAATCCTTTCGCTTTAACTTCATTCTCAGATTTAAGTTGAATCAAATCTGATGCATTCATTACCTCAGCACGAATAAATCCTTTTTGAATATCTGAGTGAATAATGCCCGCACATTCTGGCGCAGTCATACCATTAATAAATGTCCAAGCTTTAACTTCATCTTTACCAAAAGTAAAGAAGCTAGACAGATTTAACAATTTATATGCTTGAACAATAACTGATGACAAGCCCGTTTCTTTTAACCCCAAGTCTTGCATAAAAGGAATCTTGTCTTCGTTTGATAACTTAGATATTTCATATTCAATTTGTGCAGATATAGGAACAATAATATCATTTGATTTACAACACGATTTTAACTGTTGTAAATATTGATTATTTTCTGGGTGAGGAATACTTGCTTCATCAATATTAGCAATAAATAGTGTTGGTTTAAATGTCAAAAAATTGTCTTGTTTAATTTGTTTTAATTCTTCTTGGCTAAAACTCAAATCCTTTACTAACTTATTATCCATAAGTTGTTTGTAAACCCTTGCATATAAGTTATCTAAGAATTGTGCTTCTTTATCTCCAGATATTGCTTTTCTATGAACTTTTTCAATTTTTTTATTAACAACATCTAAGTCAGCAACAATCAATTCTAAGTTAATAATTTCTATATCTCTTTTAGGATCTACAGAATTGTAAACATGAGTAATGTCCTTATTTGCAAAGCATCTAACAACATGACAAATAGCATCAGCTTCACGGATGTTAGCTAAAAATTGGTTTCCTAAACCTTCGCCCTTACTTGCACCTTTAACTAACCCCGCAATATCAACAAAACGACAAATTGCTGGGGTTGTTTTGTTTGGATTAATTAAAGCAGATAAATCAGATAATCTCTTATCTGGCACTGCAACAATGCCTACATTTGGTTCAATAGTCGCAAATGGGTAGTTTGCTGCTTCTACTTGTGAATTTGTAATTGCATTAAACAATGTCGACTTACCAACATTGGGCAATCCAACTATACCTACAAATAAATTCATTATTCTTATGCCTTATTTTCAGAGCCAAACATTTTAATTTTTTCAACAACTGTTGCTTTAACTGCTTCAGTTCCTGGTTTTAATAGTTTTCTCGGGTCAAAGCCTTTAGCTTTTGTATCAAGATCTTTTTTGGCCTCAATATATTCTCTTGTTGCTTTTGCAAAAGACAATTGACATTCGGTGTTTACATTGATTTTGCAAATACCTAAATCAATTGCTTTTCTAATTTGTTCAGCTGGAATTCCTGTTCCACCATGTAGTACAAGAGGTTTATTTTTTACTGCCTTAAAGATTTCTTGTAACTTTGCAAAATTTAAACCTTTTCAGTCAGCAGGATAAATACCATGAATATTGCCAATGCCTGCAGCTAAACAACATATGTCTGTTTGTGCCACCATACATGCACATTCATCTACATTAGCGATTTCTCCATTGGATGTTACACCATCTTCTGAACCACCAATACCACCAACTTCTGCTTCAACTGTAGCATTGGTTTTGTTTGCTAAATTAATAACCTCTTTTGTTTTTTGAATGTTTTCATTAAATGGTAATTTTGATCCATCAAACATTACTGAACTGAAACCTGCTTCTAGTGCTGCGACACATGCTTCATATGTTCCGTGATCAACATGCAGTGCAACTGGAACCGTAATGTTTTTGGTTTCAATTATATCATTTACCATATCAACAACATTTTTTCAACCAAACATATATTTTGCAGCACCAGCAGATACACCCAAAATAATTGGTGAATTTGTGGATTGGGCTGCGTCTAACACTGCTCCAATTCATTCAAGATTGTTAATATTAATTGCTGGTACAGCGTAGTGACCCAACGCTGCTTTTTGTAGCATTGCATTCATATTAACCAGTCTCGTCTTTTCTCTTCTAAAACTTTTAAAAAAGGCCATAATAGTTCTCCTACTTATATTCTATTATTATTTTTGTTATTACATAACAAAAATAAAAGATGCTTATTCAGCATCTTCTTCATTGTCTTCTTCTGATTCACTTTCTTGTTCTGTTGAAGGTTCTTCGTCATCATCAACATCATGCATAAGTTTCTCTTTATATTCTTTGTGCATAGCTTCTAAATCTTCTTCATCATAGAATGCTTCTTGTTCAAACATTTCTTTGTCGTTAAGATCGGCTAAGCGTTTTGCTTCAGCTTCTTGTTCTTGCTTGAAGTCATATAAAGCATGGCTCAATGCTGCTTGTTCTGCTTCTTTTAAAAATTCTCTTACTTTTCATTCGTGGTTACCAATGAAAATAAATCTGTGATCTTGCAACATACAAGTATATACATGACCAACAATCTTTTGTTCTTCAGCATCCAATTTGGCTTTCTTCACTAAATCAGCCCAAAGTTGTTGGAATGTAAATGGTTTATTTTTGTATTTAGTTTTAGCTAATTCATAAGCTAATGTAATAATTTGTTTGTTTTCCATAGTTTTTCCTATCTTTAATAGTATATCAGTTATTTACTTGTATAGTAATACTTTTGAAAGTCTTTGTTTAATTAGATCTTTGCCAAGAATTGAAATAATTTTATTTAGTTCTGGTCCATGCTCAATTCCTGTGATAGCAAGACGTATTGGCATGAACAAATCTGGGCCTTTATTTCCGGATAATTCTTTAGTTTTATTAATTAGCTCTTTTGCTACATCAGCAGTTAATGGTTCGGTTGCTTTACCTAATAATTCATTGAATGTGTGTAAGGTTTTTTGGAACGTATCGTTTGCTAATTTCATTCTAAAATCTTTATCAAAATTAATTGGGGTTAAGAATGTTTGGGTAATTAATTCATTCAATTGCTGTGCATACGCCACTTGTTTTTTAAACAATAAAATAATGTCTTGTTTTTTGTTAGCAAATTGACCAAAATCTACATCAATAAATTTATCAACAAATTTTAAATAAGCTTGTTCTTCCATCAAAATAAAATATTTATTACCTACCCAAAGCATCTTCTTAAAATCAAAGAATGTTGGAGCCTTGGATACTTTATGAATCTCAAAATTTTTAATCATTTCATCCATTGACATAATTTCTTGGTTGTTTGTTGGTGATCAGCCTAATAATGCAAGAAAATTATCAATTGCTTCTGGAATAAAACCCATATCTTGATAGTCTTGAATAAATTGCTTAAGTGTTTTATCTCTCTTAGATAATTTTTTACCTGATTCATTCACAATCACAGATAAGTGGCCATATTGGATTGGATCATCATTTCATCCTAATGCATTCTTAATTGCAATTTGGTATGGTGTATTAGAAATATGCTCTTCCCCACGTAACACGTGTGTGATTTGCATATCATGATCATCAACCACTACACCGAAGTTGTACATTGGTATACCATTGGACTTCAAAATTACAGGATCGGTAAGGGCTGAAGTTGGAACTGATACCTTTCCCCTAATTAAATCATCTCATTCAAATTTTGTGTTATCTTCAATTTTTAATCGAATAGTGAAAGGAACTTTAGCATCTAACTTTTTTTGAATTTCTTCTTTTGTCAAATACAAACAGTGTCTATTATATTTTGGTGTTTGCCCACCAGACATTGCTGCTTCTCTATTTTTATCAAGTTCTTCTTTTGTGCAAAAACAACGGTATGCTTTTCCTTCTTGCAAAAGTTTATTGGCTAATTCTTGATATCTAGCTAATTTTTTGGTTTGTTGGTAAGGGCCAAAATTGCCAGGATTTTTTACTGATTCATCAATTTTAATGCCCATCCATTCCAAATTATTAATTTGACTTTCAATTCCACCCTCTACATTTCTTTCTGTATCGGTGTCTTCAATTCTAAGAATAAAATCTCCACCCATATGTTTTGCATATAAGTAATTAAATAATGCTGTTCGCGCACCACCAACGTGGAAAAAACCTGTCGGGCTTGGCGCATATCTTGCTCTAATCTTCATATTTTTGTTCCTTTAGAGTTACGATACTTGATCCGGCTCCAGTAAAAAAACTTTGGTTATTATATTTACTGTAAACTTTCTGTAACTCTTTATAATTCTGAATTATATATTTAGTTAAATCATTATAAACAACATTTTTTAAATGTTGTTTATATAAATGACTTTCAATAATCTTGTCAACATTAACCCTTGACACATAATCAGAGTCATTATCTAGTAGTTTAAATACTTGTGCTGTCGAACAAATGACACCACTTGTGTCAACACTAAACTTGGGTTTCCAATTGTAAATTGGAGTGACATAATCCCCAACTCCACGAACTCTAGCAATAGTGTAGTTAGTTAAGAAAAACGGAATATCACTTCCTATCTCTAACGCTATCTCTCTCAAGTCTAAATGAATTGGTTTGTTTTTAGATAAAACATAATTTATAACTGCAGCCGCATCAGAAGACCCACCACCAAAACCGGCGCCAAACGGAATTTTTTTTATGATCTTAATTCGGTAATTTATATCAATATCATATTTATTTTGTAGGTAATGTAACGACCTTGAAACAATACAATCAGAAATAAATATTTCTTTGCCATCATCTTTATATGAAATATAAAGATCGTTTGATTTTTTAATGCAAACTATGTCATGCATTTTTTTATATAAACACATTATTGAATCAATTTTGTGCTTTGATTCAATTGACTCTTTATAAACTTTAAGACAAAGATTCACCTTAGGATATGCTTTTATTTTCATATTATTTTTTAAATTTTTGATACAACTTCATTCACTGAGTATAGTCTAGTGCTTCAGCACGAACATTATCATCAAACCCTAGGTTTATGATAGCTTTTCTCACTTCATCTTTTTTTATACCACTAGGCAAATTATTAAGTAGCTTCTTTCGTTTGGCCAGAAAGAATGGCCGCATAAATCCATAAAATTTAGGATCATATTTTTCATTTGTTTTTTTATCCAACAAAACCATTGCTGAATCTACTTTTGGTTGGGGAATAAAATTGGTGCTTTTAATTGCCAACACTTTGTTCATATCAAAATAGTAATTAATAATGTTGGTCGCTGCATTTCGATTAGATGTTTTACTATATATTCACTTATCTGCCACTTCTTTTTGCACCATGATATATAGTGTTTTAATTTTGTCAAAACTTAAACACTTTAACATAATTGGTGTGGTGATAGAATATGGTATGTTAGCAATAACAATGACTCTGTTGTATTGTTTACAAACATCATTCAAATCTATTTTCAAAAGATCATCATTTATTAATCTTAAGTTTCTATAGTTTTTAAATTTTTTGTTTAGATTTGCATAAAGTCTTTTGTCCAATTCAACACAAATTAATGGTTTATTAACTGTAACTAGATATTTAGTAATGGCCCCTAATCCTGGGCCTATTTCAATAATACAATCATAATTACCAAGATTTGGAATCCTTTCACAAATTTCATCAATAATTATTGGATTACATAAAAAGTTTTGCCCCATTTTTTTAGAAGGCAAAAACTTATTATCTTTTAAAAATCGATTTATTTTTTCCATTACAACTCAAAATTAACTAACCTTGCACCAGATTGTTTTTCTTTTGTTTTTCTTTTATTAATAAGAACGTGCATAATTCAAGATTGCAACACAGTAAATATTGAGTTTAAGAACCAATATACCCCAACACCAACAGCAGAGAATGCAACAATAACAACCATTACAATCATAAAGATGTTTTGAGTTCTTTGTGTTTTCTTGTATTGGGCCTTGCCGGCTTCAGAAGCTGTATTTGCTGCTCTGTTTCTCTTTCGAGCAAACATTTGTGGCATCATCATTGAAAACACTTGGCTTCCTGCTACTAACAATAGGAAGAAGATATATGTTCATCCTAAGTTTGTAAAATTATTAAATATTTCAGTAAGTGGTGAAGCAGCAAAATTTCAAATATTGAATAATACTGTAACCTTAATTGGTCTAACAATTGTAACAACCCTATAAATAATTAAGAAAATTGGAAGTGTTAAAAACATTTGTTCAAATGCAGCAAATGGTTTTACATTATTTTTCTCATATAAGTTCATAATTTCTTGTTGCTTCATTTGTTTAGATTGTTGGTCCTTAGCATCTTTATATTTAGCATTTATTTCAGCAACTTGCCCTTGAATTTCTGTCATCTTTTCGTTTTGGAAAGTTGAACGCAATGAAATTGCCATTGTCACCAAACGAACAAAAAGTAACAAAAGGAAGATAATTAAAAGGGCATTCATGCCACCTCATCAATCTTTTGTTACTCACATAAATAATGTAACAACAGCTGCTGCTGGTCACACAAAGAATGAATAGAATGGACTTTGACCACCAAAAGCCGATATTCCCCAAGAAAATACCGTTAATGAATTATATTGGTTGGCATCGACAGCCATTTGTAAATCGAAACGGTAATCTCCGGTTGTGGCAAATGGGAACCCAAATTCCAAACCATAACCAATGTTGGGGTTTTGTGCTACATTAGGTTCTATCATTGTTTGGAAACATCCTCACAAACCCATCAACATCATAAATAGGAAGATGGCTATCTTGGTTCACTTTCAAATTTGTTTAAAAACGTTTTTGATTTTTGTTTTTCTATTTGATGATTTGTTTGCTCAAAATGGACTACCAGCATTCGTAGCGTTGTTAGTATTAATATTTGAATATGTTAATGCTGACTTATTTCCCATTTTGATATTTTGTTATTGTCTGTGTTAATAGTTCTTTAATTTGTGAATATGTTTTTTTAAGATATGATGCGTTTGGTTTTATTAATAACTTTAACCCACCTTTTAATTCGCTAGTTATTAAGATATTTCGTATTTGTCTTTTAACCTTATTTCGTGAAACAGCTAACTTGAATTGTGTTTTATTAACTAGTAAAGCAAAATCTATTCTAGATTTGTTGACTTGTTTATTTAATCACAAAGTTAAACAAGGTAAATTAATTTTTTTACTAGTTTTTAATAACTTAACTATCTCATTATTAGTTTTA
This sequence comes from Mycoplasmoidaceae bacterium, assembly GCA_045598825.1. Taxonomy (GTDB): domain Bacteria; phylum Bacillota_I; class Bacilli_A; order Mycoplasmatales; family Mycoplasmoidaceae; genus Hennigella. The sequence continues at coordinate 74,869 of JAZRUX010000010.1, forward strand.
ATAGAGGTTAAGAGCGTTCCTGCTTTATCTTTCATCAGAAACTGTTAATCTTTTTCTACCTTTTTGTCTTCTAGCTTTCAAAACTTTTCTTCCTTTAGAAGTTTTTGATCTAACTAAAAAACCATGAGTTTTAGCTCTTTTTGCTTTATTTGGTTGATATGTTCTTTGCATATTTAGCCTCTCTATATAAAAACTATTTTTATTAATTATAATATATATTAATCTATAATCAAAAAAACTCGTTATGGAAGCTGGACTTTTGCAAAAATTAACTAAAAATTTTAATGAAACTTTAAATTCTTTACGTGAAAAAAGTAACAACAAAGAGTTTTTTGATAAATTTGTGGCGACTTTAAAAATTAAAGAAATTAAAGGTAATGTGGTTTATGTTGTTGCAAAAAATAATTTTGCAAAACAAGTAATTATTAATGATTTTATTAAATCTATTACACCATTGTTTAACTCTTTTGAAAACACAAATTATGAATTTAGTGTTATTTCTGAAAATGAAGGTAAGATTTTAACAACCAAAATAGAATATAAACCAGTCGGTAGGGTTGTTGGAGTTAATAAAGAATATACATTTGATAATTTGGTTGTTGGACAATTTAACAATTCTGCGTGCTTAGCTGGTAAACAAGTTACAACAGATCATTTTATAAGCCCTTTATTTATTAGTGCTAATGTTGGTTTGGGAAAAACCCACTTATTACACGCTATAGGTAATGAATTTGTAAAAGTTTATCCTGATAAATCGGTTAAGTATATCTCATCCGATGATTTTAGTCGACAGGTATATAACGCTCTAATGTCTGATGATAAAACAATGATTGAAAAAGTAAAGGATGAATACTTATCATATGATCTTTTATTAATTGATGATGTTCAAATACTATCCGGAAGAACAAAAATTAATGAACTATTGTTTGTTATTTTTAATAATGCTTTAAAAAACAAAAAATATATTGTTTTTACTTCAGATAAAAATATTGATTTGTTAATAGGTTTTGAAGATAGGATTAAATCGAGATTTCATTCCGGAATTACATTATCAATTCAAAAGCCGGATGTTGAAAATGTTGTTGAGATTATCAATAAAAAAATCGAAGAAGCAAACAAAGTTTATAATTTTTCTCCTGACGCAATTTCTTTTATTGCTAGAAGAAACACAAATGATATTAGAAGATTAATTGGTGATATTAATCAAGTTTTCTTTTATGCATTAAATAATTTACCTAAATATTCAATTATTGATCTAAGTATAGTTAGAAGTATTTTAGCCCCATCAAATCAAGAAGAGATAAGTTTATTCGGTTACGATATTGACCCAAATATCATTATTGAACAAGTTTGTAATAGTTATGGTGTTAAGGTTGATATGGTTAAATCTAAATCAAAATTGAAATATTTAATAACACCAAGGAATGTATGTATGTATGTGTTAAGGGAGAAATTTAATATGACATATTCACAAATAGGTCAATTATTCTCTGGGCGTGACCATTCCACTGTGATGTCAGCAATAGAAAAAGTGAAAAAAATTATCAAGTCTGATCCGGATTTAAATATAACAATTGAAAACATTTACAAAAAGATGTAATGTGGAGAAAATGTGGAAATGTTATATTTATATAAAATAGAAAGATCAACTTTTCCACATCCTATAATAATAAATATAAAATAAATAAAAAAGAAGTAAATTTATGAAGTTCACGATTAAGAAAAATATTTTAGTAAGTTGTTTGAAAAGTATCAATAATTTGATTGATAGTAATAGTTTAAATCCAAACCTTGCTGCAGTTCATATTAAAGTTTCTAATGATAAATTAATATTTATTGCAACCAATGGATCAAGTTCTTACCAACAAACAATTTATGATGTTGAAATTGAAAAAACTGGTGATATTTTAGTTAAAGCTAAATTACTCTATAATTATGTTTCTAAAATTGACCAACCAACAATTACTATTAATCAAATTGATGAAAGAATCTTACAAATTAACACACCCAAATCTTCATCTGAAATTAATTTAATTGATGATTCTTCATTCCCAATGTTAGGTTTTGAATATGAAGGATGAAAAAAAATAACATTAAGTTATGATACATTACTAAATATTTCACAAAGAGTAAAGCCGTTTGTGGCAATTAATTATTCAACAACTAATCCATCAGTTAATGGAATTTTATTTAACCCAATTGATGAAAAACAAATGGAATGTGTAGCATCTGATTCGTTCAGAATGGCTTATTACAAATTTGATTATGAAGGTGAACCAACAAAATTTGTTATTGAACCAAAAGCTATTGATATGGCAGTTGATATATTAACATCATCTAAAAATAAAACTCTTGACATTTATTTAGATAATAAAGAATGTATTTTAAAAATTAATGATATCTTGATTAAATTTTCACTTTACAACAAAGAAAAATACCCTAATATCATTACTGCAATTCTGTCTAAACCAAAATACTCTTTCACAGTTAAATTAAATGAGTTATTTAATGCTTTAAATCGTGGTTCGGTTGTTGTTGCAAATGAACAAAAACCTATCGCAAATTTTAAAATTGAAAACAGTAAGTTAAGTATTAAATTTATTTCTAGTGAGACAGGAAATTGTTTTGAAGAGCTAGATTTAATAGGAACAAATATTGAAAATTTTGAATTTAAATTAAATCAAAAATTATTCTTACCCCTTCTAAATACAATTAAAACTGATACTGTAACATTTAATTTTAATGGTGCAAATTCTCACATTATCATCTCTACCGAAAACCCATACTTCTTAAACTTAATTGTTCCTTGAAGAAGTTTATAATTAATCATCAATATTAAACATTTTTTCAATTGAATGTATAACCTCATCAATAAAATAACGGCCAACATTCATTTTTTTACTTATTTCAGTGATTGAAAAACCTAATGATTTTAAATAAATAACCTTTTTAACAAATTCTGGTGTGTAATTTTTAATATAATCACAAGCCTCATCTATTATGTTTTGAAGTAATAAATTACTATCATCATTGATATATGAAACACCCTTACTTCCCACCCCTTTTAAATTGGTTTCTATATATTTTTCTAATGAAAAAGATCTATTCATTATTAGATGACCGTTAGTTACAAATTTTTTAACCTCTTTAATTGTTGTTAAGTAACAATTTCTTATTAGGATTTGATTGAATTCCCTATCCTTTTTATATGTTTCTAGTGTTAGTTTAATTCCTTTTCATATAAAGGAAAATAAATCACCCTTCTCAAAAGGAATTGAACTAAACTTTTTATTTATTTTACTATAAACCAACCTTGTTAAATCTGGTTCAAATTTATTAAAAAAGTAAGTTGCTATTTCTATATTTTTAGTCTTTTTGTATTCATTAATCA
>JAZRUX010000011.1:0-25515 GCA_045598825.1 Mycoplasmoidaceae bacterium
TGTCACAACCAACTAATGATGTTAGCGGTGCTGCTACACATGCAATTGTGACAAAAGGTAATAATTTTTTTAGTTTCATAAAACTTCTTTCTGTATCCTTTTCGAATACACAATCATTATATATAAATAAAAAATAGGGAAAATCCTATTTTTTATAATTGTTGACCCTTTTTGAATTGTGCATCATATAGTTTGAAATGAAAACACATTTTACAAACTTAAAAACATTTATTCATATATCTTTTTTATATCTATATAATATATTTAAGGAGTAAATATGAAAAAGCGAAACAAAATTATAATATCAACTATGTCTGGTCTTGCTGCCACAACTAGTGTTGTTGCTCCACTTTCGAGTTGTTCGAATCAACAACATGAAAATAATCTTTATCAAAATATTGATAAAGAATATGGTGTAACATCAGCAACATATGAAAAATTAAAAGGTAGTTTTGCCAATGAGATGGAAGCATACACAGCAGAGATGTCTCCCCAAGAAAGAGCTGCTGTTATGGATGAATATGTTAATGCAATGGATCGTTTTGATCAAATATCTACGACAAACAGATATGGTTGAACTTCATTGACTAGTGCAGTGGTTAATTATGCACGAGACGAATTTGGTTTTAAATTAGCTAGACAATCATCAGTAAAATGGTCACAGTTAGCAAGTATATACAACGGAATGGCTAAGTCAATGAGGACTTACATGGAAAGTAGTAAACTTGCTCCAACATTTATTAGCAAAATTTTAACTGAATCTCGAGCTAGATTTGATACTATTGAAAAGAATTTAAAAGCAAAATATGGCAACGATGCTCTAGGTGGAATGATTGAAGCTAAAAAGCAAATCGTTACTTGCTTTGAAGATGCTAATGATGAAATTGCATTAGTTAGTGCTTCGCAACGTTTAGCTGATTTTGCTGATGAATATCAATTTGATTACATTGAAGATAGTAAAGATAATCGTTTAGACGAAATTGTAGGCCAACTTGAAGTTAATAAGCCTATTAATGACACTTTAATGAGAAAATTATTTACTATTACTAAAAAGTCAGATCCTGGTGTACCGGTTTATTTTGAATGTGATAAAATGATTCCAATGTTTACGGTTACTCCAACTCTTAAATCTATTCAACAAAATAAAGCTAATAACACTTTCTCTTTATCAATAGACTTTTCTTTGATTAAGAGTTATTACTTAACAAAATATACTCCTGAGCAACAAAAGGCTGTTACTGCTCACTTATATTCAGCAGACCCAACACGAATGAATGATCTTACAAATGAGAAGACACCTTTGTCTGAAACTATTAAAAAAATGCCAATTAAATATCTAGATTTTGCTGTTTTAGTTTCAAGCAACCAAGAAATTCTAAATATCCAAGATGTTTATTTTAACCCTGAATCAAAAGCAGGAAAAATTTCATTTAAATGAGCTGATGACGAAAACCAAGCTTATGAAGCATTCTTTGATGGACTTGAGAAGGTAGGAAATCATGAATGAAAAGGAACGGTTGGAACACAAACTCTTGCTAATGCTGGACTACTAATTTCATATGACGATGAAAACTATCTATCGTGTGCTGAAATTCTTTCTAAAATGAATGAAAAGGTCCAACAAGCAGCTAAAGGTCAAAATGTTAAGATTAATTTAGCAGAAGGATTTTTAACAAATTGTAATATTGAATCAGAAATCAAGATTACTGAAGATGGACAAGGTCACAATGAAGTTGTGAACAAATTCCATATTACTTATAAAAATTCTAAATATAGAGAAAAAACAGCAGCTTATGATGATGCTGTTGTTCCGCCTTGCATTGATTATAAAATATCTAACCATTACTTTGATGTTACAAATCAAAAGTTTAATGAAGCTTACCACTCAATAACTTTATACACAAAGAAAGAATTACATTTATATCAAAAAGAAGCAACAGAAGCAATGTTTATTCAATCTGTTTCTATGGCTGCTAATTTAGTTTCCGCTGGTTTTTTAGTATATTTATGTTGGGAAAACATTGCCAATAGTCCTCTTCACAAAAAAACTAATATCATTTCTCTTGTGTTATCTTTTGTTATATTAGCATTGCAAGCATACAACTATTGTTTGTTTAAGAAAAACTACTACGACAAGATTAAAGACTACAACAAAAAAGTAGATGATTTTTTATCTAATTTTGGTGGTCATCCTGAAGTAATAGACATGATTCGTAGAATAACTATTGATGACCCAAAGGACTATTTTGTAATCTTTAATAATGATGGTAGTTATGATCAACACGAATATGCTATTAAATGTGAAAAATTCAGAAGTGAAATAGGCATTGAAAAAGCACGTGAATTAAATGAATACTATGGATCTATTATGACCTCTGAAACAATGAAAACATTTATATTGCTTCAAGAACAAGCCGAAGTTGATAAAAATAGAATGAAAAGAGACTTCAGCAATTGAACATCAGGAGGCAAATACTGACTAATTTCTTGAGGCCTTACAGCCAATACTAGTGTTCTTGCTCTCATTTCATACTACCTTCAAAAGAAAATCCATTCTTCTGTGGCGGAACAACTTGAACCTCCAATTGAAGAAGAAGTAGTGGATGAAGCAGAAATCTGTATTAATGAAGGCCATGAGGCTGAAAAAGAAATGTGAGATGGTTTCCAAGTATTTTTATATGCTAAACACCTTGACACACGAAGTGTTTATTCAAATCTTTATCAATGATCATTATCAAATCCTACCAAAATGCTTTCTTGAAGCCAAATCGAAGACCCTTGATATTATGCTAGACAGCAATGAGAAAAAGTCTTTAATTCATTAAGAGACGTAATAAAAGATAAACACAAAGTGTCTGATGAAGAATTGGATAAGATTCTTAAAGATCAAACAGATATACTTGAAAATCAATCAAGACAATTCTATGATGTTATATCTGATTATGTTTGAGATGCTCCTTAGTTGAAAAGGCTAAGATATATAATGCTTAAATAATAACAAACGATTAAACTAGGTAAAACCTAGTTTTTTGTTTTATATAATAAAGCAAAGAGGGCATTATGAAAAAGATTAAATATTTAGCACCGGTGATGGCATTAGCTATTATGCCAATGTCTTTATCACCACTAGCATTAACAAGTTGTAACTCCAATGATAGTTTATGACAACTAACTAATCCTGATGGATCTTTAGCAATCGACATTAACTTATCTAATGAAGGACAATTAACTTATTCTGTAAAAAAGAATAAAAAAGATATTGTTAACAAATCAGTATTAGGAATGAGTTTTACTCAAGATAACAAAACATATGATTTTTCTAAAGGGTTAACTTACGTTAAAACCACAACCGATGAAAAAGAATTTTCATATGATAGTATTTCAGGAAAAACAAGCCATATTAATGTTCATTATAAAGAAAAAGTCATCACCACAAAAATTGATGACTTATTTATGGATGTAACATTTAGAGCATTAAATGATGGTTATGGTTTTCAATATTCATTTTATAAAGAAAATAATGAACAAGATGTTTTAACATGACTGAATGAATTTAGTGAATTTAATATTCCTTTTAATTCATTAACATATGGAATGGATTATGAAGCAAATAGACAAGGTGATATAGATTATTATTCTTATGAAACACACTATATGGTTCGTGATTCAAAAAACATTGATGATTCAACGATAGTTTCAATGCCTTTTGGGTATGAAACAAATGGTTATTATTCATTTATCACCGAAAGTGGATTAATGGGAAGTGGATATCATGGTTCATTCTTAAAAAGAGATGAAACAGGTCCATTAGCAATAGTTGATTCTCCTGCAGGTGGATCACAACCAGACCATACTATCACTCTTCCTTTTACCTCGCCATGAAGAGTATCATCTGTTGGTAATTATGCTACATCCTTTGAAACGACTATTGTGGAAGATATTCAAGGTGATATTGAAGAATATAAACCATCACAACAACCTGACTTCGATTATGACTGGGTTGAACCAGGATTAACATCATGAAGTTGGCTTAGAGCAGGTGGTGATGGTGACTTTGAAACACAAATGAAATATGTAGATTTATCTAAAGCAATGGGTTGAAAGTATGTGCTTTTGGATGCTGGCTGAGAAGCAATGGATGATGCAGAAGGACATTTAACAACACTAATTAATCATGCTACCCATGATGAGCCTAAGATTAAAGTCCTTGTTTGAGTTGATGCTAAAAAAGAACCTTTCTTATCTGATATGGATGGAGTGCTACAATCCTATGAAGAATTAGGAATATCAGGTGTTAAGGTTGACTTTTGGGATGGTCAGGCAGAAAAACCGATACGTCTAAAAGATCAAATGGAAGACAAACAAACAATTGAACAATATGATAAATTTTATCAATTAGCAGCTAAACATCATATGGTTGTTAATTGTCATGGATGCAATAAGCCAACTGGAGAAAGAAGAAAATACCCTAATGTTATTAACCGTGAGGCAATTCGTGGTAATGAAATGCACAACGTGTATGCTGGCCAAGGTGTTTTGCATGCCTTTACAAGAGGAATAGTTGGCCCGACTGATTTCACACCAGTAGTAATGCCATTGCAACATGATGTTACTATTGGATACCAAATGGCTTTAGGAATTTTATATGAATCTGGCACCCCTTCAATGGCTGATTTACCTGCAACATATATAAATGAAGATGAAACTGATACACCTTATACAGATTATTATAAACATTTACCTGCAAGCTGAGATCAATCTAAATTTATAAAAGGCAATCCAGAAACATATGTAGTTATTGCTAGAAGAAAAGGAGACAATTGGTGATTAGCTGGAATAACTACAACACAAAGAGTTATTAATCTTGATTTTTCTTTCTTAGGAAATGGAACATATGATGCCATTATTTATAATGGCGGTGATAGGGGTGATGAAACAGATGACGCTATTGAAAAATCAACTGACACTATCACTCGTAATTCTAAAAGAGCGATACAAGTAACTGACAATGCTGGATTTGTAATTGAATTAAGAAAACAATAGTTAAAACTAGAGTAAAACTCTAGTTTTTTTCTTTCACTAAATAATATATATAATAATATAAGAAGGTAATTATGAAAAAAATTAAACTATTAACTGCTATTGCAACAGCAATTGTTCCAATGTCGCTTTTTGCTACAAGTTGTGGACAATCACAAGAGGAAGAAGACACAAATGTTTATCGTGATATCAATCTTGATGAAGGTTGAACATTTAGATTAAATGATCAAGAAACAGAACAAACTATTGATTTACCACATGACTTTTCAATTATTCAACCATTTGACTATAGTCAACGTAGTTTAGAACATAACAAATCTTCTGGAACAACCGGTTTTTTACCTGGTGGTATTGGTTATTATCATAAAAACTTTATTTTGCCTAGAAAAAAGGATGCAACAGTTATCTTAAATTTTGATGGTGCATACAATGACACAATAGTTACAGTTAATGGTCAAATTGTTGGTAATAACAAATATGGTTACAATCCATTTGCATTTGATATTAGTAACTACGTTGTTGCTGATGGTAGAACAGTAAATAAACTAGACGTTATTGTTAAACATGAACATATAACATCAAGTCGTTGATATCCAGGTTCTGGTATCTATCGTGATGTTAAAGTTTCAGTTTTAAATAAAATACATATTGCTCACAATGGAACATATGTAACAACACCTAATTTAAAACAAGAAGCTGGCAATGATGTTTCAGTTAATGTCGAAGTAGATGTACAAAATTCCTACGATGAAAGTAAAACTGCTTATGTAAAATGTAGAGTAATTGATGCACATGGAACTCCTGTTTCAGATTGATCTGCAACAAAAGCAGAAACGATTAGCAAACAAGAAACTCATACATTTAGCAGAACATTAAAAGTTAATAATCCTAATCTATGATCAGCAGATAACCCTAATCTTTATTATGTTGAAACACAAGTAGTTTCAAATGATCAAATCGTTGATCAATATAAAACAAGATTTGGTTTTAGATATTTTGAATTTGGCAAACAAGGTTTCTTTGTTAATGGCCAACCAACCAAACTTCTAGGTGTTTGTTTGCACCATGACCAAGGTGCTTTAGGTGCTGCTTCATATAATGATGCAATTTATCGTCAATTAACCATTATGAAAGAAATGGGCATGAATGCCGTTAGAACTAGTCATAACTGTCCTGATGAAGACTTTTTAAGAATGTGCGATGAGCTTGGGCTATATGTTATGGATGAAGCATTTGATGGATGAGAATTTTCAAAAACAAGTGATGATTTTGGTGCAGTATGAAAAGAAGAGATTGGATATGGCAATCAATTAATTGATGCGGCACCAAATATGCAATGACATAGCTTTGTTATGCAAAGCATGGTAAAGCGTGATCGTAATTGCCCTTCTATCTTTATGTGATCATTAGGTAATGAATTACACGAAGGTAAATGGCATGATTCTGATACTACTGATGCAGAAAGAGACCAAATTAGTAAGGAAATGGTGCAATATGCAAAAGATCTAAAAAATATTGCTAGAAGACTTGATCATGATGAAAGCACTGCTAGATGATGTGGAACAGCTCTAGAAAGTGATCCAAACTGGTACAATCCTGAACCAGTAGATCCATTAAAATACGAATATAATTGGCCAAAATGTCAAGTAGCAAGAACACTTTATGAAAATAATGGTGTAATTGGTCTGAACTATGGAGAAGAAGAAAAAACGGAATTAACTCTAAGTCGTTTTGATAGGGTTTATGGTTCAGAAACTGCAAGTGCTTACAATTCTCGAGGTTTCTATGGTGCAATCAATTGGTCTAAAACAAATCCTGACGATCACTTCCGTGTATCATCATATGATACTCAAGGAACTACTGTTGCTTCAGAAGCTTTATGAAGAACACTATATTATGATGGTTATGGAGGCCAATTTGTTTGAACTGGTTTTGACTATATTGGTGAACCATCACCATATTGTTGAAACTGTGAAGAAGATGACCCTGCAAAAATAACAAAATTACCATACCCTAATAGTTCATATTATGGTATTGTTGATACATGTGGTTTCCCAAAAGATTCATATTATCTATATCGTTCACACTTAAGACAAGATTCTACAACAACACATTTAGTTGGTTCGTTAAATCCAAACAATATGTATAAATATACAGAACCAGAAAGTATTGCCGGATACACTCCAATTGACATTTATACAAATGCCCCTTGAACATTAATTAAACGTAATGGAGAAGTAATTGCCCGAGTAGAAAGGATAGAAACGCCTACAAGCAGCGGAAGTGGATTTTATAATAGTTATGAACTATATAGCATAAAAGATTGCTGCAAGGCTATACAATTACCAGATACGGCTCATAAACTATACACTAGATTAGCTGTTCAAATAGAAGGGACGAATGAAATTACAGCAGAAGCATGTAATTCACCTTCTGAGGATGAGCCAATAGAACCCACTTTTGGTTTATCTCGTTTGGAGTATAAAGATGATCATTATAACGACAAAATCGAATTTATACCAGATAAAACAATAATTAATGCTGATGGCAAATCATTAGTTTATATTACTGTTAATTTACTAGATAGTGATGATAATTTAGTCACTGATTATACTGATCGACAAAAAGAAATAGAAATTATATGAACTGGACCTGGTGAGGTTATAGGCGTAGATAATGGTGACCAAGCAACTGACAAAAAGTTCCAAAACCCAGAGATCTATAGAATAGGTGGAGAAAAATTAGCTAAAATAATGACATATGCCGGAAAAGCTTTAATCATTGTACGTAGTGGCAAAACACCTGGCACCATCACTCTTAAACTTAATAAAAAACAATTGACTATCCAGACTATCTAAAAGATTAGCAAACTAGAGTTATACTCTAGTTTTTCTTTTATAATTAAAGTAAGGAGAAACTTATGAAAAAAATATTAAAACGAGGTGCTGTCCTTACTGGTTGAAGCATCAAGTTAATTGGCAAACAACTACTTAAAAAATATGGAATTGATTTAGGCATTACTGGTAATAACGGTAAAAACTATTTTAAACACCGTTTAGAAAACAAATACAATGTTTATTTTATGAAACATTGATCAACATTTGGCGAAATCTATGATGCACCAAATCAACAAATTACTAATATTGTTCCTGAAGCTGAACAATATAAAGTAATTAATGAACACTGACGTGGTTTTTCACATCCGGAAGTTTTTGATCGTTATAAAACTAAAGGGACAAAGCAAGCTGAATACAATCACAACTTTAATACAAATGATGGTCCACGTTTGGTCTTTGGTAAAGTGGGAGAAATGTCTTGAGAGTTTTGAGGTATTTATGAACTAGACCACATTGATCAAAAGACAAAAACTAAAGTTTGAAAGTTATCGGCTAAACAATATCCAGTTAAAAATAAGAACTAGAGCAAGCTCTAGTTTTTTTATTCATCATTAATTTTTCTAAATTTTTTAATTTTTAGGTAAATATACATATGGGAGAACCCTACGATGTAGGGTTAATATTTTCATGGAAAATTTTATCAAATACTATTCATATAATCAAGTTATCGAAGAGCATGATGTTTTGATTATGACACAACAAGAATATTCAACAAATAAAAATAAACTAGATAATCCAAAGATGATTGTCTGTGTTAATCGTCAAGGTGGAATAAAAGAACCAAAGATTCCTAAATGATTCCAAGCATATAAGAAAGAAAATGATGCTAAATTTGAACAAATTAATGCAAAGTTTGAGCGGATAGATGCAAAGTTTGAACAAATGGATAATGAGATGCCAAAATGATTTAAAACTTGATATGATAATTTTGAGCATCGTTTAAATGAGCATTTTGATAAGATTGAGTCAAGACTTGATAATATTGTTCGACTTAACAACCTTAAAGAATAATTTATAATATTTGTATAAGGAGAAAATAAAATGAGTGATAAAAAATTTATTAATCGTCCAACTTGTGCGATTATTCTATCAACACTTGCATTTGTGTTTGTGCTAGCAGCATTTATTGTTTCACAAACAGTAACAATGTATAAGTACCAAGTTGCAGAACTAACAACCATTACTTTTGAAATTTCATGGGAAGGTGCTGGCATCTATTTAGGCTTGATGCTAGCTGCTGGTGTAATAATGGCTGGCAAACTATGTTGCTGCACATTTAAACACTACAAATTAGAACCTAATAATAAATTATTAATGGCAAACCTATTTATTGAAATTTTGGCTACTATTTTAACATTTGTAGCAGCATTTGGTATCTTTATGTTTGCTAGGGAAATGAATGTAGAAGAACTAATAGAAGACCCAATGCAAATGCTTAATATACTTGAAAAGGTAAATCGTCCAACTACAATCATCGGATCATTTGCATTAGGTTTAGGTTTCTTTGGTTCAGTAACTAACTTGATTACTTTAGCTAAAGAAAAGTAATTTAAGAAATTAAAGAATATGTTAAATTAAATAAGAGCATATAGCTCTTATTTTTTTATAATATTTGTATGAAAAAGATATCACAAATTATTCTTACTGGTTTAGCACCAATCACTGCTCTAACCACAGCTAGTTTAGCTACTAGTTGTAATCCTCAACAAAGCGATGAACCGCTAATTCATGACTCAGATGTATTCTTTCGCACACCTAATTTAGCAAAGACAATAACTGTTATTGATCTTGGCAAAGTTAGTAATGAACTAAAGGATGATTTCAATACAACCTTTCAATCACTACAAGGTTTGATTGTGCAAGAAAAACAACAAGCAGAACTATTTGTATGTAGTGGAGTGTTGCACCGTGACAAATGACTATATGATATGCAAAATAAATATCATTTTGGTATCGATACTGTTAGCGAAATTGATATAAAAGATGATGCACAAGACATTTGGGATGTTCTTGATAGTTATAAAGATTTGTTTAATAGTAAGTATGTTAAATATACTAAAGCAATTAATGAAGAATCTGCTCCAACAAGAGACAATATTTCGGTTAATAATGCCACAATGATCAGTGCTTGTGAGCATTATTTGATGGTTAGTGATAAATTGTTAGAGAAGTTTGGCGACAAATTAGAAGCTAAAGGTATCACTCAAGCTTCACCATCAATTGATCCAGAAAAACCTGCATATGAGGTTTTCACACATTTTAAAGATCAACTTGATAAACATTGATTATTAAATCAAGACCCAGTTGATTTTGCTCTTAGAGATTATGCCATTGCTGCAAAGATGCCGGTTGTTTGTGTTGGTTTGGAAGAAGACCACCGCGATGAAATTGCTGCAGCAATGGAACCAAACTCACCAATCTATGGTTGAACTCATGGATTTAATGGTGAGATTAGTGATTGTGGCCCAGAACAAGATTATTTAATTTGATCAACTACACATAAATTAAATGTTTTAGCTTCAGACCACTGTTATAACTTATCGTTCTATTCTTATGATAAACCTGACAAAGCATATAAACAACATGAACATAAAAAATTAGTAGCTAATCCAAACAAACATTATTTAGCGATTGTTATGTCTGATGGTGATAACATTCAATGAATGCAAAATGATTTCTTGTGATCACCAGAATATTGGGGTAGTCCATATCGTGGATCATTCCCATTAAGCTGAACAATATCACCAACACCAATTGATATGAATAATAGTATTCTTGAACAATTGTATTCAACTGCAACCGACAATGATGAAATCATTGCTGGCCCAAGTGGCTATGCTTATATTAATCCAGCTTGATATAACCAAGATGATTTAATGCCTGCTTATCAAGATTTTGCTAAAAGAACTGCACAATATATGCATGACTGTGATATGACAATAGCTAACCCATTAGACTATAAATATCCAAATTGACACGAAGAAGTTCCAACTGATCCAAATTGCATGATACCATACATGCAACAAGATCAGATTAAAGGTTTGATTTGATCACTTGATGGTTTGTCACTTGCTGGCCATGGATCAGTACATTGAATTAATGATAAACCATTATTAAGCTTCCGTGAAGGTATTTGAGATAACCCGAAATTGCATCAAGCTGATATCTTAGCTCGACTTAAAAATGAGTATCCACGTGATATTCATAGAATTGATGGATATACAGCATTGGTAGTCAATGTTTGAGGACCAGAAGGCAAAATGGACAAATTAAAAGAATTTGTTGAGCAATTGCCAGATGATGTAGAACTAGTAACAATTAGTCAATTGCTTCAATTAATAAGTGATAACGTACCACACGTTGATGCAACACCAGAAAAATATCCAGATAAATTAATGTAATTATGAAAAGTATTAAATTAAAAGATATTAAAATAAACCCATTTGAATTAATTGGTAATGGTTGAATGTTAATTTCAGCCGGAACCAAAAAAGCTTATAACATGATGACTGCGTCATGGGGGCATCTTGGTGCATTATGAGGTCATGGTTTAGATGGTAAACCAACTGCTGAAATCTTCGTTCGTCCAACTAGATATACTAACAAATTTATTAAGAAAAATGATTATTTTGTTTTGTCATTCTTTAATCATAACAAGTATAAAAAAGATTTATTGTATATAGGTTCACATTCAGGTAAAGACCAAAACAAAATAAAACACACTAAACTTCATGTTGAATTTAAAGATAATTTTCCTTGCTTTAAAGAAGCTTGTTTAACATTAATCTGTAAAAAGATTTATGTTGGGAAGATTAATAAGGTAGGATTTATCGATAAAAAAATTATTAGTGAATTTTACAATGAGAAATCACCAACAATTTACAATAAGCCTGACTGGCACGATGTTTATGTTGGTGAAGTAATTAAAGCATATACTAATTAGATATAATTAAATGGATGAAGGGGGGTATATGAGAAAGATTAATTTATTAATTCCACATTTGGTAGTATATCTGCTACCCTTTATAACTTTATCTAACTGCAGCTCTGAACCTGAACCAGAAGAAGCTACATTTAATATCGCAAAAACTGACATGACCAATGAAAGACACGGTCAAGTTATTTTAGACTGATCGCCAAGTGGAAATGAGGTTGATATTTCCGATGTTACTTTCACATATAATAATGGTACTTCTGCTGATGTTGGAGAAATTATTCAATCTCAACCAATGACCATTCCCTTAACTTTTAGCGAAGATATTGATGAAGATATTACTGATGGAATTTTGTCTTTCTATTGTATCGATAGTACAGCAAAGGTTCAAAGTGATAAAACTATTGACAATATCACAATTACTCGATTTGGTAGAACAACATTTACTTATGATCACACAACTATGGAATCAGAACAAAGTGGGTCGATCGTTTTAAATTATTTACCTGCCGGTGACAAAATAAGGATAGATGGTACACCGACATTAACATATCATAATAGGGAAGGTAAAAAGTTGACTGCAACTGTTTCAGTAGAAACAATAAGTGAAGGACAAATACTTTTATCTGTATCATTTGAAGAAACAGTTACTGATTCCATAACCGATGGTGTCTTAACATTTAATTATGTTAATGAAGATATAGGTTTTTCCGATACTTGCATATTAAATAATATTGCATTTGAAGCACTACCTGTTGACTTTAGCACTACTGGTTGATCAAGAGTTATTCAACCATGCAATGATTTTGAAAACGGAATCATAAATGAAGAACAATTCTGCAAGAAATTTTATTTCACTGATAGCCAAGGCCAAAAAGTATATCCAACATCATTTGATGATTTCATTGGTCAAACAAAACGTGTAAGAATTAATGGAAAATGACATGATACTATTGTTATAGACTACAATAAAGATCATATATCTAATACTAATAAAAATGCTGCTCTTACATTCCAATTCCATAATTTAATTAGCGATACCGATGGGAATGCTATGACTATAAAATGAGATGATACTAACAATAATTATTGAGATTCACCATTATGTGATTTTCTAAATAATGATACAGAGGATGAAACAGAAAGCGTTCTTGAATTGATTAAGGCTGATACAGGTAATGGCAATTTAGGTACATCAATCAAATCAATTAATAAGGAAGTTAATATTAAAGAAGCAGGTAGTGATGTTTATACAACATCAACAAGACCAACAAAGTTGTTTGAGCCAACGGTTAATAATATCTTTTCTGATGTAGGTATACAAAACTCAAGCCATCCATCATTTCCAAACTATCTTGACGATACACATAAACAGTTTTTAAAATGTGAAGGAAACCAATATAAATATTATCAAAATAAAATTGCTTACCAAGCATTTTATTATGACAAGAGATATTCTGATTTAGTAATTGTAGACATTAATAAAAAATGTGATGATGGATATTGGTTAACTTCTCCATCAATCTATTTATCAAGTTATGCTTGGCATATATTATATAGTAGCGAAGAACCACCAATTGGATATGCAAATCAAAATTATTCTAATTCTAAACGTTCTGTTGCACCATGTTTCTGCATATAAAATAAACTAGAGAAAGACTCTAGTTTTTTATTAATAGAAGAAGTGAAATTAAATTAGAAATGGTGGGTTCTAGTTTTAACTTATAATTTATATATTATGAAAAAGAAACCAGTTGTGTTAATTGTTGAGTGTATCTCATCATCAGTTAATTATTTAAAAGATTTAGAAGAAAGAGGATATCAAGCTGTTGTTCTTGAATCTCCTATCATTCGTAAGAATCAACCAGATTGATATACATATGATATGTTTGGTGCAAAACAACCAAAAATTATTTTCCGACATGAAAAGTATGAAGATACTTTAAAAGAAGTAAAAAAGATTAATCCAGTATTAATTGTTACTGGAGCTGATCACGGTCTTGAAATCTGCATGCGTTTATCACATGATTTAGGTTTAAAGAATAACAAATTAGAAAACCTACCAAAGATGCGTGATAAGTTTATTTCACAAGAAACTTTAAAGAAAGCAGGGATTAGATGTATTGAAAGTATTCGATACACTAATATGAAAGAAGCTATCAAATTCTTTAAAGAACATGGCAATAAAATTGTTGTAAAACCAGCAAAAGGTGTTTCATCAATTGGTGTGTCAGTTTGTACTAGTCAAGCTCAATTAAAAAAGTCAATTGCTCTTGCTAGCAGCAAGGACAATTATTGGGTAACCAATAAGCGACCAATCTTACAAGAATTTATTGATGGGGAAGAATATATTGTCGATACAGTATCAAGTAATGGCTTAATTAAAGTATCATCAGTATACCATTATCATAAGAAACAAATTCCTGGTTATGCTCCAGTATACTCTAAAACTTTAGCTCATAATCCAACTGAAAAAGAAATTAAACCAATTGTTGATTATGCTTTAAAAGTTGTAAAAACAGTTGGTGTTCAATGAGGCCCTGTTCATGGTGAATATAAAGTTGACAAGAAGGGACCAGTGTTAATTGAAACTAATTGTCGGATTCCTGGTGGTAGTATGCCAAATACTTTCTTGAATGCAATCTGAGGTCATCATGAAACTAATATGGTATTAGATGCATACCTTAACCCAAAGCAATTTGCTAAATACCCAAGATTAGTTAAGCCCAAAGCTTATGGTTTGTTAAAACATATTATTTTGGATAAACCAATTTATATTAGAAGAGCAACACCACATAAGGCCTTTAAAGGTATTAAGAGTTTCTTAGACTTCAATATGGGGTTTGATGCATCAGCAGAAAACCGTTGATTGTATCGAACAATTGACTATGAAACATCAGGTGGAACAATCTTCCTAGTTAATAAGGATAAGAAAAAATTATTAGCAGATCTTGATAGAGTTAATGATATTATCAAAAATCATTTAGACCAAATTTTTGAAATTGTTAAACCACCAAGATACAAAAAAGCTAAAGTTTATTTGCGTGATTTAGTTAATGAAAAAGGGAAGTAGAGTTATCTCTACTTTTTTCTTTCTATATATTTTTATTAGTAGTTTATATATAATCTTTTAATTATGAAAATTTTAAAATTAATTAAGAGTTTTCCTGTTTGTGCCATGGCACTTTCTGCTACTGTACCATTAGTTACACTAGTTAGCTGTGGTGGCAACATTGTCATTATTGATCCAGAACAAAAAAATCATGAAACTAATGTCAATGGTGAAGCATTGTTTCACCTTTCATTAGTTAATGAATCAGTTGCTGCAGATAAGATAACTGCAATTGTAGTTGATCAAGAATGTTCAAAAGGTGTAGAAGTTGAAGCTGAAGGTGTAGCTAAACCAACTGAAAAAGACCTTTATGTAATGATTAAATTAGTTTTCTCAGCTGGTCATCAACCTTCAACTGAAGACAAAGTCAAATTTAATCTTAAATTTACTTGTGAACGTGGTGGAGCCACAATTTGAGAATCAGTTGTGTCTGGTTTAACAATCAAATATGATGATGCAGAAAAAACCACTGATAGTGATTGAGATGGTTTAACCGATGATATTGATCCAGAACCACATAATAACTTTTATCATGGAGTAATGGATTGTTATTGCAAACAACCGTTAGGTTTTAGTGTTAACTACCATGAACTTATCACTGCTGAACCAACTGAATACAATGTTGAATTAGCTAAATTAGGATCAGTTTTATCAACTGATGCATATTCTCCTAATAATCTTTTAATTAATGAACAAATCTTTACAAGCAATAACCGTTTATCACGTTTAATGGGTTGCCAAGATTGAGAAGAAATCAATTTAAAGAATGAAACATGGGATACAGATAGCAATGATACAGCATACTGTACTGTTTCTCATCATGATGTATCGTTCGAAGATAAACTTTACAAGATTGTCTTTATTTCCTTTGAGGGAACTGTAAGTAATCCTGAATGAATTAGTGACTTTGATGTAGGAATTGATGATCAAGACTACTATGAAAAAACTGGGTCACACCCAGATTGAAAAGTTAACGAAGGCAAAAATGCCTTACATACAAAAGGTGTTTGTGTTGCAAAGAATCGTATTGTCGGTCATTTAGAAGGACAAGATGGATACTTTACAAGACATAACATTAATCTAGACACAGATAATGTTATTCTATTTATCAATGGTCATAGTCGTGGTGGAGCAATGGCTAACCTTTTATCGGCTTACTACATTGACAAGCAAGGAACTGAAGGATATCATGGTCTAAATAAAATATATGGTTATTGTTTTGCTACACCATATACGACCTATGACCCACAAGCAAAAGACGAAAAATATAAACCTATTCATTGTGTCGTCAATGCTGATGATGTTGTTGGGAAAATGCCATTAGCAAAATGAGGCACATTAAAATATGGGCAAGAACATATTTGTTATATTAGCCAGCAGCATAAAGAAGAATGAGAACAAAATTGAAGTGACTTAGATGATGGTAATAAACACACATACTATCACTTTGATCATTTCCTAGATGACCAAGATTTGTTGCCAGTTGAAAAAAGACAAGATTTATATAACATTGATTATGCTGACATTATTCCAGGTCAAAGTTTTATTTTAAATATTCTACCTTTTGAAACTGAAGAAGCTACATTAACAGAAATTAGTTCTATGGAAATTAGCTTAGAGAAACTACATATGGATAAATATGTTACTTTAGCACCAATTGAAGATACAGTAATTGGTGGATGAAACATTAGCTGTATTAACTGTGGTGGAGCTTTAATATCATTAGTTTCTTGTTTCTTTGGACAAGAAGAAATAAATCCTGATGATGTGATAGCTGTATTACCAGTATTGGAAAACTATATGCCATTTGCTAGAAGACTTATAGTTAATTTAGCTATTGCTATACTTGAATCAGAAAGCGCTAATTTTTTGGCGGATATGGGCAACTGTTGCCATCAATGTCCAACATATTATTTTGCAGCACAAAACGTTGATGAACACAATTAAAAAAGTGTGTTTTTTGCTAATTTATGATATGATATATACTTGTATAAAATAAAGACGAAAAAATATGAATAAAATTAAATTATTAATGCCAGTCATTGGTGTATCAGCTATTGCTGGAACAATTGTTCCAGTTGCTATTAGCTGTAACCCAGCTGACCCAGATGTACCAGTTGTTGATGCTAAAGTTACATTAAATTATGAAGAAGTATTTCTTGAATCAGGTAGTAAGGATTTTGCTTTAACTGCTACACTAGAACCAGCTGATGCTGGAGAATTAGTGTGGGAATCTGTGGGTGATTTTCAAGTTGGATTTACATCAACAGAAGACATTCTTACAAAAAAGATTGATGTCCCTGCAAAACTAGAAGATGGTGAGGTTACAGAAATTAGAGTGTCAATAAGAGGAACTAAAATTTATGATTCTTGTATTGTTCATATTGGTACTGTGGGTGAACCTAATTATGTTAAAATTGATAATGATGGTGGCAAAGAAGACACAAAAGAAATAGGAACTAATGTAGGAGATTATGTTCAATTAGTTGCTAGAGTGTATGATGCTGATGGTCGTGAAATAATTAATCCAGGTGCTACATTTACATGATCTATTAAAGGCAAAACATATGGATTTACAATTGATTCAAAAACTGGCAAGCTTGTTAATGCAGAAGGTCAACACGACTTTAAATTTGAAGTTGTTGTTGATTGTGTAATTGGAACCACATTTAATGTTAGCGATACCATACAGATAGTACCAGTAACAAAATAATAAAAACTAGGCAAAGCCTAGTTTTTTGTTATTCAAAGTGTTGGATTGTTCAACCTTCAGGAACATGAGTAATATCACGAGTATCAGTATTTAACTCTTGAGGACAAGTAAATATCTTTTCATCTTCTTGGTTAGATGGTCGGTCACCAAATCATTGGTATGTTGCATCTATGTTTTCTTTTCAATCAGTGAAATGCACAGTAAGTTTTGCTAATTTATTGCAACTAATAAACATTTGATAATAGCACCCTTCAACTAGTTCAGTTGCTGGTAGTTCTGGTGCCTCAACTAAACTTTCACAATCTTTGAACATTCATTTATAACAAAATGGAGCAAGTTGAGTTTTTGGTAATGCTGGAGCATGAATAAGTGCTTTACATGTGGCAAACATAGATGTATAGCAACTTTGGACTAATGGTGCATCAGGCAAATCAGGTGCTTGTGTAAGACTAGTGCAAGCACCAAACATTGAGTTGCAACAATTTTTTGCTAATTGTTTAACACTCTTAAATAAATCATTGGGAACTGTTTCAAGGCTTTTACAACCTTGGAACATTCCAATATAGCACTCTTCTTCTAGGTTAGCTGCTGGTAAAGTAAAATCATTACCTAAATTTTTAAACGTACAGAATGAAAACATTTTATCATAGCATCCTTTAGCAAGGCTAGTTGCTGGAAGCATTGGTATTTTCTCTAGATAATCGCAGTTTTGAAACATAAGTGAATAACAACCTTCTGCAAGTTGTGTTGCTGGTAGTTCAGGAGCAACCTTAAAATTTTTCCCACATTCTGTGAACATTGCACTATAGCATCCTTCTTTTAATTCCATTCACGGTAATGTAATTGGAGTTTTATCCTCATATGTGTCATAAAGTGACACACAGCCCTCAAACATCCCAATAAAACATTTTGGTTCCAATTCAGAATTAATTGGTAATTTTGGAGCATATTCTAATTTATCGCAGCTGCCAAACATTCCACCAAGACATCTTCTAGCTAATTTAACATCACTAGGAAAAATGTTTGGATTAACTCTCTCGATATTATCACAATTTTCAAACATACTATTGTAACAATCATATTGTAGTTCTTTTGCTGGTAAGATAAAGTCATCAGGAATAGATCTTAATCCAATACAATTATGAAACATATTTTGATAGCAACCTTTTGCTAATTGTGTTGCTTTTAATTCAATTAGTTTTGTTGGTGCTCAGCATCCTGAGAACATATATGCATAACAATTTTCTTCCATTTTGGTTGCTGGTAGTTCACAAAAGTATTCCATCTGAGTGCAATCAAAAAACATATCAAAATAACAACCTTGGGAAAGCTTTGTTGCAGGTAAAACTGGCGGTTCTTTAATTGGTGTATAAGAAAACATTGAATGATAACAATGTGGTGCATCTGATAAATCTGTTGCAGGTAATTTCGGACATTTAGTTAATGCAGTGCATGAATTAAACATTCATTTATAGCAACCTTTTTTTAATTTTATGGCTGGAAGAAAATTATCATCAACTGATGTTAATTTAGCATTATTGTTAAATAAATTTGCAAAGCAATAATCACATGGTATTGTTAGCTTTTCACCTTTGCCATTATCAATTAAGCTCATAACACTGCCTGTAATTGATACTGGACCAGAAAAGCCAATAGTCACTGACATTACATCACTTTGGTTAAAACCTTCAGGGTTGTTACCTCTAATTTTAATGTTAGAATTAGCATCAATGTGAGCACGAACAACATCTTCACCAGTTTGATGGTCTTCTAATTCTATTTTTTCTCAAGTTACACCATCATCACGTGATATTTCAATATTTGGTATGTGCATTTTTTCTTTTATATAAGAAGGATGCTTATAAAGTTTAAAACTAAATACACAAGCCTGTTGTGTATGAATACACATTGGTGAGCTTGGTCCAATTGGTTCAGTTGCACAGCTAGTAATAATATTTAACCCAATAAGTGAAATGGGTGTAGTAATAATTGGTATTAAAGATAATAATATTTTCTTTTTCATCTAATAATTATAAAAAAATAAAAAAGAGATTAATCTCTTTTTTATGTATGTTTTTCTTATTCAATTGTAATCTTGTCGAAATAATGGATCTGCGCTGTTAAGTTGGAGGCATCAGTCGACCATACACCAACACTTTCCATTCCAGAATCTGGTGAAATTTCGACTTCATCTTCTATTTTATATTCGATTTTCCAATCAGGAATTGAAAAAATATCAAATGATGGTAGTGGAGATATGGTAGGGTCATAAATTGAACCAATAGGCCCAAGATGTCAAGAATATTTAAGCGGATCAGTTGATGATATAAGCCAGTCTATAGCAACAGGAACATTAGTAAATCTTATTCATTTGTCGTTTTCACTTAAGTTAATTGTTTTAACATCTAGCGTCAGTCTTTTTTTTGTCACATTTAATTCGACATTTGCATCGACTGTGGCGTCATTTTCGTCCGCAAGGAAAAACGATATAATAGATACATAGTCACAAGCCAAATAATATCCACACTTATCATCACTTGTAAAAGCATTTCACAATTCTCCAAGCTTCATTTGACCTTCTGGTAAAGGCTGATAGTCGTCTGGGTATACAAATGGTTCTTCGCCTTGTCTTGTTCAACTAAATTGTGCTTTGATTATCTTATCATCAACTGGAATATCGCCTCCACCATTATTTCTAGTTTGGCATCATAGTGTGCCAAAAGTAATTGTACCAGCACAGCCTAACAGTGCTAATGTTCCAATGGCACAGTTAAGAGCCATTTTCTTTTTATTTTTCTTATTTTGTTTATTGCTATCCATAATTATCTCCAATATTGAAATTACATATATTATATATAATATTTATGAGGTAAATATATGAGGAAAATACTAATCCCAACATTGACATTGGCAATTACACCATTGGTGTCAATATGTTCTTGTCAACAAAACCCACAACCAGAACCACCAGAGCCAGTGGTGCCAACAATTAAACTAGATAAAGAATTAGTTAATTTGGAGGCTGAACAAACAACACAATTAACTGCAACTGTTACTCCTAAAGAGGACTATAACGTTATTTGATCTAGTTCAGATGAAACTATTGCTATGGTTGATAAAACTGGTTTAGTTACAGCTGTTAGCGAAGGAGCCACAATTATCAAAGCAACAGTTGAAGGTTTTAGTGATGTTTCCGCCATCTGTGCATGTCATATTATTGAGAAGAAACAATATATCACTGAAGATCCTGATTGGAAAGAAAACTATATTTATAATTTGCAATCCATCCAAAAGACAGAAGGAAAATACCGCGTTAACATTGCTAATTTTCAAGGTGGAGAAACTGTTCAAGCAGAAATTGTTGAGGCCAAAGACCCAGATGGTCAATCAGTTGATTACCTACAAATAACGCAAGAAAGTGCTGAAACTGAAATTAAACAAGGAGACACTTATCTTGATTTTAGTGTTGAATCAACAGATGATCAAATATATAGTAAACACGGATATTACACATTTTCAGTTAAATTCTCATTTACTATTTCTGATGTTGACATATCAACTACAATTGATGATTATAAATTAGATGTAGTAAGACCAACAGAAGAATCAATGTTTGCAATTGATCAATCAACTGGAGTTTTAAGTGGTTTTGTTGCAGGAAGTGGTTATGAAGATTGTGATATCTTCTTAATCCCTGAAAAAGTTACTTCAATTGCTGACAATGCCTTTTATGATACAGAGTCTACTCAAACAAAAATACCAGTAACAATGAAATATATGGTGTTAGACTCAACATGAGGTGAAGGTATGTCAAACCTTCAATCTATTGGTAATAATGCTTTTAGAGCAGCAAATTTTAAAGGTGAATGTTATATACCAGCTTCTGTTCAGACCATTGGTGATGCCACTTTTGAAAGCTGTGCATTTAGTAGATTGTATTTTGGTTTAAAAGGTGAACCATGTTCACTTAAAACGATTGGTGTTGATGCTTTCCGTAACGCTGCTTCATTGATGGGAGATTGTATTTTACCAGAAGGGCTTGAAACTGTATCTGATTCTGCATTTAGGAATTGTGGTTTTAATAAAAGCTATATTATCCCTAAATCTCTTAAAGCTATTGGTCCATATGCTTTTGCATATAACAAAGCACATCGTAGAGTTGGAGTTGTTATTCCAAAAGATTCACAATTACTTTCGATTGGTTCTTCTGCTTTTTTCCAAACGCATATGGGTGGTGATTTATATATCCCTGATTCATGTAAAACCATAGGGTCATATGCTTTTAATTTAACTAATATTACTTCAATTTCTTTTCCAGCAGGTATTACCATTCCTGCAACCCCACCAAAAACTTTTAAAGACTGTAATTATGTTAATAAAATTGATTTCAGCCGAATCTCTAATGAAGCTGACACTCTATTCGCAACAAGTTCTCAAGAGTATTTAATGTGTGGTACTTTAAGTGCTGTTAAAACTATCACTATTGTTTTACAAGAACAATTTAGAACTAAAGAAGGATTTGAAGCTAACTTTAAACAAATATTGATTGCTGATGGTGTTCCTGAAGCTAAAATTGTATTCCAATATGTTTAATAATAAAAAAGAGCTATCAGCTCTTTTTTATGTATGTTTCTCATTAAATTCTTTGGCTCAAGCTTCTAACATGGCTGGAAGATTAGGCATTGAAAATCCAGTTTGGTTTGGATGAGTCTTTGCATATTCTTCTTTAAAGAGTTTTAATGGATTTTGACCAGTCACCTTTAAAACGTTTAAAACTTCAAAGGATTGGCCTTGAATTCATGTTTGATTATCAAAACGTCATTTTACCTGATGCTTTGTTTCATCAATTTCTAAAAAAGTAACTTGGTGTTTATTCTCACCATATACTTTTTCGATGGCAAGCTTTAATTCTTCTTTATTAAATGGACAATTAGTGATCATATTTACTCCTTTACTAGTTTTCATAGTGCATTTAAGATATCAACCATACTTTGAGTATCTTGTTTACAATAGGCAAGCATATTCTTTCGTGCTTCTGCTTTCGCTTTATCATTCATCTTTAACATCTTAGGGAATAATGTTAAAGCTTCACCACCATTATGAACTTGCTTTAAGTTATGATAAGCTTGGGCTGAAGCAGGACAAATAGCCGGCATAACTTGTTTAATTGAGTTTGAACCATTTTGTTTAATACTATAGAAACAGCAATCACGAAATGGTATTAATAAATCAACCATATGATCATGAATATTCATTAAATGTTGTGCTAGATCAGGAAAGCGTGTCGCTAAATGCTTTAATACTGATTTTTCAAATGTCATGTTAAATGACATGGACATCACATTTAATGGGATGTCTTGGCATAATTGTTTTGCCAGTTCATATTCATTATCAAGTTTGCTAGCTAAAAATTCTTTATGAATGGTTTTACCACAAGGCTTATCTTGAATATGTAATGAATATTGAAATGGGATTTGTTGGTAACAACCAACTCCATCAAATGGTGGGATGGCTTCATTCATTGTTTCAAAGTCAATATGATATACTGGGAATTTTAAACTTTGAAAGAAATGATGGATCAAATCCTTATTGATATATGGTTTTTTATCTTGATTCAAATGTGTTTTCATCTGAATCATTTGATAAGGTGTTAGTTTTACTTTAAATTCACTTAATCGTTCTTGATTATCTAATACGTTTTGGAAGGAGATAATGCCATTTTCAATCATGGCATGAGCTTTAGACGCTCACATTTTAGATAGATTTAAGACATTAGGTTGTGGTAAGTTAGCATGACAGAATTGATAAAAATCACAATTCTTGCTACAAGCTCCATAGGTTGGTAGTTTGCTTATTTGACGCATTTGCATGATGGTGCTAGGAACTAATTCTAGTTCTTGTTGAAAGTAATCTTCAACTTTATGGGGTTTTTTCAATTCTTCATGTAAACCATTTAGTTGATATGGGACCAGCATATGTTTGATATCAATTTCACCACTACGGATATAGTCCGGGTTTAAATGCAAGATATAGCAGTTTTTAATTTCAAGTCCACATAGCTCTAATACATATTTTTGAAAGGCAACGTCTGGAG
The DNA here is from genome assembly GCA_045598825.1 of Mycoplasmoidaceae bacterium. GTDB lineage: Bacteria > Bacillota_I > Bacilli_A > Mycoplasmatales > Mycoplasmoidaceae > Hennigella. The sequence goes on from JAZRUX010000011.1 coordinate 23,791, forward strand.
CATAGTCGTCTAAATGTTTATACGCATCTGTTGATGCTTTTACTTCGTAAATATCATAGCCATTACCATTTTTAGCTAGAATATCTACTGCACAGAACAAATCATCAAATTGGAATGATGCTTCAGCAATATATTTAGAAGTTGGCAACAGTTTTTTAGTAATAGCTACTTGGTTAGCTATATCAACCACATCTGGACTATCTTTTACTTTAACTGTATTATCAAAGTATAAGTGGGCATAGTTGCCTACTAGTTTTCCTTCATCTATTCTTTTTTGTGCTACTTCATCAGTTGGCTTAGCTTGTTTAGGATCATGTAGTTGATAATAATAAGCTCTTGGACAACTTCTAAAGGTTACATAGTCTGTTTTAGTGATCATAAATTATTTGATTCAACCATGAAGTTTGAATTGTTGCATAACAAATTCGTTGAATTCGGTTTGTTTTTTAACAAACTCGCGCATTTCATTAGCAAATTCAACAAAGTACTTTGGTGGCTTTTGGTTTCTTTGTCTACGGCGACGTTTAGGGCCATCAACTGTTGGTTTATTTAAAAGGACAAGACACTTTTTGTCTTGATATTTAGGATTGTTAATTAGTTCTTGCACAGTAACAGCCATAATAATAAATCTTTTAACAAGTTCATTATAAGTATTAAAGTTTATACTATTTCCGATAATTATTTCACCCTACGGGTGCCTCCTTCTTTTTTAATCATTTTAGTTAATGAGTCATAGTCAAATGTATCATTAGTTAAAGCAAATGGGATACCATTGTTTCTAATGATAGCTTTAATAAAGATATTAATTGCTGCAGATAAAGTTAAACCTAATTTCTTTAGGATCTTTTCTGCTTTTTCTTTATCTTCTTTATCTATTCTTATTGTTAAAGTTGTTGACATTTTTTAATACCTCATATTTTTACAATGTAATAACAATGTAATTACATTATAACACATAATTTTTTATTTAAATAAATTATTTTATAATTTAGGTAATAAGAAAAAAGAAGCAGCGGTAACTGCTTCTTTTTTTTGCATATTAATTATTACTATTTTCTGCCTACAACTTGATTAAAAGAATCTAGCAGGAACTTTTGTTTTAGTAATTCATCATGTAATTTTCTACATTCACCGCATAAAACATCTTCAATCCCACCATTTGTTAATCAATCAGTGTCAGAATAGCAATAGCCAATGCCTTTACTGCTGGCGCTTTCAACCATCATATTAATTTTACCTTGAATTTTAGGTCCACAAACAGGACAATTATATATTTGTTTAGTTAGAGCGCTAATTCTATATTTAGCATCAGCCATTTGTCTAGCTAATAAGATTTTGTCCATAGCACTATTATTAATTCTAGCCATAATTTTTCTCCTTTTATAAATGCATCTTAAACTACGCGACAAAAATTGCGCCATAAGACATAAGGTTTGTTTTTTTAAAACAAATCCAAAAAATATATACGTGCACAAGCACAATCATTAAATCTAAAGATCAAACAAAGAGATCTAAAGTTAATGATATAATCATTATACCATATTTTTCATAAAATTAGCACTTTTTAGTCCCTTGTGCTAGTTCGGTGATGTCACCCCCTAAGTTCCCAGGGTTATAGAAAAATATAAAAAAGTCCATTGCTGGACCTAAAATTAATTTTGGTAAAGAAATTAAGAAAGGGTTCAACAATGAACAATTTACATTATAAACATTTCCAAAATTATG
>JAZRUX010000012.1:0-70579 GCA_045598825.1 Mycoplasmoidaceae bacterium
AATATTAGTCAATATGAAGTTAATGAAGCTTGCAATCAAATAAATAATATATATCGTGGAATTTTACAATACAAAACTGCAAACGAGGTTTATAATAAAAATATCCAAAATTAATCTGGGAACTTTACTTTACACTTGAGAGGTTAGATGCATTGTAAAACAATTTAATGAAACTTCATTTTTTTTCCATATAATGGGCAAAAGGAAAATTATGAAGAAAATACATATGTTAGCACCAATGATTAGTTTAGGTGCGTTTGGAACTGGTCTTGTTAGCATGACTGCTTGTACAGCAGCCAATACTTTCAATTTAACCAAAGAAAATAAAGAACTTGTTTATACACATTCAAGTCAACCATTTACTGGTTTAGTTCAAAAATCTGTTTCATTGAAAAAGGGTACTGAATATACCGTAGTTGCCAATATGAATGGTTTTTGAGATAAAAGAGAAATAACTGATAATTATGAGGCATGATTTATTGTTACTAACTATATTGATTCAGAACATGTGGAGGAACAAGTAAATCAACAAATGATATTTGCAACTGTTTATTGCAATGATAAAGTGTTGAAAATGGTTCCTTATGAGGAATGAAGTGAACCATATTTTGGGCCAAATGAATATTCTTTTAGAACAGATCGTGATGAACATGATAATATTTATTCAAAAGTTTACATCACTAAAGGAACAATTAAAACAACTGATGTAATTACAATTAAATTTAAATTAACTAATAGTACCAGCAAACCTAATCATATTGTTTTTTGTGAAGCGAATGAGGGCAAATAATTATGAATAAGATTAAATTTTTAACTCCAATTATAAGCTTAGGTGTTGTTGCAACTGGATTAAGTGTTGCAACAAGTTGTGATGATGATTCAACAACAATAAATCTTGATAAATATGGAATTGTCTCATTTGGTGAAGCTTCACACAATTGTGCATTTAGAGAATTTGTATCATTAAAAGCAGAGACGGAATATACTGCAATTATTGATTTAAGTCTTATCTATCCAATAAGCAAAACAACAGAAAGTGAAATTTTAAATCATGAATTAACTTTTAACATTTCTAACCAATTAGATGATCACGATGAGCAACAGTTAGAAGGTTGTGATATTGAAGACCCACAGATTTGGTTCGATGGCAATAGATTAGAGCAAGTTGAAACCGAAGAAGAGTTAGAAAGTAATCCTTGTTGTTTTTATATCAAAAAACCACCAAAGGAAAATTCTTCAGGTCCTACTGCGTTATGAATTAGTAATGGAACAACAGAAACTGGCAATGAAATAGTAAAAATTCAATTTAAAGTTAATAAAAACGTTACTGATTTCTTTGTGAAATTTTGAAACACTGTTGATGTATCGCTTTAGAAATTTGCAGATAAATTCTGCATTAAAAAAAGAGGATTCCCTCTTTTTTTCTTTTAACATAATGGACGTTTATCCATTTCTTTTGGTGATTTAATACCTAATGTTTTAAGCACAGTTGGTGCAATATTGTATAAGGCGCCATCATTTAAGAACAAACGTTTATCAGTACTAATAAAAAAGACTGGAGCAATTGAATGGGAAGTAATTGGTTTTTCTTTATTGTCTAACATTGCATCACAATTACCATGATCTGATGTAATGAATAATGTCATACCAATTTCTTCAGCTTTTTCAATTACTTTAGCTAAGCATTGATCAACAGTTTCTACTGCTTTAATTGTTTCATTTAACTTACCAGTATGACCAACCATATCACAGTTAGCATAATTACAAATAACTAAATCATATTGATCCATTACTTGTAATAACTTATTAGTTATTTCGTGAGCTGACATTTCTGGTTTTAGATCATATGTTGGTACCTTTGGTGAAGGAATCATGATCCGATCAGCATTTTTTAATTTGACTTCTTTACCACCATCTAAAAAGAATGTTACATGAGCATATTTCTCTGTTTCAGCTATTCGTAATTGTTTTAATCCAGCATCAGCAACAACTTGTCCTAATGTATTAGGATATGTTTTTGGTGGATAGATAATGATATCACTATCAATACCATCATATTTCACCATTGTCACTAATGTTAAGTTTAAATCTCATAATGGTGATGTTTCTTTATATAGGTTTGATTTCTTAAACATATGAGCTAATTGTCGCACACGATCTTGACGGAAGTTAATGATAATCACAACATCGTTCTTTTCAATTTTTGTATCAGGAGCAAATCTATCATATGCTGGAGTAACAAATTCGTCTGTATGTTGTTCTTGCCCATATTCCATTGCTAAATATGTTTCAATATTTTCAAATGATGGCCCTTTATGTAATAAAGCATCAACCGTTTTTCTTGTTCGGTCTCAATTGTTATCACGGTCCATTGCATAATAACGACCGCTAATTGTACCAATCTTGATTGTTTCACCAAAGAATGCATCAATATTTTGCAGTTCTTTAATATCGTAAGCAATACTACCGATTTCACAATCACGTCCATCCGAAATAATGTGGGCAACAGTTTTAATTTGTTTTGAACCACATTCATTTAAGATTCTTTGCATGTGGGTTAAATTACTATGAACGCCACCGTAGGATGTTAGTCCAATAACATGGATTTTAGACCGATTTGCTCGAGCTGCTAATAAAGCTTTACGGAAGTTTGGATTGTAAATAAATTGTGAATTTTCAATATCATTATTAATTCTCACTAATTCTGATTCTATTGTTCGGCCACAACCAATATTTAAGTGACCAATTTCACTATTTCCTGGTTGACCATTTGGCAAACCAACAGCAAAACCACTTGCTTGTAATAATGAATGAGGGTACTCATTTAGTAATTTATCAAATGTTGGTTTTCTTGCTAAAGCAAAGGCGTTGCCTTTAAGCTCATCGCTCATGCCAAGACCATCAACTATTATTAATCCTACTTTTTGCTTACTCATTGTTTAATTTCCTTTAGTATTGTGCTAAATTTATTTGGATCAAGACTAGCTCCACCAATTAAAGTTCCATCAACATTTGGTAATGAAATAATTTCTAATGCATTACCTTCGTTTACAGAACCACCATATAAGATTGGTAGTCGGTTAGCTACATTAACGTTAAACAATTTTTTTATTGTTAAACGAATAAACTCACATAATTCACTAATCTCTTTTAGTGTTGGGGTTTGGCCTGAACCAATTGCTCATAATGGCTCATATGCAATAATGCATTTCGTTGCATCCTTAGGACGAACTGAATTAAAAATTGTTGTTAATTGTTTTGTTAAAACTTGTTTAGTTTGATTGTTTTCATATTGCTTTAACGTTTCTCCAATACATATTACAGGTGTAATATTGTGCGATAAGCAAGTTAAAACCTTAGCATTAACCATTGCATCAGTACAACCTAAATATTGTCTAGTCTCAGAGTGACCGACAATGACATGTTTAACGCTAAGATCTTTTAATGTATAGCAACTAGTTTGTCCAGTGTAACTACCTTGTATTTTCTCACTGACATCTTGTGCCATAATAATAGTTTGTCCTTTTTTTAGATTTACTGCATGAGCTAAACCTAAATGTGTTGGAGCAAAACCATAAACTATTTTTTCACTACGAATAACAAGTTTATTGAAATAAACAAAGAACTTGGCAATTTCAGACAAGTTTTTGTTTAATTTTCAATTTCCTAAAATATATTTTTTTCTAAGCATATTACTTTTTGTAATCAAAACCTTTTAAAATTTGTCTTTCAATTTTTGATATGTTCATAACTGCAGCAGCTTTTAGTTGACCACTCATTTCATTATTGAAACAAATATAAACTTTGAATTTAGGTTCTGTACCAGAAATTCTAAATTTTATTCAAGAATCATTATTTAGTGTTCAAACAACACAATCTGATTCCTTTTCATATCAAATCTTTTGAATTTCATAGTCAAAGATTTTTTTGTCTTTTCAGTGACGTGCTCTGAACATCATCTTGTTAGCATCCTTCTCTCAGTTTGCTGACTTGATAGTGTAACTATATGTGTGACTAAATGTTGGACCATATATGTCATAAATACGGTCATATAAATAGTCATGCAAGTCTGGGAAGTATGCATTACCCTTATTAAAGATTTCAAGGGCTAATAATACAGCACCAAATGAGTCTTTATCACGACATACATTGTGAACTAAGGCACCAATTGCTTCTTCAAAGCCTAAAACAAATTGATATTTCTTTGGTAAGTTATCAATTGTGTTAGCCATTCATTTAAATCCTGTTTTTGTTCTTAGGATTTCACAATTGTATTTTTCAGCAATTCTATCAATATAGTTTGTTGAGACATGAGTTGAAATGATTAATGGGGTTTTATCACCAAATTTCTTTCTAGTTAGAATATAGTGACTGAAAATAATTCCCATTTCATTACCATTAAGGATTCTTCAACGATTAGTTTTCTTAAAGCCCATTGCCATACGATCACCATCGGGGTCACAGGCAATAACGATTGTTGATTTCTTTTCATTAGCAAATTTAACAACATCATCAAATGAATGTTCGTCTTCTGGGTTTGAAATTGGACAATCTTCAAAGTTTCCTGAGATTTTTTCATGTTTAGGATAAACATAAACATTTTTAAAACCAATACTCTTTAAAAATCTTGGCATTAATTCACTTGTTGTTCCATGAAAGCCAGTAAAAACAATTGGGAATTTTTTAATTGGTGCATTAGGCATCAATACACGACGGTCAATAACTGTTGCTTTAATCACTTCATCAAAGAAGTTATCAACTAATGAATCATATTTAATGTAAGAAATATTTGCTTTAGCTTTTGATTTAGATTTTAAGTAACGTTTCAAATCAAGGATTACTTTACTTGATGGCATATTCTTAATGATGATATTTGCTTCATCAGGAAGAATTTGTGCTCCAAGTTTGTTGTAAGCTTTAAATCCGTTGTCTTCTTTTGGATTATGACTAGCAGTAATGTTAACTCCACCCTGTAAGTGATATTTTCTTATGGCATAAGACAAAATAGGGGTTGGAATCAATTTATTGTCTTGCATTAAGTAAACATCAACACCCATTGCTTTTGCAACGTTTGCACATTCAAGAGCAAACTCAGCTGAATTATTACGGTTATCATGACCAATAACAATTGCTGGACGACGGTGTGATACTGATTGAACATATTTGCAATAACCAATCATCATTTGTTGATAAGTAAATTTGTTCATATAGTGTGGGCCTGGTCCCATCTTTGCACGAACACCAGCAGTGCCAAAAGATAATGACTTATTAGCAAAAGCAATTCTTTGTTCCTTTTTAGTCATATTGCTTAATTGCGTTTTTAATTCTGTAGGAACTTGACGTGCTTTTAATCAAGTTTGTGGTTTAGATGCATCAAGTGGTGCTCTTTCTTTTCTTACTTTTTTCATATATCTCCTAATTGTTTTATGTATGGGCATTGATGCCCATTTATTATTTGCTTGTTACAAGCATAATTCCTTTGCTTGTTCCTAAACGATTTGCTCCAGCATTAATCATATTAATAGCATCTACTTTTGATCGAATACCACCAGCAGCTTTAATTTGAACTTTTGGATCAACATATTTTTTCATTAAAGCAACATCTTCGACAGTTGATCCACTTGTTGAAAAACCAGTTGATGTCTTAATAAAGTCAGCGTTAGCTTTAGAAACGCAAGCACAAGCGTTGATTTTATCTTGTTGTGATAGTAAACATGTTTCAATAATAACTTTTACAATAGCATTGTGTTCATGACATGCTTTTGTTATTTGTTCAATTTCATTTGTGACATAGTCAAGTTTATTGTCTTTTAAAGCAGCAATATTTAAAACCATATCTATTTCACATGCACCTTTTTTACAAGCATCAATTGCTTCAGCACATTTAGTTTCAACTGTCATTTGCCCTAATGGAAAACCAATAACCGTACATACTTTAACAGATGTATCGGTTAATAGTTTTTTGCATAAAGGAATGTAATAAGGGTTGACACAAACCGAAGCAAATTTATATTGTTTTGCCTCAGCACACAATTTATTGATATCACTTTCAGTTGCATCCGCTTTTAATAGCGTATGGTCAATGTACTTATTTAATTCCATAATTAAACCTTTTCTCTAATAATTGACTCAAGAGCAAGTTGCACCATTTCATCAAATGTTGTTGCACGAGCTTGTGGTGTCATAGCTTCTTTTGATTCAATATTATCACTGACAGTTAACAAGCATGCCACATGGCCTTTGTGTGTCTTGCCTTCAAGAAATAGACCAAATCCTTCCATTTCCATTACTGATGAACCAGTTAATCTAAATGTTTCTTCAACCGTTGCTTGACTATAAAAGAATGTTGTTGATACAGTATCATGCAAACGATATGCAATACCAAGTTCTTTTGCTGTTTTTGCAATTAGCTTGTTAGATTCTGGAGTTGGATAAAAACGGTTTGGTGCATCAGGTTTAGTCTTTGTTCAATGATTAATTGGAACATCTGATCAAGATGATTTAGACAAAATAACATCACCTAAATGGCACTTAGTTTTATTGGTTACGCCACAACTACCAACACGATAAATTGCTTTTGCACCATAGAATGAAAATAATTCATGAACGTAAATACAAATTGATGGTATTCCCATACCATGAGCCATAACTGTTACTGGTACTTTCTTATATGTGCCAGTAAAAGCTAACATACCACGAACATCATTAACTAATTTTGGATTTTTTAAATATTTTTTTGCAATTCATTCAGCACGTTTAGGATCACCAGGCATAATAATACGCTTTGCGATTTGGCCTCTGTGTGCTCCAATGTGTGGGGTAGAGTTTGATAATGCCATTTTAATTACCTGCTATGACTAATAACTTTAATTTATGTGGAATAACTTTAACATTGATTTTGTTTTGATGTTCAAGTAAAAAACCATCAAATTCAACAGTCATATTATTACCAACAATGTCAATTTCTTTGCAATTGAATTCAGTATGATTTTTTAATTTATCAATATTTCCTTTTTTACATGTTGATAAAACATGTAATGTTTTGATACGATTAAAATTATTTAAATATGAAACAGTAATGTAACCATCATCAACCTTAGAGTTTAATGATGTTACCATTCCTGAACCAACATGTGTTCCGTTGTTCATTGTATATCACATAGCTTTGACATGTTGTGGCGTTTGACCTTTATCAACATAAATTTCATAATCAAAGCCTTTTCAAAATAGTGCTTTTATAACTGTTGCAATCTTATATTGTGTTTCAGGTTTAAAACGTTTCATGCTGTTACGATAACCAATCACTTCAGCAGACATACCTAAACCAACTTCGTTGATTGCACGATATTTGTCGTTAAGTAATAAGTAATCAATGATTTTTTCAGTTGGGTTGTTAATGTATGCATCAACATATTTAACTGGGTCGTGATTTTTCATTTTCAATGCTTTTACAAAATCATTGCCTGAACCAAATGGTAAAATTCCTAATGTTGTTTTGTCAAAGTTGACAATACCATTAAGAATTTCACTTAATGTTCCATCGCCACCTAATGAAAGAATCGTTACATCTTCATTACCACTTGTTAAATCTTTAGCAATGATTGTCGCATGACCTTCATTTTCAGTAGGGTGAACCACTAAATTTAAATTAGGTTGTGATTTAGCTCATTCTTGAATCTTGTCAAAAGCAGCTTTTGCTGTGCCTTTTCCAGCAACAGGGTTGAAAATTAAATGAACTGTTTTCATATTATTTCCCTTTTTAATTTATATTTATATATAAATTATATAATATATAGAAACTTGGAGGGTAAAAAATGAAAAAGGTTACTAAAGCAGTTATTCCTGCTGCTGGTTTTGGTACTAGATTATTGCCTGCCACTAAGGCAATTCCTAAAGAATTATTGCCAATAATTAATGTTCCAACATTACAATATATTGTGCAGGAAGCTGCTGATGCTGGAATCAAAGAAATTTTAATTGTTGTTTCAAAAGATAAAGCTGCAATCAAAAAACATTTTTCACCTGCCATTAAACTTGAACAAGAATTAATTGCCAAGAAAAAACTTACTCTTCTAGAGGAAGTAAAAAAATCTAACAAAATTGCTAAGATCACATATGTTTACCAAGATAAACAACTTGGTTTAGGCCATGCCATTGGTTGTGCAAAAGCATTTGCTAATGGTGAACCTATAGCTGTTTTGCTAGGTGATGACGTGGTTGTTGCTAATGGTAAAACTGCTTTAGGTCAATGTCTTGATGCTTATAGCAAAACTGGCAGTTCAGTTGTGGGTGTTCAACCAGTTGAACGCAAACATATTAGTAAATATGGTATTGTTGCACCAACAAAAAAAGATCAAACAAAGAAAAGTGTCTTTGAAATTAATAATCTAGTTGAAAAACCAGACCCAACTGTTGCCCCAAGCAATTTAGCAATTCTTGGTCGATATGTTTTGACTCCAGAAATCTTTAAGGCTATTGAAAATACACCAAAAGATAAATCTGGTGAAATCCAAATTACTAATGCTTTAAAGTTACTTTTAATGACACAAAAAATATATGCTTGTAACTTTAAAGGAACAAGATATGATTTAGGAAATAAATTAGGAATGGTTAAAGCAACAATTGACTTTGCTTTAAATGATCCTGAATTAAAAGAAGATGTAATAAAATTTATTAAAGGAAAGAAATAATGACAATATTAAATATTGGTGGTGCTGGCTTTATTGGATCAGTTGCAACGGAATTATTTATAGAAGAAGGTCATAAAGTAATTGTGCTTGATGACCTATCAACTGGTTTTAAAAAATTAGTTCACCCAAAAGCTAAATTTGTTAAGGGTTCAATGTTAGATTACAAATTGCTAACTAAAATCTTTAAAGAACATAAAATTGATGTTGTTGCTTTATATGCGGCAAAAATTGTTGTTCCTGAATCAGTTGAAAAACCAGCCGAATATTATTTAACTAATGTTGGTGGCACTGCTACTGTTTTAAAAGCAATGTGTGAAAATAATGTTAAAAACATTATCTTTGCAAGTTCAGCAGCAGTTTATGGTGACTGCAAAAAAATCCCTGTTGATGAATCATCACCAACAACTCCATGCAATCCATATGGTTGAAGTAAATTAATGTGTGAACAACTATTAATTGATGCAAATAAAGCTTATGGCATTAATTTCATTAGCTACCGTTTCTTTAATGTTGCTGGAGCAAGTCAGAGTGGCAAATATGGAATGTTAAAAACAAAACCATCATTACTTATCCCAGCAATTAATGATTGTGTTTTGCATCACAAAACTGCATTTATCTTTGGAAATAAGTACAAAACAAAAGATGGAACTTGTTTAAGAGACTATATTCATGTGTCTGACTTAGCCAACGCTGCTTTAATTGGTATCAACCAATTAAAAAACAATAAATCAGGTATTTATTGTTTGAGTTCTAATAGTGGATATACAGTATTAGAAGTTGTTAAATCTGTCCAAAAATATATTGATAAAAATTTAAAATATATTTTCAAACCAAATCGTGCTGGTGACCCAGCAAAACTAATTGCTTCTAACAAGAATGCAATTAAACAATTAGGTTGAAAAGTTAAATATAGTCTAAAGGACATGATTGTTTCTGACTATAAGTTTAGAAAAGCAAACATAAAATAAAGAGGTTTTCCTCTTTATTTTTTTGTTACATCAATTAGCATTTTTTCTAGTGCCACCATGCATTTTTCTAAATCAAAATCTTTACCACGAACTAAATTTTCATTTTGAATTTGGTCTTTTATTTCAGGATGTTCAATCCAAAAATCAATGTTCTTTGCTAAGTCTTGTGCGTTTTGTGCTCGGAAAATACATCGTTCATCAATCTCAAATGTTTTTGGTGCAGAAATCTTTGCATCAGAAACAATAACTAATTTACCACAAGTCATTGCCTCAAGAACACAAATACCTTCAGTTTCAATAATTGCTGGATGAACAACCATATCACAATAATTTAATACTTCAATTAATTCCTTATGTGAGAATCGTTTAAACAATGGACGGTTAGGCATATATTGTGATAATTCACGATATTGTTTTTCTCTTTGGCCTTGACCGGCAAAAATAATTTGAATCTTTTCAAGGTACTTAGAATATTTAATTGCTTCAATTAATGTTTTTTGTGATTTTTCTGGTGAAAAACGACCACAACATAAAATGACTATTTTATCTTTAAAATTTGATGGTTTTTCTACTTCAGCTTTTTTAACTAATGGATCAACACCATTAGATATAACATATGGTTTGATGTTTCTTGCTTTTGGATTATGAACATAGAAAACATCACGAACAAACGATGTTGGATAGTGAATTGCTTGCGCTTTCTTATAAACTTCATTTCATCAATATTTGTATAAGAATGCGTTAGCGGCTTTAACTTTTGAAATATTAATATAGAATGTTAAATGTTCAGGCAAGATGTGCATTGCTGCAGTGATTGGAATGTGGTGTTTCTTTGCACATTTAATGGCAGCTATTCCTAAAGCAAATGGTTCAAAAACATGGATAACATCTGCACCAACAATAGCTTTTTCAACAATACGTTTATCAGGCTTAGCCAATTGGAATCCTGTTGATTTAACAAATCTACCAATTGCTCCAGGGAATTGTTTTGTTCCCACCACATAGTGGTTTGGCAGGTCTTTTTTTGTTTCATCACAACATAATATTTTTACTTCATGATTCTTTTGCAAATGACGGATAAAATTCATGGTAGCAATAGTTGTACCATTGTCTTCTTTTCCTAAGATGTCACAAACAACTGTAATTTTCATGTTTTGTATTATATGAAAATATTCATATTTTCATATTTATTTGTTTTTTGGTGAAATTCGACCAATATCACCAGGTTCTAATTTATTATTTTTGGTCTGAATAATGTACTTACACATTGGTTTATTAACACGATCAACTTTTACATTATCTTTTACATCAAATAACCCCGTTAACTTGATACCAGTAATTAGGTCATGATTTTTACCAAATACTTCAAATGTATCAGCACAAGTAAAGAAATTTTTGCTTGTTATTTCATAACCACCTTTAACTTTTTTATCAATAATAAAAGCAAAATTCTGTGTTAATTTCTTTTCACTATCACGATAAAGCATTTGTTTTTGTGTTGGTTGTCCATTAAATCAAGCAATTGATGTTTCTCGATTAGCTGCTTTATCTAAATCTGCAATATATGCTTTAATTCGTTTAGCAGTTAATTTATTAGCATAATAATCTTTTAAAGCATGAGAATAGTTATTACAAATGGTTGCATTGTAATGCAATGATTTCATTCGTCCTTCAACTTTAAAGCTTGCTATCCCTGTTTTAATTAATGGTTTTAGATTAGCAACATGGCAAATATCTTTTGTTGACATTGTAAATTTTTTTGAGATTAATTTACCATTAGCATCTTTTAATTCTCAGTTCCAACGGCAACTTTGTGCACAACCACCAACATTAGCATCACGTAATGAGAAATTATTTGACATCATGCAATGACCAGAATAGCCAACACATAAGGCTCCATGAATAAAATATTCAACTTCCATAATGTTCTTTAATGTTTTTGTCATTAAAGATAAGTTTTTAAAGTCTACTTCTCTTGCAGTAACAATTCTTGTTGCACCAACCGCTTTATGAAATCATAATGCTGCTTTTGAATTGCAAACTGATTGTTGGGTTGAAACATGAATCTCTACTTTTGGATAATTCTTATGAATAGTATTCATAATAAATGGATCAGCGCAGATAAAACCATCTGGTTTTAATTTCATAAGTTGATCTAAATATGGTTTAAAATCACGTGTCATTCCGTTGTGACATAAAATGTTTGTAACTAAATATACTCTAGCTTTATTTTGATGGGCATAAGAAATAGCTTTTGCAATTTCATCAAGATCAAAATTATTTGCTCTTGCTCTTAATGAATATTTCTTGCCGCCAAGATAAATCGCATTAGCGTTAAAGTTAATGGCAATGATTGCTTTTTCAAGACCACCAGCAGGAGCCAACAACTCAACTTTATTCATTGTCAGCCTCTCTTTCTAAGTGCAATAATCCCTTAGTTGGATCAAGAAATCCACATGCTGAAACTTTGTTTATCTTATTAATCCTATTAATAAGGTTGTCTTTAATTTTATTAAATGTTCCTTTTTTAATGGCTTTTAATGCTTCAGCATAAATGTTAATTGTTTCATCAAGTCATTTTTGGTCATGCAAATAGCTTAAGAAGCTGATTGAATCAACACCAGCATTAACCATCTTATCAAGATACTCAATGATTGACACATTGTAACCAGTAAACATATGCGTACCAGTTTCATCTTCGATAATAATGTTAGGTAGTTGTCTTGTTTCTTCTTTTAGATAAAACAATTTATTTCTTAAATCCTTTTTTATCTTAAATTGATTTTTAAAGTTAGTTAATAGCATTCATTTTGAATGCATCATTAAACCATAACCTTCAGCTTGAACTTGTAATTTAACATGATGTTTATGTTTTGTAAATTCATTAATTTCATTCCAATGAAGTTCACGTGGCAAGACAACTTCATTGATATTATGTTTCTTAAACAACAATAATTGATCATGGTTAGTTGTTAACGTTTCAGAATTATAAACAAAATTTGGTTTATATTTAATTTCATCACAAATTTGTTTCACAGCAAAATCAGTAAAAATTATTGTTTTAATTTTCAAAGCTTTTAGCTTAGCTAATGTTTTTGTCAGTAAAGGAAGTTGATCATCAACATATAAATTGTTTAAACTTACTGCTAATTTTGCACAATTAATCTTGGCAATCTCATCTAGTGATAATAGACAAGTGTTGCGGGTTGATAATCTCCCCTTGACCCCCGTTACCACATAATCAACATCTTTAATGTTGATTAATTTTTTAGCATGTTGTAATCCTATGGGATTAACTCAAATTTTCATTCTTTCTCCTTAAGATGGCAAATCCATCATCAATATCATGAATTTCAACATGTCATGATCCTGATAAACCTTGTAAATACTTTTTAAATTCTGCCACTCTTTCTTTCAATTTTATTCTATTCTTAGTCATTTCTTTATTAGTTTGTTGAAATAGATTAATATCATCAATAAAGATAAAACCATTGGGTTTTAAATGTGTGCAGAATTTATTAAACAATACATCTTGGTGAGATTTTGGTCCATCAATGATAATACAATCAAAATCTTGTTTTGGTTCATAATCAAAAGCTGAAACAAATACAGGAAAAATCTTTGTTTCACCTTTAAAGTATTCCTGTGCTACACCAAATCTTTCAGTATCGTTTTCCAATGTAATAATCTTAGTAATACTTGGATGACGAGCTAAATATCTTGAAGAATAACCGTAGGCTGTACCAATTTCTAAAACTTGAGCAGTTTGATAGTTATCAAAAATATGATAAAGAAAATCAATCGTTTTATCAGGCATTATAGGGATGTTATGTTCTAAATTAAACTGTTTAAATTTTTTCATGTTCTAATCAAACATTTAAGATAACAACAGCAGACATCTTATCTTTAATCTTTTTAATTTGACTTGCTTTTAAACCAATATCTTTCATCATTCCTGTTGCTTCTAATGTTGTATATCTTTCATCTTCTAAAACAACTTTAACATCTTTAATATTTTGTTCGACTAGTGTTTTAAACTTATCAACTAACAAACAGTTAGGGCTTTTATCTCCTGATGGATATAAAGGATAACCAAGCACAATGGTATCAACTTCAGGATAATTAATAAATAGTTTTTTAATATGATTAATGCATGCCATTAAATCATTTTTACCATAGGCAAAATTTTCTAACCCACTAGCAATTTTCTTATTGCTATCAGTTATAGCTATACCCATTGTCTTTGTTCCTAGATCTAATCCTAATGCTCTCATATTTAATTATTATAATGATAATATGTATGGACAAGATTAAACAATTACAAAAAATATTACAAAACTCAAAGAATATTGTCTTCTTTGGTGGGGCTGGAGTTAGTACTGAAAGTGGAATACCTGACTTTCGATCTGCCGATGGTTTATATAACCAAAAATATGATTTTCCACCTGAGGTCATTCTTTCCCACCAATTCTTTTTTGAAAATACCAAAGAATTTTATAAATTTTATTTTGATAAAATGCTTGACTTATCAATTCAACCTAATGCTGCACATAAGCAATTAGCAAAGTGAGAAAAATTAGGCAAAGTAAAAGCTATTGTTACACAAAATATTGATGGTTTACATCAATTAGCTGGAAGCAAGAATGTTTATGAACTTCATGGATCTGTTCATAAAAACCGTTGCACTAAATGCAATAAATTCTATTCAGCTAAAGATATTCTTAAATTTAAAGGAAAAGGTGTACCAACATGTTCCTGTGGTGGAATTATTAAACCTGAAGTTGTTTTATATAACGAAGGTTTGGACAATGCTACCATCACTGGAGCAGTGCAAGCAATTGCTCATGCTGATACATTGATTATTGCTGGAACAAGTCTAGCTGTATATCCTGCAGCTGGATTAATTGATTATTTTAAAGGTGATCATTTAATACTTATTAATAAAGATAAAACAGCTAAAGATGTTTATGCTGAACTTGTGATTAATGAACCAGTTGGGAAAACTTTAGCTAAAATTCAACTTTAATTAGTGAATTCATTAATTTTGTTATTAATGTTAAAACATATTAGTCATTGCCTCTTGAAATTTATAAATTAAGATTATCAATCTGTTATGCTATCAAATAGAATATTTTTTTCAAAAATAACTTAATTTATGTAATACTCATCATTTCATCTTTTTTAAAATATAAAATTCTATATATATATATATAATGTAGTTACATATGAAGAATAATAAAGCTAAGTTTATGATTGCACTTGCTACTACTGTAGCGACACTTGCTCTTCCATTAGCAAGTCTAGTAAGTTGTAATCAAGAAAATCCGGAAATACAAAAATATAAAGTTGATTTTGTTGTTCGGGGTGAAGGAACAATTGACATAGATGAATTAGATGTTAATGAAGGAACTAAATTGTCCGAAATTGAAGATCAAATTAACCCTCAAGGAAAAGAAAGTGGATGGGAATTTGATGCGTACTATTATGAATCTGGTTACGAAGTTATTAAAGTTGAAGATCCTGAAAAATTAATTATTAATAAAGACATTAAATTAATAGTTCAATTTATTAATCCGCATGTTTTTGTCTTAGATAATTATCTTGATGAAAAAGAAGAGCCAATTGGAATTGGATCAGCACTATACCCAGCATTTTATTTAACATTATCTGTTAAAAAAGACGAAGAATATAAAATTGTTGGTGATCTAGATAAATATTGACTTGGTGACTACCATAAAGGTTATGCATATCAATGAGTTCTTATTATAAATAATATCGATGAAGGCCATGAACAAGAAGGAGCTGAACTTTTAGACATTTCAAATCCAAGATTCTACATTGACGGTGAAGAAAAAATACTAGGTGAAGATCCTGGTATTGCGGATTATAGAGTTAATAAGGATGGAAAAAAACCAGATCAATATGTTGGTAGATATGAAGGATTTAGTTCAACTTTCATAAGAGAAGAGCGAAAGTTGTTTGAATTTAAATTTACTGCAGATGAAGATTGCGAAAATCTTGTTATGTATCTATTTGCTCCAGAATTGAAAGAATATACTATTTCTGGTGGATCTACAGTTTTACATGGACAGCTTGACAAAGCTGGTTCGGATTCAGCTGATTGAAATGTTACTGACCCTGAAGGAAAACCAATTACTCCTAATAATTTTTCAATAAAAGGTATTGATCCTTCTAATAGTTTCCCTGACTGAATTAAAATAGATGATAATGGCAAGGTATATTGGACTAATGAAGCGGCTACGGGAATATACAAATTTAAAGTCAAAGCGGAAATTGCGGAAACTTATCCTATTTATTCTGATGTAATTACTTTGAAAATTGACGATACCTACACTATTTCTGGTGGCTCGACAAGCTTAAATGGACTATCTAGGGTGTCTGGTTCAGACTCCAGTCGATGAGTAGTTACTAATGCTGAAGGAAGGATTGTTGAAGATGCTAATTTTTCAATTGAAGGTGTGAGTCCTTCTAGCGAATTCCCTGACTGAATTAAAATAGATGATCGAAAGGTAAATTGAACCAACCAAGCAGATACTGGGGAATATACATTCAAAGTCAAAGCAACAATTGAAGATGTTTTTGAACCTGTCTTTTCTGAAAATATTACTTTAAACATTAAAGATGAAATTGTAGATGTTGATAATTTGAAATACGAATTACATAGAAAAGACAAAACTGCTATAGTTTGTGGTCCTGCTGATTCTACAACAATTACAGATCTAACAATACCAGCATCAATTAAATACGAAGATGAAACTTATGCAATCTCTTCAATTGGTGAAAATGCATTCTATCGGTGTCCTGCTTCTTCTACTATAACTTCAGTAACTATCCCTGATAGTGTTAAGACTATTGGTAAATTTGCTTTCCGCGAATGTGCTAATCTGACTTCAGCAACTATTGGAAATGGCGTCGTAAGTATTGAGGAAGCTTTGTTTTTTGGTTGTGAAAAACTACAATCAATCATTATTCCTAATAGTGTCAAAAGTATTGGTGAGAGTGCATTCCATGATTGCTACGGTTTGACTTCTGTCACTATTGGAAATAGTGTCACAAGTATTGGTAAGAGTGCTTTCTTTAGTTGCAAAAACTTGACTTCAATCATTATCCCTGATAGTGTTAAAAGTATTAGTGAAGGCGCATTTGCTTCTTGCCTTGATCTAACCTCAGTCACTATTGGAGCAAAAGTTCAAAGTATTGCTAGTGGCGCTTTCCGTGATTGCAATAACATAACCAACAGCTCTGGACCTGGTGGTAGTCACGGCTTTAATTTTTCAGGAACTATGGAACAATGAAAACAAGTTACTCGTGGCACCGAGTGACAGGTTACATCGGCAACAGAAATTCAATGTTCTGATGGTGTTTGTGCTTTAGATGATAAATAAGTTAATTCACGAACTTTTAAAAAATAATAAGACGATCATTTAATACTTATTAATAAGGATAAAACAGCTAAAGATGTTTATGCTAAACTTGTGATTAATGAACGGTTGGAAAGCACTTGCTCAAATTGAATTGAATTAATATAATATACGTATGAAAGATAATAAAATAAAAAAACTTTTAATTGCTACAGCTATGCCAATAACTTTTGTTATGCCAATAGTTAGTTTGATTAATTGCAATCCAAGTCAACCTGAACCGCCTGATCCACCTAAACCAGTAGAAAAGTATACTGTTAGTTTAGATGTTATTGGTAAAGGCACAATTGCTACTAACTTGATAAAAGATGTTGTGGCTGGGACAAAATTATCAGATCTTGAAGACCAAATTAACCCACAATGTGAAGGTGAATGAGAACTTGATGGTTACTACAATAATGGTGTAAAAATTCAAGACACAAGTTCATTTTTAATTACAAGTAACACAAATATCACTGTTAGATTCCATATTCCTTGAATTTTTGTTTTAAATCAATATGTATACCAAGAAGATCTTCTAGGTATTGGTGCAGCATTATTCCCACCAATTGAATTGGTTTTATCTGTAAAACAAGGACAGAAATATGATGTTATTGCTAATATTGGCACAGACTGATTAGATCCATATCATGAAGGCTATGCCTTCCAGTGAGTCCTTATTGTTAATAATGTTGATCATGGTGAAGGGCAAATGTCAACATTATTAAAAATTTCTAATCCAAAATTCTATGTTGATGGTGTACCACAAACAATAGATACAGATTATGGGGTTTATAAGGAAGAGGATCAATACAAATGTAGATTTGAAGGCTATAGTTCCACTTTTATTAGAGATAATAGAGGTACATTTAGATTTGAATTCATCGCTGAAGAAGATTGTAATAATCTTGTAATGTATCTATTTGCTCCTGAATACGAAGACATTCCATAATAATAAAAAGAGGTTTCAACCTCTCTTATAATACCGTGCAAGTCCATTCAGCACCACCTTGTACTGGTTCATTTTTAAACTTAAGTTGTACAGTCATTTTAAATGTTTTTTGAATTTCGTTGTAATCATTAACATAAAGATAATCTCCAAATCCAAGTGCGTTGCCATAATAATATTTTCCCGGAGTTGTTAATATGTCAGAAAAATTATCAACTTTATCAAATTTTTTGTCGCCAACACAAACTTCTATAATTTCAACATCAATAGTCCCAATGGGTTGACAACAAAACGTACAAAATGAAGATGTTCCAAAATATTCGGATTGACAAGCACTAGCGTCAATGCGGAACAAGTAATTTGTATCTTTTTCTGAAAAATATGGTTCAGATATGCAACGTGGTTCATCATGGGGCATACTATAATTAATATTTACATCAATTTCCCCTCTATATTGTGCTGTAACAGTTACATCATCATCAATAACATAACTATCATCATAATCTCAGTGTTCAAAGAACCAACCTTGTTCTTCATCAGCAACAACTGTTGGTTTTGTGATATCACCAAGTGTTGTTTCATTACCTTCAACCGTAATTGTTGTTTCTCCTTCAAGCAATCCATGATTACCAGCTAAAAATGTAACTGTATGTATTTCTGGTGTAGGTGTGTATTTTGTAATACAAATGTTTTGTATTGTGGCAGTAATATTATCTTTTTTTGCTGTTAAATCATTGTAAGTAAATATTAATTTACCATCAGTAATATCTTCAGATATGTCGGATTTAAAAGTTAGAGAAACTGTTTGTGGCTTAGTATCACCACCAGTGGCTGTTACTGATTGAACAGTGCCAGCATTAGTTGTAAATTCTCAATCTGATTCAAATGCTAGACTATGCCCATTTGCCCAATCAAATGCAAATGTTGCTTCCGTAGCAGAAGACATTGTTCCAGTAGTAGTTGTAAATTTAGTTTCACCTTCTGGGTTAAAATTGTCACACCCAACTAAACCAATAGTTGGTGTAAGTGCTGTTAATGTTATTGGTAAAAAAATAAATTTTGTTTTCATACGTATATTATAAAGAAAATTTTGTTCTTTTAATATATGGTCATTTTAAAGTAAAATAAAACGATTTTATTCTTTTAAGTTGTTTAATTTAACTAAATTATCAAATCTCTTTGTGTTCCTCAGGTTCCTTTTCACCACATCCAACCATACCAATTGTTGGTGTAAGTGCAGTTAATGCTATTGGTAATAAAATAAATTTTCTTTTCATACATTTATTATAAAAGAATAAGAAAATAAAAAGCAGGTTACCCTGCTTCTTATTTCTTTTGAAAGTTAATTCTTATGTGATAGATAAGCTTGATTTCAATATAAGTTATCTATCTTATGCACATAACCGTTAATAGAGCAGTTTGGAATATCAACGGCATCATAATTTCGAGCACTTGATATGATATAGTGATTCATTACCGTTCTAGGTGTGTTTCCTAAGACCATAGCGATTGTATGCATATCAACTCCATGTTCATGCATTAAAGAAACCTTAGTTCTTCTTAATACATGGGCAGCAAGTCGAAATGATAAAGAAAAAACTAGGGGTTTGCCCTAGTTTTTATCTTGTTAGATTGTTAACTTCAACAATGTGATCTATGTCTTTTCTTATTGAAGCAAAACCCTCACGCATCTCTTTTATAACATCATTTAAAGTAACTCTTGGAGGTTTGGGCCCTTTTGGTCCCCTACCACCAGTTTTTTTAATTTTAGAAACAGAAACTTCATCTCCAATTAAGTTCTTGTTTTTCTTTGAATTTTCAATTTTGTACTTGACACTCATAGATTTATTATATTGAATTAATAGCCTCTAGTGCATATTATGTCCGATTTAATATATAAATATTTAAAAAATAAAAAATACTAACGTTGTTAGTATTTTCTTAATGGCAGGGGTGGCAGGATTTGAACCCACAACACGCGGATTTGAAGTCCGCAGTTCTGCCGTTGAACTACACCCCTATAGTAACTCTATTATTATAATAGAATTATCAAATGTGATCTATCACTTTTTTTCTTTGACTAGCATTGCTAAAGCAGTTAATAACAAATTATCAACTACTTTATATTTGCGCCCAATATTTGCATATTTTCTTGCATCGCCACCAGTAATCAGAACATTGAATGATGGTAATCCATATTGTTTTATGGTATTATCAACTACACCTTCTAACAATAAGTTAGCTCCAGCAGCAAAAGCATCCATTGTATTTAAACCAATAGTTTTATCAAAAGTTTCAGGAATTGAATCCGCATCAATTGATGTTACACTAGAAATTGCTTTTAACCCACGAACTAAACTTGGAACAAATAAAACATTTGTTATTTGTCTATTTTCAAACACAACAGAAAAATATACAGTTCCAAGAGAAAATACTGCACCCCTTTGTAGTGTTTTAATTCCATAATATGCTAAACCTAAAATATCAGTTCCAATAACAACATTAGGAGCAATATTTGTTAAGTCAATAAGATCAATAAAATCTTCTTTACCAATAACTTTTATTGGAGCATTAACAATTTTTGTTAATGATTCATTAAATTCACGAGCAATCTCTGGTTTAGAAGTTAATGAAGCAATGATTTTATCAATCTTTGTTCCATTTTTTAAACCATCTAAAACATCAACAAGTTTTTGCCCATCTGGAGTTTGAGGAATTTGTTTTGTTTCAATTATCTTATTTTTTTGAACATCATAAATAGCAGCTTTAATATAGCTGTTACCATAATCAATAAGTAAATAATTACTTCTTGTTTCCATTGTTTAATACTCCATGGCCGTATCAGTTTACTTGACGCAATGCTCTACGACGGTATTTAATTATTCTTTTGGTTTGTGGCATCAATCATGTTCACAAATATGCAAAGACTGATGAGGCAAAGATGTAATCTTTTAGTTTATTCATATCGAAATTATTGATGTATTTGTTTCAATCGATTTTTTGATATCAAGTAATTCTTGATTCACGAATGAAGTTAGCATAATCTCAATAATCAGAGGCTAATCCACATCATTCATAATCAATGATATGAAGTTTTTCTTTCTTATCTAAGATAAGGTTTCCTGCATTTATATCAGTATGACTTAAAACTGTTTCATCACCTTTGTATGTTTCAATAATACTTAAGAACTTAGTTTGATATGCTAATTTTAATCGATACAAGTTTTCATTGTACAAGTCAAAGTTTAATTTTTTTAGTTTGACATCAAACGGAACTTTTGTTTCATGAATCTTTTTGATCTGTGCAAACAAATTATCAACATATTTTCATTTTCAGAAATATGGAATTCTTGGTGGTTTACCATCAATTCATTCTTTAACACCAACACCAGATTTAATATCAAAGTAAATGAAGTCTTGATTTCCAAGTAAGGATAAAACTTGATATTCATTACTACGATTTATTAAATCACCGCAATGTGGTAATCGTACTTGGTACTTCTTGCCATTTTCAAAAGTAACAACATATGAAAAGTTAGTATAACCGTTATGAATTGAACGAATACTAACAATTTCACCATTTTTACCCATGAAGACATCTTGTAGTAATTTAATGGTAAATTCTTTATTGTTCTTCATTTGTTTCATCTTTATCCTCCTTTATAATCTCTGCTTCTTTCTGTCGCAACTTAGTTGCATAGAATGTTTTAATGATATCGATATCTGTTGTTAATTCAGTATAGTTCAAATTACAGATTTGCAAACGTTCCATACTATTAATTTTATTTCCACTATAGTGGAGACAATCACCATTTCCATGTAATTGTGATCCACGTTGATTATTGAAGATCTTCATGCTTTCTTCTTTATTTGCTAAGGCAAGAATATATTTTTCTGAAACATTATCAACAATTTCTTTATCAAGTAAGTCATTATTGGCAACGTATGATTGTAGAACTAAATAAACACCACATTTTGGACCATTGATCAAGATATCAGAAATAATTTTACTGTTTTGGAAAGAATCTCGCACAATACCATCAACGTTTGTTGCTATGATTAGAACATGTTTAAATTTTACTTGAGTATTAGAAATTGTTTTATTGTATTGTTCAATGTTAGTAACATTATTTACTTTTAGTAAACTATTACGTTCAACAATCATATCTTGTATTTCATGTAATTTGTTTGTACATAAAGTAACACTTTCTAATGCTTTGCCAGAACAATGTGGTAAGTTATTGAAGTAAGAGAATGTTGCTTCATAATTAGGATTTAAAACCACTAATTCTAAATCATCAGGACTTGTAATGTAACATGTTGATAGCGCCATTAACACAGCTAATGTAGCTGCTCCTGAGCCTTTCTTACCAACAATTAAAGCTGATGGACTATTACGGAAATTTTGCCAAACTAATTTATTTGATTTGTCTAAGCCAAAGACCGCTGAAATGTCTTTGCCTTCATCATACATATTTAAAACTGTCTTTAATGAGAATTTTGAGAAGTATTGATTTTCTACTTCAATATTAACAATATTACCACGTAATGACATATTAAAGTAATCTAAACGTATTGTTCTAGCAATAGCTGGTTGAGCTTCAATCATAGCTCTCACATTTTCTTTGTTCTTTGCTTCAAAGCAAATTTCAGAGTATGATGAATAAACATTTAACTCGGTCGGAACACAATCAATATCTCTATTTTTGAATAAGTTTGCTAAACGATTTTGTAGTTTACGAGCATATCTAAAGTTAGCATCATACTTATTCAAATCAGTGTCAGGGAGTAAATCGTATGGAATACAACTATTTTGAATAGCGGTTGCTTCAACTTGTATTTTTCTTGTTTTTTTGAATTTGTTTTGATTATCACGACGACTCTTTAATTCATTGTAGCCATCATATTTAAAACTTCCACCTAATTTACGGACCATTCAACTACGGATTTTCAATCCGATTCTTGTTGAACGGTAATTAATATTAAAGATGATGAAAATAGAAATTAATAGAATTACCGCTGCAACAACAATTAATACAACATATGATAAGAAGTTAAATACATATGATAACAATTCTGCTAATATACCACCACTAATGCACCCACTATTAAAATAGTTGCTATAGCTTCATGTTTGCAAATAAGCTACTCAATTAGTGTGATATTTTGTAATTAATTCAGCAAATGTTGGCCGAGCATCAAAAGATATAATCATGTTGCTAACACCAGAAATAATGCAACAGATACATAACAAACTAATAGCAGCACAAACAATGAATTTAGGACTTCGAATGAAACGGAGATAGCTTAATTTAAAGAGTCAACCAATTTCAGCAAATATCAATAATGCATATAAAGCATATTTGCCAATGCCTAGAACATAATCAATTAATCCATCAACATAGCTACCAACAAATGGTACACGAGCCAAAATTAAGATTGTTCACACCAATAAAGCAATCTTACCAACATACTTTCAAACTTCTTTTGTATGTTCTTTCTTTTGATAAGAAAGGCTTTTTGGTTTTACAACATAATCTTTTGGGTTAGTTGATGGGTTTACTTGTGGTGTTGTGTTTTCCATATTACTCACTTATATTATTTTTTTGCTTTTTCAACTTGATCTCTATAAATAATTGTTAGTAAAACCAAAGGGCGTTTGCCAAACTTCTTTTCATATTGCTTAACAATTTGTTTTTTAAAGTAATCTTGTTGATCGCGAGATAAATTAGCATTTGGTGCTAATGTCTTTAATAATTCAAGCATTGTGTTGTTTAATGTTGTATTGATTTCATCAACAATTGCTTGGTTCTTTTGGTCGGTTTGATTCAATACTCCAACGATGTTGTAGTTAAAATGGTTAATCTTCTTTTCTGCTTTATCAATTAATAAGCTAGCAAGAACACAACCAGAGTCAGCCATTTGTTCGCTTTCAAACAATCCGCTTGCTCCAACGTCATATAAACCTTGGTTACCAACATATTGTTCAACTAATTTGATATGACGTTTCGCATCAATGAAGCGTCCACCATCAAAGACTGCAACTTGGCCATTACACAAGGTAATAATGTTGCGTTGTGGGGTAATAACTTTATTGCAAACATCTTTGTAATTTACAAAATCCATATACAAACCAGCAACTGGAATAATATATTTTGGTTTCAAGATATTAATTAGGAATTTATGATCTTCTTGTGATTGTGATAATTGAATAATATCTTTTGGCATCTTTACCACTCGTGATACATTTAATCGGTTAATTGAGTCAAACAAATTAGCTTCAAGTTTTTCATAACCTGGAGTTGTTAAGATGGAATAAACAAAAGTATCAGTTGGTTTAAATGTTAATCGTTGATCATCACCAACAACAATCTTTTGTAATTTTGTGAACAATGATTGTTTATCACCAGAAACAACAACAATACCACGATCAACGGTATTAATTTGTTGTTCATTCATATAAATAAGATTTGTAAAATTAACAATCTTATTGTTTTGCATGTAATTAAATGCTTTTGCTAAACTTGGTGAGTAAATGTAGAATGGGATTGTTTTCTTTGCAGCAATTGCAGCTAACTTAGTCAATTTATAGATATCTTCTTCGTCAATAACAAAGATACCACGGTTTGGCATATCTAGGATACAATTTTCAAAGAAATTATCAATGTTATAGTGTGGTGAAGTAAAACCGTAGTGATTCAAGTTCTTTCCAATTGAAGTAATTAACAATAATACATTATTGTTTGTAAACTTATTAACTTGGTCTAACAAATCATAAGTGGCATTGTTAACACTTGTTGGAATAATAAAGTGGTCAACATAAACAATTGAACCAGCATCAGTTTTGAAAACAAAACCTAATGATGTTGGCATAAAACTAGCGGTTCTAAATGGAAGAATTTCCACTTTACCTAGCTTGAATGTTTCAAGTGGTTTAACTGCATTAATGTTAAATCTAGTCTTTAATGAGTTTTGTTCTTGGCGTTTACCATGAACTCGGAAACATCAGTCAAGATTATTATTAATAATCATTTGACCTAAATGACTAGTAAAAACAGGAACATTAGATAGGTTCTTGATTAAGAATTCTAATCCTCCATAAGCGTTATAGTTTGGTGTTGGAATGAAGATTCCTTTTACTTTTTGTTTGTTATCAATTAGGTAAGAAAAATCAGCAACGATTTTCCTAATTCCTAATTGAATTACACTTGGGCAGTGAATACCACAGCCTAAGACGTAAATATCACCATCAATAACTAGAGCGTCGCAGACTTTATCTTTTTCGTCTTGTCCACCTAGACATATAAATTCAATTTTTGACATTATTTAATCTTTCTATCTTTTTCTAGATTCTTTATTAAAGTAGAAGTTTGGTTCACCAATATAAACAAAGTTTTCAAGAATATTAAATGCATGATCAGCATTTCTTTCAATGTTTTTAATAGCGGTGAAAATTGCTATTTTATTGTTCATATCTTTCCTTAGACGGAAAATTCGTTCACCGACCTCTTTAAAACAACGACTATACTTATCACCAAATTCATAAAATAGAACTGATGCACGATTTATATAGTAATTCTTAGTTTGATGTGGGCCAGATTTAATATTACGATATATTTCTTTTGCAAAGTCGTATGATCCTTGCATCAAACGACAAATTATCTTATGAATATTCTCATCCACATTCTTTTGATTTTGAAGAATAGTTGCTACTCTTTCAACAAAGTCACCCATTCTTTCAAGATCACGAATTGAACGGATTATTGCAATTAAGAATCTTAAATGCGCAGCTCGTGGCATATCTTTTGATATGATTCAACTAGTTTCATCTAAAATTTGTGCTTCCATCTTATTTGCTTTCTTTTCAGCCGATAAGATATGTGCGTATTGCAATGGAGTAAGTTTTGCACTCACTTTAAAATGTTTTAGTAAATATTCTTGTGAAAGTAATACGTGATTATAAAACTTCAAAAACATCTTTCGTAGATTGTCTTCGGAAGCTTTAAGCGTATCAAAGTTTATTGCCATAAACTAAGCTCCAACAGTTACAGGTGGAACATCTTCAGTAGTTGTAGTTTCATGTACAATGCCTTTAGATGCTTGCTTCTTTGCTTTCTTTTCAATCTTTTCTAGTTTAACTTTAGAGTAGTATGTGTCATAATTGTCACATAGTACCTTTTCACTAACACCAAATTTTTTAGCTCATCTTAAGTTTCTTCCTTTGAAGAATAAAACAATAGCTGATGAGACACCAGCAACTAAGTTTGCTAATAATATCGGCAATCCAGATGAAAGTAAATTGCTAGCCAATTGTCCAATTCCTGTTATTACAAAGAATACATCACCAATTGTTGCAATAATAAACATTGCTAATGAAACACCAACTGTGTTTCTGGTTTTAATTGTCTTAATTAATTGTGGCATTGTAAAAATACCAATTAAAATTGCAGCAATAATACCAGTTCAGAAATATCAATCCATTTTTTCTCCTTTAATAATCTTTCTTGGGCATTACCTTTAAAGATATATTATATATATTAATTATATACAACCTACCTACCCAAGATATAGTCTTTTGTTTTTATCTCGACTGGGTCTGTGAAGATTTTTCTTGTTGAGCCAGCTTCAATAATTTTTCCTTTGTAGAAGAAGAAAGTATTATCAGAAACACGTTGTGCTTGTGACAATGAGTGTGTCACTAACACGATCGTATATTTTCGTTTTAAGGACAAAATTAAATTTTCAATTTTAGTTGTAGCAATAGGGTCAAGCGCAGCAGTTGGTTGATCCATTAATAAAACCTCTGGTTTTAATGCAATGGCACGAGCAATACACAAACGTTGTTGTTGTCCACCAGATAAACTTGTTCCATATGCAGAAAGTTTATCTTTCACTTCTTGTCATAATGCTGCATCATCTAATGCATCTTTAACAATCTTATCCAATACTTTCTTATCAGTAATACCATGTAATCGTGGGCCATATGCCACATTATCATAAATACTCATTGGGAACGGTGTTGGCTTTTGTTGGATTGTTCCAATTCGAGTTGTAATTTCTACTTGTGGAATATTTGGTGAATACAAATTTGTTCCGTTATAGAAATAAATGTTTCCTAATGTTTTAACATTTGAGAACATTACATTATTCATACGATTTAAACATCGTAAGAACACAGTTTTGCCAGCACCATTAGGTCCAATTAAACTTGTGACTTTATTTTTTTCAATATCAACGGTGATATGACTTAAAGCTTTTTCATGCCCATATCATAAACTTCAGTTTCTAACTTCGAAAGAGTTTTTGTGTATATTAAAGTCAGTCTTCTTAGATCGTAATTCTTTTTCACGGTCCTTCTTATGTTTATTAATAATACGCTTATCATCACGAGTAAGTCTAGACCAAGCTGCTACTTTCTTGGAACCACTTGCTTTGTAATAAGCTCGAATTCTTTCTTCTTGTGTTGATTGTACTTTTTGTTTCTTTTTCATACTGACCTCTTCCTAAAAGTTTATGTTATAGACTAACTTAGCCTTGACCATTAAATTCTTTGTTGAATCAATTGCTCGTTGTTTAAATCCACCTTTTGCTTTCAAGATATGGATTTCTTCACTACTTTGTTTTTTCTTTTTCCGATCAAAGTATTTTGGAATCACAATATCAACAACAATCAAGATGATAATAATTAGAATTAATGTGACAAATGCGCACTCATACATGATATTTTGGGCAGCAACTAAATCATTGGAATTTATTTGTGAATAAATTCTTGTAGTTAGTGTTTGCCCAGCTGACATCAATGAAATCTTGCTTCCACCACTTAATCCAGCTGTTAGATATAGTGGAGCAGTTTCAGCAAGAACACGACCAATTGCTAATACAACACCAGTTAAAAGGTGTTGGAAAGCAGCAGGTAGAACAATTCTTCGACAAGTTTCTCATCGACCAATACCTAAAGCATAACTTGCTTGTCGTGTTTCGACGGATACAACTTGTAGGGCTTGAATGTTTGTTCGTGTAAAGGCAGGCAAAATAACAAAGATTAAAGTTAAAGCACCGGCTAATAGTGATTTACCACTATTACCACCTGAACTTATTCCCAAAATTTGTAAGAAGAAGATCATACCAAACATACCATAGATGATTGAAGGTGTTGCACCTAAAGAATCAATAAAGAAGAATAAAATATTTTTTGCTTTTCCGTCTTTCATAAATTCATTTAAGAAGATAGATGTGCCAATTGAAATAATAAAACCGATACCGACAGCAATTACAATAACAATTAATGTATTAACAAATGCCATCCCTGTTGTATCACGTCCAAATTGAAAAACAGTAGCAGTAGGAGCAGTTACTCCAATAATGCCTTTAACAATTAATGTTACAAACATCCAAATAATAAATGCAAACATGAAGCAGAAGCAGAAAACTTCTCAGAAACGTTTTCACGCTTCGTAAAAGTTAGAGTTTGTTCGAACTATTGCTGCACGTTGACTAAAGTATTTAGGCAATGTGCGATCAACATTATTTTCAGTAACATTAACTGTTACACGCTTGTGGTTGAGAATTTTATTTCATAATCTTGTAAATTGGTGTGGAATAAATTTAATAACAACACCGATACCGTGGAATAGTTTGTTTGTTTTAGTTGTGTTCTTTTCACGGAAGAGAATCTTAACTATTGCGTTAAATAAGACAACAACAATAAATAAGAATAAACCGTAAACAAATAGTAAACCTTTTAAGGTTGCAGTTGATGATTCAGCAAACATGTTGCTAGCGATTAGACCACCAAGAGTTTTTAAATAACTCATTCAGACTGCACCAAAACCTTGACCAAAGATTTGGTTGTAGTTTTGACCTTGTAAAATCATACTTACACCCATTGTTTCACCAAGGCCACGGGCTAAAGCAGTAATTAGAGCAACAAC
Organism: Mycoplasmoidaceae bacterium; assembly: GCA_045598825.1. Classification (GTDB taxonomy): domain Bacteria; phylum Bacillota_I; class Bacilli_A; order Mycoplasmatales; family Mycoplasmoidaceae; genus Hennigella. The sequence goes on from JAZRUX010000012.1 coordinate 28,960, forward strand.
AATCTTACCTCTAATTTTCTTTTTATAAACTTTATAAATAGCACCAGTTTTAGTGTTTCCCATTGTCATTGGTGAAATTAGGAAATAATCATCAACTGAGTCTAAAGCTGACAATGTTAATGATACAACTGTTGGCATCATTAAGAAAGCTAGCATAAATCCTGTAGTGATTAGGTTATATGCACTTGGCATTCTAAAGATTACTTGTAGTAATGGGCCTAAGGCTGTTAATGCAAACAAACCAAAGACAACGGTTGGAATATCAGCTAATAATTCTACACCCATCTTAACATATCGTCGTGTTTTGTCAGGAATTCTAAACTTAATAAAGGTTGCCGTCTTAATTCCAACTGGACCAGCAACAATTATTGCAAAACCTGAAACAAATATCGTTATGCATAATGCTAACCAAACACTAGCTTTACCATTTTCTAAGTCATAAACACCAGTAGCAAAGATATTCATAAAACCATATTCTTGTCATCCGGGAATCGAACCGTAGATGATAAACGTAATTACACCAATAAATAATAATCAAAAGATACCACTAATTACACCAGTAATTACTTTTGCTGGTGTATCTGTTCCTCTTGATCGTCGTTTAGCTGTTGGGGCTGGTTTTACTCTCATATATCTTCAGCTCCATAAACTGTTGCAAATGGTTCTTCTCGACTAGTAAGCAATTTAATATCAGTTGCTTCTAGAGCAAACAAATTTTCCTTGGTGATATCACCAAGTTCATTTGCACACATTGTACGCATTTGTTTTTCATTTAATGGTTTAGCACCACGTTTTTTAACAATATCTTGATATAGACCTGTACCACCAAAATACATTCAATAAATAAAATCAGTTGCTTTTTTTAAACCAATATCAACCATTACATTGATTGGCCGATATCAGTTATAACCATGCGTCATGCATAAACAATCAAGATTTAATTTACCTTGATCATTTAAGATGCTTTGTTCAGCATCACCTTCATATTTACCTTGGTATTTAGCTAATTTGTAATCATGTTCTTTCATTGCTTGCAAATTGGCATCAGATAAGAATGATGTTGTTAGATAAACCATTGCTCCTGGTTTTCCATTCTTTTCAAACGATTGTCAAGCACGAGCATTTGATTCATCAGTTTCCATATGTGGGTTGTCATTACCATATTCACCGCCAGCAAATGCTTTTTGTTGTTTATCAGTTAAATCACTTAAATCATCATGTTCAGTTAAATTACTGTAGTAAGTAAAGGCAATTGAACTATTGGCTCCTGTGTTTCCAGCTGAACGAACAAAGGGAAAAATCTTTGCTTTCTTTAAAAGATTAATATCATCTTCGTTAGTAATTTTATCTTGCACATATTGTGGTGCATAGTATCAAAGACTTTCAAAGTCTTCTTTTCATTCCGCACCTTTTAATTCGTGATAACAAGAAAACATTGCATATAGTTGTAAGATGTTATCTTTATTAATAACTATTTCAAAATTATTTTTTGCATCTGGTGTCAAATCTCTTGGTAATGCATACATTACCACCAAACCTTCTCATCCTAGAGTTAATGTTTTCTTGGTTTTTCATTGATCAGCAAAGCCTTGTTGGTTAACAACATAATATGGGTTATTGCTTGCATTACCAATATTTGTATACCCTTGAGCTAATTGCTCAACAGCAAAGGTTGTACCACCAGATTCAACAGTTACATCAAAATTAGAATAAGCTTCATGATAAGCTTTTCCAAACGATTCAATAAATGGTTTAACGCCAGAAGAACCAACCGCTGCAATAAAGGTTGTGTGATCTCAGTTAACGGATAATCCGACAACCAATCCAACGGGAATGGTGCAGGCAACGCCAATTAATAGGGGTTTAACAAATTTTGGCCTAGGCATAATAATAAAATATTATTTACTAATTAATTATACAAAACTTATATATTTTAATAAATAAAAAAATAGGCATCATTTTGCCTATAAATTTCTTAAATTCATGAATTTTTTGGGTTTAACTGGAGCATCTAATTTGTGTTTATTTCCAATATATCTTATTGTAATCTTTGATTCTTGGATTGGATCAATATAAGAGAAAGATAAATAATGATCAATTTCTTGATAAGTAATACCTAAATCACCCTCATCAGTTTGGTCTGGACTAAGTCCAGCTGACGGTTTCTTATAGATGATATCAGATGGAACTTTTAGTTCATTAGCTATGAAAACAATTTGTGCTTTAGTTAATCAATATAATAAGGCAACATCACATGCATTGTCACCAAACTTTGTGTAATAACCAACTAAACGTTCAGCAGCATTGGTTGTACCACAAGTTAATAGTCCTTGTGAGTTAGCTAATGCATATAATGCATTAACACGTAATCTAACCTTTAAATTTGCTTTGGCTGTTGGTGAATGTTGTATCCCTAATTTTTCAACCAATGAATGATATTCATCAGTTAAGTTAATATATTTGTATTCAAATTGATAAACATTTCTTAAACTTTCAGCATCTTGACGATCTAATGGATTAGATTCAATATCAATAAATGCACCAATTACTCGGATATTAGGTGTGTTAGCTAAAATAGCTAAAGCCACAGCTGAATCAATCCCACCTGAAATACCTAAAACGTAACCATTTGCCATGGTTTTTTCTAAGTAATTTTTAGCAAAATCAGAAAGATAATTAACGTACTTTAGTACGTTATTAGGTTGATTTTTTCTTTTATTTATTAATCGTTTAAAATTGTTTGCGTTTTCCATATTAATCTAATTGAAATTCTACATTATCTATTATGATAGTATCTTTTGCTTTTGCACCATGTTTTTTCAAGATTTCATCAATATTACAGTTATTAAGTTTTTGATTGAATCTGAAAATATTATCTTTCGTTGTTTGAGGGATTTTATAAAGTCAATAACTCAAATATTCACTATGAATTATTCATCTTCCAGATGAATCTTGTTCCCATGTGAAAGTCTTTGGCATATATTTTTTTTGACGAACTTCGACAACCTTAACTGCTTCTTGTTTTGCATTAGCTTTTTTTGTTTCAAGGTAAGAGTCATTAAGATGTAAAATTTTGGTTTTTAATTCATCAAGATTTTGTTTTTCTTTAGCAGAAACAATAACTAAACTATCTTTTTTCTTTAGAATTTTTTTAAGTTTTGCTAATTGATCTTTTGCCTTTTCAACATCACATTTGTTAGCAACAATTAACATTTGCTTTTTAAGCAAAAGTTTATTATATTTGTCAAGTTCAGAATTGATAGTCTTATAAGCTTGAACAATGTCTTCATGATCCATTTCATCAAGTGAAATAACATGGATTAGAATGTGACATCTTTCAATATGTTTTAAGAAATCAAAACCTAAACCAACACCCTCGCTTGCCCCTTCTATTAACCCAGGAATATCAGCCATAACTAAGCTTTTACCTTTGGTAAAATTAATTGTTCCTAACACTGGAGTTAAAGTTGTAAATTGATAATTTGCAATTTTTGGTTTAGCATTTGATAAACAAGAAATCAAACTTGATTTCCCAGCATTTGGTAAACCAACTAGTCCAATGTCAGCAATGAATTTTAGTTTCATTTCAACTTCAATGCTTTCGCCTTTATCACCATTTTCATATAGAGTTGGAGCTTTGTTAAATGAAGATTTAAAGAAAGCATTTCCATGTCCACCAATTCCACCTTTAGCAATAATAAATTCTTGTCCATCTTTTAAGATGTCAACAATTAATTGGCCAGTCTTCTTATTAAAAATTTGTGTACCAACTGGAACCTTAATATATTTGTCTGGTCCATTGCGACCAGCCATTTGCTTATTTTGTCCATTTTGACCAGACTCGGCTACAATTTTCTTTTGATAACGTAAGTGAAATAATGAGTTGATATCTTCATCTCCGATGATGATAACATCTCCACCCTTTCCACCTTCACCACCATAAGGACCGCCTTCTGGATAGTGGGCTTCTCTTCTTCAAGCAACAACTCCATTACCGCCATTACCTGCTTTTATTAATAAATTACATGAATCAGCAAATTGCATACTATTTACCTTCTTCTACTTCTACATATGTTTGATCATTGTTACCTTGTTTCTTATAGCTTTCAATGTTTTCTTTTAATTGTTGCTTAGCAACAGCATTAGCTTGATCGATTTTTTTGTAACCAAAATATATGTCAGTAGCATATGGACGACCAGATAAAAATTTGTTAACAATTAAATTTGTTAACAAGAAAAAGAAAAATGTTATAGCTATAGCAATAACAATCCTTGTTAATCAATAAACTGCTAACAAGTCTTGTCCTCACTGATCAATTAATCCACTAATGATTAGTGAGAACATAAAAGATCCCACGCCAACACTAAATGGTAAAACATCTAATCCCGAAACTTTAATAGCATTAAAAATAATTGGATAAATAATTGCTCAAGCAAACAATCCTAATAATGGTGCCAATAATATTGGATTAAAGAAAGTACGGTAAGCATTAATTGATGCATTTTGCCCAACTCAATTAAGTAGTTCTGCTCTTAATGCATCAACTCCACCAGCAGAGAAATATATATAGTATCGGTTAGCTAATTCATCAATCTTTTCTCCTTCAACTATTCCATGCCACACACTAGCATTTTTAGCAATCAGTCAATCACTATTTAATAAATTAAATTCACCACACAATAATCAAACGATTAAGAAAGGAACAAAGACCAAAACCAACACTGACAAAAACATTCACCATGTTTTTGTCTTATGTGTTGCATTAACTAAAAATATTGATTGGCCTTTCATAATGTATAAATTATATAATATTAAATAATATGACAGAAACAAGTACAGCTAAAGATTATTTTAAAAAATGTTTTGAACCAAAGCAATTGATTCAGAAGGGAATTATTGCTGGTGCAGCATTAATTATTGTTTTATCTTTAAGTTTATCGTTTTATATGTGATTGAAAGATGTTGTACCTGGTACAGACATCGGTGTAAATGGTTTCTGGTACCTTCATATTATTTGAAATGATGGAATCGGTTGGAATGTTTTTTCTGGCAATCCGGCAGCGATTTATGTCGTTCAAACATTTATGTTTTTATTGTTATTAGCTGTTTTTTTGTTGTTATGTCATGATCGTGTTACAGCAAGTTTTGTTGCTCTGGCAATGTTTGGTGGATTATTTAATTTAATCCAACGAGGTGCTAGCGGAACTAATATGGTTCTAGACTATTTCCAATTTGGCTTCTGACCAACATTCCCAGTTTTTAATTGACCAGATACGTGTGTTGTTATTGGCGTCTTTGGTTTTGTAATATCTTTTATTACAGTTACAATTATTCAAGCTGTAAGAGAAAGTCAAAATGAAAAACGAAAAAAAGATGAACAACATTAGATTAGATAAATATTTAGTGGAGACACTAAATTGTTCAAGAACTAAAGCCATTAAACTTATTAAAGATGGTTTAGTTTTAGTTAACAAAAGTGTTGTTGATAAACAAGGTTTATTAATTAAAGAAACTGATAAAGTTGAAATTAAAAAACAAGCTAAAAAAGAAGCTAACTTGATTGGGATTAATTTAAAACCAAGTAAGAAACCTTTAAACATTATTTATGAAGATGCATACCTTATGGTTATTAATAAACCTAAGGGCTTACTTGTTCACCCAACAAATTTTAATGAACAAGATACAGTTGCTAATCGTTTAATTTCCTATTTAGGAAAATTTAGCAATGATAAGATTCGCCCAGGAATTGTTCATCGTTTAGATAAAAATACTTCTGGACTTTTAGTCGTCGCTAAAAGCTTAACCATCCTGAATGCATTACAAGATCAACTAGTTGATAAGACATTATTTCGTAGTTATGTTGTCATTTGCCATGGCCACTTTGATAATCATCATTTAATTATTAAAGCACCAATCATGCGAGCAAAAGATGGTTCAACCAAAATGGTTGTATCTGATAGCTACAAAGCTAAACAAGCCATTACTAGAGTTAACCTGATTAAAAACCTAAGTGACAACTTAGCTTATGTAGAATGTATTCTTGAAACTGGTCGAACCCACCAGATTCGTGTGCACTTAAAATATATTAATCACCCAATCTATAATGATGAGCTATATGGACAGGTTGAGGCTAAACCAGAATATGGTCAATATCTTCATGCTTATAAAATTCATTTTATCCACCCAATGACTGGCAAAGAAATGAATTTTGAATGTAAACCAGATAAAACATTTATGAGTTTGGTAAATAAAAAATAATAGTGTATAATTTAATTGCAAAATAGGTTGTGATAAACAACTCATATAAAAAAGAGGCAGTTTCAGCTGTCTCTTTTTTTACCTATATAGTTATGTTTTCCTCATTAACAAAGTTAATAAGATAATAACGATAACGCAAAATAGGGTCGCGATAATCTCACTCATATGCTATCCTTTCTATGGGTAACATAATTACCAAACATGGTGACGATGTCACCCATGAATAGTATCAGTGGATTATCACATTGATTATACAACCTAATATAAAAATTTATAAATAAATTTTTATATTACTATATAATATAAGCTATGAGAAAGAATTGTACATTATTTATTGACACCACAAATAATTACTGCTATTTAGCAGTAAGTTATTGCTGCAAAATCTTAAACAAAGTAAAGCTACCAGTTAACAAGAATGTTACGGACATTATTGTGCCTTCTATTAATAACTTATTATTAAAGGTAAAAATTAAATTTTCCGACCTTACACATATGTGTGTAAATGTTGGTCCTGGTAGTTTTACTGGAGACAAGGTTGGGGTAACGGTTGCAAAAGCATGAAAAATGTTTGATCCAAAATTAACGATTGTTACAATCAACAGTTTGTTATTACAAACTGATAAAGCAAAACCAAATTGTATTAGTGTTATTGATGCTAAAAGCAACAAATTATATTTAGCTGTTTACAAAGATGGTAAAGAAGTAGTTGCTCCTAAATTAATTGATGCAAGCGAATTAATTAAATATCAAAATCGATATAAGCTACCGGTTGTTAAAGATCAAACCGATACAATGTATGACAATTTCTTATTGCATGCAAAAGATTTCAAAAAAGTTCAAGATATTAAATATCTTGAGCCACTTTATCTAAAAAATCCAGTCTAATAATATATATAATTTACAAATAAAAATTATGAATTTAATTAAAGATTTAAAAGACCGTGGCATTATTAACAATGTTACCGATGAAAAAAAACTACAACAAGCAATCGATGAAAAGCTTGGTGTTTATATAGGTTTTGACCCAAGTTATAAGTCATTACATCTAGGTAACTATATCATGATCCACTTGCTAAATAAATTTGCAAAAGCAGGTGTTCCTGCTTATGCAATATTAGGTGGAGCAACAGGACGAATTGGTGATCCATCAGGTAAGAAAGCCGAAAGATCATTACTTGATCTAAAAGTGCTTGATGCTAACATTCAGGCTGTTAGTAAGCAACTTAAAAAGTTAGCTAATGTTAAAGAAGTAATTAATAGCTTTGATCTTTACAAAGATGTAAGCTTATTTGACTTTTTGCGAGAAACCGGAAAACTAATTAATGTTAATTACTTGTTAGAAAAAGACATCATTAAATCTCGACTTGCTACTGGCATCAGCTTTGCTGAATTCAGTTACAACCTAATTCAAGGTACTGACTTCTTATGACTTTATGATCACAAGAATATTGCCATCCAATGTGGTGGTTCAGACCAATGAGGCAATATTACTACTGGTCTTGAAATGATTCGTAAAACTCATGGTGAACAAGCAAAAGCTGTTGGGTTAACAATTAACTTGTTAACTAAGGCTGATGGAACTAAATTTGGTAAATCGGAAAAAGGTGCAATCTATCTAGATCCAGCCATCACTAGTCCATACGAAATGTACCAATTCTTTTTAAATCAAACTGATGAAGACTTAAACAAGATGTTTAATTTCTTCTCTGACTTATCACTTGATGAGATCAAGAAGTTGCTAGCAAAACACAATGAAAATAAAGGCCTACGCCTAGGTCAAAAAACTTTAGCGCAAGAAATTATTACAAAGATCCATGGCAAAGACGCTTACGATCAGTGTCTAAAAATTTCTGAAGCATTATTCTATGGTAAGTTTGAAAAACTTACATTAAATGAATTAGATATTTGTGCTAAGCAATTTAATGTTTACAAAATTAATCAAGAAGTGACTCTAGTTGATTTTTTGATAAGCAATAATATCATTGCTTCAAAACGAATCTTCCGTGAATTGATGCAAGCAAAAACATTAAGTGTCAACAACATTGTTGTTGATAAGGAAGACTTTAAATTAACAACAAAGTTGACATATTTTGATAAATATACTATTATCAAAAAAGGCAAAAAAAACTATTTCATGTTAACGTGAAAATAATCTGGAAAGGGGCATATGGCAAATATCTTTAAAACGATGATTTCTAGCATTATTGCTAGAAACATGAAAAAAAAGCTAACAAACTGAACCATCACTGAAGAAGACGTGACGGAAGTTTTAAAGCAAATAAGAATTGCTCTATTAGATGCTGACGTTAATTTATTAGTTGTCAAAAACTTTATTAAGTCTGTACGTGAAAAAGCAGTTGGCTATGTTATGGAAAAAGGCCAAGAAGCTGATAAGGTTTTACTAAACATTGTTAAAGAAGAACTGGTTTCGATTTTAGGTCAGCATAAAGCTGAACTAAAAATTGATGATGAAGAAACACGCATAATGCTTGTGGGCCTTAACGGTGCTGGTAAAACAACAACCATTGCTAAAATAGCAAACTGATTAAAAAATAAGGAGGAGTTGAACCCATTATTGGTTGCGCTTGACGTTTATCGTCCAGCTGCTATTGATCAACTAGATCAATTAGCACATAAAATAAATATTCCTTGTTACAAGGAAGAGGGCAAAGATGTTGTTGGTATTGCTCAAAGAGCAATGCACAGAGCAAAAGCTAATGGCAATAATATTATTTTGTTTGATACTGCCGGACGTTTACAAACGAATGTTGAATTAATGGAAGAATTAAAAAACATTAAGAAGATTGTTAAACCACAAGAAATCCTTCTTGTTGTTGATGCAATGTCTGGACAAGACATTATTAATGTTGCTAAACAATTCCATGAAACATTAGACTTAACTGGTTTAGTTATTACAAAACTTGACTCTGAAGCTAGAGCTGGTGCTGTTTTATCAATTACTAATCTACTTAACATTCCAGTAAAGTTTACTGGAACCGGTGAAGCAATTGGATCTTTAGATGTTTTCTATCCAGAACGAATGGCTGAACAAATTCTTGGATTAGGAGACATTATGTCTCTTGCTGAGAAAGCAGCCGACCGAATTGATGAAGACTCAACTAAGAAATCATTTACTCGAATGGTTTCAGGTAAATTTGACCTTGAAGATTTAATGCGTCAAATGGAACAAATTAGCAAACTGGGTTCACTTGGCGGTATTATGAAAATGCTTCCTGGTAATCTTGCTAACAGAGTTACACAGGATCAAATTGATGATGCTGAACAAAGAATGCAATCATGAAAAATTCTCATGTCATCAATGACAAAGAAAGAACGAAGAAATCCAGCATTGTTTAAAAAACAACCTAATCGTAAAATTCGTGTGGTCAAAGGTTCAGGTCGCAAGCCTGATGAATTAAATAAAATGCTTGCGCAATGAGAAAAAGCAAAAGTAAAGATGGATGAAATCGGAAGAAAAATTAAATCTGGTAAAAATCCATTAATGGATTTAATGAAAGGTGGTGGCATGCGTTAATGGACTTTAGCAAATACCTTCCCAAGTATTTAATTGTTAAGAACGTGTTCAATATTAACAACTCCACAACTCACCGTTACTTTATTTCACAAGCGAAAGATTTAAATATGAAATTCTTTAATCATGATCGCATTCAATCATGACACCCATTAATAGTTAGAGATGGAAATAATTTCTATTATTTCAAAGGACTGAAACGTCAAGACTTCATAATTGCTAACTTTTGCTTAAATAACGAAACATTTGAACAAAGTTACAACAATAATATTTTGGAAAATTACTTCTTAAAGAATTCGTTCGAAATATAAAAACGTTACTACTTTGTAGTAACTTGTTTTTTTCCTTCTAGGACATGAATCTTTCGATTGCCTAATCATAACAACCAACCAATCAAGAATGTGATGGCAAGAAAGAAAACAAGGATTGGAATTACGTACTGTAAACCAAATATTGTAAAGTGGTATCAGTCATATTTTTCTATTTCGTCTGGGTGTTGGTATAAACCAAGAGTGTAGTAAACTTCATACAACATTGTAAATACTAGAGTAAATGTTACATGTGGTAAATCAATCTTATGGTTTGATTCAAAGAATAAAAGAGTGATTAATCCAAGAATTGGATTAATTACATGGAACACACAATTTGATCCAGTATACAAAAGTTCAACTGTATAATCTTCAGGTTTTAAATAAATTGCCACTGGTGTTAAAAAACAAAAAACAGTTAACATTGTAATTGTTGTAACTGTTGTAGCGCAAATCTTTACAATGTAAACAGCGTTTGGTGTTGGTTTATCTTTACGATAAAGTGCACGGAAATTAAAGCAAGTCATAAGGATTGCACTTATGAACAGAAAAATGTTTGATAAAGTCGTGTAATATTTAAATACATCAGTAAAAGGAACGCCCATTCTGGCTGTATCAAAAATTGCTAAAACCATTCCAACCAGGGTTGCAGTAACAATCGCAAGGTTAAAGATTATTGATACTTTCATCTTATTATTCATGATGCTTTAAAACCTCAATCTTATTATTACCTAAATAAAGTAAAAATGATAATCCAAATATTAATGCTAAGCAACCAAAGCATATTAATGGAATATAACTTATGCAAATATTAAATAATAAATATCAATCAAAACTTACAAATGGTAATCCACTAAGGAAATCAAGATGAGTGATTGACATAAAGAAATAAAAGAATATATATAGTAATACTGGAATCATAGAATAAAGATTATGATAAATCTTTAATCTTTGGTCTGTTTCAAAAATCATAAATGTAACAATTGAAAAGACTGGGATAAATATGTGATACAACATAAATGGTCCATTAAACAATAGTTCTTGTACTGTGTATTCAGTTGGTACGGCTTTTAATGCCACAATAGGTACAATAATCAAAATGATTATAAAACCAGTAATGGTAATACAAGCAGTTGCAACTAATTTAATAACAACTATTGGAAATGGAATTTGTTTTAATATCCTTGACATCACTAATGCTTGAAATATTACGTAAAGTAATGCTGCTTGGCCAACAAAAATATTAGCTGCACAAGTAAAGTATTTAAAAATTTCATCAGGGCTTGTGTAATTTAATCACATAATCAAACCTACTCATGACATGAGAAAGATAGAAATATTTAAAATCAAAGATACTCTATTTTTTATCATTAAACTATTATACAAATAAAAAAATATAGGATAAACCTATATTTTTTAAATGGTGCGGTGTGAGAGGATCGAACTCCCGACCCTATGCTTGTAAGGCATATGCTCTCCCGGCTGAGCTAACACCGCATTATTGGTGACCTGTACGGGATTCAAACCCATGAATGCACGCGTGAAAGGCGTGTGTGTTAAGTCACTTCACCAACAGGCCAATATATGGCGGCCACCACAGGGTTCGAACCTGCGACCAACCGGTTAACAGCCGGTTGCTCTACCACTGAGCTAGGTGGCCACACGCAATATTAATAATACCATAAGATTATATATATTATTCATTTATTTTTAGTAAAATATATATATGAGAGAGAAAATTTTAGATGTTGTCAAAGAAGTGACAACTAAACAAAAAATAAATGTTAAAATCGATGAACAAAACATGTCTGTTGATTTTAAGAAACTAGGTCTTGATTCAATCAATGTTTTAGGTATTATTGTTGCCATAGAAGACAAAGTTGGTTTTAGGCTTGATGATGCAGAATTGACAAAGATTAAAACATTAAATCAATTGATTGCTGCATTTGAATCTAAACAAAAATAAGGCTTTTGCCTTATTTTTATTTTACTTTTAAATTATTTAATTCAATAACTTTCATTAATAGTTGATGATCTGCATTTGCTTGTTGAACTAAAGGTTCAAATTTTTCTTTGTTTCAAACTGAAAACCATTTTGGCATTTGATTATTCATTTGTTCAAACCTTGCATCAATTTGTTCAAATTTTGCATCAATTTGTTGAAATTTTGTATCTGTTTGTTCTTTATATTCTTTAAATCAGTTCGGGATTTGTTCATCACCATAAGTTCCAGACACTTTAATCTTATGTGTCTTTTTAAATTCAGTTGATGATTTTTCAATTTCACTTATGGTCATTGCTAATGTTTTATTAACCATATTATATACTCCGAATTTTGTGAATTATTGATAAACCTTTAGCTAAAATTTTCCTTCCGTGTGTTGTTTTAATAACGTATTTATTTTTAAATAAATAGGGCTCAATTTTCTCTTCAATAAATTGAATTTCAAAATCTGTCATTTGGCTTAACGTTTTAATTCCAATTACACCATTTGAATTTAAAAAACACATTAAATATTTAATATCATTTTTATTTAAACCATTTTCATAGATACCAATCTGTTTGAAAATTTGTTTGATGGTAATGCTTTTATCAATTGTTTTAAAATCAATGACTCGAGATAATATTGTCAACGCATTACGAGGTATACCTTTAGAATTATTAGCAATTGCTAATATTTCTTCTTCTGTTAACAATATCTTAACCTTCTCTACTGCATTGGAAATAATAGTTTTAATTTCATCTAAAATATAATCTTCAAAATAAAATTGAATGCCAAATCTTTCTTCTAATGGTTTTGGAATCTTGGTTAATGATGTTGTTGCACCAATCAAAGTGAACTTTGGAACTTTTATTCTAGTTGTCTTAGCATTAAAATCTTTACCAATGGTTATATCCATTGAAAAGTCTTCCATTAATGAATATAGTAATTCAAAACATGTTTTATTAATTCCATGAATTTCATCAATAAAAATTACATCATTCTCATGAATGCTTAAAGCAAAATTATAAATGTCTAGATTTTTTTGAATGGTGGATCCTTGAATTATCCTAATGTTAGACTTTTGTTCTTTAGCAATGATAAAAGCAAGTGATGTTTTACCAGTTCCTGGTAAGCCATAAAACAAACAATGATCTAATGGTTCATGATGAATTAAACTTGCTTTTAGGTATGTTTTAAGATTTTGTTTTAAAGTTTGTTTACCAACAAACTCTTTAAGACAACTAGGCCTTAGGGATTGCAGCTTCATTTTTAATTGATATTAATTTTATTGCCATCGCAACAACATCAGATGTCTCCATCGTATTTTCAATTGAGTTAGACTCGCAAAGCTTATTAATGGCAAAATTTATATCATCTTGGTTATAACCCAATGTTTTTAAGACATTGATAACATCAGCAATGTTATCATAATTTTCTGCTTTATCCTTTACATAAAAATCAGCTAGATACTCAACTAACAAATATGCATATTTCTTACTAATGCCTGGAAGTTGTTCTAATGCATCTGCGTCTTTATTTGAAATTAATTGTTTTAAAACGTTGATATCATTTTGCAAAAATGATATGGCTGACTTGGGTCCGATTCCACTAATATTTAAACAGTTAATAAAGAATTCCTTTTCTTCTCAATTTTTAAATCCATAAAAATCTTCCCGTAAAGAATTCTTATTTGATAGATAAGTATATTTGTACATATACAATCTAATTGTTTTGCCTGATTCAAACACTTCTGTCTTTGGTACAAAGACAAAATAACCAATATAATTGTTTTCAATTACAATGGATTTACGGTAAATTGATACCACTTTTCCTACAATATATGAATACATATTTTTTTCTCCTACTAATATATTTACCCAAGAAAATAAAAATTTAGGATTGGCCATCCTAAATTCTTCTTATCTATTGATTTTATCTAATGATAAGATTAGTTAATTTTTTTGCCAATAAGGTAATAACCAGTGTTGTCTTTTGCAATTTTATTAATCTTCACTTTTACTAATTTAGTGTGTAAATTAGTTTTGGAATTAAATACAACTTTTATAAATTCACTACTATATCCATGCATTAATGGAGTTTTTGATTGTTCTACTATTACATCAAGTGTTTTGCCAATAAAAGATTGCAAGTATTGTTTTTGATATATTTCTTTTAATCCTACAACTTTGTTGTAACGAGTTCTTGCAACAATTGGAATAATATCTTCCTTATATAGTTTATCAGCAGCTGTCCCGTGTCGTCTTGAATAAATGAAGATATTCATATTAGCAAATTTGATTTTTTTCAAATTTGCAATTGCATCATTAAATTGTTGTTCAGTTTCGTTGCCAAAGGCAACAATGTAATCAGTGGTGATAGCGACATTAGGCATTTGATTACGAATATAATTACATAACTTAATAAATTCTTCAATCGTATACTTACGATTCATATCTTTAAGAATTTGGTTATTAGCATTTTGCAAACACAAATGAATTTGATTACATCAACGTTTTGGATTACTAGCAATAAGATCGATAATTTCTTTGTTGATTTGGAAAGGTTCCAAACTAGAAATACGGACTCTAAATGTTCCAGACAATTTATTAATGTCTTTTAAAAGATGAAGGAAGATGTGGCTGCCATCTTTATATCCTGCTGTATTAACACCAGTTAATACAATTTCCTTGTATCCATGTTGAACATATCATTTAATAGCCTGTAAAACATTTTTATGTTTCATAGCTCGTTGTCGTCCTCGACAAAATGGAATTAAACAATAATTACAAAAGAAGTCACAACCATCTTGAATTTTCAAGAATGCTCTAGTGTTATCTAAATGTTCAAAACAACCAAACTCTTCAAAACCTTTTATCTTGTTGTTAATCTTAACAATAGGTGTCTTGTTTTCTAAATAAGTTGTTAATAAATCAACCAATTTGTTTTTATATTGACAACCAATAACAATATCAACTTTATTTTTCTTAAATCATTCTTTATTGACTTGACTAAAACATCCCATAACCAAAACAATTGGTTTTAGTTTAGCTTGCTTTGCACGATTAATCATGTTTCGACTTTTAGCATCAGCTTTATTTGTAACAGAACATGTGTTGACTAACACAATATTAGCTTTATTAATATCATTAACTTGTTCAAATCCTTTTTGAATAAGTTGATAAGCTAGTGCGCTTGTTTCAAACAAATTAACCTTGCATCCTAAATTGATTGTAAAAAATGTTTTCATGAATTATTGTTTATCAATTGATTCTGATAAACCAGAAGAAGCCATTGGTTTATTGCTCTTTGCTTTTTTCTGTTTTGCTTTCTCAGCTTTAGCTTTATCCTTAGCAATTTCATCTTTCTTTGGTTGGCCACCATGAGTTCTTCGATAAATGTCAAGATCAATTTTAAAACGGGCATAACGTTGTAAACCGATTGCTGTAAGAGTTAATAACCCAGTGATTACCATATCAATAATTAATGGTCATCATTGTCCTTGTCAAGCTGATGGTTGAAAATAGAATGTGCGATAAATTATTAAATATGTAAAGCTAAAAATAATTGCAACCAAATAAACAATCAAAGCTGCTAAATATCAATACAATCATTTTCTTTGAAAATGCATTGCTTTATTCATAATACCCTTAGCTTCTAATCAAATAAAGAAACCACAAAAAACCATGGAAGATAAATTGCAAACAATTGTTGGAACAAATTTAATAATGTCATTTGAAACTTCTGGTTGTTTAAATAAAACAAAAGTAATAATTGCTCCTAAAAATACAACAACGTTTGCTGTTAAAAATAAGTATCATGTTGGTTTTTTATCTAGGTCCGTGTGTTCTCTCATCAATGCCATAATAAATATATTATTAAAAAAATATCAAATAAATATAAAAAATATTTTTTTTAATATATATTAAATATATTAACTATATAAAAAAAGATTAAAAACGGAGAAAAAGCGATGGGTTTATTTGATAAATTCTCAAATAAAACAATTAAAGATGTTCGTGCTTATGAAATTCTTGATTCACGAGGAATTCCAACTGTTGCATGTAGCATCACTTTAGGTTGCGGTGCGAGAGCGAAAGCCTTTGTTCCTTCTGGTGCATCAACTGGAGCAAAAGAAGCACTTGAATTGAGAGATGGTGATAAGAAAAGATTTAATGGTAAGGGTGTTTTAAAGGCAATCAATAACATTAATCGAATCATCGGACCACAAATCATTGGAAAAAATGGTGGCAAACAACAAGAACTAGATGACTTTATGATTAAGTTAGATGGCACAACAACCAAATCTAAACTTGGTGCTAATGCAATTTTAGCTGTTAGTATGGCTAACGCTAAAGCGTGTGCCCTTGCAAATAAGATGCCTTTATATGCTTACATCCGTAGTCTTATTCAAGAATGTAAAGAAAATGAAGAATATAAACTTCCTGTCCCAATGCTTAATGTAATTAATGGTGGAGCGCATGCTGACAACACTATTGATTTTCAGGAATTTATGTTTATGCCTATTGGAGCAAAAAATATCCGTGAAGCTGTTCAAATGGCTAGTGAATGTTTCCATGCACTAGGAAAACTGTTAAAAGATAAAGGTTTCAATACATCAAAAGGTGATGAAGGTGGTTATGCTCCATTACTTAAATCTGCTGAAGAAGCTTTAGACATTATGGTTGAGGCAATTAAAGTTGCAGGTTATAAATCAGGTGTTAATCAACAAGTTGCAATTGCGTTAGATTGTGCTGCAAGTGAATTGTATGATGAAACAACAAAAAAATATATTTTCAAAAAAGCACTTGAAGCAAAAATTTTACCAAAAGATAAAGCAACATTATCTTCTGATCAAATGGTTGATTACTTAGTTGAGCTAACTAAAAAATATCCAATCATTAGTATTGAAGATGGTTTAGCTGAAACTGATTGAGAAGGTTTTGCAAAACTAACTGCTTTAATTGGCAACAAAGTTCAAATTGTTGGTGATGACTTATATTGTACTAACCCAAACTATGCGCAAGAGGGTTTTACAAAGAAAGCAACAAATGCTATCTTAATTAAATTAAACCAAATTGGAACATTATCTCAAACTATCAAGACAATTCAATTTGCTCGTCATAATGCTAATTGAGCTGCTGTCGTTAGTCACCGTAGCGGTGAAACAGAAGACACATTCATTGCTGATCTAGCTGTTGCATTAAACTGCGGACAAATTAAAACAGGAAGTATGTCTCGTTCTGAAAGAATTTGTAAATACAATCGTTTAATGGAAATCGAAGATGAGTTATCATTAAGAGGAACATATGATGGAATTAAGACATTCAAAAATTTAGGAGCAATAAATGAAACTAAACAAAATTAAAAAATTTGCTATTTTATGTTCTGGTGGTTCAGCCCCAGGAATGGCAACATGTGTAATCTCTTTTGTTAAGAAATGTTTGGCTAATAACATTATCCCAATAGCTTTTTCTAACGGTTTTGAAGGATTACATGATAATGTATATATCGATTTATCTGGCAATGAAGCATTACACTTCCTTGATGATGGTTCAGCATTAATCGGAACTAGTCGTTGTGAAAAATTTAAAAATGATGCTAAATATCGTCAACAATGTATGAAGAATTTAATTCGTCATAAAATTGATGGATTAATTGTTGTTGGTGGTGAAGGTAGTTATCGTGGTGCATTAGAACTAGAAAAACTTGGTGCTAAGGTTATTACTATTCCAGCAACAATTGATAATGATATTCCTTCAACTGCATACACTGTTGGTTTTGATACATGTTTAAATACTGTATGTCGAACAATCAGTGACTTAAACAATGTCTTTATTTCTCACCGTGGTATTGCTATTATTGAATTAATGGGTAAAGGTTGTCCTGATGTAACTGTTAGATCTGCTATTGCTAACAATGCTACATACATGGTTACAAAATATTCAAAACTAAAACCTGATGGTTTTTTAAAGATTGCTCAGGAAGGTTTTACAAAAGGAAAACCAACTATTACTTTCTTGGTAACTGAAAAGTTATATCCACAAGAAGGAAATAATAGTCTAGATCAAATCGCTAAATGGTTAGAAAAAGAAACTGGTACTTTTACAAGACATGTTGTTGTTGGTTATGTTCAACGTGGTGGTCGTCCTTCAGCCCGAGACCGTTTACTTGCTAACTATATGGTAAACATTGGTGTTGACCAATTAATTGAAGGAAAACATTGCAAAGCAATTTGTCGTAAATCTAGAAAAACAATTGCTTGTGATTTAAACAAAGCAGTAACAATGCGTCGTAAAAGTTGAAATAAAAGTTTGGTTACTATCTTTAACAAAATCAATCAAGAATAAAAGGGCATTTGCTCTTTTTTTTATTAACATAGTTAATCTTAAATTCTTTATTGTTTTGTAACTGTTTAGTATTTAATTAACTAACTATGACAAAGCTACGTTACACTAATAGAAAAAATCAAAATATTAGTTTTTCATCCTTTTTATGTAAAGATGGTTGTATTTTATACAAGATAATACGGAAAAACGAAGCTAATATATTTTTAGAATATCTTGAAGAAGAAAATTATTACATCGTAACATGTAACAAATCAATATCTGAAACAGATATCAAACAATATGTTTTAAATAATTACGAGTGAATAATGAATTGATACAAGAATGTTGATAATCCTGCTCCGTGACTAATTTTTGGCACCAAGATTCCAGTACAAGTTATTCTGGGTAATGAAAATAAAGTTGATTACACTGGAACACAAATTAATGTCTATTTAAGACATAAACGAGATTATAAGGATGCAGTCAAACATTTCTATAAACAGTTTGCCACTGCTTATTTAATGCCACGAACAATGGAATTAATCAATCAATTGGGATTGAAAGGAAAATTTGGTCGTGTTAATTGGGCCACATGATATCATGGTATGTGTCATGGTGACAAAACCATCGACTATTCAGCTAAACTCATTCAATATCCAAAAGAGTATATTGACTATGTCATTTATCATGAAATTGCTCACTTTACACATATGAATCACAAAAGACCCTTTTGAGATTTAGTTGCAACATATTGTCCTAACTATAGACAAATTGATAAAGCAGCAATGCATATGCGTTTTACTAACCATATGTGGTAATTTATAATATAAGTATGACTTTTCACGAATTTAAATATTATTTAGGCGAAGTAGTAATGTTCTGTCAGATCATTGAATCTGACATCAAAATTATTTATGTTAACTTATTAAACCAAGATCGTGAGCTTGTTTGGCAACAGAATGAAAAAGAAACATTAGGGTCAATGGTTAAAAAGTTGCAGGCTTTAGATCTTGATAATAAATTATTAAATCGTGAAGATTACCATTATCTTCACCAAGTGGTAGGCAAAAGAAATCATTGGTGCCACCAAACATACATTAATTTTTTATATACTGGTGAAGAATTTAGACAAAGTCCACAATATCAAGAAGAATGTAACCAATTAAAAATCGATCATGCACAATTAGAAAAAATCTACCGTATCTTAGAACAAATTAGAATTAAAATTGTTCGTAGTAATCAAAAATAAAAACTCGGGGTTCCCGAGTTTTTAAATTCTATTTAATGTAGTCGTCAATATTAATCTTGGTTGTATCAAGTTCACAGATTGCTTTTCTTGTTTGCAATACATAAGGAGCAGATAATGAGATCTCATCAATATGTAAAGCAATTAAGAATGGTAGAACTTTTGGATCTCTAGCAAGTTCGCCACACATACCAACTATTTTTCCGTGTTTGTGAGCTCCATCAATTGTCATTTTAATTAAACGCATTAAACCTTTATGGTATGGGTCATAAACCTTAGATAGGTTTGGATTGACACGGTCACATGCTAAAGCATATTGTGTTAAATCATTTGTTCCGATTGAGAAGAAATCAACATGTTGTGCAAGTTCATCAGCACAAATTGCTGCAACTGGTACTTCAATCATAATACCAAACTTTACATCTTTTGCATATGGAATATTTTTAGCATCAAGATCATCTTTTACTTCGTCCATACATTTCTTACAGAAATTTATTTCATCGACATTAGTAATCATTGGAACCATAATTGATAGTTTTCCGAATGCACTAGCACGATATAAAGCACGAAGTTGTGTTTTAAACATATCTACATGATCTAAGCAAATTCGAACTGAACGATAACCTAATGCTGGGTTAGCTTCTTCTGGTAGTGGGAAGTATGAAACCTTCTTATCAGCACCTATATCAAAGGTACGAATAATAACTTCTTTACCTTTCATTGATTCCAAAGCTTTTTTATAAATTTCAAATTGGAACTCTTCAGTTGGGAAGTCAGTTTGTTTTAAATAAATGAATTCACTACGGAAAACACCAATACCTTCACCATCATTAGCTAAAACACTGCCAATATCTTCAGCTGAACCAATATTACAATAAACCTTAGTTGTTACACCATCAATTGTTGTTGAAGGTTTACCAATAAATGATTTTAAAGCTTCTTTTTGTTCTTGATAAACTTTTGCTTGAGCAGAATATTTTGCTTCATCATCAGCTGTTACATCTAATAAGATTTCACCTTTAGTTGAATCAAGAATTGCTTTCTGACCATTTAATGATGCATCTAATGGTAGATCCTTTGTCATACAAATGGATGGTAGTTCACTTGAACGAGCAAAGATTGAAACATGGGCAGTTGGATTGCCTTTAGTAAATACTAACCCTTTCAATAATGACTTATCAAATTGCATTATTGTACTTGATTCAAGGTCTTCACAAACTAGAATAGTTGGTCCGTTTAATTTATAGTTGTCTTCTTTCCCTTGTAAAATATCCTTGATTCCTTTGCCAACTTCTTTGACATCGGCTGAACGAGCTTTCATATAAGGATCTTCAAGTTGTGAAAGCATTGTTGCTAATTCATTAGCAGCAGTTTCAACTGCTTGTTCAGCAGTCTTTTTTGTATTAATAGCATTCTTTACTAAATCTTCAAAATCAAGGTCAGTTGCCATTAACTTATGAGTGGTAAATAATTTTGCTTTGTCCTCACCCAGTTTGTTTTTTGTTTCAGTATACAATCTATCAAGTTTTTCAATTTCTTTTTGACGAGCTTGTTCGAATCTTGTTCATTCTTGTGCTTCAGATGTAAAAGAGTTTGTCGCTTGATTATTGTCTATTAAAACTTTAATTTCACCATTTGCAAAACCTTCGAAAATGGTTTTGCCTTTATAACTTGTCATAATACTATAGCTTACTTTCTAATGCTTGTTTAACTGCAGCAGCTGCCGCTTCTTCATCTGATCCAGAAACTTCAATGTCAAGGACAGCACCACACTTAGCACATAATGCTAAAACAGTAAAGATTCTCTTTAGATCTGCTGTTTTACCATCATATTTAGCTGTAATGGTTGATTGAAATTTCTTAGCTTCTTGTACGACAACACCAGCTGGTCTTGCATGAATTCCAGCAGGGTCTTTAATTGTGAATGAAAATTGCTTCATTATTTTTCTACCTCTTCTTTTTTGATTTTACGTCCTACTCCTGGGCCTATTGGAATACCTTTCCATTTACCCAAGACTGCGTACTCACTTGGTACCTTCTTTTTTAAAGCACCAAGCATGAATGCACCAAACACACAAGCAATTATAGTTGCGACCATTGCCCTTCAGCAATTAGCAGCCATAACAGCATATGATATCATTCCACCTTCTGGTGCAAGTGCTACACCACCAAATAATACCGATAGTGCACCACCCAGTGCTGATGCAGTTACAGATGTTGCAATAACTCTAACTGGGTCTCTAACTACATATGGAATAGCTCCTTCGGAAATACCACAGAATCCCATAATTAAGTTTGCTGGTGAAGGTTGACGATCACCTTTACCAAATTTTTGTGGGAATAGTCATGTACATAATGCAATCATTACTGGTGGTACCATAATACCAACAATGTTTGCAGCCATTAGTTGTTGGCCAATTCATTCTTTGTCAGTTCCTAAAACTGTCGTCAAATATCCCAATACAGCATAGTGAGTTGCTTTATTGATAGGTCCACCCATATCAATAGCCATTAATGCTGAAACAATCGCACCAATCAAGATTAATAGATAACTATAGTTTTCTGCTAGGTTTCCAATTCCTATACCAATTCCAATGTTAATGAATGAGAATGGAACGTTAGCTATAAACATTGATGCTCCAATCATGATAACAGACAATAATGGAACAATTATCATGTCTTTAACGCCTTGAAGCATTTGTGGCATCTTTTCAAATCATTTCTTCATTAAATTAACAAAGAGACCAGCCAAGAATCCGGCTAGAATTGCACCAATGAATCCTGCACTTGTTGCCAGCAATTGGTCTTGTAAATCTGGATATGCGTTCAATCCTTTTAGGATTACAAATAGCATTGAGAATGGACCAACTGTTGCTGCCATACCACCAACAAAGCCCGAGACTATCGCTGGCCGACCAGCGATTGAATAGGCAATAAAACCAGCAGCAACCGGAAACATTAATCCAAGTGCAACTTGTGCTCCAAGGATATGGAACATTTGCGCACCTAGTGTTGTATTGCCAAAATCAACTCCTGGTGGAACACCACAAGCTGAATCAATGATGTATGCTATCGCAAGTAGAATACCACCGGCAACAACAAACGGAATCATGTGACTAATACCTGACATTAAATGTCGGTAGAATGTATGCATCTTTCCGGATTGGTTCTTTGATTTAATAAATTTATCACCGGTTGCACCTTCAACCATAGTTTTTGCTTTACCTTGGTTATAGATTGGAACTGATGGACCTAAAGCTTCATTAAGCATCGCTTTAGGATTGTGAATAACTTTAGATGTTGAACATTGAATTACTCTTTTACCAGTAAATCTTTCCATTTCAACAAACGCATCAGCTGCCACAATAATTGTGTCAGCATGAGCTATTTCTTCTTCAGTTAATGCATTTTTTGTTCCAGCAGAACCATTAGTTTCAACTTTAATGGTTATATTCATTTCTTTGGCTGCTTTTTCTAAAGCTTCTTTAGCCATATAAGTGTGGGCAATACCCGTTGGGCACGCTGTGGCTGCCAATATTTTTGGGAACTTAGGAGCAGCGGCTTCTTTTTCTTCTTCTTTCTTTTCCGTTTCAGCTGAATCAATAACTTTTAAGAATTCTTCTTTACTTTTTGCAGCTAACAAGTTTTTCTTAAATTCTTCTTGCATTAGCATTGCTGAAAGTCTAGCTAATACATCAAGATGAACATTATCTTTACTAATAGGAGCAGCAATGATAAATAGCAAATTAACTTTTTCTCCATCTAATGAAGCAAAGTCAACACCGTCTTTTATAACCATTGCAGCTAGTTTTGGTTTAGTAACCACTTCTGATTTACAGTGAGGTATAGCAATACCTTCACCAACACCAGTTGATGATTGTTCTTCTCGTTTAAAGATTCCTTGTTCGTAAATTTCTAGATTAGTAATAGCACCAGATTTGCCAATTAACTTAACGGCTTGTTTAATAATATCCGTCTTATCTTTGGCAACAACCTCTAGTTCTATTGTATCTAGCGATAATAAATCGGTTATTTTCATAAAAACACCTATATTTATTATAACCATTTATTACTAAACATGTTTAGTAATAAAAAATAAGGGATTTAACCCTTATAATGTCGTTCGAATTATTGTTGCATCTCCAGTGATTTTATAGGCCCCAGAATTGGCCGTAACAAAGCATGTTTCAAAGGGGTGTAGAAAGATTTTTTGATCAGCTAACTCTACTTCAATATTACCATCTAAAACAGTAATTGCATGGAATGATTTTTCATCAGCTTTTAATTCAACTGTGCCACCAATTTGTTGTTTAAAAACATTGAAAAATTTGCATGAAATTAACTGTTCTTTTTGCTCATTTTTTGTAATGCTATGTTGATTAAAATTGATACATTCTAAAGCTTCGTTTACATGCAATTCTCGTGGTTTTCCATCAACATCAACACGATTAAAATCATACAAACGATATGTAACATCGGCGCTTTGTTGAATTTCAATTAAAAAGGTACCTTTTCCAATAGCATGAATTGTTCCAGGTTCAATCAAATATGAGTCGCCTTCTTGAACCTCAATGTGATTTAATAAATTAGTAATTTGACCACTTTTTATTGCCGCTTCTACAGTGCTTTTATCAGTGTTTTGATTAAAACCCATATAAAGATGACTATGATTTTTATTTAGAATATGTCAAAATTCAGTTTTGCTGTTTGGATGAACCTGGATTGAAAGATCATCTTGAGCATCAATTAGTTTAATTAATAAAGGAAAGTTACCTTTATATCCTTTTGCAACAATGTCAGGATTTTGTTTAAATAAATCTAATAAGGTAACAGTGTCACTAATAAGTGAATTATCAGCACCAATACAGCTCATAATTCATGCTTCACCAATTTTTTCATTATTTGGTATACCACAAATTTTAGGTAAGGTGTTACCACCTCATAAACGTTGTTTTAAGATTGGTTTAAGTTTATAAATCATATCTTTATTTTACCCAATTATTAGCAAAGATAGAAACTAAAGTTTCTATAAATGCTCTTTTTTCAAATAAAAGAGTAAAATTATAGTATTAGGAGAAAATATGAAAAAAAATAAAACAAAGGTTATCTGTACTATCGGGCCTAAATGTATTTCCGTAGATATGATGAAGAAAATGGCTGATGCTGGTATGAAATGTGCCAGAATCAATCTATCACATGGTGATTTTAGTTTTTACAACCAAGTAGCAACTAATCTAAGAAAGGTTCCTGGTTATAACATTCCGCTTATGACTGATACAAAAGGACCTGAAATTAGAGTATGTGAACTAAAAAAACCGTTAGTTATTAATGCTGGAAGTGAAGTTACTATATTAACTAAATGTTTTGTAACACCTAATGTTCCAAACACATTTTGTGTTTATGATTCAACTAAAAAATACAATATGGCAAAGGACCTTAAAAAAGGTTACCGTATTGCAGTAGATGATGGAAAACTTTACTTAAAAGTTAAATCAGTTAATGTTGAAAAGGGTGAAATTAAAGCTCTAGCTATGAATACCCACACTTTATTAACTAACAAGAGAATTAACCTACCAGATTCTTCTTATTCTATGCCTTTCTTATCTGAAAGAGACATTCAAAACATGAAAGAATCTGTACATATTGGTGCAAAATACATTGCTTTAAGCTTTGTTTGCAATGCACAAAATATTAAAGATGCAAGAAAAGTTATTGTTAAAGCTGGTGGAAAAAATGTTAAAGTTTATTCAAAGATCGAAACTCAAGATGCTTTAAACAATCTTGCTTCGATCATCAAGGAGGCTGATGGTATTCTTGTTGCAAGAGGAGACCTTGCTCTTGAAACTCCATACTATAATGTTCCTTACTGGGAAACTAAAATTATTCAAATGTGTAAAAAAGCACACAAACCAGTTGTAGTTTGTACACAAATGTTAGACTCTCTCGAAAGAGGAATTCACCCAACAAGAGCTGAAGTAACTGATGTTTACTATGCTGCATCTATGGGAGCTGATGGAACACTATTATCTGGTGAAACTGCAAGTGGTGTAGACCCAGTTAATGCTGTTAAAACTATGCAAGCAATCATTGATGCTGCAACTAAAAAACCAATTACGAAATAGGAGGAACACCAATGGCAGAAATAGTACATGCTAAGGATTTAAGACCCGGCAACACCTTTTTAAACGGTGGTAACTTATATGAAGTAATTGAAAATTACTTTAACAAAACAGCAATGCGTGAAGGTATTGTTAAATGTAAAGTTAGAAACTTAAGAACTGGTTCAATTACTATCGATGTTTTAACTGGTGGTAAATTTGAAAAAGTGTTAGTTGAAAATGTAAAGATGAGTTTTTCATATGTTGATGGCTCAAATTATGTTTTTATGGATAACACAACATTTGAAACTGTTGAAATTCCAGAAGTTAGAATTCAATCAATGAAGAATTTTTTAATTGAAGGTATTGAAGTTTCAATCCTGAAATATGGTGATGAAATCCTAGGAATAAGATTGCCAGACCAAATTGTGTGTGACTTAATTGATTGCGAAGAGGCTGTTCAAGGTAACACTGTTAAAGCTATCATGAAAAAGGCTCACATCTCAACTGGACTTGAAGTTCAAGTTCCACAATTTGTTAGACCAACTGATCGAATAATCATTCGTACATCAGATGGAACATATGTAGGTAGAGAAACAAAATAATGACAAAGACAACACAAATTGAAAACTTTAATTTAGTTAATGGTTTAGGGACAATTTCATTTAGTCCTGAACTAATTACTAATATCATCAAAAAAGTATTAGCAGCATATCAAGGATATGAATATGTTGCTCATACAATAGAGAGAGTTGATACAAATTATTACGAAGTATCAGTTCGTATTGTTTCAAAAAATAATCAACCTAATTTCAAAACTATTGATAAACTTCATAAAGATTTATTACTAGTAATGAAGCAATCTCTAAGTTTAACTTGTGTTGTTGCTCTAAGCATTGAAAATGAATAACAAAACACAATGACAAAAAAGAGTGGACATCACTCAATATATTTATTCAAGCTTGTTAAAGAACCTAAAGGGTGATGAATTAAAACAAGATTTTTATAATGCTGAAAGTTATCAGTTTGATGCTAATCAACTTAAATTACTTGAATATTATTGTGAACACCAAAAAGAAATAGTCAAAATATTTAGTGACAATCTTGGCAAGAATTGAACGTGACAACGTATTGCTCCCATGACTCAGGCTATTCTTATTGTTTGTTATTGTGAAGTATATGCTTTGCAAACCCCGATAGCGGTTGCAATTGATCAAGCGCTAGTTACTGCTGAAAAATATGGCCAACTAGATTCAAAGAAGTTTATTAATGGTATCTTAGATACCGTGTTAATAAAAAGCTAGTTCTTACTAGCTTTTTTTATTTGTTCTAAATATGCATTTAATCTAAGTTCACTTGGGTTATCTGCTTTTTTGTAATATTTTGTTCCTTTTAATGGTTTAGGTAAATATTCTTGATTTACCCAATGGTTAGGATAATTATGTGGGTAGATGTATCCAATATTTCCTAATTTAACATGAGACTTGTAATTATTGTCTTTTAAATGCTTAGGTATTTCATAACATTTACCATTTTGAACATCTTCAAATGCTTGACCAAAACCCATATAGGCTGAATTGGATTTAGGACTTAAACACATTTCAACAACAGTATCAGCTAAAATTTGATAGCATTCAGGGATGCCAACACGATCTACAGCTTGTGCAGCAGTTACAACTCTTGCACATAGTGGCGCATTAGCTAGTCCAATGTCTTCATAAGCACAAGCAACCATTCTTCGTGTAATGCTTGTCAAATCACCAGTTGTTAATAATCTTGCTAAATAATATAATCCAGCATCTGGGTCGGAACCACGTAACGATTTATGGAAAGCAGATAGCATATCATAATATTCATCACCATAGCTACTTCTTAAAACTGTTGGTGATAATAAAATCTTTTCTAATAGTTTATTATCAACTTTATCGTCCTTATAAAATTTAATAATATTATCAATTACATTGATAGCAGAACGAACATCACCATTGCAATGGTATGCTATTGTTTTTAAAGCAGCATCAGTAATATGAGCATTAATTTTCTTTTCTTTATTAATCTTTTTTAATCACAAATATAGTTCATCTGGCTTAATCAAATCTAATCTAGCAATATTGCATCGGCTTCTAATTGCTGGATTAATTGAAAAGAAAGGATTCTCTGTAGTGCAAGCGAACATTGTGACAGTTCCGTCTTCTAGATATGGCAAAAGGATGTCTTGCTTGTCTTTATTTAAACGATGAATTTCTTCAACAATAATAATATATGATGTTGTTGATAGTTTTGCTAATTGAATAATTTGTGTTAATGATTCTTTCTTATCAGTTGCAGCATTAAACATTGCAAAAGGCAAATGCATATCATTGCACAAAGCTGTGGCAAGTGTTGTCTTACCAATTCCTGGATAACCATAGAAAATGATATTGATTGGTTTACCAGATTTAACCATTCGTGTTAATAAACAGTTTGGTCCAACTAAATGTTTCTGTCCAATTACATCATTGATTGTTTTTGGTCTTAATTCAAAAGCTAAAGGTTGTTTACTCATAATTATTTTCCTAACAACATATGTATTTCTTTTTTATAAATTGGTCCATCAATTGTTCATGGTGTTTCCAAAATCTTGCAGATTTTAGATAACATTGGGTAATTAACTCATTCTTTTAATATCTTTAAACCAATCTTACCTTCACCAATGTTTGCGTGTCGATCTTTATGTGCACCTTGGTCATTCAATGAATCGTTTACATGGATAACCTTTAAATATTTAAGACCAATAATATCATCAAACACCTTTAATGTAGCAGATGGGTCATAAATATCATATCCGGCATCAGAAATATGACAAGTATCTAAACAAACACCAACAAGGTTTTTGTTTTCAACTTGTTTAATAATTGATTTTAATTCTTCAAACTTTGAACCAATTTCATTACCTTTACCCGCCATTGTTTCTAAACAAATAACAACACTTTTATTTGTTTTATTAACATAGTTAATTGCTTCAGCAATATATTTGCATCCTTCGTCCTTATTAGCATTGCTTCCTGGATGTAATACTAAATATTTTGCGCCAATTTGTTTTACACGATCAACCTCTTGGACTAAAAATGTTTTAGCAAAATGTCTTTTCTTTGCTACAGAATTTGCACAATTAATAATGTATGGTGAATGAACAATAACATCCTCAATAGGAATGTGTTTTTCTTTTAATGCTTTGTGAAATTCACTAACTTTTAATTCATTAATTGGTTGTCGAGCAATTGATTGTGGGGAACCAGTATAAATCATAAAGCAATTAGCGTCTTGACTAAGAGCCATATCAAGTGATCCTAATAAGTAATCAGGAGCACACATACTCACGTGACATCCTAACTTATTCATTATTTACGTCCTTTGGGATCTAGTTTACTATAAATGGTATTAAAGGCTATTTGTTCAATTGATGCATCTTTGTTTAAGATTGTTCTTAATGCATCAAGATTCAATAAGCGTTTTGGATGCTTCTTTGCCTCAAGCATTTGATCTTTATAACCATTAATTTGTTGTTTAGTGTAAGCAACAAAGAATTTCGGATTTCTAAAAATTTTGCAACAAGATAAGATGAAATCTTTCTTCTTAGTAGCATTGTTAAATAATTTAGCATCAATTTCATCATCAAATAATAAGACAATGCCATTTTGACTTGCACATAAAACTTGTTTAGCTAATTGTGCACTAGAAAAAGATTTTTCATCTAATTTGCCAGATTTAATTTTTTCTAAAATATCTTTTGCTTGTTTTTCGGCGTCAACATTTCGGTTAGAAAAAATTGCTAAAAGAATATCTAAGTCAGTTGGCATTGAAGTTTCATGAAATTGTACAGCTTGAATTGGTGCAACTTCAACAAGTTTTTGTGTTTTTTCTTTCTTAGGTTCTTTCTTTGGTGTTGGAATTTCAACATCAGATAGAACAAACATATCATCAGTAATTTCAGTTTTATCTATCTTAACTTTTTCAACCATTTTTTCTTTTGGTGGAATAGAAACTTTTGGATGGTTTGATTGATCGTTTCCACTTAATGTTTTTTCTTCATCAAAAATTGCTAATGATTTGATAATTGCATGATTGATAATAACATGAACATCGGTTGGGGTTGAAATTTTAAAATATGTTTCTTGTCAAATGTCAATTAACCTAATTAATTGATTAACACTATCCAAACAAAAAGCATTAACTAAATTTTCATTAATTTTTGTTAAGAGCTTATAGTTTTGTGTCTTTAAGTAAATTAATTTGTCAGTTAAAATTGACACAATTAAATTTGCAAAGCTAGCAAAATTAATTCCTGATTGAAAATATTCATTAACTTTAGCAAAAATAGTTTCACTATTTTTTGAAATAAGAAGATTAAGGAAATCAATCATTTCTGCTGGGCTTAATAAACCATATACCTTATATATGTCATCAATCTTAACATTGTTATCACCATAAGTTGCAACTTGTTCAAGAATGCTTAATGAATCACGAGCTGAACCATCAGCAATATCAGCGATAACTTTTAAAGCATCTAAATCGTATTTAATATTTTCAGCCTTACAAACTTTTGTTAATAGCTTGACTATGTCACTATGTAAAATCTTATTAAATCTAAAACATTGACATCTTGATAAGATTGTTGCCGGAATTTTGTGCATTTCTGTTGTAGCAAAAATGAATACAACATGCTTTGGCGGTTCTTCAACTAGCTTTAATAAAGCATTTCATGCTTGGTTAGTCAACATGTGTGCTTCATCAATAATATAAACCTTCTTACCTAATTTTGTTGGTAAGAACATAGCGGCATCATTTATTTGTCGCACTTCATCAACACCATTGTTACTTGCTGCATCAAGTTCAATAACATCCATCACTTGATTATTTGCAAAATCTTTACAAATTTCACATTCACCACAAATATCGCCATCTTTATTGTGAAGACAGTTAATTGCATTAGCGTAAATTTTTGCTAATGATGTTTTTCCTGTACCCTTTGTGCCAGCAAAAACATACGCATTAGCAACAACATTGTTTTTGATTGAGTTTTTTAAAATCTTAACAATATATTCTTGTCCAACGACATCAGCAAAAGATTTTGGACGATATTTACGATAAAGGGATAGATAATTCATAGTAGTAATATTATATAAATATTTATATAATATTAAACATTATGAGTAAAACAATAATAGAACCAAATTTAGTTTGTATTACTTCTCGAGCAATGGATAATAATACATACATTATTTTCAATAAAAAAGAAGCGGTTGTAATTGATCCAAGCTTTAGCGGAAATGAAGTTATTGCTAATATTCCACAAGATACAAAAGTGGTGGCTGTTTTACTAACTCATGCTCACTTTGATCATTGCTTTGATACAGCTACAATAGTAAAAAAATGAAATTGCCCAGTTTATTTACACGAAGGTGATAAATTAACATACTCTAAATATCGTTATGATAATTTAGCCAATTTAAAAGTTGAAGATTTTTCTAAAAATATTCATTGATTTAATAAGAAATCTTTTCTTATTAATGAATTTAGTTTTGAAATATTGCATACACCAGGTCATTCCGCTGGATCAGTTGTTTATAAATACAAAAACTGAATCTTTGTTGGTGATACATTGTTCTACAATAGTTATGGTCGTACCGACTTAGGTAACTCTAACCCAGTAGATATGATTAAATCTTTAAACCAACTATGAAAAGAATTATATGAAGAAAATTTAATTTTACCAGGTCATGGTAAATGAGGTACATTCAAACAAATTAAACGTGATAATTTCATTGTGCAAGAACTAATAAAAAAATAGGCATAGCCTATTTTTTATTTTCTTTTGCTTTTGCGCTAACCATTTTCATGTAAGAGTTCAAAGCATGGACAGCTCGTTCTGATAATTGAACTTTTTTACTCTCTTCTTCAATTCTCATTGCAATAGAAGCTAGAGCGTTTTCACTAATACCACGGTCAAATTCAAAGAAGTCTGAAAGAATAACTAATTTATCTTCTTTGAAATAATAAACACCATAGTTAATTAAGGCGGTTTGTTTTTCACCAGATGGATATGTGATATACATATATCCTGGCATAACTGCACCACAGATACGAGAGTGTTCAGGCAAAATACCAACATAACCATTAGCGGTTGGCATTGTTACCAAAATGGCTTGCTTGTCAACGCAAACTTTTGTTGGGGTTGATATATGTAGTCTGAACTCTTTTGCCATAATTATTTTTCTACTTTACCAGCTTTAGCTTTTTGTTTTACCTCTTCTAATGTACCAACGTTATAGAAGTAAACTTCAGGAATGTTGTCACAATTACCTTCAACAATTTCTTTAAAACCAGCAATTGTATCAGCAACTTTAACATATTTACCTGGATAACCAGAGAACTTTTCTGCAACCGCAAATGGTTGTGATAAGAAGTTTCTTATCTTTCTTGCTCGTGATACTATTAATTTATCATCATCAGATAATTCATCTACACCTAGAATAGCAATAATATCTTGTAATTCATTAAACTTTTGTAGGATTGATTGAACATCACGAGCAACTTTATAATGTTCGATACCAACAATCTTAGGGTCAAGTAAACGGGAAGATGATTCAAGTGGGTTAACGGCTGGATAAATACCTAAAGATGCAATCTTTCGGTCAAGAACGATCTTTGCATCAAGGTGAGCAAAGGTTGTTGCAGGGGCAGGGTCTGTCAAGTCATCAGCAGGAACATATACAGCTTGAACAGATGTTATTGATCCGTTCTTAGTTGATGTAATACGTTCTTGTAGTTGTCCCATTTCATAACTTAAAGTTGGTTGATAACCAGCAGCTGAAGGCATACGACCTAATAGGGCTGATACTTCTGAGCCAGCTTGAGTGAAACGGAAAATATTATCAATAAATAATAAAACATCTTGGTGTTCTTGATCACGGAAATATTCAGCCATTGTTAAACCGGATAAAGCTACACGCATTCTTGCACCAGGTGGTTCATTCATTTGTCCAAATACTAATGCTGTGTTGTTAATAACCTTTGATGCTATCATTTCATGATAAAGATCATTACCTTCTCTAGTACGTTCACCAACACCAGCAAATACTGACAAACCACCGTGGCCAGTTGCAATATTGTGAATTAATTCTTGTACTAATACAGTTTTGCCAACACCGGCACCACCAAACAATCCAATCTTACCACCTTTAACATAAGGGACTAGTAAGTCAATTACTTTAATACCAGTTTCAAATATTTCTTGTGAAGCAATTTGATCTTTAAAAGAAGGAGCAGGTTTGTGAATTGATTCACGAGGAGTTGATGCATCAACATCTGGTTTGCCATCAATTGGTTGACCAATAACGTTAAACATACGGCCTAAAACAGTTTTACCAACAGGAACAGTGATTGGGCTGTTAGTGTTAATAACAGTCATACCTCGTTTTAATCCACCAGTATCACCCATAGAAATACAACGAACAATATCATCACCAGTTACTTGCGCAACTTCAAGCACTAATGCTTTGCCATTAATATCAATTGTTAAGGCATCATTAATGTTTGGTAATTGTTCATGACCAAATTTAACATCAACAACTGGTCCCATTACTTCGTAAATGGTACCGACTGCTTTGTTATCTTTCTTTTCAATTTTAATTTCTTTTGTTTCCATAATTTGCTCCTTTATTTTTTACCAATTGCACCAGCAACAATTTCATTGATTTCTTGGGTAATTGCTTCTTGTCGTGCTTGGTTGTATTGAATCTTTAATGTATCAATCAACTCAGTGGCATTCTTGGTTGCACCTTCCATTGCAAATCTTCGGCTTGTTGATTCACATAGTGAAGATTCAACCAAAGCACCATAAACTAAGTTTGAAACATAAACTGGTAAAATAGCTTTAATAATTTCTTTAGCACTTGGTTCAAAGATAGTTGGATCTTTCACGATTGCTTCTTTGGTTGCACCAAATAGTTCTGGTCATATTGGAAGAATGTTTCAAACCTTTGGTACATTGCTAACTGAAGATTTAAATTCAGTATAAACAAGTTTAATTTGGTTATATTCTCCATAAGCATATGCAGCTAATATCTCATAACTTAATGGTAATAATGTGTAGTAGTTATTTGCATCAAGGTCTCAACGCATTGTTTTTAAAATTTGATCACCATGATGGTGCATTTTTAAATAACTTACACCCTTTTGACCAAAGACAATAATTTTGTCATTTGGTTTTATATGTTCCATAAGGAACTTACAAATATTGCCATTAAATGGACCACATAGACCAAGATCAGATGTACAAAGGATATACAAGTTACGATCTTGGACCTTCTTATTTGGGAAGCGCAAGAAATCAAGGTTAGGTTCACGTAAAATAAGAGTTTTAAATACTCGGTAATATTCACGGCAAAAAATACTTACCGCTTCAAAATTCCTTAATTGACTTTTGATTTTGGTAGTGGCAACTAATTTCATCGCATTAGTGATTTTCTTAGTTGCTTCGATAGACTTAATACGTTTTTTAATTAAATCTAATGATTGCATAACCTTATTTCTTTAATTCTTTAATATCACCAAATTTTTCAGCTTTATAATCTGGTAAACTTTCAATAAATTCAAGCATGAATTCTTTGAATTCAGCTTTAAATTTCTCAATTAATTTATCATCAAACTTACCAGCTTTTTCTAATTCTGGTAGTAGTTTAGAAGTATTGAAATGTTTAACGACTTCTTTTTTAAAGTTGGTTATTTGATTAATTGGAACCCACTTAATGAAGTGGTGTTTAATTGCAAATAACAAAACAGTTTCCTCTAATTGTGAATATGGTGAGTTTTCTGGTTGTTTAATCATTTCCATAATTCTCTTGCCATGTTCAATAATATCTTTTGTTTCTTTATCTAGGTCGGAACCAAATTGACTAAATGCTGATAGTTCAGCAAATTGGGCAAGTTCTAGTTTTAAACTGCTTGCAGTTTGTTTAACATAGCCTCTTTGGGCAGCAGATCCAACACGGGATACTGATAGACCTGGGTCAATGGCTGGTCGTTGTCCAGCATTGAACATACTTGTCATCATAAATAATTGTCCATCAGTAATTGAAATTACATTAGTTGGAATATAAGCAGAGATATCACCTGCTTGTGTTTCAATAATAGGTAAGGCAGTGATTGAACCATTACCATTTTCTTTATTCATTCTTCCAGCTCGTTCTAGCAAACGAGAGTGTAGGTAGAAAACATCACCAGGGTAAGCTTCACGACCAGGTGGTCTTCTAAGAAGTAATGAAATTGTACGATAACTTACTGCATGTTTTGATAAGTCATCGTAAACAATTAGGACATCTTGTCCTTTACTTAATCAATATTCAGCAATTGTAATACCTGTATAAGGCGCTAGATAAATCAATGCTGGTAATTCTCCAGCTGTTGATGAAACAATAGTTGTATATTCCATTGCTCCAGCTTTTTCTAATACATTGTGAATGTGTACAACGCTTGAACGTTTTTGACCAATTGCAACATACACACATTTAACATTCTTACCTTTTTGGTTAAGAATAGTGTCAATTGCAATTGTTGTCTTTCCTGTTTGTCTATCTCCAATGATCAATTCTCTTTGACCTTTTCCAATTGGAAACATTGAATCGATTGATAAGATTCCTGTTTCAAGTGGAGCATCAACAGATTGACGGGTAATAACACCTGGGGCAATTTTTTCAATTGGCATCAAATCTTTTGATTCAATTTGTCCCTTACCATCAATTGGTTGTCCAATAGCATCAACAACACGACCTAACATTTGGTCACCAACTGGGACTGATACAACTTTACCAGTACGAGACACTAATGAGTTTTCAGCAATGTTATCGTACTTACCTAATAAAACAATACCTAGTGTTTCTGCTTCTAGATTTAGAATCATACCTTTGGTACCGTTTTCAAAAACAACTAATTCATTAAGCATTGCTTTTTCTAAACCAGACACTAAAGCAATACCGTCACCAACGGATATTACTCGTCCAATCTCATCTTGCTTAATCTTAGTTGAATATTTTTCTACTTTAGCTTTTATTAACGCCGCAAATGAATCTGTTTTAGTTGTCATATTTAATAATCCCTTCTAGAAAGCAATTCTTTCTTTAGGCTTTCTAATTTAGATTTGAATGTGTTGTTATATGTTTTGTTATTAACTTGAATTCTCAAACCACCAATTAAGTCTGGTTTAATGTGCCATTCAACGTCAATCTTTCGATTTAATTTCTTTTCAAAGAAATCTTTGATCTTATCTATTTGGTCTTCGCTCAAATCATTGGCAGATGTAATTTTCACACGAGTGATATTGAATAAGTCGTGATATATTTCTCGACACAATTGAGCAATATAGTGAAATTTGTGATAAGCATTGTTGTCAATGATTGTTCAAACTCAATATATCAATTTTCCCTCAAAACCATAACCAGTTAAGACAGTCATGGCAAGATCTTTACGTTCTTGTTTATCAATGAAACGGTTAGCTAAAATACGATAAAAATCAGGATTGGTTACATTCATTGCATCCAATGCCGCAATTTGTTGATAGTATTTTTCTTGCATTTCTTTTGTTTGTGCAATCGAAAAGATTGCGTTAGCATAAGACAATACTTGATTAGCCGCTTGCATTATTTATCTTTAAGATCTTCCTCAATTGTTTTTAATAAATCATCAATGTATTTGTCTTTATCTTGTTGATCAACTTGTTTGTTTAACACGTTTTCAGCAACATTAAAGGCAATGTTGATAATGTTATCTTGAGCGTTTGCTCTTGCATCACGCTTTTGTTTTTCAACATCTTCTCTTGCATCAGTCACAATCTTGTTAGCGGTTTGCTTTGCTTCTAATCTTGCATTTTCAATGATTGTAAAAGCTTCAGCTTTTGCTTCAGTTGTGATTGCCATTGCTTGACTCATCGCATTAACCTTTAGTTGGTTTGCTTCATTAAGTTCAATTGTTGCTGCTTCTTTTGCAGTTTGAGCATCAGCAATTTCTTTAGCAATGTAGTCATGTCGTTTTTGCAGTGCGTTCTTAGTTGGTTTTCAAACCAACCATGTCATTACAACAACTAAGATGACAGCTGCAATAATGTGAGTCAGAAAAACTCATAGATTTGGAAATAAATTATTAATCACTCATTCAGCTTCAAGTGGTTTACAAGAACTCAAAGTTAATAATAAAGGCAAAATGCTTATCGCAATGATAAGGCATACCAATAATCCTCTTTTAGTTTTTGTTTGTTTTATTTCCATCGTTAGTCTCCTAAGCTTGTCCTGGAGCTACGAAAATTAATAGAATCGCAATAATCAATGCGTAAATTGCTGATGTTTCAGCAATCGCGTCACCGACGATTAGTGTTGTTCTAATTTTGCTTTCAGCTTCTGGGTTACGAGCTACAGCTTCAACAGCTTTACCAGCAGCATAACCTTGACCGACAGCAGTACCTAATGTACCAAGGGCAGCAATACCTGCACCTAAAAATGCACTATCCATACTTTTCTCCTTTTTAAAAAAATATATACATATAAAGTATATATTTTTTTATGACTTTTTTCTTATTTATATTATGTATATTATCTATTTACAATAGGGTTAGTGTTTGGAACAACTGAAACACGAGGATTGATTTGTTCTCCATCATCACCTTTTGCCATTGTCCAATAAACCATTGTTAACATCGTAAATACCAAAGCTTGAATTAGTCCTGACAATAGATCAAAATATGCTCGAATTGGCGCTCCAGTTAAACCACCCAAAATGTTGATTGTACCAAGAATTGGTACATTTTGTCACACTCAGTTTGTGAAGAAGAATCACAAAGTAATGATGATTGATCCGGCTGTGATGTTACCCCACAAACGGAAGGACATAGAAATTAGTGGAGCAATATTGCTCATAACTTCTAGAGGGTTAATGAAAACTGGAATTTCTTTGCCTTTTTTAGTTTTAATCTTTAGACAGAAATTCTTTAGATATGAAAGTTTTTGGAATTTAAAACCAACAACTCATACACCAATATACATAATTAATGCCATTGATAGAGTAACGGTATAAGAACCCGTAGGGTTTTCTAGACCAAATACACCAATAATGTTTGATAATAAAATGTAACTAAAAATGAAGACAAATAGTGGTGTCATCTTGTCAAATTTTGGTCCAAGAATTTCATGAACCATATTACGAATATATGAAACATAAAGTTCAACCGCTAATGCATATCCAGTTGGAGCTTCATTAGCTTTTAGTTTCTTAGATTTTTTGTAATAGATTAGGCACAAAATCAATAAAATGACCGTTACAACAACGATCGAAAATATCTGTGGTCTAATGCTAAGAGGTTGTCAATCACTCATACTCAAATTTTATACTATTTTTGCGTTTTTTTAACATTTTTGCTAACGTAGTTAGCAAATATTAATTTACTAATAATAACAGTTATTGGTGCTACAAGGGTTGTTCCAAGCATTACTCAACGGTTAAAATGATCGGGAAAAGTTAGTCCAATGAATGGGATGCCAATGATGGCTGCATATTTAACAACATATGCAATTATACAAATAGCAATTATTCCTTTGCCAGTCTTAGCTGAAATAAGTTGTGGAAGTGGTAATAAGAAGCTCACAAACACAAAAATTAATCCTGGTCCAAAACATAATAAAAATCCGTATAAATAACTGTAATCTTTTAGTAGCCCAGAGGTGATAATAAAAGCAATCAATGAAACAACCATAATTAAACAATAAATAACCAAAGTTACTTTGGTTATTTTTGTGGAATTGTTTTGTTTCTTTTTAGTCATTTAATTATTTTGGATCGTCTTCTTCTTCAATTCAAAAGTGTTTGTTAATCGCACCGAATAAAGTTGTTGTTTCTTTATAGTCTTCTGCTTCGGTTGCAGGTGAAGCAGCAGCTGGTAAGTCAACAATTTCTTGTAAACGCCCATCTTTGTAGATTAACATTAAACTCTTCTTACTATCATTACTAGTATCGAATGTAATTTTTCGATCATCAGTTGTTGGGAAGAAAGATAAACCTCTTTCGCAGAAAGCACGATAGTCTTTCGCTTTTTGATCTTGACGAATGTAATCATCAACAGTTACAGATTCATCATCTCATTCATAGTCAACTAATGTTCCATCAGGTAGTCTTCCACCGTCTTGTTTTAGTTTGTCCATGAATTGTTTTGTTTGAGTAATATACTCTGGTTTTCATTTATCAAATGGTCCAACTTTTTGAATGATATCTCAATCTTTAGAAGCATCTTTGCATATGCAAATTTCGTGATTGTTGTTGTCATAAAACTTTAAGTCGAAGTCATCAATATAAGCAACAAAACCAAAGTCAGTTTTAACCTTATTGCTTCCAACTGCTCTTTTAGCATCAGTGTATAAGAATGAACTTTCAAAGAAATCGTTCTTTCATGTTTCAACGTCAACTGGAGGGTTACCACTTACATCACCAGTAAAGAATGTTCCGGTTGATGGAAAAATATTACTTCCAACAAATAAGAAATAGTTTCCATTAAAGAAACGTCTAGATCCTAATAAAATTTCATCTTTATCAATAGATTGATATTCAACTTTTTCTAGAGAAGAATCATGCAAGTTTACTGCTGAAACAAAAGTTGTTTGAATACCGTTAGCATTGTTGCCACAGCTTGTTGTTAATGATAAAGGTACAGCAGTAGATAAAGCTGTAGCTGCACCTAAACCTAATTTCTTTAAAAGTGTTAGTTTGTTCATAATAATATATTTTATAAATTATAGTATAAAATATTAATAATATATGGAAAAAATCACAAAGTTAGAAAACGTCTTACCAAATCTTGCTAAAGCAAGAACTCGTGGAACTAGACAAATCCAATATTTTAATAACT
The DNA here is from genome assembly GCA_045598825.1 of Mycoplasmoidaceae bacterium. Taxonomy (GTDB): domain Bacteria; phylum Bacillota_I; class Bacilli_A; order Mycoplasmatales; family Mycoplasmoidaceae; genus Hennigella. The sequence goes on from JAZRUX010000012.1 coordinate 68,641, forward strand.
TATTTACTCTAACAAAAAAACAAAAAACAATAGGGAAGAATAAGACATTTTTTGTTCGAACTTATGGGTGTCAAGCCAATGAACGAGATAGTGAAATTATTAAGGGTATTCTAACTGCAATGGGCTTTATTCAATCTAAAGATTGAAAACAAGCAGATTTGGTAATTTTAAACACTTGTGCAATTAGACAAAATGCTGAAGATAAAGCTTTTGGAATGTTGGGTGCTTTAAAGGCATTAAAAAAGAAAAAACCAAGTTTAGTTTTTGGATTATGTGGATGTATGCCACAACAAGAAAAGACTATTCCAGAAATATTAAAATTTTTCCGTAATATTAACTTTATTCATGGAACACATAATATTTATGAATTACCAGCTATTTTAGAAAATGTTTATAAGTATAAAAAACAAATAATTCGTGTTTATAGTCATGAAGGAGATGTTATTGAAAATCTTCCTGATTACCGTGAAAATAATCATAAAGCATTAGTTAACATTATGTATGGTTGTGATCATTTTTGTTCATATTGCATTGTACCATACACTAGAGGAACAATCCGTTCACGAGATAAGAAAGATATTCTTAATGAAGTATTAGATTTAAAGAAAAAAGGATACAAGGACATTACTTTATTAGGTCAAAATGTAAATTCCTATGGAATTGACTTGAATAAGAATTATTTCTTTGTTAATCTTTTAGAAGATGTAGCTAAAACTGAAATTGCAAGAATCCGTTTTGCAACAAGCAATCCATGAAACTTTAATCCAGAAATTATTAAAGTGATGGCAAAATATCCAAACCTAATGACTTATATTCATTTACCAATTCAATCTGGTTCAGAAACTATATTAAAGAAAATGAATCGGGGAATGAAGATTGCTACTTATCTTAATTACATTAAGCAGATAAGAAAAACAATCCCTCAATGTACAATTTCTACTGATATCATTGTTGGTTTCCCCAACGAAACTGAAAGAGAATTTAACCAAACAATCAAGTTATACAAAAAAGTTAAATTTGATAATGCCTATACTTTTATTTATTCACCAAGAGTAGGGACACCAGCTGCAGCTGAAACTGACAAAATTAGCATGGAAACTAAACAAAAACGTTTAGATAAATTAAATAAGTTAGTTCGAAAATATTCAAAGTGAAACAACAATAAATATATTGATAAAACACTAGAAGTGTTAGTTGATGGTCCAAGTAAAAACGATCCGTCGACTTTAACCGGTTATAGTCACAATTGAAAGGTTGTAAACTTCACAGGTAAAGCTCAACCAGGTGAGTTTGTAAAAGTTAAAATTACAGGTTCAAGTTTATTTAGCTTAAATGGAAAACAAGTAAAATAAAAAGATTGGGTTGAACCAATCTTTTTATTTTTTAATCTTTAATTAAAGAGTTCGCTTTACGGCTCTTTTAGCGCAAGCAAAACCAATAATGTAACCTAGCGCAACAATGACTGGCATTACGATTAATAGAACCTCTTTTGTTTGGTCATCATATCCTCTAGTTTCTGGTACGAAGTAGAAAACTAAAGCTAAGATGATTGGTGCTAAAACTAGGGCAAACGAAATGAATAGTCCTATTCTAGTTCCCGTAGGAGACATTTTATTCTTAACTGTTCCAGCAGTTAGGAATAGAATGATATTTAATATTAATCAAACAACTGATAGAGCTAGTAAGATACATACTAATATAACGTATGCTTGTTCTAGTTTTTCAATTGTTGTACCTCACGCTTCTGGTCCTTGAGGTTGAATATACATTATTAATGCAGTTAATTCAAGCACTGCACAAGCAATTGGTATTAATAGAATGAACAAGTTTGATCATTTAAACCATTTTGCCATCTTGTTATATGTTCCGGTTGAATTTGCCATATTTTGATCCTTTCTTATGCTATTATTATAAATTAAAATATTGTCTAAAATTATGA
>JAZRUX010000013.1:0-15031 GCA_045598825.1 Mycoplasmoidaceae bacterium
AAATATTAAATAACACAACAATAAAATAACACTTATTTATAGATTCAACACTAATAATTTCAATTGTTACAGCTTATTTACTTTTAACACTTAATCGTTGTTGACTAAAGTTAAATAATGTTATTTTGCTGAATGTGCTTCTTAATTATATATGAAAACTACAAATTAAATAAAAAATAAGGTTATACCTTATTTCTTAACGATCGTTTCCAATTAATCATTCCCAAAATACATGTTGCAGTCATACTTAATCCAGATACTAACATTGACCAAGCAATAAATTGATTTAAGGGATCAGTGGCAATCACGCCTTTTGTTATTCATGTTGCTGCCATGGCTACATCTGTGATAATGTATATTCATCAAACAAAGTCATATTTTTTAAACATTGGGAATGCTGCAGCAACTGTAAACATTAGAACCATTGCATCAAATAAGTTTAGATATCATGGTTGTTCAGAACCAGTCCAGAATTCATAGAATCATGGAAATGATTCCATCCATGCAAACAATCCAGATAACCCAAGAAAACCAATAATATAAATCAAAACAATCCATCATTTTAAATGTTTTGGTTCAATTGAAACTTTGTTGTTTGAGGTGCGATATCAGATTATTAATGTAATCGTCTGCATCACTATATTAAAGCAATGCATAATCATTCCACCAAATAAATGGTTACCTCAATTTATTGCTACAAGCAATATTGATGACACAATTCCAAGGAATGGACATAGAATTCTTTGTTTTGCACCAGCCATTACTGAAAAGATAGAGGTAATTGTGGCGATAAGAGTCAATCATGTCACTCAATTAGCATATGCATGTTCTTCAGGCCACGCTGCTAACTGAACAATAAAGAATGTTAAACTTAAAAAAACGTTTAACCATAAAATGATATGTTCTGGAATTGATAATTCAGAAATGTAATTTTGTTTACAAACAAAATCAATGAATTTATTTTTCTTTTTCATTATTTAGCCTTTAATTTTTTCGCTATTTTCTCAACATCATCAATGTTAACACGATTGCAGTCAAGTCTAAAACCTTGGCCTTTAGCATATTTAGGAATAACATGGAAATGGACATGTAATATTGCTTGACTAGCAATTTTGCCTTGGTTGCTTAGATAATTAAATCCTCATGGTTTAAGCTTTTTTGTTAGCAAATCAGCCACTTCTACACTTAGATCAACCATATCGTGTAAAACATCAACTGGGGTTGATTGCCAATCAGGATAATGTTTCTTTGAAATGATAACAGTATGACCATTGGCTAATGGAGAAATATCCAAGAATGCTAAAGCATTTTTATTTTCTGCTAACTTATAGCATGGAACTTTTCCTACAGCAATATCACAAAATATACAGCTCATATTAACCTCGACTAAAACGAATTAAATATCAAATTGCTATGAATAAGATATTAACTAAATCTGTTAATAATCTAAATCCACAATATCATGGCATAATTTTGCCATATTCTACACCGCTATCATTAACAAATTCACTCATTTTTGATATCAATCAAATATCCACAATGATGTAAACAAATGATATCAGAGACATTGCAGCCATTATTAATGAACATAATGCATCACTAGCAAGAACTACAACCATTGGGTTGATAAACAATGTTACTAACATTACAATGAAGAAAGCAATGAAACAAACACCCATAATAATTCCAGTAATCAAAACAATTGCGCCCATTGTAATAATTCCTCGTAATGAAATTATTTTTGCAATACCTGCAGTTAAAAGGAAGATACCACCAACAATAGCAAACATTACTGGCAATCAATATGCATCAACATTTAATCTGGCTAATGCAAACAACCAACCAAAAGCAACAGATGTTGTTATCATATATAAAAGATAGATAGCTATAGTAATACCAACTGAACCATTTTTTAACATGTTGGCTCTTCAAAGAAGAGATACTACCATTCCAAGAATTAAAGTAATTAAACAAATTGGTAAGCCTAATACGATAAAGTTAGATGGTGGTAATGTTACTCAGAACATCTCACTAAAACCATAACTTAATCCCCCAATGATTAAAAAGGCAATACCAGCAATCAACATTGACTTCATCAATAGTGATGCTTGGGGTCTTGTATATGTCCTTTTTGTAAATTGTGTTTCCATATTTAAATTATTATAATTAGATTATAGATAAAAATTATGGCTATTAGATTAGATAAATTTTTAACAAAATCTTATCCACAATATTCCAGGAACAAACTAAATCAATATGTTTGTGCTGGTTGTGTATTTGTTAATAACAAAGTAGAAACAAAACCAAGTTATTTAGTTGACAATAATGACAATGTAGAATTAAGACTTAAACAAGATGATGTTTGAGTTTCTCGTGGTGCTTATAAATTATTAAAAGCATTGGAGGAGTATCATATTGATTTAAAAGGTAAAGTTTGCTTAGATATTGGATGTTCAACTGGTGGTTTTACTCAAGTGATGTTAAAACAAGGTGCAAAGAAAGTTTATGCATTAGATGTTGGGACAAATCAATTTAACAGGTCATTGTTAAGTGATAAAGTTGTTTTAATGGAACAAACACATTTTTGTAAAACAAAAACAAGTGACTTTGAGCATATTGACTTTGTTGCATGTGATGTTAGTTTTATTTCATCAACAAAGATAATTGAACATGTTGCCAAGATCTTTGATTATCCAATAACATTTATTTGCTTAATCAAGCCACAATTTGAATTAACAAAACAAATTTTAGATAAATGTAAAGGTTTGATTCCTGAAAAGCACCATCAACAAGCAATTTCGTCAGTATGTTCCTGCGCAACAAAATTTGGCTTTAATGTGTCAAATATAATTGCATCTCCAATTCTTGGCGCAAAAAGTAACAACAAAGAATTTCTTGTTTGTTTAAGGAAGGTGTAATATGAGAAAAACAATATTTCATATTGACCTTGATGCATTCTTTTGTAGCTGCGAAGAAAAAGTTGATCCTAAATTGCACAACACTGCATTTGTTGTCGCTGGTAGAACAAAACGATCAGTTATTGGTTGTGCAAGTTACCCCGCAAGAAAACTAGGTATTAGAGCGGCTATGCCAACATATATGGCTCGACAAAAGTTTCCTGGCCTAACCATTATCAATGGCCATTATGAACTTTATGACAAAGTTAGTATGGAATTTTTTGCATATATCAAGAAACATTTTTCTAATATTTGTGAAGAAATGTCAATTGATGAATGTTTTTTAGATGTGACACAAACACTTAAACATTATGATAATGATCCAATTAAATTAGCAAAAACTTTACAAGACAATGTTTATAAAACATTGAAGCTTTCCGTTTCGATTGGTATAAGTCATAATAAATTCTTAGCTAAAATGGCAACAGATTTAAATAAACCCCGAGGTATTACAACTGTATTAACACCGGAAGAATTAAGAGAAAAGATTTGGCCATTACCTATTGAAGAAATGTTTTTTGTTGGCCTACCCACTGCAAAGAGACTAAAGAAAATTGGCATTCAAACAATTGGTGATTTAGCTAATTTTGATGACATCAAATTGCTTGAAGCATCATTAGATCGTAACTGGTGAACAACGTGGCAAAATGCATTAGGCAATGGTGATGATTTTGTTGATGTTAGTAAAAACGACCCAAAGTCACAATCAGTAAGTCATACATTATTAGATCCAACAAATGATATTGTTGAGATTGAAACAACACTAAAATATATTGCCCAAGAATTACAAACGAAACTTGAAGCTTATAAAATGATGGGTTCATGTGTTGGTGTTATTTATAAGATTAACAAAGTTAATCGGATGAAAAATGAATCATTGAATCATTACATTTATAAATGAGAAGATTTAGCTAATTATGCACAGAAACTGTTGGGTACAGTTTGAGATGGTAGCAGTATGATCCAGTTATTAGGAATTAACATTACTAAGTTAAAACGAACCGATGCTAATGAATCACTTGAGCAACAATTAATTCCAAAGAAAAAAAATAAATTAAACAAAATTGTTGAAGAAGTAAATAAAAAACTAGGTAAAAACCTAGTTTGCATTGCTAAAGATAAATTTATTTCTTAAGGATTTTGTGGCAACGTTCACACAAACCATCAAACATATCATCTTGGCTAAAGTAATTTCAGCATCGTGGACATTTAATATAATTTGTTTTAGTTACTTTTATATCATATTTATCATCTATAGATGATGTGATAGTTACTTTAGCAACATTGAGAATCTTTTTTAACAACAATGAATCTATTTTAAATCTGTTGCTAAATGTTAATGACACTTCTGCTTCATTATTTTTAGCTAACACTTTGTCATTACGCATTTTTTCAATTTGGGTAAAGACTAAATCTTTAATCTTAAATATTTGATCTCACATCTCTTGATTAATTGTTTCAATTTCAAATGGAAGCTTATCGACTCATGTTTCTAGCATAATGTTATCTTGTTTGTTAGCTTTTTTGAAAAAACCATGAACTTCGAATGCAGTGTGTGGAATTATTGGTGCTAAGAAACACAAATAACTATTTAATAGGAAGTACAATACAGTTTGAATTGTTCTTCTGCGTTCATTATTTGCTTCATCACAATATAGTGTATCTTTGATTAAATCAAAGTATCATCCACTTAATTCAATAATGTGAGCGTTAATTGTTTTGACTGCAATAGAGAAATCAAAAGCTTCATATCCTTTATTGATTTTCTCAATATTGGTTCTTAGTTGATTCAAAACATATAAATCTTCAGGGGCAAAGAAATACTTTGCATCTTTTTCCAAATTGAAATCATCAATATTGCTTAAACAGAAACGGAATAATGAATTTCGGATACGACGATATATTTCAGAAATTTGTTTTAAGATGTTATCAGAAATTGAAACATCAGCAACATAGTTGCTATTAGCGACTCACATTCTTAAAATATCAGCCCCATATTGGTTGCAAACTTTTAATGGATCAACACCATTACCTAAAGATTTGGACATCTTGCGTCCTTGTTCATCTACAGTCATCCCATGACTAATTAATTGTTTATATGCTGATTGATGTTTAACAATTGTTGATGTGATGATTGATGAGTTAAACCAACCACGATATTGGTCATTACCTTCTAGGTAAAGATCGCATTGATCGTTTCATCCATTTTGGTTGAACATCATATGGCTAGATCCAGAGTCAAACCATACATCCATTGTATCCATACATTTTGTATAGTTCTTACCCTTAGAATATTTTTCTGTTAAGAAATAATCAACTGGTTGTTCAAACCAAGTATTTGTGCCTTCTTTTGATAAGATGTCGACAATGTGTTGACATAGATCGATATCAAGGATAGGCTCATCCTTGTCATCATAGATGATGCAGATTGGCACACCTCATACCCTTTGACGTGATATACATCATTCTGAACGATTTTCAATCATTTCAATCATATGATTCATATTTGATTCAGAATTGAATTTAACATTTTGTAGATTTTTGATAATATCTTTCTTGATTGAGTTAATATTAACAAATCATTGTTTTGTAGCACGATATAAAACAGGTTTTTTTGTTCTTCAATCAATTGCAGCAGAGTGAGTAATCTTACCAACTTTTAATAATGAGCCTTTAGCATCAAGACGCTTAACGATTGATTCATTAGCATCTTCGTAGAAGATACCTTCCAATTCTTTATCATTAATTTCAGCAGTAAATTTACCCAACTTATCAATTGGACAGAATGGTTCAATCTTGTAAGCCTTACATGCAATGTAGTCATCATCACCAAATCCTGGGGCATTATGAACTAAACCTGTTCCATCATCCATTGAAACATATTCTGCCAAAATAACTGGACAAGGTTTATCGTATAAAGGTTGTTCATACATTACCTTTTCTAATTCTTGGCCTTTAAATGTATTAACTACTTCAATATCTTTTCACTTTAATGCTTTAGTGATGTTAGGTAAAAGTTTTTCAGCAACTACATAGTAGTGCCTGTCAGCTTTAACGCGAGCATAATCAAATGTTGGATTAACAGCAACAGCTAGGTTGCTTGGAATTGTTCAAGGGGTTGTCGTTCAAATAACAAGCTTATCTCCTTTTTCTAAAATCTTTTTGCCATCAATTACATTAAAACCAACATAGATTGAATAAGCTTCTAAGTCGGCATATTCAATTTCAGCTTCTGCTAAAGCAGTTTGGCTAGATCATGATCAATAAACAGGTTTAAGAGCTTGGAAAACTAAACCTTGTTTGATCATTTCTAGGAAAAGATTAAGTTGTCGTGTTTCATAATCTTTTGACATAGTCATATAGATTTTGTCGTAATCAGTAAATAAACCGAACTTAGAGAATTGTTGTTTTTGTTTGGCAATATTTGCTAAAGCAAAATCATAACACTTTTGACGTTTTTGTGAAATACTTAATTGGTTATATTCTTTACCAAGTTTTTTTGTTAAAGCATGTTCGATTGGTAAACCATGAGTATCTCAACCCATTACAAATGGACTGTAAAAACCTTTTGCATTCTTATAACGCACGATAATATCTTTTAAGATTTTATTTAAAGCATGACCAACGTGTAAGTCACCATTTGCATATGGAGGCCCATCATGTAAAATCCATTGGTTATTAGTTTTATGATTTCTTTCAAGAACTTTTTGATAAACTTTAGAATCAATTCAACTTTGTTGAATCTTGGGTTCTTTTACTGATAAATTGGCTTTCATTTCTAAGCCAGTTTTGCCTATGTTTAAACTATTCTTGATTTGTTCTTTTAAATCTGCCATAATGTTTTAATTATATAGATTATGATTTTTTTCATTTAAAAAATAGATAATAATTGTATGGATATTAATTTGATTCGACCATGTGGTTTCTGCTATGGTGTTGAAAGAGTTGTAAATAAAACACGAAAGATAATTGATGATTATCCTTCGGCTAATATTTATTTAATTGGTAACATAGTTCATAATGATGAACTATGTAAAGAATTGTTAATGCACAAAAATGTTAAGATTCTTGAAAACAAAACACACAATCGTTTAGCATTAGTTAAATCGATTAAGACGTCCAATAATGTTATTATCTTTTCTGCTCATGGAACTGATCCAAGAGTAATTAATTATGTTGAAGCACAAGGTTGAAAATACTTTGATTTAACATGCCCATATGTTTCATATGTTTTATCAAAGATAAAAAATGCAATTATGCACGGTTATCATGTTGCATATTATGGGGATAAAAACCATGTTGAAGCAATTGCTGCAAAACAATTAGGGAAAAATAATTTAACTATTTATAAAACAGAAAAAGATTTGTGCCATGTACTAGATATGCCATATGTGCAAGTGGTATCACAAACCACAATGTATCAAGAGGATTATTTGCAAACTAGACCTTGGTTCAAAGAACCAGCAATTATTAAATTTTCTAATACAATTTGTCATTCAAGTAAACAACGACAATCGAGAGTAATAGAAGCAAGGCAGTATGATTTAGTGTTTGTTATTTCTGCACCATCTAGTCATAACGGTCAATCATTGTTTAATATACTTAAGCAAAGACAAAAACACGTAGTGTTCATTGACCCAATGCATATTAAATTAACTAGGACAATGATTAAGAACAAAAACGACTGTGCTATCTTTACAAGTAGCTCAGTCTCACAAGAACAAATTGATTGTTTCTTAATGAAATTAAATCAATTAATAAAGTCTTAATTTTCTATTAATTGTGGCATTTAAAACTTTACCATCTTGACAGTTGGTAATTTTTCAAATGTCTGAACCTTTAACACCATTTTCAGCAATATCTAGAAGATATCGAACTGACTTAGTGCTTATTAAACGGCTTACATTGTCAGCAAAATGATCGCTCATATCAGCTGGGACTAAATAATAGAATCTATTGTTAACATTATTTCATTTCAAATCTGTATCGGCAAACTTCTTAACAAAATGGAAAGCATATCCGTTTTCACATGAAGCATCAATTAACATTGAACCTTTTGGCATTGATAATCCCATTTCCTTTGTTATTCTTAACTTTGTTAAGTCAGTTGGATTAATAGCAGTATTTACAAAAATATTTTTATCTTTAATGTTTTCAACTAGAAGATCATAGTGAGCGGGAATGGTTTGAAGTTTATGGTTGCTATTTTTCAATTCAGTTAGATACTTTTCATCAGCATCAGCAATTGTTACCTCAAAGCCTTCATTTAAAGCTAATTTAGCTAAAGCTACACCACAAAATGTAGCGTTTAAAATTAACATTTTTGGATGAGCAGGATATGTTACTTTGTGCTTTTCTTTTTTTGCTAAACCTTTAGCTAATGCAAGTTTTACTTGTCGTAAAATGAAGGTTGCTTTTAGGTTTTCAATTTCTGGGAAGAAAACATAGCCACTTCGATTAGTTAAACCGCATCATTCTAAACCAGTAACTTTGTTTTCCAACATATGGTAAAGCATATCAACATTGGTTAAATAATTAACCATTGTGATGGCAATTTTACCATTCATTTTTTCTAATTCTTTTTGTAGAAAACTGTTAGTTTTTAAAATAATATCTGACGCTTCAACAACACTTGATCATTGTTCAAATATTTTTGCACCAGCTGATAAATAATTAGTGTCGGCAATTTTAAGTGGGTTACCAACACCAGTCAAAACGTTAACTGTAATACCTTTGCTAGTTAATTCTTTAACTTGTTCAGGAAGCAAAAAAGCTTTCTTACTTGCTTTGTCGTATAAGATTCCAATTCGTTTCATCTTAACCTCAATATTAATAATTTTATGTTATTTAATAAGTAAATTTTCAAAAATTACATATAATATATAAACGCTTATAAAAAAATAAAACACATTGGGAGTTTTACAATGGTAAAAATCAGATTAACAAAGTTAGGTCGTCACAAATTACCTGCTTACCGTGTAATCGCTATTGACTCACGTAAAAGACGTGATGGTGAATATTTACATTTATTAGGTACATATGAACCAGCAACAGGTAAGGCAAAAATTAATGAAGAACTAACATTAAAACTATTATCACAAGGTGCACAACCATGTGACACAGTTTTAAGTTTATTAAAGAAAAATGGAATCTATGCTAAATTCCTAGCAACTAAAAAAGCTAAAGTCGGAAAGAAAGCAAAACGTAAAGTTTCAAAGAAAAAAGTAGCTGTTAAAGCTAACAAGAAAGCTAAGAAGGCTGCTAAGAAAACAGCTCCTAAAGCAGAAGCTAAAGCTGAACCAGCAAAGGAAGCTGAATAATTATGGCAAAGATTAATAAACAAAAAATCCTAAACAAAATTATCTTAGGTCAAATGCGTGATGATATCCCTAGCTTTAAAGCTGGAGATACTGTATCAGTAAGTTACAAAATTATTGAAGGTAAGAAAGCAAGAATTCAAACTTTCACAGGTGTTTGCCTACGTGTTAGAGGAAAAGGTAACTCTCAATCATTTATCTTAAGAAAAGAAAACGGTGTTGAAAAAACATTCCCAATGCACTCACCACAAATTGCTAAAGTTGTTGTTGAGAAAAAAGGTAAGGTAAGACGTGCTTATATCTCATATATGAGAAAACGTTCTGGTAAATCAGCAAGAATCACTGAACAAGGAAAATAAGAAGTAAAACTTCTTATTTTTTTTATAATAAAAAGTATGAAAGCAAAAAAAGATTACACCCGTACTAATTTTAACTACGGAAAATATGAACTTAGGCATTTACATGCTAAGCCAATTCCATTTGCAAAGCTATACCTTAACAAGAATGTTAAGCTTAAATATATTATTGCAATCCTATGTGGAATAGCTTTTGCATTCTTAACAACATGCTTCGTTAAGAATACTGGAGCACTTAGTTATGGTTTATCTAGTTTCTTGCAAGGAATAGCAAGGTTATGTAACTATTTTGTAACTGTCGCTTTAGGTGAGTTTAATAAGACAATTTATTCTGCCTTCTTCTGAGGACTATTACTAATTGGTAATATACCACTATTCATCTTTGCTTGGAAAAAGGTTGGCCATCGCTTTGCGATGTTAACCCTAACATTCTTGATTGCAAATAGTATATCTGGTTTTGCTTTTGACTTTATTCCTGGTATTGAAGGATGAACATTATTTGGTAACACTACATTATGATGCGCCCAAGAAACTAGCCATTCAGAATGAATTCATGTTTTAACTGAACAATATCACATTCAAATTCTGCCATTTAGCGTGCCTGAGGAACTTGCGGTGGATTTCCACCCATCTAACTACGTTAAACCCCTATTATTAATTCTTTCAACAGTGACATATGCATTTATTGCGTCATTTGTTTTTGCTGTTTTATTTATTGTTGGTGGTTCAACTGCTGGAACTGATATCATCTCAGTTTATCTCGCAGCTGAGAAGAAAAAGAATGTAGGCACATTCTTTTTAGTTTTAAACTTAATAATGATTACTTTAGCATCAGCTATTGGGACATTTATTCCAGCCTGTTTAGCTTGCCCTGAATGCCGTAGTGTTGAGTTCTTCTTTAACGCTAACTGACTTGGAACATTGATTTCAATGTTAATCTTTACAGCTATCTATAAGAAACTATATCCAAATACAAGAAGATGCAAAGTTGAAGTATATAGTAATAAAGCAAAACAAATACGTGACTTGCTATACAAGAACAACTATGTCCACGGTAGTAGCCTTGCTGAAAGAATTGGTGGATATAAGCTTAAGAAACAACAAATGTTTATCACTATTTGTTCTGCAACAGAATTACCAATGCTTATTAACCAAATCAACAAAGTTGATCCTTTATCAACAATCACAATTTCTAAATTGGATGCAGTTGATGGGCCATTTGCATTACAACGTCAAGGTAGCCGATAATGAAAAAGATTACTATTTTAACCTTATTCCCCAAAATATTTGATAACTTTAAAAAGTTCTCAATTATTAAACGTGCAATTGCTAATAAAAAACTAAAACTTAACATAGTTAATTTCCGTCAATTTTCAAAAGATAAACACAAAAAAGTAGATGATTACCAATTTGGCGGCGGGGCAGGAATGATTATTGCCCTACCAGCAATCGTAGCTGCTATCAAAAAATATCGAACAAAAAATAGTTTAGTTATATTAACTAGTCCCCAAGGCAAACCATTTAATCAAACTAAAGCAAGAGCTTTAGCTAGAACAAAAAAAGACTTAATTATTGTATGCGGACATTACGAAGGTTTTGATGCACGCATTATTAACTATGTTGATCAAGTTGTTTCAATGGGTGATTTTATTCTAACTGGTGGAGAAATACCAGCCATGGCTATGGTTGAAGCCATTACTAGATTAGTAAAAGGTGTGATCACCGATACGTCATTAGATAGTGAAACATTTAGTGATAATCTTCTAGATTATGATACATATACAAGACCAGTTGATTTTGAAGGCTATAAGGTTCCAGCAGTGTTGTTGTCAGGCAATCATCAAAAGATTGCTGAATTTAGAAAAACTAACCGCTTATCTAAAACTAAGAAATATCGTCGTGACTTACTAAAGTAATTCTAAATTTTAAAATTTTTAGGTAAATATACATAAAGTAACACTTGAGGATATTGCTGAAAGGTTAGACCGAATTGAAGATATTCTTACAAGAAACAAGATTGACAGAATTCTTGAAAGAAATACTTGCATCAATATTTTAAATATTTTGTTCCATATCTTCACATTTAATCAATACAAAAGAATGATTTAGGACTGACAATCCTAAATTTTTCTTTTTCTTGGTAAATATATTAGTAGGAGAAAATTATGGATGAAATATGATTATATTTATCGCTAAAGTATTATGGCGAATGAATGGCTATCTATGATAGCTTGCAAAAGAAAGAAGAATTAAAAGTGTATGATATCAAGAAAGCAGTCAACGAAGTTGATGCTGATTGAATCACATTAATTAGTTCTGATTACCCAAAGAACTTAAAGTCAATTTATAAACCACCATTTGGTGTGTTTAGTTATGGTAAGAGCAAATTATTGCACCAACCAATGGTGACAATCTTTGGCCACATTGATGAAACAAATGAAGAAGCACTAGACTATATTCGAACAAATGGAATCAATCTAATGTGAGTCAAGAAATCAAATCGAGAAATGCTAGATATTCTAGCAACCTTTCCAGTAAATAACATTTTCTACATGGAAGAAATGAAAAATAGTCAAAACAAAACTTTCCAAAATATTTTGGCCAATGAAAATGTTATTATGGAAAATGTTTTCTGCAGTGAAGTATGAGTAAGAAAAGAACAAATTGATTATTCTAATCAGTGGCAAGAACGTTTATACCTTGGATTGAGTTTACAAGCACTAATCATTTCTGACATCAAGACAAAAGAGTTAATGGTATTAAGTGAATACTGTCAAAAGGAAAACATTACCATAGGTATACTAAAACAAGTTTACAGTCCTAAAATTGAAAAAGCATTAAAAAATAATAAAGTATTTATTATTGGTGAATTAGGTCAATTGAACAAAATTTTTGCCCCAAAAAATTAAGATTTATATATATGTAATATATATAGATTATTTATCTAATACAAATTTTACACTATATATATAATTTATAAATATCATGGCAAAGAATTTAGTAATCATCGAATCACCTAACAAGGAAAAAACCATTGGTAAATATTTAGGAAAAGACTTTAGCATTATGGCAACAGTCGGCCATATTCGTGACATTCCTAGCTCTGGATCAAAAGCTTTTGATCCTAAGACTTTTGAACCAAACTGAAAGGTTTCTTACAATCCTAAGACTAAACAATCAAAGAAGGAAGTTATTGATAAAATCAAAGCTCTAGCTGAAAAAGCTGATAAGATTTATCTTGCAACCGACCCTGATCGTGAAGGTGAAGCCATAGCATGGCACGTTTATGAGGTATTGCCAAAGGCAAGCCAAGAAAAATGTGTCCGTATTACTTTTAATGAAATTACTAAAGATGCTATTGAAGAAGCAATTAAGCATGAACGAAAAATTGACTTGAACTGAGTTCATAGTCAATTTGCTAGACGAGTTCTAGACCGTATTGTTGGTTATGATTTATCACGTTTTGTTCGTGATAAATTTAATGGTAGTTCAGCTGGTCGAGTTCAATCAGTTGCACTTAAGTTCATTTATGAACGAGAACAAGAAATTAATAAATTTAAACCTGTAACCACATATACACTAGACGTTACGCTTGAAAATGATGAAAAAATCTTTTTACGTCGTGTTGGCGAAAAAATGCGTGAAGGTGAAAAAGAGGATACTTCGGTTCTAGAATTCAAAACAGAAAAAGAAGTTTTAGATATTAAAGAAAAACTTGGTAAAGATTTTGAGGTGTATTTTCCTAAAGGGAAAGAAGATGTTAAAGTAATGCGTCGTAATCCGCAAGATCCATTCAAAACATCAACATTGCAACAAGTTGCAAGTAACTTATTTGGTTGATCAGTAAGTAAGATTACTAAAGTAATCCAAGACCTATATGAAGGTGTTAGGATTGATGGCGACCAAACTGCCCTAATTACATACCCTCGTACAGATAGTGTTAGAATGTCAGATACTTTTAAAGCATCGGCAAGGAAATATATTAAATCTGCATATGGTGATGAATATGTAAATCCAGGTGAACGTTCACTTGCTACACAAGCTAAGAATGAAAACGTTCAAGATGCTCACGAATGTATTCGTGTTATTAATCCATTTACATTACCAAGTAGTCTAAAAAATAAAATTGATAGAGACTACTTCAAGATGTATGAATTGATTTGAAGAAGATCAATTGCAAGTTTAATGACTCCATGTCGTTATATTCACAAGACTATTCGTTTCAAAAATGGCCCATGTAAATTCTTTACATACTCTAACGTATTAGAATTTGATGGTTACAAAAAAGTATACTTTGACACTGTTTTAGTCGGTGCTGGTACAATCAAACAATACAAAAATGGACAAAAATTTAAAGCTAAAACCGTTGATGCTATTAAGCATGTATCTGAACCACCTGCTAGATATAACCAAGCAAGCTTGGTTAAAGCGCTTGATGATGCTGGTGTTGGTCGTCCATCTACGTACCGTATGATGGTTGATGTTAACCCTGAACGTGGTTATTGCGAGGTAAAGAATCGAGCATTCTTTATGACACAAATTGGTAATTCCGTTATTGAAGGTTTGATCGACAACTTTGATGATGTTATTGATAAGAACTTCACAAAGGAAATGGAGGAAAGACTTGATGCTATTGCTGACAAAAAAGAACCGTGAAATAAATGATTATTATCATTTGTTCCAAATTTTAAGAAAAAAGTAGCAACAAAAACCAAAACAATTAAGGCTCAATCGCTTGAAGTTGGTCGTAAGTGCCCAAAATGTGGCAAACCACTTGTCTACCGTTTCTCAAAAATTTCAAGGAAACAATTCATTGGTTGTAGCGATTATCCTAAATGCAAATATGCTGAATTCCCTGGGACTAAGGAATTAACAGAAAAATGTCCAGTTTGTGGTCACCACCTTGTTCAAAGAACAAGTAAACGTGGAAAACCATTCATTGGTTGTAGCAACTATCCAAAGTGTACATTCATTGCTAATAATTTAGAGGAAGTTAAAAACTGAAAACCTGGTCAAAAACCAGCTAAACAAAAATTCGTTAAAAAGAATTTTAAGAAGAAAAAATAATGATTATTGAATTAAAAAGTCAAACTCTTGAGCAATTATTTGCTCAATATAATAAGGTAATAATTGATATCTATGCAACATGGTGTGGTCCATGTCAAATGTTAAGTACACAGTTAGATGCTTTTTCAAAGAAAAACAATGACTGGACTATTGTCCGTGTTGATAGTGATAAACACCCTGATATTGCAGCAAAATTTGCGGTGCAAGCAGTGCCAACAATGGTCTTTGTAAAAGACAAAAAAGTACAAGAAATTGTTGTTGGTTTTAAACCATTAATAGAAATTGAAAAAATTAGTCATAAATATTAGTATAATATTTATAAATTATTGATTGA
>JAZRUX010000014.1:0-46327 GCA_045598825.1 Mycoplasmoidaceae bacterium
TTGAATATTTTTCAATTCCAACATATTGGATATTATGATTTTTTGAAGCTAATTCAATTAAAAAATCACCTTTTCCACTACCAATTTCAACATGAATTGGTTTCTTAGTCATAGGTAAATCATTTAATTCACAATAATTAATAAATTCTTTTATTAATAATGGCGCACTAGTATTTGTTCTTAATCTTCCCATAATATGTTTCAAATAAATTTAAACAAGTTAACAATGATGATAAAAAAATTTGATGATTATCATTCAAAAGAATTTTTTTAACTTCTTTGTAAGTTAATCACTTATTAACTGAAACATTTTCAAAGATTGAACCATCACCTTGTTTTTTCTTTGTTACTGGACATTTAGTGACATCAAATAAGAAGTTAAATACTGTTTCATTCATTTGTGTTGATGAAACACAATAACTTCCAGCTACTAAATTCTTTTTTGTTGCTTTAATATTAGCTTCTTCATATATTTCAGTTAATGCATTATCCAATGGCGATTGGTTATCTTCAATTGAACCCGTAATAGGACATGCATATAAATCATCTCATTTTAAGTGAGGAACTGTGTTTACCACAGGTAGTGGTTGATAGCGAATAAGAAATAAATAATCATTCTTAACCTTCTTAAAACATAAAATTGCAGTGGAATTTTGCCCACGGCGTTGAGCATATATAAACCCTTGCTTTGTTTTATACAAAGATAGGTATTTTGTTTTATATAGCAACTTACTCATTATTGTTTTTTGCTCCCATCAACAATCGATTAATAATCATTTTTAATCTCGGACTAAAGTCAAACATTTCTACTGTACGTTTTAAATCTTCAAATAGCGTTGGGATATTACTAAAATACTCAAGTAAGATAGCAAAATCATAAAAGTCTAGGAATTGTTTTTTTGCTCCAAAGACATCATTATAGTTTTTTACCATTTGTTGGTCTTGTAAGTCAAGCATATTAACAAACATAACATTGTTATGTGTAATAAGGTTTCTTAATGATAAGAAGTTATTAATTAAATCATCAAAAGAAGAAACCTTGTTTGGTGATAGACGAAAGAATTTAACAACTTTCTTCTTTAGTTGATCATTTAAAGCAAAATAAACTAGAACAGTGGTTGAGAATGTTCATGTTAGACATAAAGCATCTAATGGACAAGTTTTCCATTTTAAATACAAATTATTGCGTGATACATTTTCATATGAATTTGTGTTTGGATTAATATGAGCATATTTTGTCATCTTGTTTACAAGTTGATCAAAACCAATTCCACATAAACTACTGCTTGAGTTAGAAAAGATTTGGTGCTTTAGGAAATCTTTGTCTCTAGAAAATAAGCAACCATCATAAATACGGTATGTATCTTCAATAATATAAGCAATTTGTGTGTTTAAGCGTTTTTCAATTTCAAGCAAATGATCAAGAAAAAGAATTGATATTTTCTTATCTAATTCATATAGATTTAATAAATCATCTGTTGTTATTTCTAAATTACCAAATGAATTGTTCTCTAACAACTTTAAATATGGTTTCATTACCCGATTGTAATTACCATTAACAATATATTTATTTAGTCTTTTAACATCAGAAATTATTATCCCTTTTGACTGAATGTGGGACAATAGTCTATTTAATATAGTATCATTCATACTTTAATTATATAGTTTTAAATGTTGGGTTGCTTAAAGGGTATTTCTTTCTTCCTTTTAAAACTAATGAAATGTTCAATGAGAAGAATAATGGAGTGAAAACACCACTTAAACACAATAGGGCAATTTTACCAAAAGTACTAAAATCTCCTTCTGGTGTCAATCATCACCAATTTTCTCATCCTGGTGCTTTAATCATATACATTGTAAAGCTTGCAATACCACAAATACCAACATATGCAGAAATACAAAGAATCGTAATTACATGAATAATTCAAATAGAGCCCTTCTTTTGTTCAAACTTAGCACAAAGTCTTTCATGTTCTTCAAAAGATTTTTGGTTCAATCTCTTTGGATTCTTATACACACATATATAATTCTTTAGTCGTCTTATGCCATCGTCAATAATTGCAAAGACGATTGGCATAAAAATTAGGAAATAAATATTTTTAAAGATGTCGTTTCCTGATCAAATAGCGATAGTTAAGAATAGATAATTAACTCCCTGATAATAATAAACTGGCCCACTTATTTTTCCTAAATAATCAAATGGCTTAAATCTAATTGACACTTGGCAAGCAAAATAAAGAAATGGAGTAAACAATAAATATGCAAACGCATATCGAATTTGTAAAACCCATAGATAAACATTTGCAATGGGTGCAATTTGAGCAAGAATATTAAGAATCAATAAGAAAATTGTTAAGAATATTAATAATGGTTTCTTACCTTTGAATTTTGGAATTTGACAAAACAACATTGCAAAAGATATAGTAGAAATAGCACGACAACATGGTAATGCAAAATCTCATAAGGGCATTGTAACAAATCTTAATACTGTAGAAATTCCACAAATAATAACAAGAATTATGTTAAATCTTTTTATGTCATTTTTGCGGTATACATTTCTGTAATATATAAGAAACATAATCATAAAGACTAATGCAAGATCATGCATAAATCATAACATGCTCATTCCACCATTACATACACCATATCACGATCCTATTTGCAAGCAAATAAATGAAGGAACAATTATTGGAAAAAATAAGCTTGCAAACTTATCCTTAAACAATCTTCAAAAACTTCTAAATGGACCATATTGACCATATTTAGCCACACCTTTTGAAAATGATGAGATAAAGAATCACCCTGAAATAATGAAAAAACATTCTACAGGAGTGTGACATATTGGGTCTCATGACCCTAATCAAGTGGGAAAAACAAAATGTCCCAACAAAACACAAACAGCAAAGAAGAATCGCATTAATTCAACTAAACTATTACGTTGTGACTTATTTTTGGTTTGTGTTTTAAAGGTTATTTGAGTATTCATATTTTTCAATTATATATCAATAGAAATACATACATTAATGTATGTATTTAGTGTGTTATAATATCATAGAGGTTATTATGATAAGACTTGATACAAAATATACCAATCGGTCTATTTCTGATAAAGCAATTTATCGTCTATACCAACCAAGGGTTAGTCGTATTTATAAACGTCTAAAAAAAGGTAAGGCTAAAGGTATGGAAATGACGGGTTGAATTGATTATGTCAAAAACTACCCACAAGATGAAATTAAAAAAATGGTGGCTACTGCTAATGAATGAAAAAAGTCGAACATTAGAAAAGTTGTAGTTATTGGTATTGGTGGTAGCTATTTAGGAATTAAAGCTGGCATGAACTGACTAAGTTCTGATTTTGCTAAGAAAAATTTCAAAATCTATTTTGCACATAATTTTAACCATAATTACATTACTAGTTTATTAAATAGTTTAGGTAAAGATCCATTTGGTATCATTATCATTTCAAAGTCTGGTACAACTCTTGAACCAGCTGTAGCTTTTGGTTTATTTCGTCGGCTATTAATTAAGAATGTTGGTGAAGCTAAATCAAATAAATTAATTGTTGCTGTAACCGATAAAGAAAAAGGTAATATCCGTAAATTAGTTAAAAAGAATAATTGAGCATCATTTGTTATTCCTAATAACATTGGTGGTCGTTATTCTGCTTTAACTCCAGCTGGAATGTATTTATTTATCTTATTAGACCTTGACTACAAAGCAATCATTCGTGGTGCTTCTGATGCAGCTAAAAATCTTAAGACAAGAAAAGTTAAGAAGAATAGTGCATTTAAATATGCGTGTTATCGTAACTATTTCCGTAGTTTTCAACGTTATAGTGTTGAAAACTTTGTTGTTTATGATCCAGGTTTACAAATGATGACAGAAGTTTGAAAACAATTATTTGGTGAATCTGAAGGAAAAGACCATAAAGCTTTATATCCTTCTACTTCTTTGTTTACAACCGACCTACACTCAATGGGTCAATATTTACAAGAAGGTACAAGAAATTTCTTTGAAACAACTTTATACATCAAAGAGCCAATCATTGATAGCACAGTTTATGTTGATACACCATCACTAAAATATTTAAATGGTAAAAAACTTTCATATCTTAACGAGGTAGCTATGCTATCAACCGTTCAAGCTCATAATGAAGAAGGTAAGGTTAACAACTTAATTATTTATGTAGATAAACAAGATGCATACCATTTTGGTTATTTATATATGTGGTTATGTTTTGCCGCAATGTGTAGTGCTTATTTACTACGTCTAAACCCGTTTGATCAACCGGGTGTAGAAGTATATAAAAAGCGAATTGCACAAATTTTAAAGAATAAATAATTAGTATAATATATATAAGTATTGGAGAAAAATATGGCAAAAGTAGAATACTGTGTAATTGGTTATGGTCGATTTGGTGCACAAGTTGCTGACCAATTAAATGAATTAGGTAAAAGAGTAATGGTTGTCGAAAGTGATACAAACCTTTGCGACAAGATTTCTCGTTTACATGAAATTGTTATTAAAGCGGATGCAACAGATATTAATGCATTAAGTGACTGTGGTGTTAAAAATGTTAAAACCGTTATTGTTGGTACATCTGAAATTGAAAGCTCAATCATGATTTGTGCTAACTTAAGACAATTGGGTTGTGAAAATGTTATTGCTCGTGCAAAGAACCAAACACACGAACGTGTTTTAAAAACTATGGGTATTACTAACGTAATTACACCAGAAACTGAAGTAGCTAATAAACTAGCTATTCAATTAGTTTATAACCTTGGTGCTGATATTACTGCTATTAACAAACAAGTATGCTGAATCAAGTCTGTAATTACAAATCCAGATATTCTTCATAAGAATGTTTTCTCTTTAAAGATGAAAGAAGAATTAGATACTCTAATTATTTCAATCCAAAGAAAAGACGAAATTATTTTCCCAATTAAACAAAACACTCAATTCAAAATTGGTGATATAGTTAGTGTTGTTTGTCCAAACAACAATATTAAAAAAGTTGTTAATTTCTTAACATCTGAAAAATAAAATGATCAAAATAGTATATGCTTGCAATGATGGGTACTTTGATGGGTTATACCTATCAATTTTGTCTATTGTAAGAAGATGCTCTAAACCAATTCAATTTTATCTATTGACTGCTGACTTTGAAAATTTAGGAAGAAGATACACAAAAATGACCAAAAATCACGGTCATATAATTGATGAACTTGTAAAGAAATATAATTCAAAATCAAAATTTGAGATTATTGATTGCACAAAACAAGCAAAAAAATATCTAACGACTGTTAAAAATGTAGCAACAAAATTTACACCATATGCTTGTCTAAGATTGTTAATCAATAGATTCAATCAATTATCTGGCAAGGTCCTATACCTAGACTCAGACACTATGGCTTGTGGCAATATTGATAAACTTTTTAACATTAATGTTGATGGATTAGAATTCCGTGCTTGCCATAATTGATGATTTAGAAATACATTAACTAAAAACACTTTTAATGATGGTGTAATTTTATTTAATGTTGATGTTTGCAAGAAGACCAAGTTGTTTGATAAGGCGATTACCGGACTAAACTCTCACAATTATAAATGAGCTGATCAAACGGCATTAAACAAAGCTGCGTTAAAATTTAGATATTTCCCAGGTGATGATTTTAGATATAATCGACAATCAGAGAAAATATATGATGGAGATATCATTAAACATTTTTGTAATAGATGAAGAGGTTGACCAATTTGGGACAAAATTAAACAGTGGGATATTAAGAATGTTCATAAACATTTAAAAATATTTATATTTGATGAAGATTATAAAATTTGGCTGACAGAAAAGAATAAATGATAAAAAGGAGAAAAAATGGTAATAGAAATTAGTGTAAATGATGGTTGATTTGAAGGCACATATTTAATGGTTTATTCTCTTGTCAAGAGAACAAAACAAATATGTAATATCTATTGTTTGTCTGGTAATTTTCCTAAATTTGGAAAAAATAGTACAATTTTTAACAAAGAACATGAAGATATCATAAACAATATGGTTAAAACATTTAATCCAAAAAACTCTTTTAAGGTTATCGATTGTTCAAAATTGTATCAAGAGTGCTTCCATGCTATTAAATGGCGAAAAATGTGGTCAGACCCACATGCTATGTTAAGAATTCTTTGTCATAAAATACCTGAATTTAAAAGTAAAGTTCTTCATATCGATGTTGATACTATGATAAATGGTGATGTAAATGAAATCTATAAAATAGATTTAAAGGGGAATGAGATTGCAGCGACACGTGATCGTGTTATACTTTTTAAAAACTTTAAAAGATACTTTAATAGTGGCGTAATGCTAATGGACATTGATAAAATAAGAGAGACTCGTTCTTTTGATAAATGTATTGAGTATATGAGAACAAAGAAACCTTACTTACCAGATCAGGACGCAGTTAATAAGTTTTGTAAAATGATGAAATTTCCGGGCGATGACTATCGTTTTAACTATCAGAAACCAGATATGAAACCAGACACTATAATAAAACATTTTTTTAGTAGTTATCGTGTTGATCATAGAAAATTCAAAATTCGTCAATGAGAAATTGATAGAGTTCATAATGTTTTGCATATTCATTGTTGGGATGAAGATTACAAACACTTCCTACAAGAAAAAAAGAAATGAAAAAAATAAGTTGTTCCTTATTTTTTTACAAATTTTTTAACTAACATTAGGTATAGTATTCAAAGAACTGGTCTTATGTAGAATGGAAATCCGGTAAAGTTCATCTTTTGACCACTAAAATCATATTTAAGGTTATGTTTCTTTAAATATTTTCTAATTTTCTTTAAACCCATAGCATAATAAACAAAAGGATGAATTCATTTTTGGTCTGCATAATAATCAAAATTACTTACTAATTTTGCTAAACCTTGTTCAGCTTTGCTTTCGCTCATTGAGTTACCAGGGCGAACACATCAATATAATGATGTGCCTTTAGTTGTATATCTAATATGTTTTGCATGTAAGAAAGCTTGTGTGAACAAAACTGTGTCTTGATATGCTACACCTTCTTTCAAATCTTCAATTTTATAGAAAATATCTTTTTTCATTCATCCAGATTGAGGAACAATTAATGATGTGTGATAGTGTCATTCATACTTTTTATATAGATTTCTTTTAAACAAAAAGAAATAAGGGAAAATTTTTATCTTTCTTTTTTTACCATTTCATCGATAAAAACTTGAAACAAATAAATCACAACCATTATTCTTTCTATTTACTGTTTCAAAACAGTTTGGTAATAATATATCATCAGCATCGCACAAAACGACATAGTCGTTATGAACTAGGTGTTTATTCTTAACAAAATTAATTACGCTTCCTCAATTGCCGTTTTCCTTTGAATAGAATTTAACATGTGGATATTTTTTAGCAAGTCTTTCACATATTTCTTTTGTGCTATCAGTAGAACCATCATCAACAACAATATGTTCAATCTTACTTAAATCATAATTAGCATTAGCAATTGCATTTATGCAATTAGCTATGTATTCTTGGCCATTGTAAACAGGGGTGATGATTGAAAATGATTTCATAGTCTTATTCTTTGATAAACTCTAATACCTTATTATATAAATCTTTACTTTCTTTAGGTTCCATTGATAGAACATGGTAACCAGTTGGTATTTTATAGTAATGGTTTGAATCGCAGTTTGCTGTAATCTTTTTAACAACTTTCCAATTAGCTAAAACATCTTCGCCAGATTGAACATACATAAATTTGTATTGTGGGTTTTTTCCATTCTTACAAACAAAACGATATGAAGGTCTCATGAATCTTCATACTGATAAATTTATCTTAGTATTTGTTTTAGATGGTGGAACCATCTGTAGCAAACGTCCAAATAATGGATCATGACTAAATTTCTCTTGGCTAGATTGGACCACAGGTAAGTGACATTCCACATTAAAAAAGAATGTTAATAGTTCTCTTCAAACAATTGAATACATTTGTTTTGCTGTTTTCTTTTCGGGATTAACAATCCTAAAAGGCATATTTCAGCCAATTGCTCCATCAACCTTTGCACTATGTTTTTTATAATAAACAAAGTTTATGGCTGTTCCTCATGATTCACCCAATAAAAAGATTTTTTTATTTGGAAGATATTTTTTTGTTCAATTAACAATTTCATCCAATTCATTTAAATACATTTTCTTGAATTGCGATGGTTTATTTTTATTGTCATTATGACCGGCCTTTTCATAAGTAATGAAATAGTTATCATCATATGCAATATTATCCATATATGCACATGATGGAATTGAGTTTCCTATACCACCATTGAAAATGAACACAACAGATTTATCAGTTAAGTTCTTTGGTTTAACGCAAAGAAGTGGTATCTTATGTTTAAAATGTTTAGAAGTCAAACTTATAATTTGAATTCTTTTCCCATCAAATTTAAGCATTATTTAACCTCTTTGCAAGTTCTAAGGCTTGCTTTATTGCATCGTCCATATCAAAATATTTATATTGTGCTAATCGACCTAGTAAATAAATATTTTTAAATTTTTTAGTTAAAGTGTCAACATATTTTTGATGTAATTTAACATTGCAATCATTAATGATTGGATAATAACGTTGACCAAACTTAGTAGAGTTTAATTTGAATGCCCCAGGATATTCTCGTGAAATAGTTGTTGAGCTACATTTTTGTTTGGTCATCATTTTATATTCTGCAATCCGTGTCATTAATTTATCACCTGGATAATTTACCACAGGTGCATTTTGATAATTTATTTTATTGTAATGTTTAAATTGAATATTTAAACTACGATAAGGCAACATTCCAAACTTATAGTTTAATAATTCATCGATTGGTCCACAATATATTAGAGGTTGGACAATCTTCTTATTGTCTCACATCAATTTCTTGTTAATTCGAAGATGGTCTAATGCATTAACATTGGTTATTACTTTAATATTTTTATGTTTAAGCATACTCGTTATCATTTTAGAATATCCACCAACCGGAAGACCACAAAATTTGTCATCAGGGAAATAATTATGTGCACTACTTAATATTATTTTTACACGGCTAATAGTCTTAGGGTCTATTCTATCAAATTTTGTTCCTCACATTTTGCATGAATAATTAAAATAAACATTTCTGATGATTCAGTTTGTGAACTTAACAATTAACTTATCCTTCACTTTTTGCAAATCAAAGATAGTTATAAATTCTTTTTTTTGGAATTTCTTTAATAGTATATTAATGATTTTTCTTGAATCCTTCTTCATTATGATTCTTATTGAATCAAAATTGATTGGCAAGGGGAACTCCTTATTTTTAACTTTGACTAATACTTTATGTTGATAAGTATTTAACCTAGTAAATTTCTTGACAAAATTAAAAATTTCTCTGTCGTTGGTATGAAAAATATGTGGTCCATATTTGTGAATTAAAATACCATGGTTGTCAATATAGTCATAACAATTGCCACCAATATGGTTGTTTTTTTCAAAAATAGTAATATGTCAACCATTGTTAGCTAAATAATTCGCTAACGTTGCGCCTGAAATACCACTTCCTACAATTATTGCTTCTTTCATGTTATTTTATTATGTTTATATCTTTTTGCTTGAATAGTCGATAATGCTATCAATGTACCCAAACCAAATAATGCTGGTAAGTATGATCCAAATATTCTTCAAACAAGAATTGCGTTGTCTACAACCGCTTTCACTATTGGTTTAGGATCCTCGATTGGTTGATCAATTGTAAACCCACCAACCCTAGTCAAGAATGTTGAAAGGAAGAATTGTAGAGAACCTTCACCATTAGGTGCAATGAAATTTAAACGGTTAGCTGTAAATGTAACATTAGCACAGTTAAAAGTCATTCAGAAACTAAATGATGTGTTGTAAATGATTCCGTCTTGAACATAATTTTTTACGAAATAAAGTGATCAGTTAACAGCAAAATATAATATTAACTCACTAAAAATTAGAATACCAAGAATTATTGCTGTTGATTTTCAATCCTTCATATATTCAATAAATTCACTTTTGAGAGTGGCTTTATCTTTGTATTTCATTTTCACTTCAGCCTTAGTGTGATATTTCATATGAAGTTTTTTCTTTATTCAGTTAAAAACTGACGACAAACCGTAGTGAACATTCTTTGACATATTCATCAAAAACATAAATGCTATTGAGAATGCATCGATAGTCATACCAGCGCATAAAAATATGAAAGATGATAATCCTTCAGGATTATTTAATAAGTTTTCACGAAAGACTAAAATAACAATGAATGATGGTAGTGTAACAGTAAATTGAACAATTTGTCATAATAATGTGTTAGAAAATAATACACTTGTCGCTCTTGACGTTGGAACACCCTTTGTTTTTAATCAAAAAATGAAATAGGGGTCACTAAACATTGGTGGGGTGGTTGCTCTCAAAAAAGCTATAGTAAAACCAAACAATCAATATTCTCATTGGGGAATATGATATCCTAATTTTTTAAGTCTTGGTCATACACCAGCATAAATAGAGAATGGAATTCAAATAAAATAAATCAATAAAAGTGTGAATCAGAGTGGCCCAAATTGTTCAGAAAATCCATGAGTGATAGAATCAATTAATGCAACAAAATCTATATTAAGAATGAATTTAATTGTAAGAACTAATAATGCAATAGATAGGACAAAAAACAAAATTAAAAAGAAAGTATTCTTTTTGGTAAAGAATGTTTTATTTTGAGCAGCCTTTACCTCAATTGATTTCTGATCAGCTACTTTTTCAATAGGTAAATTCTTTGATAAACCGGATGGTTTTTTATTACCTTTTCTTTTGCCCATAATGCTTTAGATTATATTTATAAATAATTAATAATATATATTATTTTATCTAGAATAATATTCTAAAACCTTAAGACAGATTGATTCAATTTGTTTAGTTAGTGATTTAAAGTTAATATCGTATTGGTTTCTACTATTATTGTCAAAAGTAATATTGTCAGATACCAATTTTGCACAAAGAAAATCAACATTGCTATGTTTGCAAACTTGAGCAATAGCTGTTGCTTCCATATCAAAACCAACAACATCCTTGTCAGCTAAAGCTGGGAATAATTCAATGTTGTTTAATGCCACTATACTATCAGCGGTAGCAATTGTACCAACAATTGGATTATCAACTAAAGATTTCAAGTAATTGATATATTCTTTCTTAACATCATACCGAAGAGGTTCTTCTGGTAATTGATTTAATTGATAATTAAAAGCAGTTAGATCTACGTCACTATATTGTAGACTATCAGCAATGATAGTAGATCCAGGCGTAACTGTTGTTTTACATGAACCACATAAACCAATGTTAAAAATCTTATCAACGCCAAAGTTAATAATCATATTTGTTGTTGTCATTGCCGCATTTGCTTTGCCTACACCACAAAAACAAGCAACAACTTGTTTGCCATTAATATTACCTATGTAATATCTCACACCATTAAACTCAATAATCTTGGCTTGAATTGTTTTAACCAAGTTGCCAGTTTCTGATTTTTCTGCAGCAATTAAACCAATCATTAGTATTTTGCTCCATTTAATTTATATACAATCTGGAAGGCTTCTTCCAAATTTATTGTTGCAAGTTTTAATAGTTTTTCACGATCAGGAATGTCGGCTTCAGTTCGTTCTGGTTCTAGTTTGTCTGCCAAGAATAATGCCTTTGCAACCTTATTATCTGAATGAATATCTTTAAAGATAACATGGTTTTCAATTGCATCTAAAACAACCTTGTCAGTAATACCAAAGTCTTTTGCAGCAACTCTTGCACCTGCTAGTCCATGAGCACAATGGTAAGTTGGGAACTTAATAAGTTCATCATTAGAAATGATAGATCGTAATTCATAATCATTCATTCTTTTTGCAATATCGTGCAACAATGCCGCAGTTTGACATCTTAAGATATCATCATCAGTAAATTTATTGCCTTGAGCAATTTTGATTATGGTATCTAATACTCTTAGAGTATGTTGATATCTTCTTTCACTCATATAAGGGGCAACTCTTGTTTGAATATACAAACCTGTTTCACGAATATAATTAAAATTCTTTTCTCCAACTTCTTCCTTATTAAGACTAATTCTTAAGTCTGAGCTTGAACATTTAAATTCAGCATTAGGAAGAATGATATGTTTATCATCAATACGTGATATTGGTTTACCACCACGCTTGTAACAAATTATGGCACACAACTTATTGATTTCATCATAGTTATTTCATGTTGTAATTAATTCATATTGGTCTTGACCAACTAAAAAGAAAAGTTCTGCTTCTGGGTTTTGTGTTGCTATTTCACGAATAATATCACATGTGTAAGTTAAACAATTTTTATTTTGATAAATTTCATAATGAACATTGTTTGCCATTAAATTATTAACCATTGTTACACGATAAGAGTATGGAGCTAAAGCACTAGCATGTTTCCAAGGTGAAATCTTGTCAACACAAATTAGTGTTTTTTGTGGCGAAATAAATTCTATTGCTTTTTGCAATATGTGTAAATGTCCAACATGAGGAGGATTAAAAGCTCCACCAAAAATTAGAATTTTATTCATCGCTTCCATATTATTAAAATTATAAGAGTTTTACATCATTCTCAAAACTTTTAGTTCCGATCAAAAGATTGTTTCTTTCTAAACGCGAATAAATTCTCTTGTCTAAGAAATTAACTAATTTATTTGTTTTGTTTTTTTCTTGGTCTACTAATGGTAAAACTAAAATAGATTTACAACCAATTCTATTGGCAGCTAAAATATCAATTACAAATTGATCACCCATCATTAGAGTTTCTTCTGGTTTAATTTTTAATTCTTTTAAAAGTCTTTTAATCTTATAAACCATAGGTTTAAGTGCAAATGAGATATAACCATCAGGGTTAATTCATTGGCAGAATCTTTCTACTCTAGCTCTTCTATTATTAGAAACAACATAAAACTTTATTCCCATCTTTTTCACATCATTAACAAACTTAATTGCAGTTTTTGTTGGGCGATATGTAAAGTGTGGTGCTAAAGTATTATCAAGGTCAGAAATAAAAAGCTTTATCTTATTAATCTTTAATAAGAAAGGATCAAAATTCGCATAGCTTTTTAAAAAAATGCTAGGACGAAAATAATTTAATAAAGTAAATTTATCTCGTTTTGTTTTTTTACTCATTTGCCTTATCACTATCTTTGATATTGCTAATTCAAATATTACAATCAGCAATTTCAGTACCAACTGCATTTACTCGTTGGTCGTATGCAAGGTAGTTTAAACTACCTACAGTCATAAATTCTTTTGCTCCATTAACATCAACTTTAACTAATAAAGAATTAGCGGTTAAAGGAATAATCTTTAATACACTAAATGATTTATTGTTTGCAATATATGTGTTAACAGCTTTACCGATATTTGTCCGATTGCCAGCAGGAACTTGTGCTAAATCAATTCGTTTAACTTGCGTATTGGTTACAACTGCAATTTGATTTGTGCCTTCAACCAATAGGAATGCAGATGAAATAGCATCATCATCTTTTAATCCCATAGCTTTAACACCTTTAGCTGACTTACTAACAAAAGGTATTTGATCAATAGAATAACTATTGATATAACCACGTTTAGAACAAATAACAATACGTTGTTGTTCGTTATCAATTGGGAAAACAGAAACAACTTTATCACCAACATCTAATTTTGCATAATTAATGGTGCTAGTACGTTTTGTAACAACATCTGATAGTTCAATTCGCTTAATTAAACCAGATTGTGTTACAACAATAACTTGTTGTTTGTTAACAGCCTGCTTATAATCAGCATTCATTGCTGCAACAACTTTTGCATCCGCAGCAGATGAAATCAAATTGTTAATGTGAGTTCCAACTTCTTTAAACTTACATTCTGGAATCTTGCTATTTGGAATAACAGCACATTCACCATTTTCTAAGAATAATAATGAACGGTCACGTAAATTACCAACATATTCAGTAATGATAATATCATTGCCTTTTGTGAAGTTATCTTTTGGGTCATTAGCTAGTAGAATACGGTTACTGAATGATTTCATATAACCACCAGCAGTAAATGCAAAGATTCTATTCTTGTCTTGAATTAGGTCTAATTCATCAATAACAACTGGAGTCTCATCATAAGAAAGTTTTGATTTTCTTTCTTGTGGATATATTTTTTTAAATTCACGTAGTTTAGTTTTAAGAAATAGTAATCTTGCATCTTTTGACTTAACTAAGTTTTCTAATGTTGCAATTGACATATTTAAATCATCAAGTTCTTTCTTTAGAGCTTCAACATCAGTATTTGTTAAACGATATAATCGTAGATTAACAATCGCATCAGCTTGTGGTTGAGTAAAGCCAAATCTTGTTACAAGACCATTAACTGCTTCTTGTTTATCTTTTGCTCGTCTAATACAAGCCACAACATCATCAATAATTAAAATTGCCTTAATTAAACCTTGAACAATTTCACGACGTGTTTTAGATTTATCTAAATCATATTCAGCAGTTTTTAAAATAATATTTTCTGCATGATCAATAAATGATTGTAAGAAAGTAAAGATGTCAAGTAAGACTGGCTTACGATCTTTAATTGCAATCATATTAAAGTTAAAGCTTGTTTGTAATTTTGTGTTTTTGTATAAATAGTTTTTGATGAAATCAAAGTTTGCATGAGTCTTAGTTTCAAGAACAATGTAAACACCATTGGCATCAGATTCATCACGCACTTCATTAATACATAGTGCTGCTGTTTTTTCTTTTGCTAAATCTATTTGTTTAATAATGTCTGATTTATTTGTCTCAAAAGGAATTGATGTTATAACAATTTGCTTATTGTTAATTTTTTTCATTTCGCCAGCAATAAGGATTTTGCCTTTACCTGTTTTATATGCTTGTGTAATACCATCTAAACCAGAAATAACACCAGCTGTTGGAAAATCTGGAGCTGGCATAAGATTTGTAATCTTATCAATTCGGCAATTAGGGAAATCAATCTTAGCAATAATTGCATTAACAACTTCAGATGGATTAAAAGGTGGAATATTAGTTGCATATCCAGCTGCAATACCATTTGATCCGTTAATTAATAAGTTAGGGAACAGTGTTGGTAAAACTGTTGGTTCTTGTTCAGATCCATCAAAGTTAGGAATAAAGGGAACAGTGTTCTTCTTAATTCCTTCTGCCATCATTTCGCCAAATGCCGATAAACGACATTCTGTATAACGCATTGCTGCAGGTCCATCACCGTCAATTGAACCTTTATTACCATGCATGTCTAAAAGACATATGTTGTTTTTTCACTCTTGACTTAAACGTACCATTGCCTCATAAATTGAGCTATCACCGTGTGGGTGGTACTTACCAATTACTTCACCAACAGTTCTTGCTGATTTCTTGTGTGGCAATGTATGAAGTAAATTTAAATCGTTCATTGCGTAGATAATTCTACGCTGAACTGGTTTTAAACCATCTCTTACATCTGGCAATGCACGATCTTGAATGATATATTTGGCATAAGCACCAAATGATTCACTCATGATATTTTCTATCGGAATATTTTTATTGTTTTCGTTAGCCATAAATTATTCCTCCAAATCGAATGAAATGTTTTCATCGATTCATGTTTTTCTTAATGAAGCATTGTCACCCATTAAAGTTGAAATTCTTCGTTCAGCTAAAGCTGCATCTTCAATAGTAACCTTGATCATCTTACGATTTTCTTTTGCCATAGTTGTCTCTTTAAGTTGATCAGCATTCATTTCACCAAGACCTTTATATCGTTGAATTTCACATACACCAAACTTGTTTTTTAATTCTTCAAGTTCCTGTTCATTTCATGCATAGGCAAATTCTTTATTACTTTTCTTTGTTACTTTATACAAAGGTGCTAAAGCAATATATACATGTCCGTTTTCAATTAATTTTCTCATAAAACGATAGAAGAATGTTAATAATAGAATTCGTATGTGACTACCATCAACATCGGCATCAGTCATGATTACCACTTTGTGGTATCTTAATGATTCTTCATTGTAGTCTTCATTAATACCAGCACCTAAAGCTAAAATAATTGTTGATATTTCTTCATTATTTAATAAGTCAGATAACTTAGCTTTTTCAACGTTTAGGATCTTTCCACGTAGTGGTAAGATTGCTTGATGCTTTTTATCACGAGCTAGTTTAGCTGAGCCACCAGCTGAATCACCTTCAACTAAAAAGATTTCATTTAGTTTAGCTTCTTTTGATTGAGCAGGAACTAATTTTCCTGAAAGGAATGTGGCTTTGTTTTCTTTGTTTTTTAATTTTTTAATATCTTCTCTTGCTTTTCTAGCAGCAACTCTTGCATCTCTAGCAGTAAGAGCTTTGTTAATAATTTTTGTTGCAAAAGCTTTGTTTTCTTCTAGTCAGAAACCAAATTGTTCGCTAAACACTTGTTTAACTGCTGCATAAGCTTCTTGTGTAAACAATTTGTTTTTTGTCTGTCCTTCATAGGCAACTAATGCTTCAGGTACTAAAACAGTAACTAATGCAGTTAGACCTTCACGAACATCAGAACCTTCAAAGTTTTTATCCTTTTCTTTTAAAAGACCATTTTTTCTTGCATATATGTTAATTGTTTCAGTTAAAGCGGTTTTGAAAGCAGTTTCATGGCTACCACCTTCTTTTGTTTTGACAGAGTTTGCAAAAGAGATGATTGTTTCTGATGAATCAGTAACATATTGCAAAGCAATGTCAACAGAAATCTTATTATTTTCGCCTTTGAATTGAGCGGCTTTATGAATTGGTGTTTTTGTTTCGTTGATGTAATCAACATATTCAACAATACCATTGTTAGCAACAAATTCATCTTCTGTTTTATTAATTTCATCTTTGAAAACAACTTTTAAACCTTTAAATAAGTAAGTCGCTTCTCTGACTCTTTCTTTAATTAAAGAAGGATTAAATTCTACTGTTTTAAAAATAGTATCATCAGGTTTAAAATGAACCTTTGTACCAGTTTGGTTGGTTGTCCCAACCTCTTTTAGAGGTTGATCAATCTTACCGCCATTAATATATTTAGATTCTCAAATCTTTCTTGAACGGTAAACTGTAACATTACATCAACGGCTTAATGCATTTACAACAGACGAACCAACACCGTGTAAACCACCAGCTGAGTGATAAGCAGAATCATCAAACTTACCTCCAGCATGTAGTGTTGTAAAAACAGTATCAACGGTTGATAATTTAGTAGTTTCGTTCTTACCGGTAGGAATACCCCTACCGTTATCTTGAATTGAGATTGAACCATCTTTCTTAAGGATGATAGTGATTAGGTCGGCTCCTCCACCTAGAACTTCATCGACAGCATTGTCAAATATTTCCCAAACTAGGTGATGTAAGCCATAAACATCGGTGGAACCGATGTACATACCCGGTCTTTTTCTAACCGGCTCAAGGCCTTCTAGTACCTTGATGTTGGCATCAGTATATTTATTAATCATATAAGTTAATTATAAATTGAATTTATAATTAAATAATATAATTATTTGTATGAAAACGATTCGAGAAATGAAGAAAATCTTGCGCAGTCATTACACTGCTCTATATCTATCTAAAACTAAAAAAATTTTAGATACTAATAAAGTAAAAAACATTTCAATAATGAGATTTACTCATTTTAATAAAGAACCGGTTTATGTTTGTGGAATTGAACACTGCGTTCAATTCCTTAAAAAGTTAAAGGGACATTTTAAGGTATATGGAGTTAAAGATGGTGATCTAGTAGAAGCTGGTAAACCAATTTTAGTAATTGAAGGTGATTATTCTAAAGTTGCTGAATATGAATCAGTAATTGATGGTATCTTAGCTAGAGAATCATCAGTTTGCAATCATGTTAAGAAAATATTGAAGGTTATCAAACCTTCACAATTAATTTATATGGGTGACCGTGGTGATTTATATTTAGCACAACCATATGATGGTTATGCTGCTTGAATTGCGGGAATGAAGATTTTTACAACAAAAGCTCATGTTGAGCTTATTGATGATTTATCAGGAGTTAAAGTTGTTGGAACAATGCCCCATGCTCTTATTCAACAATTTGATGGAAATTTAAATAAAGCTCTTTGAGCTTACCATAAAACTTTTCCAAGCGAAAAGCTTTCAGCTTTAATCGATTATCACAATAATGTGGTAAATGAGATTAAAAAACTTGACCCTAAGTTAAGACCATTTATCAATTCTATAAGAATTGATACTTCAGTTCGAATGCGTGATAAATCATTGCCAGAGAAACCAGAAAATTATGGTGTGTGCAAACTTTTAGTTTGCAATGCAAGAAAAACTTTAGACAAATTAGGTATGAATCACACAAAAATTATTGTTTCAAGTGGTTTTGATTTAGAAAAAATCAAAGACTTTGAAAAATCTCATACTCCAGTTGATTCTTATGGCGTTGGTGGATCAATTCTTAAAGTTGATGTAAATGTCACTGGTGACCTTGTATATTTAAATAACAAACCTGAAGCAAAAACAGGTCGCTTAGTCAAAATTGATCACAAAGATCTAAATAAATTAAATATATATATTTAATAAAAAATATATTAATTTTTTCGCGTAAATCTAATATATAAACTAAATATATTATTTATGTCAAGTCAAGAATTTAAAACAACTGTGATTTCATATGATGCCCGAGAAAACCAAACTCAGGCTAAACCAATGGACTTTCAGTCTGATGTTGGAAAACCTACAATTCAACAAGTAATGTTCAACATCACAACGAAAGTACCACACGTTAGTGAAACACTACCTACACTTAAAGTTGAAAATATCCAACCAACAAAAAAGATAGATCTTAGATCGGTTGAAGCAATTAACCCTCAAGCAAAAGCAATTCCTAAATTTTATATGCGTGAATATAAACGTTCAGGACGTATTGCTATTATGTGAGGAATAATTACTGCAGTTTGCTTAGCATTAGAAATCTGAGCATTAGTAGCAATTATTCAAAATATAGGTGTTAATAATTGAACTGCCTTGACTTTAATTCCACCAATTTCATTGTGTATTGGCTTTTTAGTTGTTTATATCAATAACTGAATTAACTTCCGCAATGAAGCACGGAATGTTGACTTCACCCAAGGAAAGATTCCTACACTCAGTGTAATGAAGTTATATAAACGTTTAAAAACTGCACACATAAACATTAACTGATTCTGCGGACTTACATATCTTTTAGGCGGTCTAACAATCTTATGTTCATACATTACTGGTTGATGATTAACTGGTAAAGGACAATGAGGAAACTTAGATCCAGCATTATTTGAAAGTGGTCCTGCATTACTAATTACTGTTATTCTTTCTATAATTGCCATTATTGTTTCATTCATAGTTCATATTGTATTGTTAGTTACTAACTATACAAGGGCTGCTAAGATTGACAACTTCTATTCAGTTCAAATTGTTTCTGATGATGAATTAACTGCATTAAAGAAAAAGAAAAACCGCCGTGATATGATTATCTTCTTAGCGATTGTTGGAACACTAGTTTTAATTGGATTATTAATCTATCGATTAGTAAAATCAAGAAAAGTAAATAACACTGTTACTATCAATAATGGTCCATCAGTTACTGCTGGTTAATTGATTTAAACTCTAATAGATATTGACCCATGCGGTCAATATTTTTAAAGAATCAACTGCCTGTTACAAACCAATCAATTTGTGAATATAGTTCGGCTATTCTTGTATCATTTATTCCACCATCAATTTGAATTACAAGGTTCTCATAAACTTTCTTAGCCTCATTTGCTCTAGCAATATTAGCTTTAGACTTCTCTAAAAACCCTTGTCCTGCAAATCCTGGTTCAACCGACATTACAAGAATAATATCGCAGCTACCAAATAATTGTTTGTAATTATCTAGGTTAGTGCTTGGTCTTACTGATATACCAGCAAGTAGTCCTGCTTCATGAATTTTATCTAAGATAACTTTACTTTCAGGAATTGATTGTGTTTCAGCATGAAAGACAATAGAATTAACTGATTTATTAAAATAATTACTCAATCATTGCTCAGGTTTTTCAACCATTAAATGCACATTGGCTTTCAAACCAATTTCAGCAATTACATCTAAATACTCGTTTGTATATGCAGTTGCTGGAACAAACTTACCATCCATAACGTCATAATGAACAAAACGAATGTCCAAATCTTTGATTTGTTTCAGTTGTTCTACAGCTTTTGTACTATCAATTGATAGTAATGATGGTTCAAGTAATTTCATATTAGAATATCTCAATCTTTTCTATTTTTGTGAATTCAATAAAGTCGTCTGGTCAAACAGACTTTACTACTTCAGATAAATGAACTTTATCCAACAAATAAAATAACAAATTTGTGAAATTTATTGATAGTGATATATTTGTTGGCCGATGTTTACTAAACAGTTTTTCATCATATAGCTCGTTTGTTAATTCGATTGGGTTGGTATCATTAAGTTGCTTGTTTGACATATATCCATCTGGACGTTTGCAAACATTAATTAAATGAACTGGTTTGTTGTTTACTGAATCATATACATAAAGACCACAAGATAAGTCAGTATCTTGAGCGGTTGGAACAAATTGTTCCAAACTTTTACCAGATTTCAATTTCCTAATGTTGTGTTGAACAATAACAAATTTGTTTTGTGAACAAAAGTGTGCAAATGCTTCTTCAAGTGATAGTGTTGGATAACTACTTTCAATTTTTTGTGCATTTACTATTGTAAAATCTTTGAATTCTGTTTTCTTCCTAGCAATTGGATGAATTTTAGAAAGTTTTGGTTGTTTCACAATTTCTAAAATTGAATAAAACACTTCTTTAGCCAAAGTAACAAAGTATTCCATATTTAGATTGACAGGCATTGACAATTCAACATTCATTTCTCAGTTAATAATGGAATCTAAATTTGTTTGCTTAGCATCACGATGAATCATTGGTGAAAACATTACAATGTTTTCATTTTTTAATGTTGAACTTAATAATGTTAAATAATTATCTTGAGTAGAATTGAGACAGAAAATTGAATTATTTATTTTGTTGTCAAAACTCATAATTCGATCACCAAATTGATAAGCTAGTGAAGATTTTTTATTATCAACGATAATCGCAGGATCAACATAAATGCATTTAAAACGATTGATTAAATAATCAATCATTTGTTGTTTTAAAATAGATGAATAAAGGATGGTATCCTTTAAGTTTACTTTTGGTTCATATGCAAATGGAAAGCTAAATCTTTTCATTGCTTACTTTGCATCCTTCATGTGTGGGAATAATAATACATCACGAATAGATTCTTTTCCGGTTAGTAGCATTACTAAACGATCAATACCAATACCAACACCACCTGTAGGGGCTAAACCATATTCTAGAGCATCAATATATTCCATATCAACTTCGTTGGCTTCTTTGTTTCCTAATTCTTTTTCTTTGATTTGAGCTTCAAATCTTTCTAATTGATCAATTGGATCATTTAATTCAGAGAAAGCGTTTGCATATTCTTTTTGACAAATAAATAATTCAAATCGTCTTGTCAAGCGAGGATCCTTTGGATCTTTCTTAGCTAATGGTGAAATGTCAATTGGGTGTTGTGTAATAAATGTTGGTTGTTGACATTTTTCTTCACAATATTTTTCAAAGAAAGCAGACATAATATGTCCTCTTGTGTTTTGATGTGGCAACAATTCAAGTCCGTCTTTTTTTGCTAATGCCATTGCTTCTTTATCAGTTTTAATTTCATTAAAATCGATCTTTGCAACTTCTTTAATCATATCTGTCATTGAGATACGTTTAAATGGTTTGCTAAAATCTATTTCAACACCTTTGTATGTAATTTTTTCTTTGCCTATTTGCTTAGCTACATAACGAATGATGTTTTCGGTTAAATCCATCATGTCTTCAAGATTAGCATAAGCTTGATAAGCTTCAATTGAAGTAAATTCAGGGTTATGCATTGGGTCCATACCTTCATTTCTAAAGATTCTTCCCATTTCATAAACTTTTTCAAAACCACCAACAATTAATTTCTTAAGTGGCAACTCAGTTGCAATTCTTAAGTAATAATCTCGATCAAGAGCGTTGTGATGAGTTACAAATGGTCTTGCAGCAGCACCACCAAGTTTTGGTGAAAGAATTGGTGTTTCAACTTCAAGAAAATCTTGACTACCCATATATTCACGAATATATTGAATAATCTTTGCTCGTTCAACAAAAGCTTTTAAACTTTCACGATTTGTCATTAAGTCAAGATATCTTTTTCTTGCTCTAATTTCTTCATCAGCTAAACCATGGAATTTTTCTGGTAGAGGGATTAATGATTTTGCTAAAATAACAAACTCAGTAACTTTAATAGTTACTTGTCCTGTCATTGTTTTCATTGGTGTTCCAGTAATACCAATAATGTCACCTAAGTCTAATAGTTGTTTAAAGATTTGGAACTTTTCAGGATCAAATGTTTTTTTATTAATATAAAATTGTAATTCACCTGAAAAATCTGAAATAACACCAAATGTTTGTCTAATTGCCATTACGCGTCCAGCAACTTTAATTGTGTCGTTGTTGGTTTGTAATTCTTCATGGCTAAACTTATCGTAAGCTTTTACAAAGCTTGCGCATGTATGATTTCTTTCAAACTTTTCAATTGCATATGGGTTTTTACCCATTTCAACTAGTTTTTGTAATTTAGTTCGTCTTGCTAATTCTTGGTCGTTAAATTTACGTTCCATTGTTTCACCTATATAAATAAAATTATACTAGTAAAAAATATAATAACTAAATGAATAAAAAAAGGAAGATTAATCTCTTCCTTTTCTCATTTTTGTTTTTGCCCGGCGTAATTGATCTTCAAGTTTATCTAGAGCAATATTGACAGCTTGATATATATTTGTTCCAGAAGCTTCAGCACGTAAAATATTTTTTCCTTTTACATGTACATTGATTCTGGCTTTGAAAGTGTTCCTTTTATCATAATGAACAATTTCAACTTTTATATCTTCGTTTATAAAATTATATTTGCCAAGGGAAGATAAAATATCTTCTACACCAGCTTCGACTGCCTTCGATCGATCGCAGTCCTTTCACCTTATTTGCAAGTTCATTCTAATTCCTACCTATTTTCAATATTTATAACAAATCTCTTTTGCTACTTCTTTAGCTTTGATTGGAGAAACAAATTTCTTCACTACAGTTAAAGCAAAGTCAATCGTCGTTCCAGCGGCTTTAGAAGTAATGAAATTCTTATCAATTACAACATCATCTTTACAATGATGTTTTAATCCGGTTTCATAACCTGGATAACAAGTTACCTTAACATTATCAATGATTCCTAATTGATTAAGCACCGTTGGTGCTGCACAATTAGCCATAATAATTACTTTTGTCTTAGCCACTTTTCTCAAATGAGAAACAAGCTTAGCACATTGCACCGGATCTAAAAAAGAACTGCAACCTTTACCACCAGGTAAATAGATTGCAGAATATTTTGATAAATTTTCTTTTGCAAGAATGTCATCACATGAAATGTGAACTCCACTCTGCATTATCAAACTCTTTTTCTTTTCGATTGAAATTATTTGAACGCTAATACCTGCTCTACGTCAGATATCGGCGGGAATGATTACTTCCATTTCCTCGCATTGATTTGCAACAATAATTGCGATTGATGTTTTCATACATTTATATTATATAACTTATGAATAAGTTATAAAATTTTAATTTTTGGCAATTCTTGCAAAAATTGGGGCTAAATCTGTAATTTGGTGACTTGCTCAATCTTTCGATATATTTTTAGGTGTTAATTCAAGATTAAAGGCTTTTTCAATAGTTTTTGTCGTTTTTATTAAAATAGGAGATAACAGAATCATTAAGTTTATTGCTGATGTAAATAGAATATTTAAGCAATTAGATAATTGATTCTTTTTGTTTGGATCTTTAGCTAAAACTCATGGTTTAACATCATCAATATACTTATTCAAGACATTGTATTGTGTTTGAATGTCGTCTAACAAGGGATTGATTTCAAATTGTTCGATTCTATTTTCAATAGAAGATAGAAGTTTCTTTTCTGATGCCAATACATCTTCATCAAGTTTTGTTAAAGTTTCTTTATTAAAATTTGGGACTATATTGTTAAAGTATTTCTTTAACATACCAGCAATTCTTGTTGCCATATTACCATAGTTGTTAGCAAGTTGTGTATTAAATGTCTCAACAAATAAATCATGACTAAAGATCCCATCTTTTTCTAAACTCACTTGTCTAACAATAAAATATCTGAATGTATCAGAACCAAAGGTATTAATGTAATCATATGGGTTAACAATGTTGCCCAAAGATTTAGACATCTTTCCTTCTTTGGTTACAACTCATCCGTGACTAATAATATGAGTTGGTAATCTTAAATCTAACATCTTTAACAAGATTGGTCAATAAATACAGTGGAATCTTGTGATTTCCTTTGACATCAAGTGAACCACTTGACTATCTTTGTCAGCAAAATATTTTTTAAAGTTTTTGTCATCATTCGATAAATATCCAAGACCTGATAAATAACTTAATAAAGCATCAATTCAAACATAGATAACATGTTTGTTATCTTCGATGGTTGGAATTCCTCAACTAATACTAGTTCTTGTTACTGATAAATCTTCAAGACCTTTATCAATAAATGAACCTAGTAGTTCATGAACTCTAGCTTCTGGTTTAATAAAATCTTT
The DNA here is from genome assembly GCA_045598825.1 of Mycoplasmoidaceae bacterium. GTDB lineage: Bacteria > Bacillota_I > Bacilli_A > Mycoplasmatales > Mycoplasmoidaceae > Hennigella. Next base: position 24,819 of record JAZRUX010000014.1, read on the forward strand.
GACTTTAAATTGTGTTTTAATTCAATCAGAATATTCACTTACTTTTAGAAAGTAAGATGGTTCATTCTTCTCAGTTAATTCATGGCCAACTTTACAGTATAGTTTGCCATCTTTTTCAACTGCTTGATCTTTTGTATAGTTTTCTTCACAATTAACACAATATAAACCTTTTCAAGTATCCTCATAAATATGTTGTTTTGCAAGTAATTGACTAAATGTTTTTTGTACTGCTTCGCAGTGTATTTGATCTGTTGTTCTAATGAAATTAGAATAGTTAATATCTAGGTCTTTTCACAATCGTTTAAAATCAGATGTAACACTGTCTAACATAGCTTTAACTTCTAAACCTTTTTTCTTAGCAGTATCGGAAATTTTTTGTCCATGTTCATCCATTCCTGTAAGAAAAAATACATCATAACCAATTGCTTTCTTATATCGAGAAATAACATCAGCCAAAATGGTAGTGTAGGCATGACCAATATGTGGCTTTCCTGATGCATAATAGATTGGTGTTGTAATAAATAATTTCTTCATAATATATATTATTTTAGATTAAAAATAATTATTATTTATAAATAAAAAATCATACCTTTTAGGTATGACTTTATTTAAATACAGAAGAAAGGAACAAGACAATTACGAGTGTTATATGTTTCACTGATGTGTGGTCGCCCTGTTCCGTCTATACAAAGTGGTGTAATTTTATAACCTTCGTTATATTTTTCCATGTTTAGTCTGAACCCAGGAGATCGTAGGAATCATCCTAATGTACCAGATACCATTGCTCCAGCACATCATCTCATTAGAGCTAAACAAGAACTATCTATTTTATATGGACAATCTCTGAAAAGTACTCAATAATAATCATATTGAGTTCTATTTGTAGTAAGTCCCTCTTCCTTCAACACTTTTTCAAATGCACCATCTTTAAAAAATTCTGCTGGTATTAGTTCTGCTTGGGCTGGACAAAATAATTTTTCTCCATGTTGTTCAATATGAGTTTGTTCTTCTTCATCAATAATAGTTGGACCATCAGCAACCAAAGTTTTCTTACTAACTGTTTTGATTGCATCTTTCAACACTTGTGGAAACTTTGAAATAATATCATTATTTAGTCAATTTCTTATATCACTATATAAGTATCCAACTGGATTAGGTGTTTTTTGGTCTTTATAATATCAACGATCATAAGCGGTAATTTCTTCAGTTTCATATTCACTTGTATAACGATATGAAAGACCATCAAACACCTACAACACGTACGATATGGTCTACCCCTTCAATGGTAATTATTCGTTCTCTGCCAATAACACCTAATGATCGGCTATACCTTTTTAATAAAGCATCGCTACCTAAATTACAATATTTAATAATATTTTCTCAACTATCTGTTGAGAAGTCTGCAGTTTCTTCTGGTAGATTACAAGAAGCGATAGCAATTGTTGGAACAAAAGCTGCTGGCATCAAACATCCTGACAATATAAGTTTTATTTTTTTCATTTTTCCTCCTTAAATATAAAAATAAAAGTCATGAGACTTTTATCTTTAATTAAACTAATTGAATGATTGCCATCTTTGTGTTATCACCAGCACGGTTGTCTAATTTTAACACACGAGTGTAGCCACCTTTACGTTCAGCATATTTTTTTGCTAAAGTAGTAGTTAATTTCTTTAAGATAGCTTGTTTATTCATTTGCTTGTTGTCAACAACAAAAGACATAATTTCTTGCTTAGCTGCTAATGTATTTTTCTTACCAAGGGTAATCAAATGATCAACATGCTTACGAAGTTCTTTTGCTCTTGCTTGTGTTGTTTCAATATGACCATAAACAATAACATCAGTTGCTTGTTGTCTAATCACCATATTTCTTCAAGCTGTATTTTTTCTATGAGTAATTACAAAAGACATAATTTATCTCCTTAATTTTTCTTGAAAGTTAAACCGTAGTCTTGTAATTTCTTACGGATTTCACGAAGTGAAGTTTTACCAAGGTTTTTAATCTTTTCAACATCAGCACGTGTCATATTAGACAATTCTTGAATTGTTCTAATACCAGAACGTTTTAGACAGTTGTAAGATCTTACAGATAATTCAAGATCATCAATTGATACTGAAGTAACTGTTGGTTCTTGTGTTTCTTCATTTTCTTTCATCATTTGTAGTTGGGCAATCCTTTCATTGATTTGTGCTAATTGTTCAAAGTGTTCAACTAAGATTCTGCTTGCATATGCAACAGCATCTGTTGGAGTCACTGCACCATTAGTTACAACATCTAATGTTAGATAGTCACCCATATGGTTCTTGCTAATTTTTCTTTCATCGACATGGTATCCAACTTGTAAAACTGGACAGAAGTTAGAATCAGTAGCAATAATTGATAATGTGTTAATATTTTCTTGGTTTTCTTTGAAAGATTTAAAACCACGACCATTTGTTGCGAAAATTTCCATTTCGAATTTTGGTGTTGCTTTAGTCTTAGTAGCAATGTATAGATCTGGGTTTACTACTTCAAAACCAACTGGAAGTTCAATATCTTCAGCCTTAATTACACCAGCTTCTTTATAACTAATTTTCATAGTTGGTCAAGAGTGTAATTCAGTACCTTCAGGTATTGCTTCATCACTAATTTTTAAAACTAATTGTTTTAAGTTAAGGACGATTTGTGTAACATCTTCCTTAATACCATCAATTGCTTGGAATTCATGGTTTACACCTGGAATTTTGATTGCAAATACGCTTGCACCAGGAATATTTGAAAGGATAACTCTTCTTAGAGCATTACCAATGGTAATACCAAATCCTGATTCTAATGGTCCAATTTCAAATTGACCATGGTTATCATTGATTTCATTTACATTTGGTTTAATAGAATATTTAATAAATTTTTCCATAATTGTGCTCCTTCTTAACGTGGTTTCTTTGGTGGTCTACAACCATTGTGTGGAATTGGTGTTATATCAGCAATTTCAGTGATTTGTAGTCCAGCTACGGCTAAAGATCTGATTGCAGTGTCTTTGCCACGGCCAATGCCATTACATCTAACAGCAACAGTTTTTAATCCCATAGCCATTGCTTCTTTTGCGCAGGTTTCTGCAGCAATACCAGCAGCATATGGTGTTGCTTTCTTGCTACCTTTGTAACCAATAGTTCCAGCAGATGCTCATTTAATTGCATTGCCAGCCATATCAGTGATGGTAACAATTGTATTGTTAAGGGTAGAGTGAATGTATGCCATACCATTAACTGAGGCAAGACGTTTTTTCTTCTTACCAGTTTTTTTCGCAGCAGGTTTTGCTGCTGTTGTTTTAGTTTGTTCAGCCATTTTTCTATCCTCCTATTACTTAGTTTCTTGTTTCTTGTTAGCAATAGTCTTTCTTGGACCTTTACGCGTTCTTGCGTTAGTCTTTGTTCTTTGACCTCTAACAGGTAAACCTTTTTTATGTCTAATACCACGATAGCAATTAATTTCCATTAATGCTTTAATGTTCATTGCTACGTCTCGACGTAAGTCACCTTCAATAGTGTACTTACTTGCAGCCTCACGAATTGCTGCAAATTCTTTTTCATCTAAGTCTGCGGTTTTCTTTTCAGGATCTACACCAGCATCTTTACAGATTTTCTTGCCAGTTGAGATACCAATACCGTAAATCGCAGTTAATGAATAAGCGATTTTCTTATTGTTAGGAATATCTACACCTAATAAACGTGCCATATTTTCTCCTTATCCTTGTCTTTGTTTGTGTTTTGGATTTTTACAAATTACCATTACACGTCCATGTCTTTTAATTATTTTGCAATCTTTACAGATTGGCTTTACAGAAGCTCTTACTTTCATATATACCTCTTTCTTAATTTTGACGGTAAGTTATTCTTCCACGTGTTAAATCATACGGACTTAACTCAACTTCTACAATATCACCGGGTAGAATACGTATTTTACACATACGAATTTTACCTGATACGTGGGCTGATATTTCCATACCATTGTCTAACATAACCTTGTATGTTCCACCGGCAGTAATATCAGTTACTTTACCTTTCATTTTTATTTTGTCTTGTTCAGCCATTTATATCCTTTCATTAGTCAGCTGTTAATATTTCACAACCTAAGTCTGTCACTAAGACCATGTGTTCTTCATGACAGGTTAGCTTGCCATTTGCTGCTGAAACGGTTCAACCGTTTTTTTCATCCACAACATATTTATCACTACCTGTCATTAGCATTGGTTCTATACATATTACCATCCCTGCTTTTAGTTTTAATCCCGTTCCGGGTTGACCATAGTTTAGTATGATTGGGTCTTCATGGACTTTTAGTCCACAGCCATGGCCACCGTAGTCTTTAATAACTTCGTAGCCATGGTAGTATGCGCATTCTTGTATTGCATAGGAAATATCACCAATTCGGGTTCCTGCTTTAACAAGATTAATTGCATTACGAAGGCAATCTAATGTCGCTTCTTTAATTTCTTGTGCTTCAAGATTACCTGCATCTAATACAACTGAAAATGCAGCATCGCATACATATCCTTCATATGTTACACCGATATCGAAAGTAACAATGTCGGATTTTTTCAAGATATAGTCGCTTGCAATTCCGTGAATGATTTGATCATTTACAGAAATGCAAATGTAGCCTGGAAAGCCTTCATATTGATAGAAACTTGGGCTTGCACCATTCTTTCTGATTACATCAGCAGCAATTTTATCAAGTTTCTTGGTGCTGATTCCAGGTCGGGTTTGTTTACGTAATTCAGCTTTAACCTTTTTTCATATTACAGCTGCTTTACGAATTCCCACTAAATCTTTTTCAGTTTTAATATAAATCATTATTTAATCTTACAAATCTCTTTAATTTGTTTTATTGTGTCTTCCAAATGATCATTCTTTACATTATGTAAGATGCCCATTTGTTTGCATGCATCAATTAATGGTGCATTTAAAGACATATATGTTTTATAACGCTCAATGACAACTGATTCTTGATCGTCATTACGTTGCACTAGTAAAGAACCATCATGATCACAAGTGTTTTCAATTTTAGGGCGCTTGTAATAGATGTTGTAAATTTCTTTACATACTGGGCATACTCTTCGCCCAGTAATTCGTTTGATTATTTCATCTTTGTCAACTTGAACATCGATTGCATAATCAATTTTTACTAGTTTGTTTAAGTATTCTAATTGATTAACATTTCTTGGATAACCATCGAAGATAATATTGGCATAAGGATTGTTAATCTTTAAGATTTCTTGACGAATAACTTCATTAGTTATTTCATCTTCCACTAGCTTACCACTTAACATAATTTGTTTTAATTTGTTAGCAATTGGTGTATCTTGTGTAATTGTTCTACGGAATAGATCACCAGTTGAAATGTGAATAAAACCATGATGTTCTTTTAGATAGTTAGAAACACTACCTTTACCTGAGCCAGGTGCTCCTAATAATATCATTATCATAATTGTGTCACCTTCTCATTTTCTGTTTCTTGCGAAGCATAGTGTGAGCTTTCAATATTTCTTCTTGTCACAACATAGCCACTAGTTGTGCTAGCTGATTTAATTGCCGCCCATAATTCTAGTGAGGCAGTTACCATGATGATAATACCAGTACCAGACAAACTCATTCCAGATGGAATTCCTGTAGCTAATGACAAGATATATGGGATTGATGCAACAATCGCTAAGAATGGTGCACCAATTCAGTTAATTCTGAATAATACTTTTGTAATGTGCTTTTCAGTATCATCACCCATTCTTACACCAGGAATGAATTTTCCACCCTTTTGGAAGTTCTCAGCAATCTGTTGTGGATTGATTTGAATATATGAGTAGAAGAAACTGAAAAGAATGATTAATACAAAGTAAATTGCAATTCCTACTCATGAATCAAGTGTTAGTCAGTGAGTAATGAAATCTTTTGCCTGGAAGTTACTATCAGGAATAAATTGTGCAATTGTTCCTGGGATAGTAATAACTGAAGAAGCAAAGATGACTGGAATAACCCCAGCAGCGTTTAGTTTAATTGGTAAATAAGGAAGTTCGTTCTTATCTTGAATTAAACCTTGACCTGTTTGTTGAATTGGGATTTTTCTTGTTGAACCGTTTATGAAAACAACAACAAGAATAATACAAATGAAGAATAATGTATAGAGGATACAACTTAATACAATTGTAACTTGGTTAGTTGCTGCTAGTTTCATTGCAATAACGTTGAAAACGTTGTTGAAACTTCCTAGTAATTGTCCAACAACACCAACCAAGATTAGTGTTGTTACTCCGTTACCAACACCTCGTTTTGTAATCATATCACCAATGAAGATAGCGATATATGTTCCAGCAGTCAATAGGAATAATAATCCGATTGCTCCACCAGTTTGATTAGTAAACAAAGCGTTGATATTGCTTTCACCAAATATTGTAATACCAGTTCCAGCTCCAGCTGAGTTTCTTGAAAGAATCAAAGCAAGAGTAGCATAGGCTTGAACAAAACAGAAAGGAAGAGTTATTAATCTTGTAATAATTTCTAGTTTCTTTTTGCCTCGTTCACCAGCTTTAGCCATCTTTGATAATGGTTTAACTAAGTCACTTGACAATAGTTGAATAATAATTTGGGCCGTAATGTAAGGGCCTAAACCAATTGCAAAGATGGACATGTGTTCCAAACCACCAGCTGAAAGTAAGTTTAACATTTCAGCAAATGTTCCGGTTGTTTTGTATCCTTCTGGTAATGTAACTCCAGGAAGAGTTAGCATTGAACCTAAATGGTATAACACAATAAATGCAAGCGTAATTAGTATAGATACTAATACAGTCTTGTTGGTGAAAATAGGTTTAAATGTATTTTTAACCTTTTGACCGAATGATGTGTTATTTGTTTGATTTGCCATAATAATTATTTTTTAATTGTTACTTTACCTTTTGCATCAGTAATTATTTTTTCTGCACCTTTAGTAACATAGTTAACATTTACTTCAATAGCAGATTTTAATGCTGTTTTACCAGCAATAATTTTGATTGGCGCATTGTTGTTCTTACTAATTAACTTAGCAGTAACTAATGCCTTACGATCAACAGCTTTCATGTTTGCAATTTGATCAGTTGTGAAAACAACTGGACGATTTGCAAAGTCATAGTTATTGAAACCAACTTTGGGGATCTTTCTATATAAAGGAGTTTGACCACCTTCAAAGCCTTGTCTAACATTACCAGATTTTCTAGCATGTTGTCCCTTTTGACCACGAGTTGATCTTTTACCCATACCTGATCCATAACCACGCCCTAAAGTTTTAACTTTGTGGTCTCTTGATCCTTTTGTATATTTTAAATTATGTAATTCCATAAGTTAACTCCTTATAGTTCAGACACTTTCTTATCTCGCATTGATGCGATGTAAGCAGGTGTCTTTTGTGCTTTTAAGCCATTAACTGTTGCTCTAATCATATTAACAGCTGTATTTTTGCCCATGTTCTTTGTATAAACATCTTTAAATCCAGCAAGTTCAATAACTGCACGGATGGCACCACCAGCCACAATACCTGTACCTTCAGGTGCTGGTTTTAATAATACTTTTGCAGCACATGATTTACCAAGTACTTCATGGTAAAGTGTGCCACGTTTATTCATTGTTACTTTAGTTAAGTTATTTCTAGCATTTTTGCTAGCTTTCTTCATTGCGTTAGGAATTTCAGCTGACTTACCCATACCAAAACCAACAGTACCTTTTTTGTCACCAATAACAACTAGAACAGAGAAACGCATATTACGTCCACCTTTAGTTGTTTTAGAAATACGCTTAATGGCTACAACTTTTTCGCTGAAACCATCAATTGGTTGTCTTGGTCTTTTAACAAAGTTCTTCTTTTGATCTTTGCCTTCAGGTTTCTTGTCAGCAGGTTTAGCTTCAGCTTTAGCTGGAGCTTGTGCTTCTTGTTTAACTTCCGGTTTTACTTCAACCTTTGCTTCAGCTGGTTTTTCAACTGGAGCAGGGGTTTGTTCTACTGGAGTTTCAACTTTTACTTCTTTATTTTCCATGTCAATTCCTTCCTTAATTAGAATTTCAATCCAGTTTCTCTAGCTGCATCAGCTAAAGCTTGGACTCTTCCATGGTATTTGCTACCACCACGGTCGAATGAAACTTTCTTAATTCCCTTATCTAAAGCTTTCTTGGCAATGTCAGCACCAACTTTTTTACATGCTTCAACATTACCAGATTTTAGTTTTAATTGTTTTGATGAAGAGCTTACTAAAGTAATACCTTTAGCATCATCAAACACTTGTGCAATAATGTGTGCGTTTGATTTTGTTACAACTAAACGTGGTAATTCATTACCATTAAGTTTAAGTTTTCTTGTAATACGTTCATGACGTAATACACGAGCTTGTTTTCTAGATTTAGAATACTTTTTCATAAATTACCTCTATTTCTTTCCGCTTGAAGTTGCAGTCGCTTCAGCAGTTTTACCAACCTTACGGATGATATGTTCAGTTGTATACATAATACCTTTACCTTTATATGGTTCAGGTTTTCTTACTGCACGAACGTTGGCAGCAAATTCACCAACGATAATTTTGTCATATCCTGAGATTTCGATTTGTGTTGGACTTGGACACACAACTTTTAATCCTTGAGGAATAACAAATTCTACTGGGTGGCTAAAGCCCATTTGTAATACTAACTTACCGTTAGTAACTGCAGCTTTATAACCAACACCAACAATTTTAAGATCTTTCTTAAAACCTGTGTTAACACCAACAATTGCATTGTGAATGTTAGCATTTACTGTACCGTGATACATTTTTGTTTGTTTTTCATCATTTACACGGCTAACTTTAATAGACTTGTCACCAACTTTTTCAACCTTGATTAAGTTTGCAGGGTATGCAACTTCAAGTTGGCCCATTGGCCCTTTAATAGTTACTTTGCTAGGAGCAATATCTACTTGTGTTCCAGCAATAATTTCAATTAATCGATTACCTTTGTGACTCATAGTATTCTCCTATCATATATATGCAAGTACTTCGCCACCAAGGTTGGCTTTTCTTGCTTGTTTACCAGTCATTACACCATGACTTGTTGTAACGATGGCAATACCTAAACCATTTAATACTTTTGGCATATCTTCTGCTGAAGTATAAATTCTTAAGCCTGGTTTAGAAATTTGTCTTAAACCATTGATGGCTGGAACTTGGTTTTTGTATTTTAAATGAATGATGGTAATTTGTTTTTTAGTTTTACCAGCATTTTTTATTTGATAACTAGCAATGTATCCTTCATTCTTTAGAATGTCAAGGATAGAAGTTGTAAGGTTTGATGTTTGAATTTTAACAGTTTGTAATCTTGCCTTGTTAGCATTATTTAACTTACTGATTAAATCAGAAATTGGATCCATAAACATAATCTATATTTCCTTTCTATCAAGAAGCTTTCTTTACGCCTGGAATAGCACCTTTATATGCTAATTCTCTAAAGCATAGACGACATAAACCATATTTACGGTTAACACCGTGAACACGACCACATCTTACACAACGTGTATATCCACGAGTTGAAAACTTTGGTTTTCTGTTAGCTTTTACTCTTAATGATTTTTTTGCCATATTCTCTCCTTATTTCTTCTTTTGAATGAATGGTAAGCCAATTGCTTGTAATAAAGCTTTAGCTTCCTTATCATCTTCTGTGCTTGTTACGAAGGTAACATCAAAACCTCTTACACGTTTAATGTCATCGAAATTAATTTCTGTAAAGATGTTTTGTTCCTTAATACCTAAGGTAAAGTTACCATGTCCATCAAAACTATTGTCTTTTAATCCTCGAAAGTCCCTTACTCGAGGAAGCGCAATCTTAACTAATTTTTCAACAAAGTTTCACATTGCTTCTTTTCTTAAAGTTACTTTAACACCAATTTCTTGGTTTTCACGTAACTTAAATGTTGCAATAGCTTTTTTTGATTTAGTTTTAATTGGTTTTTGTCCAGTTATTAATTGAATTTCATTGTAAAGCAAGTCTAATAGCTTTGCATCTTGCGTTGCATCACCAGCACAACCATTAATAATAATCTTATCTAATGATGGTACTTCCATTGGTGATTTGTAGCCAAATTGAGCAGTTAATTTTTCTGCAATTATTTGTTTGTATTTTTTACCTAATTGTGTTTTTTCCATAACTACTCTCCTTATTTAGCTTTCTTGTGAGTGCCTAGTTCAACGCCAGTTACTTTAGCAACTCTTACCTTCTTGCCATCTTTGTTTACTTTGTAACCAATTTTGCTTACACCACGTGCAGCTTTTGGTACAACGATAGCAAGTTTACATAAAGGAATTCAATTTTCTTTTTCAATGATGCCACCCTTTTCTTGGTTTGTACCTTGTTTCTTGTGGCATTTAACTTTGTTAAGTCCTTCCACAATGGCTTTTTTGCAAGTTGGACAAACTTGCAAAACAGTTCCTTCTTTTCCAAGTAGTTTTCCAGAAATGACTCTAACTTTATCACCAGTTTTTATTCTTTGCATAATAAGTTGTCCTTTCTATAAAACTTCGGGAGCTAGAGAGACAATCTTTGTATATCCTTTGTCTCTTAGTTCACGTGCTACTGGACCAAAGATACGTGTTCCTCTTGGAGTAGGATCATCTTTAGCTTTGATTAATACGCAAGCGTTGTCATCAAAAGCTAGCTTTGTTCCATTAGCTCTTTTAATACCTTTTTTAGTTCTAACAATTACGGCAAAGAACATTTGGTGTTCTTTTACTGCCCCGATTGGAGAACATTTCTTAACAGAGACTTTAACCACATCTCCGATGTTGCAAGTTTTTTGTCAAGAGTTGCCCATAATTTTAATTACACCGACTTCTCTTGCACCAGTATTATCAGCAACATTTAATCTTGTCATGAATTGAATAGCCATAATTATTCAGCCTTCTTTACTACTTTTACAACGTAAAAGTGTTTTGTTTTACTCATTGGGCGACATTCTCTAATACGAACTCTATCACCCAATTTAGCTGTGCCATGTTCATCATGAGCAGCATATTTTTTATGTTTAATAACAAGTTTCTTATATAAAGGGTGGTTAAATTTTCTTTCAACTTCAACAGTAACAGTTTTGTTGTTCTTTGCAGAAACAACAATACCAGTTAAAGTCTTTTTAAATTTTTTAGTTTCCATGATTATTTATCCCCTTTCTTTACTTCTTTTGCAGCTGGTTTCTTTATCTCTTTAGCAGCAGGTTTCTTCACCTCTTTAGCTGCTTCCTTTTTTGATTCAGCTTTAGCAGCAGGTTTTTTCTTTTTATCTTTTTCCTCTTTATTTAGATATTCTTGAAGTTTCTTTGGATCTAGTGGTACAGGTTTGTTGCCTTTAGCAAGTTCATACATTGTTACACCATGTGCACCAATTGAAACTTTATATCCACGGTTTGTTAATTCAGTGAAGATTCTGGCAATTGTTTTACGAATTTGTTTAACAACATTAACTTTTTCAAGTTCACCAGAAGACATTTTGAATCTTGCTTCAACTAGTTGGAATTTTAATCTAGCGGCAATAGCACATAATTCTTCATTAGACATTTTTGCAAATTCTTTTTGTTGTAATTTCTTATTCATAAACTATGCCTCCTTCTTTTCTTCACTAGCTGGTTCTGCTTTAGCAGCTTCAGCAGCAGGAGCAGCACCTTCAGTAGGAGCAGCTTCAGCAGTAGGAGCTGTAGTGGCAGTTGCTGCAGCAAGTTTTGCTTGTTCTTCAGCAATTTCATCCATAATCTTTTTCTTACGTTCTTTTAGAACTACAGGTGGAAGAGATGGATCTCGAGCAACAACCTTAGTTTTAACATTAAGTTTGTCACCAGCACGCTTAAGTGCAAGTTTTGCATCAGCTTCTGGTACACCAGCAATTTCAAACATTACTGTTCCTGGTTTAACTACTGCACATCAAATTTCTGGAGCACCTTTACCTGAACCCATACGTACTTCTAGAGGTTTTTTAGTTCTAGATAGGTGTGGGAAGATATTAGTTCAGATTTGACCACATTTAGTTTTATCTGCAGCTTTAGCTAACACGATACGTGCTGCTTCTATTTGGTGATCAGAAATTCAATTACCTTTATAGTCAGGTTTGTTTTTTCCATGAAGAGCCATTAGCCCTCATTCACCAAAATAAACTTTTTGATGACCTTTAGCATGACCTTCGTATCTTGTACGGTGAGGTTTACGATATTTAACACGTTTTGGTTGCATCATAATTATTCACCATCCTTCTTAACTTCTGCTTTTGCAGGAGCAGCTTCTTTATTAAGCTTTAATACATTGGCACTTACTTCAACATTACGTGGACGTCTACGACGTTTTGGATCAAATGGTTTCTTACCATCTGGTTTTCTTCGGTCGTTTGGACTACGGTGATGTGCATTTTTAAATACATCGCCACGGTTAATTCAAACTTTAACACCAATAACACCATATGTTGTTTTAGCTTCTTCAAGAGCATAATCAATGTTTGCTCTGAATGTACTTAAAGGAATAACACCTTGACTGTAGCCTTCTTCACGAGCCATTTCAACTCCACCAAGACGGCCAGATACATTTGTCTTAATTCCTTCAGCGTGTGCTCGCATTGCTTTAGCAATTCCCATTTTTTGGGCAACACGGAATGATACACGGTTTTCAATTGCATCAGCAATTTCACGAGCAATTACTCTTGCACTTACAGCAACATTTTCATATTGAACTAAGTTAAGAGTGACTTTAATCTTACGACCAACAATTTTATTGATAGCTAAGATGTTGTCTTTTTCGTTAGCGTTGTTAGCACCAGAGATTAATCCTGGTTGACCAGCCTTAACAACGACTGAAATTGTTCTTTGTGTACGATCAATTTCAATTTCAACGATTTGTGCAGCTTTATATTTATTAAGGAAGAACTTTCTTACTTGTTCATCTTCAATAATTCATCTTGCAGCTTGTTTGTTGTCGCTTGCTTCTCAACGAGAAATTCAACTACGGTTGATTTCATATCGAAGCGCATTAGGATTTACTTTTTGTCCCATAATTATTTACTTTCCTTCTTTATTTCTGGCTTAGCTGCTGGTTTAGCTTCAGGCTTTGTACTTGGTTTAGCTGCTTTTTTAACCTTGTGTTGTTTTTTTGCCTTGATTGCTTTTAAAGCCATTTGTTTTTCATTTGCATTATCAGATAAGACAATGACTAGATGAGAGTGTCTTTTTCTGATCATGTTGCTACTACCTTTAGCTCTGGGCATTGCACGTTTAATTGTTCTGCCAGTGTTTGCAACGCAACTATATACATATAGTCTGTCACCATTCATTGAGTGGTTGTTAGTTGCGTTGGCAATAGCTGAAGCTAATAGTTTTTCTAGTATTCTTGCTGTCTTTTGTGGACAGTTTTGTAAGATTACTAAAGCTTGAGAGACTTTCTTACCACGAATAAGGGCACAAACTAAACCGGCTTTTCTTGGAGAAACATGAACGTTTTCAATTTTTGCACTAGTTGTCATTATTTACCTCCTGTGGCTGTGGCTGCCTTAGCATCTTCCGCTTTGTTGTTAGATGAGTGTTGTTTGAATGTTCTTGTTGGAACAAATTCACCAAGCTTATATCCAACCATTTCATCAGTTACAAAGACATTGACAAATTGTCGACCATTGTAAACTTGAAATGTCAATCCAACAAAATCAGGGAAGATGGTTGATCTTCTTGATCAAGTCTTAATTGGTTTTTTCTTAGCGTCTTTTTTAGCGGCTTGAACTTTTTTCATTAAGCTAGCATCAACAAAAGCGCCTTTTTTACTACTTCTTGACATATTCGTTCCTTTCTATTTTCCATTTCTTCTTCTAACAATCATCATGTTAGATGCTTTCTTTTTATTTCTAGTCTTAACACCCATGTGTCTCTTACCTCAAGGCGTTCTTGGTGCATCCTTACCAACTGGTTGACGACCTTCACCACCACCGTGTGGGTGATCGTTAGGGTTCATCGCACTACCACGAACTGTTGGTCTAATACCCATGTGTCGACTTACACCAGCTTTACCTAAGTTAACTAAGTTATGATCTAAGTTACTTACAAATCCGATGGTTACACGACACTTGTTGTTTATTTTTCTTACTTCGCCACTAGCTAATTTAACTAACATGAAGTCTCCAGTTTCATCTTTACCTAAAACTTGAGCTGAACTTCCGGCTGATCTAACTAGTTGTGCACCGTGACCAGGGTTTAGTTCAATATTGTGAACAAATGTACCTTCAGGGACATTTTGAATTTCTAAACAGTTTCCTAATTTAATATCACATTTTGGATTTGAAATAATTTCATCACCAACTTTAATACCATTAGGGGCTAAGATGTATTTCTTAGTTCCATCAGCATATGCTACTAATGAAATGAAAGCTGTTCTATTTGGATCATATTCAATTGATTTAACAATTGCTTTGATGCCATCTTTGTTACGCTTAAAGTCAATTTCACGGAATTTTCTTTTTTGCGCACCACCATGATGTCTTGTTGTAATTACACCACGTGCATTACGTCCAGATTCATTATGAATTGATGAACTTAATGGTTTATAAGGGGTAGATGTAGATAGTTCTTTTTTGTAATCAATAGTAACATATGTACGCTTACCACTCGATCTTGTCTTTTTATATTTAATTGCCATCGTCTACCTCCTTAGTGATTTTTATTTGTTTGTTTTCTTCAAGCAGTTTTCTTGTCAGATGTTTCAATCTTTTCATCTTTCTTAATTTCAACTGCTGGCTTTGAAACTTCTTTTGCTGCTGGTTTTTCAACTGCTTTAGCTGTTGCTTTTTCACCTTCAGCTTTTGCTTTTGCTTCAAATTCTTCTTTACTTACAGAGATATCTTTTCCTTTCGGTAGAGTTACATAAGCAATTTTGAATGCTTTTGTATATCCTGGGTGTAAAGTTCCAGTTCTTGTTGCAACAGATTTTCTTACCATTGTTGTAACTGCTTCTGGAACAATATCAAAGATACCTTCGAAAGCTAAAGCAATATCTCTTTTGTTAGCTTTAATGTTAACAATGAAAGCATATTTCTTTTTATCTTCAGCTCTTCTTGTATAACTTTTTTCAGTTAAGTAAGGCTTAATAATTACATTAGTTAATTGCATTATTTCTTACCTCCTAAAATTTCATTAGCTGCTTTAGTACAGAAAATAATTTTCTTTGCTTTAAGAATGTCATATGCAGAAACTTGATTGATAAGTTTTGCATCAGCTTTTTTAATGTTACGTGTGAACTTAACTGCATTCTTGTCACCATTACAGAAAGCAAATAATACACGTTTGTCATTAATCTTTAATGTTTTTAATAAAGTTGCAAAGTCTTTTGTTTTAGCTTTTTTAATTACTGCATCGTCTACAACGATAATATCTTTTTCAACCCTTTGACTTAATGCAGAGATAAGTGCTAATTGTGCAACTTTCTTGTTAACTTTGTGAGTATAGTTTCTGTTTGGTTTTGGGCCAAAAACAACACCACCACCAACTCAGTGAGGGTTACGAATAGATCCTTGGCGAGCATTACCAGTATGCTTTTGTGGAACTGGTTTCTTACCACCACCACGAACTTCAGCTTTTGTTAAAGTTGAATGCGTACCTTGTCTCTTACCTGCTTGTTCAGCAATAATTTCGTCAAATAAAGCTTGCTTAGCAACTTTTGCTTCAGCAATATCTTTTCTAACTTCAACTTCACCGACAGACTTATTAGATAAATCAATAATGTTTAGTTTTGCCATAATTATTTACCTTCCTTCTTTTCAGCAGGAGCTGGGTTCTTAGCAGCTTCAGCAGCAGCTTTTGCAGCAGCTTTTTCTTCTTCAGCTTTAGCAACTGCAGCAGCTTCTTTTGCTTTCTTTTCTGCTTCAGCAGCAGCTGCTTCTTGTTTATCAATAGCAGCATTTGCTTCTTTCACAGCTTCTTTGTCTTGTAGCATCTCGTTTTGTTCTTGGATTTCATCCATGTTAGCTTTAGTTACAATTTCAGGAACTGCTACAGTTTTAGTTTTCTTTACAGAATTCTTAATAAATACTGTACCGTCAGCATGACCTGGAATTGCTCCCATGATTGTCATTGTATTATCACGTTCATTAACATATAAAACTAGTAAGTTTTGTATAGTAACTAATTCATTACCATAGTGACCAGACATTCTTTGGCCTTTTCTTACTCTTTGTGCTTGGCTACCACCACGACCCATAGCAATAGATCCTTGGTAACGGTGTGGATAACCTGCACCATGGCTCATTGGACCAATCTTAAAGTTTCATCTCTTAATTGCTCCAGTGAATCCATGACCTTTTGTTGTTCCTTGAACATCAACATATTCACCAGGTTTAAATTGACTAACTTTCATTTCGTCGCCAACTTTAAATCCAGTGACATTTGCAAATTCATGAATTTGCTTATAATTCTTGTCAGATTTAACTGCTTTGAACACACCAAGTTGAGCTTTGTTAAGCTTCTTTGCTTCAATAGAATCAAAGCCAACTTTAACCGCTTTATCTTTAACTTGGATTACCCTATTTGGTTCACAGTGTACGATAGTAGCTGGTCAAACTTTACCAGTTGTATCGAATAATTGAACCATTCCTATTTTCTTTCCTAAAATACATTTCATAATCGTCTATCTCCTATAAAATGATTTGGATTTCAACAGAAGATGGAATGCTTAATCTTTTTAAGCTATCCATAACTTTAGGGTTAATGTTACCCAAAACGATTAAACGTTTATGAGTTCTTTTTTCAAATTGTTCCATTGAAGGTTTATTTACGTGCGGAGCACGACAAATAGTAAAGATTTCCTTACGTGTTGGTAAAGGAATTGGACCTTTAATGTCACAATTGTTATTTCTTGCGATCTCAATTATTTTCTTAGTTGATTGATCAAGCGTGGCTTGGTCATAAGAAAACAATTTGATTCTCAATTCTTGTTTCATAACATTTCCTTTCAGTTTTTCATTTGTTCACTATTGATTAGACTATGACAACACTTTTTGGTGTATCACATTTTCTAAAATAGTTAATATATTATATATACAATCGACTAAAATACATAAATATTTTTATTTATTTAAAAAATAAGAGTTTTGAAAGATAAAAAAGATGGGTAGATTCCCACCTCTTTTCCACATAATTTGTGGTTTTTCATTAATAAAAGTAAAAAACGACTATAAGTCGTTTTTTAGGTATAACAATGGGTTTAAATTTGATTAAAAACCTTTGATTTTTGATTGGTAGGTTATTCACCCCTTAGAAATTTTGTAAATTTCCACAGAATTTGCCGGAACATAGATGGTTTGTAGTGCAGTAACCTTGCTATAAAGTGCACCATTTAAAACTGGTGGATTAGGTGTTGCTAGCTTAATATATTGCAAATTTTGACACTCACTAAAGCAATCAATCCCTATTGTTTCAATCTGTGATCCTAGATTTGATGTTGTTAGTTTTGTACCACAAAAAGCTTCATCACCAATGGTTTTGAGGTTATGAACAATATCATCAGCAAAACTAAAAGATGAACACTGATAGAATGCTCTTGCACCAACAGAGATAAGTGATGGTTGTTCATAAGTATTCATTAATTTCATATTGTAACACCCAGCAAACGCTTCAGCACCAACATATTTAACCTTTGACATGACAATGTTATATAAATATGTTTGATTGGAAAAAGCTGAATTACCTATTTCAACAATACTATCATTTAGCCTTACTGCAGCCAACTTTGAAACATTACTTTTTGAGCATAGATTGTCGGCAATTTTGGTTACAGGAATGTCATAAATTTCCGGTAATATCTCATTAATACTAGAACAATTTGTTGGCAATAATGACAATGATCAATTGTCTTGCAATGAACTTCGTTCATATGTATATTGTCTATTCTCATCAAAGTATTTAAATCCATCAACCATATTGATTGTTATGGCAATGTCATCATAAACATTAGGATTTAAATGACTTGTTGCCTTAATTGTTATTTCATAAATATCAATATATGTTTCATCAACATCTTGTGATATTAACAATTGACAATCTTTAATTGTTGGTTGCAATGTGAACAATGGATTGTCATGAAGATCTGCTATTTTATTTCCCTTAATATTTTCAATTGATCAAATACATTCTTTATCAATCAAATCTTCAGGATATTCTTGATAATAAGCAGTTAGATCTAATTGAATATTTGCACGTTGTGTTGTAAACACTCTTTGAATGGGTTTATCACAGCTAATTTGAATACTATCTGGTTCAAATAATGGTGGTGGAATAACTTCTACTGTAAGTTGCTGTACATTTGATTTTATTATTCCTTCATTTGCTTCATACGCTTGAATATCAAATGCATATAAAGCAACATGGTCTCTTTTGGCAATATGAATGGTTCGATCTGAATTATTTATTTGAATTCAATCCGGTGTGTTACCATTTGTTAATGATAGACTAAAAATTAAATCAGCAACAATTGGTTGATTATTTTGATCTAAGCATTCAACATTAATTGGTTCTGATGTTCATTCTTGTCCTGTTTCTAAAACTACTTTAGATTCAGACAAGTTAAGATCAATTGATGATAATACTGGTTCTTCATCCTTAAAACTACATGTACATGACGTACAAATCAAAGGAGTAGCAACACTTGATATAGTAGTGGTTGCAATAACTACATTTTTCAATATTCTTCTCACATATGTATATTTACCTATGAATTTAAAAATTTAGAAAAATATTAACACACATGTCGTAAATACTGATAAATACTGGACAAATGGCGCAAGAAAAAAAGAGGTTTTACCTCTTATTTAATTGCTACAACATCGATTTCAACTTTAGCATTTTTAACGATGTCAACACGAACACATGCTCTTGCTGGCTTGTGGTTGCCAAAATATTCTGCATAAATTTTGTTGCATGCGGCAAAGTCATTCAAATTTGATAAGAAGACATTGCATTTAACAACAGATTCTTTTGGATATCCTGCTTCTTTTAAAACAGCATCAATATTTTTAAATACTTGAGTTGTTTGTTCCTCAATTGTCTCTCCTGCTAAGTTTCCTGTTTCAGGAACAATACCTAGCATTCCAGACATATATAATGTGTTTCCTGAATCTATTGCTTGGCTATATGGGCCTAGTGCTGCAGGAGCATTTTTTGTATTAATTACTTTCATGATTTTCTTCCTTTGTTATTTGAAATTGATAATTTTTCATATAGCTGGGTAATGGATTTACTGCCATCATAAATATATACTTTTAGGATTTCAGCAATTAAATGAGAAATATCAACAATCTTTAAACCATTGATTGGTAATGCATATACATGGTCTAATGTATTAGCAATATATAAACCGTCAATGTAGTGTGCTTGTAATGCATGATTAAATTTATCTACAGCGTCACGTGAGAATAGACCATGTGTTGCTCCAGCATAAATCTTCTTTACACCTTTTTCTTTTAGAACTTTGCAAGCTGCAACTAATGTTCCACCAGTATCAATCATGTCATCGATAATAATGGCATTTTTGCCTTTAACATGACCCAAAACATTAGTTATTTCAGCTTTATTTGGTTCGGGTCTTCTCTTATCTAAGATTGCAACAGGTAAGTTGTATCTTAAAGATAAATCTCTTGCTCTTTTCACTGAACCATAGTCAGGAGAAACAATTACAGTGTTGTTTATACCTGATTGCTTAACCATTGCATCAAGCACAGTGTAACTTGCTGTGCAAGTATCAACTGGTACATCAAAGAACCCTTGTGCTTGAGCTGAGTGTAAGTCAATAATAGCTATTCTAGTTGCACCAGCTTGTTGCAACAAGTCAGCAACTAACTTGCATGTAATTGGTTCACGGCCAATGGTTTTACGATCTTGTCTTGCATATCCATAGTATGGAAGCAATACAGTGATGCTTTTTGCACTAGCTCTTCTAAAAGAGTCAATTGCAATTAATAATTCCATTAAGTTTTCGTTTACTGGTTTAGATGTTGATTGAATCACAAAAACATTCTTATTTCTGATTGATTCTACAGATTTTACCATGGTTTCACCATCAGCAAAATGTTTAATTTCTACTGGTGATAATGGCAAACCTAAATGTTTTGCAACCTTTTGACCAAGCATCTTACTTGCAGTCAATGCAAACAAAACATTTTTCTTTTCTTTTTCCATTAAATTACCCCATTTCTATAAATAAATTATAAAACAATTACAAAAAAATAACTACTAAAGTAGTTATTAAATATAATTTATTCTATAATTTAAAAATAGTACGATCTGTTATATAATTTTTCTATGAAAAATTTAGTTAAAATATTATTGCCAATTTGTGGTGCAACAATGTCTGCACTACCATTAACTTTGGTGTCATGTAATTCACAAGAAGGTATCTGACTAGATAATTATCTGCCTTTTGGTCCTGGTCAAGCAATACCAGAATTAGTATCTAAAAGTTTTCAATTGACGCAAGATAAAGAATATAGTTGTATTATCGACTATTCAAAGTGAGAAGAATGAGATGATCATCGTCCTAGTTTTATGTATGTTGGTGCAAGTGACATTGTTCGTCCAACATGAATAATTGCTCAAAATGTATGGTTGAAACAAGGAAACGAATGACAAAAACTTATTAAAGATAAAGATTATAAAATAATTGAAAGCATTGGTTTTCTTAATCTAGTGTCAGATTTCAGTAGAAAATTAGGTCACAATGATCAAATCAAAATAGATATAGTTGTGACAAAAACTGCTGAATATAATTTTTCAGCTCGTTAAGATAGAATTTTATTTATTCATTCAGTAAATTGTTTGTCCTCTGGATAAATATTGTTGAAGGCTCTTTCAACATAATTTGCTATTTTGTCAAATAGTTCATCAGTTGAATATTCGATTTTTGAATAATCATTAAAGTAATAAGCATAGATTGCATTCATGATTTGGTTAGCTAATTGTTCCTTGCTAGTTTCTTTAAAAAACATTGCAGCTAACTTATCTTGCACCTTAAATAACTTTTCAAAACTTTGTAATGAAAAGTCTTTGCTTGTATCAATTTTAAAAGTGCGGTTTTGAACTGTATTATGATAATCAAATACATATTTTACTTCGTAATCTTTAAACAAATTTAAATAAGTAATTTTCATTTCATTACTTATTGAATCATCAAGAAATACTTGGCCTAATTTGATTAAATCAGCATTATTTAAATTAGAACCAAATCGTTCAAATAATTTGTCAAGAACAGTAATTTCATATCCTTCAAAATTAAACATTTTGATTAATGTGTTTTTATCAGCTTTGTTTAGTTTTAAAGCTCAATCATTTTGTGACAAAAACTTTTTTAAAACCACTATTTTACTAGAGATTTCATTTTGTTCTTTTAATGAATATAATGGATTCTTAAGTTCTAATTCTAATAACGCTAAAGCTTCTTGTTCTTTTTCAGATTTAATTAATTTTTCAGTTTCTTTTAATAGTTCTTGAATA
>JAZRUX010000015.1:0-10133 GCA_045598825.1 Mycoplasmoidaceae bacterium
AATATTAGTCAATATGAAGTTAATGAAGCTTGCAATCAAATAAATAATATATATCGTGGAATTTTACAATACAAAACTGCAAACGAGGTTTATAATAAAAATATCCAAAATTAATCTGGGAACTTTACTTTACACTTGAGAATTTGAATTGTTAATTGTGATCAGAGTTATTAGGAACAGGCAAAATATCTTTTGGAGCTGTTGGTTGAATATCATCAGGAACATCAATTTTTATATGAAAAGACTTAGTTTTTGTTATTCCATCTTCTGTTTTAGTCTCTTCAATCTTAATTTTTTTCTTATTGCCATTGACTAAGTACATGATAGAAGTAACTAAAATTGATAATAGCAATGCAATTCTCAAAACTTCTAGGAAACCAATAAAAAATAATGCAACATTTCGACCAGTTTCATCCATTATTTTTCAGGTAATGAAGTTATATAGTAATGCAAAGGCTACACAGCCAAAGATAATATGGCATGATAACACGCTTATGTAGTGTATTGTCATACGTTTTTTGTTGTTAAATTGTATTTTCTTAAAAAGAATAATGTTGGCAACCATGGCACCAACCCACATCACCATAATAACAATATCAATGATTGCTAAAACAAACATAGCAATATGTTCAGCTTTTCGTTCTTCACGACCTAGATTGTTTGTACTATATAGTCAATATCAAATACCAACAATAGTTGATACAAGAATAACACTAACCAAAGTAACAATGATAATAACTAGCATATAAATGTTAGTTCGTTTGCGAATTTTTTGAGCTTGAGATGTTAATGTGTCTTGTATCATGCTATTGATTATTACGAAAAGATTATATATTATTAACCTTTTTTATCATTAAAACATATAATTTTATTATGAAAAATAAACTAATAATTGTTGCTGGCTGTTCAGGATCGGGTAAAACGACAGTTTCAAAAAAAATTAGAAATATTTTTGCAAAGAAGGATGCACAAATAATTTGTGTGGATCGTTTTTATAAGACACATGCACATCTTATGCCCACACTCCGTAATGGACATCCTAATTTTGATCACCCCGATTCAATTGACTGAACATTGCTTAGAAAATGTATTAAAAGTCTATTGGAAGGAAAACAGGTATTAGTTCCAAACTATAACTATAAGACTCATAAAAGAGAAAAGAAATATGAACTAACAAAGTCAACAAAAATTTTAATTTTTGAAGGCTTTCTAGCATTGTATGACAAAGAAATAAATAATATAGCTGAAATAAAAATCTTTGTTGACACAGATATTAAAGAATGTTTTAAACGTCGTGTTTTGCGTGATCAAAAAGAGCGTGGTAGGACATTAGAATCAATCAAGACACAATGAAACGAATCTGTTGTTCCAATGTACAACAAATATGTAAAACCAATGCGTTGAGCCTCAGATATTGTTTTGCCTTGAGATAGAGAAAATAAAAAAAGTATTAAATATTTAATCTCAGCAATTAAAAGTCAAATAAAAGTTAGGTAATTATTGTGAAAAAGAAAAGTAAAATAAATCAAAAATTGGCTGCTAATACTTTAAGAGTATTATCTGCTTGTGCTATCACAAATGCTAAGTCTGGTCATCCAGGGATAGCACTAGGTGCAGCAGATATTATGGCTGAGTTATTTGTTAATCAGATAAAGGTAAGTCCAAAAGATCCATCCTATTTTAATCGTGATCGTTTTGTTCTTTCTGCTGGACATGGAAGTAGTTTGTTGTATGCGACAATGCTATTATGTGGTTATAAAGACATAACTATGAAGGATTTACGAGAGTTTAGACAATTAGGTTCAAAAACTCCTGGACACCCTGAACCATATTTATTAGATGGTGTAGAAGTTTCATCTGGCCCTTTAGGACAAGGTATTGCAATGGCTGTTGGTATGGCTATTGCTAGTCAAAAAATGGCAAATATTGTTAATACTCCAAAGATTAATTTAATCAATAACTACACATATTGTTTATTTGGTGATGGATGTTTTGAAGAGGGGATTAGTTATGAAGCATTAGCTGTTGCTGGACGACTAAAACTAAATCGCTTGATAATGATTTATGATTACAACTCTATTCAATTAGATGGAAAAGTATCTGACTCAACAACAATTAAAACATCACGATATTTTAAATCATTAGGATGAAATGTTGTTGTTTGTGAAAACGGGCACGACCCACGACAATTACATTCTGCTTTTGCTAAAGCAAAACACCCATCTAATAAAAAACCAACAGTTATTATTGCTAAAACACAAATTGGTTATGGATCTATAAATGCTAACTCAAATAAAGCTCATGGTAGTCCATTAAGTCTTGAACAATATCAAGAATTAAAAAAGAATTTAAAATTTGAGTATCCTGATTTCTTCATTCCAACAGAATTATCCAATATTGCAAAAATTGTTGAAGAACGTGGTGATGAAGAAGTTATTAATTTCAATAATAAATTAGCTAAATTAGAAAAATTTAATATCGGTCAATATAAAAAAATTATTGATTTAATTGATCGGAAAAAATTTAATTTTGATCATAAATGATTTGAACCTTCTGATTTTCCAACACATGAATCAACAAGGAAAGTATGTGGAAATTTATTGCAACCAATTGCTATCAACAACAAAAACATTATTTGTTCTATAGCTGACTTGTCATCATCTACAATGATAAAAATTAATAATTCACCAAAAATTACAGCTAAGAATTGAGAGGGACAAAATCTTGATTGTGGAGTAAGAGAGTTTGCAATGGCTGCAATTAATAATGGAATTATTGCATACGGTGGCTTTAAAGCCATTGGTTCTACATTCATGAGTTTTAGTGATTACAACAAAGCGGCAATTAGATTAGCTGCAATTAGTCACATTCCTGCAATTAATATTTATTCTCATGACTCTATAACTGTGGGCGAAGATGGACCAACCCATCAACCAATTGAACAATTATGATCATTACGTTTAATTCCAAATCATATGGTTTTTAGACCGACAAGTTCAATTGATATGGTTGTAGCATTAGAAACTGCATTTAAATCTAAAACAACACCAGTATCAATCATTACTAGTCGTGGTACTTTTGACCAAATCAATGTTGATTATGAAACAGCTAGAAAAGGTGCTTACATTGTAAGAAGTGATCGAAACCATGTCGTATCTTTATATGCAACAGGTTCAGAGTTACCATTAGCTTTAGAAGTGGCAAGTAAACTTGATTTGCCATCAAGAGTCATTGCAATTAATAGTTTAGAATTGTTAAATGAACAGGACGAAGATTATATTAATCAAATCTTTGATAAATCAAAGAAAATATCAATTGAATATGGAGCAACAACTCCATGATATAAATATGTTGACTATGTAATAGGTAGCGATACCTTTGGCTATTCAGGTAAACCAGACCATATTTTAAAAAGGCTTGGCTTATCTTGTGGCCAAATAGTAAATAAAATTCACAAGTGATTAGAAAAGTAAAGGAGAAAAGTTTATGACAACTGGAGGAATAGTAGGATTAGCAATTGGTGTAACAATTGCTGGAATAATTATTGGAATTCTAATTGGATTTGCAATTGGACAAAAATACTTCAAAAAGCAACTTAAAGAAAATCCACCAATAACAAGAGAACAAATTAAAGCAATGTATCAACAAATGGGTCGTACTCCATCTGAAGCTCAAGTTAATGCTGTGATGGAAGCAATGAAAAGACAACAAAAATAATCATGGCTAAATTTATTAAGTCAGCTGATTGTGTTGATGCAATTGCGATCGATGATAGAATAACTGAATTTTGTTTTATTGGTCGTTCTAATGTTGGTAAATCAACATTAATTAATGCATTAGCCAATGTGCGAATTTCAAAAACATCAAAACAACCAGGGCGAACACAACTTATAAATGTGTTTGATTTTGGTCAATATAGAATTGTTGATCTTCCTGGTTATGGTTATGCTCAAGTTAGTAAGAGCAAAAAATATGAAATAAATCAAATGGTAATTGATTATGTTTCTAATCGAGCTAACTTGTTTTGTGTTTTTCAAATCTGTGACATTCAACATATCACTGAGATGGACATTGATGTTTTTAAAAACGTTTCAAAACGTTTTGTTAATGTCTATGTTGTATTGAATAAAGTGGACAAAGTTAACTGCTCATTCTTTGACAACAACAAACAAAAAATTGCTAAATTATTTGGTTGCAAGGTTGAAAATTTAATTCCCATAAGCGCAGATAAGAAATTAAATATTTCTTATATAAAAAGATTAATGAATATATTAACTAAAAAGTTAAAATAGTCATATGAAAATTGATAAAGCAAAATATAACCACGCTTTTGTTGAAAAGAAAGTTAAGCAATTATTAAAAGATAAAAACTTTTATGAGTTGAATAAAACTCATAAAGGACCTAAATTTTCAATTGTTTTGCCACCGCCAAACATTACAGGCAAACTTCATTTAGGTCATGCTTGAGATACAAGTTTACAAGATGCTATTGTTCGTTATAAACATCTTCAAGGTTTTAACACTTTGTGGGTTTCTGGAATGGATCATGCTAGCATTGCAACACAAACTAAATATGAAAAGATTTTAAAAGAAACTGAACATAAATCTCGTTTTGATTTTAGTCGTCAAGAATTTTTAAAAAAATTAAATGTTTGATCAAATGAACAAAGACAGTTCATAGCAAAACAATGAGATAGTTTAAACTTAGCATTAAGCTTAAAATCACAATGTTTCACTATGGATGAACATGTTCATAAGGCGTGTATGGAATGGTTCGTTGAAGCTTATAAGAAAGGTTTAATTTACCAAGATTATAAGTTAGTTAATTGAGATACACAATTACAGACTGCCATTTCTGATATTGAAGTTATTTACAAGGAAACGAGCAGTAAAATGTATTACTTTAAGTACTATCTAAAAGATAGTTCTGAGTTCTTAACTGTTGCTACAACTAGACCTGAAACAATGTTTGGTGATGTTTGTTTAGTTGTTAATCCAAACGATACAAAAAATGCTAGATTAATTGGTAAAGAAGCAATTAACCCGGCCAATGGTAAAGCATTACCAATTATTGCTGATGACTATGTTGAAGAAGGGTTTGGTACAGGAATAATGAAATGTACCCCTGCTCATGACTTCAATGACTATAATTTAGCAAAGAAACATCATATTGTTCTTTACAAGAACGTTATGAATTCTAATGGAACAATGAACCGTGAAGCGGTTGATTTCTTAGGTAATACATATAATTTGTTAACCGTACAAGAAGCACGAAAACAACTAGTTGAAGTGTTTAGACAAAACAATTTAGTTGTTAAGATTGAAGATATCGTTAATAATATTGGATATTCTGAAAGAACCAATACGGTGGTAGAACCGTTTTTATCAAAACAATGGTTTGTTAAGATGAAACCTTTTGCTGATAAGATTATTGCTTTGCAAAAGAAAAATAAAGGTGTTGAATTCGTTCCAGCTAGATTTAATGAGGCATTGTTAACATGAATGAATAACATTCAAGATTGATGTATTTCTCGTCAATTATGATGAGGGCATCAACTACCAGTTTATTACAATAATAAAACTGGAAAGATGCTTGTATCAACCAAAGTACCAAAAGACATGTCTAATTGAACACAAGATCCAGATGTACTAGATACATGATTTTCTTCAGGTCTATGACCTCTTGTTTGTACAAGTTGAAGAAAAGAGAAAGAATATAAAAACTTTTATCCAACGGGATTACTAGTTACAGCATATGATATTTTGTTCTTTTGAATTGCTAGAATGATGACGATGTGTGAACATTGGAGCAAGAAGGTACCATTTAAGCAAGCTTTAATTCATGGTTTGATTCGTGACAGTCAAGGACGAAAGATGTCCAAATCTTTAGGCAATGGTGTCGATCCAATGGAACTTGTTGAAAAATATGGTTCAGATGCAATGAAGATGTTCTTCACATCTTCTGCAACTATGGGTGAAGACTTAAGATTCAACGAAGAAAAAATAAAATATTATTGATCTGTTTTAAATAAAATTTGGAATTCATACAATTTAATTTCTGGTCAAAAAGTAAGATTTACAGCAAATGATTTGAATCAATTTGATTGTTGAATGATTGATAAGCTAAACAAATTAATACAACAAGTTGTTCCTCAATACAACAAATATGATTTTACTGTTGCTAATAAAGCATTAATTGATTGCTTCTGAAATGACTTCTGTAACCAATACCTTGAATTTATCAAAATAAATTTAAACGATAAGAAAAAAGCTAAGAAGCAAAAAGCTATAGCTCTATATATCTTTGATGAATTTTTAAAATTGTTCTATCCAATTGCTCCAGCAATAGCTGATTACTTGTTCTATGATATAAACCATAAATTTATTTGATACACAAAAGTTAAACCTCTAACAATCAAAATTACATTTGATCAACATTTAATGAAACACTTTGCTAATATAACAAATTGTTTGCGTGATTATCGAATTAAACATTCATTGAGTCGAAAGAATGAAATTGCTTTTGACTATGTAACAAAAGATAATGTTAATCTAACTGAACTAAATAAATTACTTCAAGCTTTCAATATTAAGATTAATAACATTATTAATGTCAAACCAGATAATACAACCGCATTAGTGGTTGATGATGGTATTATTTGTCTGCAAGAACAACAATCATCTAATCAAGACCTCACAAAACGTTTGGAAGTAGTGGAATTTGAAATTAAACGTGCACAAGGCATGTTAGCTAATGTTGACTTTGTTGCAAAGGCTCCAGCTGATAAAGTTCAAGCAGAACGGGACAAATTAGCTAAATACGAAGCTGAAAAACAACAGATTCTTCAATCTCTTAACAAATAATTTTATGTTTAACTATAATGAGAATATAGGAGAAAAAAATGGCTTGTAAAAAAACAAAAAAAACAGCAAAATCTACAAAAAAATGTGGTTGCGGATGTTGCTGTGGTAAAAAGAAAAAATAGGGGTTAACCCTATTTTTTGTTTGGATCTTTTGGTCCTTGTTGTTGACTTTGATGAGCAGCTTGACTAAATGTTGCCATTAGTTGATCAAGAGATTCAAGTTTCTTTTTCAATTCATCTCACTTTTGCTCATCTAATAATTTCTTTAGTTCATCAACCATTTTCTTTGCTTGTTCTTTTTGATCAGCAGGAATTTGCGCAGATGTCTTTTCATCTTTCAATGCTTTTTCAAAAGTATTGATGTAAGTTTCAGCTTTATATCTAATATCAGCTTGTTCTTTTTTCTTAGCATCAGCTTCTTTATTAGCTTCTGCATCTTTAACCATTTTGTTGATTTCGTCTTCAGATAGCGCTCCACTATTTTTAATAGTGATAGTTGCTTCCTTATTTGTCTTAAGGTCTTTAGCCTTAACATTTAACATACCGTTAACATCGATATTAAAGGTAATTTCAATTTGAGGTACACCACGTGGTGCTGGCTCAATACCAGACAATGAGAAGTTACCTAGAGACTTGTTGTCTCTTGCCATTGATCTTTCACCTTGAACAACATGGATATCAACAGCCGGTTGATTATCAGCAGCAGTTGAGAAGATTTGACTTTTACTTACAGGAATAGTTGTGTTACGTTTAATTAAAGGAGTTGCAACACCACCTAATGTTTCAATTGATAAAGTTAATGGTGTTACATCAAGTAACAAGATATCATCAACGTCACCAGATAATACTCCACCTTGAATAGCAGCACCCATTGCTACAACTTCATCAGGGTTAACAGTTTTGTTTGGTTCTTTACCAGTAATCTTCTTAATTAATTCTTGCACAGCAGGCATTCTTGTTGAACCACCAACAAGCAATACCTGATGGATATCATTTAATGATAGTTTAGATTCTTTAATAGCATCTTCAACAGGTTTAATTGTTCTTTCTAGTAAATCCTTAGTTAAATCTTCAAATTTAGCACGAGTTAAAGTTTTTTCAACGTTCAATGGTCCATCTGATGTCATTGAAATATAAGGTAATAAGATTTGTGTTTCTTTGCTACCAGATAAATCAATCTTAGCTTTTTCAGCTGCATCTTTTAAACGTTGACATGCCATTTTATCTTTCGATAAATCTACACCTGATTCTTTCTTAACTTCTTCAATTAATCAATCAATAATTCGTTGGTCTCAATCGTCACCACCTAGTTTATTGTCACCAGATGTTGCTAATACTTCAAAGCTACCTTCAGCCATATCAAGGATAGAAACGTCAAATGTTCCACCACCTAAGTCATATACCAAAATCTTTTGTTCCTTATTTAATTTATCAAGACCATAAGCTAATGCAGCAGCAGTTGGTTCGTTAATAATACGTTCAACTTCCAGACCAGCAATTTTACCAGCAGCTTTTGTTGCAGCTCTCTGGCTGTCATTAAAGTATGCTGGAACAGTAATAACTGCTTTTTTAACTGGATGACCAAGTTTATCTTCAGCACATGTCTTTATATAAGACAAGATTTTTGCTGAGATTTCTTCTGGCGTATAGTCTTTATCACCAATCTTAGTCATTTCTTTTGTTCCCATTTTTCTTTTAATAGAAGAGACAGTATTTTTGTTAGTGATAGTTTGTCTTTTTGCTGCTTCACCAACAATAACTTCGCTTCCTTTAAAAGCTACAACCGAAGGAATTGTTCTTTTACCTTCAGGTGTTTCTAATACTTTAGGTTTAGATCCATCCATGATGGAAACACATGAATTTGTTGTACCTAAGTCAATACCAATAATTGTTTCTTTTGCCATAATAATAACTCCTTTACAATTAATGTTATAAGTATTATACACCAAAATTAGCACTCTCAATAAAAAAGTGCTAACTATTTAAAAAAATTTGCTTTCTTTTAATAGTTTATAATAGATATATATGAGAAAAGATTTAGGTAAAAATTTATTGTTTCTGCCTTTACCAGTGGCAGTAATCGGAACATATGATAAAGCTGGTAAACCCAACGCTATGACTGCAGCATGAACAACAGTCTATGACTTTGGTAAAGTGTTTGTGTCATTGGCACCACACTTAACAACTAAAAACATAAAAGCTAATAAAGCTTTCACCATTTCCTTTGCAACAAAGGATACTGCTAAAGTTACAGATTATTTTGGCTTAGTATCTGGAGCAAAAGAGGATAAAATTGCTAAAGCAAAACTTCATGTTATTAAAGCTAAAACAGTTAATGCTCCAATCTTTGAGGAATATCCATTTGCGCTTGAATGCAAATTGATATCACTAGAAGATGGTGTTTTATTGGGTGAGGTATTAAATCTTAATGCTGATAGCAAGTTTGTGTCTAACGGTAAGATTAAAACAGATAAAATGAATCTTATTTGCTACGATATGTCTGACCATTCATACCGTGAAATTGGTAAAAAAATTGCAACAGGCTTCAAAGTTGGAATGCCTTTAAAAAGCAAGCAATAAAAAAAGAGGTTAACCTCTTTTTTTATTAATCTTTATACCAATTATGACTATTTGGTGGTAGACCACCCCAATCACCTGTATCTGTTGATTCAATCGGACGAAGGTGTTGTTCCTCTCCACCATTAGATTTTATTTTATAAAAACCAATACAATATTCAGTAGAATCCCCGTAGTTAAGACCTCAATCGTTTTTTTCGGAATGACCCACTTTAAGATTATGTAAATCATATGTAGCCATGATGTAATCGTTTTGTTTTCAAGTTACATCGTACGAACAATCTTTTATAAAAACAAAACTTACATAACCAAGAAAGTTTGCAATTAAAGATGTATCATCTTTTTCATCAAATTGTAAGGAACATTTGGTAATGTTTGTTTGGATTTCAACTATTCCTTCTTCATATAAATGTTTTATTGAATATCCCACTTCATCGTTGTATTTATCTGCAAACATAAATAAATCGTAAATTAATTCATCTTGCATTTCTTTTGCTGACAATGTTTTAAGTTCGTCAAAAAGGCTTTCAGATGTCGGTGTTACTTTTTCTTCAATATAACTAGGATTAAAAATATCGTTTGCAATTCTTTCAGCAGTTAAACCTTCAGGACCACAAGATGTAATAATTGGAGTTATTGTTGCAATAGTAACACAGGGAGTTAGAAATAATAGTTTACTTTTTTTCATCATT
>JAZRUX010000016.1:0-38907 GCA_045598825.1 Mycoplasmoidaceae bacterium
TGTCACAACCAACTAATGATGTTAGCGGTGCTGCTACACATGCAATTGTGACAAAAGGTAATAATTTTTTTAGTTTCATAAAACTTCTTTCTGTATCCTTTTCGAATACACAATCATTATATATAAATAAAAAATAGGGAACCCTATTTTTTATAATTGTTGACCCTTTTTGAATTGTGCATCATATAGTTTGAAATAGAAGCCATGTTTCTTAATCAATTCTTTATGTGTTCCACGTTCAACAATCTGCCCTTTATCTAGAACAAGGATCTGATCAGCATTAACAATTGTTGATAAACGGTGAGCAACAACGAAACATGTCTTACCTGACATTAATTTGTCCATTGCCTTACCAATTAATAATTCAGTCTTAGTATCAATTGAACTTGTTGCTTCATCAAGAATAACAATCTTTGGTTTAGCAAGGAAAGCACGGGCAATAGTTAATAATTGACGTTGTCCAGCAGATAAATCAGAACCATTATCTCTCAATATTGTGTTGTAGCCATTTGGTAAATGCATGATGAAATCATGTAGGTGTGCTTCTTTTGCTGCAGCAACAATTTCTGCATCAGTTGCATCTAAACGACCATATCTAATATTATCTTTAACTGACTCGGCAAATAAGAAAGTATCTTGTAAAATGACGGCAATATTTTGTCTCAAGAATTTTCTAGTAATCTTTTCAACTGGTACATTATCAAACAATAACTTACCACTATCTGGATCATAAAACTTAGTTACAAGGTTAGTTATTGTAGTTTTACCAGCGCCGGTTGGACCAACAATTGCTACAGTTTGACCTGGTTGAGCAACAAAGTTAAGTTGTTTTAAGATTAATTTATCTTTTTCATAACCAAATGAAAGGTTCTTTGCTTCAACTTTACCTTTTAGTTCTGCTAATGGTTTAGCATCTGGTAAATCTTTTTCTTCCGGACTATCTAAGATTTGGAAAACTCGTTGTGCACCTGCAACAGCATAGAAAACAAAGCTGAAGCTTGAAATCAAATTATTGATAGATTCAGTAAAGTTTCTTGAGAAAGTTGTAAAGATAATTAATAAAACAGTTTTATCAAATTGATCAATAACAATATCACCAATTCGAATATGAATAACTGATAGGTTCATTAATCATTCTCCTTCACCAGTAGGGCCTAAATAAAGAATAATACCAATACCTAAAGCACAAATAATGAAGATGGCAATTCTTGTTAAGAACAAGTTAATTGGCATCATCATATTACTTGCAGTTTGTGCAAATAATGAGTTATGTGTTAACTCTTTATTGACAACATCAAACTCAGCAACACACTTATCTTCCATTCTAAATAATGAAATAATCTTAGTTCCAGAAATCTTTTCTTCAGCAAAACCATTCACTTTTGAAATTGAGTTTTGTTGTTTTAAGAATGATGGTTGTACTTTCTTAACAATAAGAATGTTAACTATGATCATAATTGGTACAGCAATCATTGTAATTAATGCTAAATACCAGTTAATTAAGAACATAACAATAGTATTTGTAATAATTAATGCACCATAGAAGAAAATAGATGACAATTGTTGTGATGTTAATTGTGAAATGTTATCAATATCTGATGACATTCTGGTCATGATTTCACCAGAAGGAACAACATCAAAGAACTTAACTGGCAATAGATGCAGTTTATTCATTGTTGATCTTCTTAGACCATACATTACCTTTTCCGACACCTTGGCCATCCAAATACTATGGATAAGGAAGGATAGTTGTGAAATAACATACACAACCATCATGGTTGTACAAACCATTAAGAATTGGAATCAATGTTCCTTTAGGAAGTCTGGCCCTTGACCTGGTAATAGGAAGTTGTTATAAATAACAGCCATACAGAAGGTTGTAAAGGTAATCATAACAGCTTCAACTATAGAAAGGATAATAGTAAGAACTAATACTTTTCTTTGTCCTTTAAACAAAGCAAACATTCTCACTAAAGAAGAACCAAGTTCTTTACCAGACATTTTTGGTCTTTTTGTTTTTTGTAGTCTTGCCATAATTACTTAGTCAAACCCTCCTTCCCCATTTGTGAAACCACAATAGAACGGTATAGTTCGTTGCTCTTTCTCAATGAATCATGGTTTCCATAACCAACGATTCTTCCTTTTTCCATTACTACAATATGATCACAATCTTTAACGGAAGAAATACGTTGGGCAACAATAATTGTTGTCATTCCCTTCATTTCTTTTCTAATGTTATTTTGCAACTTAGCTTCAGTTAACATATCTAAAGCTGATGTTGAGTCATCTAAAATTAATATGTTTGGTTTCTTAACAAGTGTTCTAGTTATTGATAAACGTTGTTGTTGTCCACCAGAGAAGTTTCTTCCTCTTTGTTCAACAATTCCGTCTAATTTACCTTTCTTCTCATTGATAATTCCATCGGCACAAGCAATTTTTGCAGCATACATTAATTGTTCGTCTGTTGCATTTTGATTACCATACAACAAGTTGTATTTAATTGTTCCAGAGAATAAAATCTTTTCTTGTAAAACTACACCAACATTATCTTTTAAACTATCTAAATCAATTTTTTTGATAGGAATGTTACCAATAGTTAATGAACCTTTAGTATTCTTTGGAATGTCATAAAGTCTTGAAATTAAATTAACTAAACTTGTCTTACCTGAACCTGTTGGGCCAACAATTCCAACCATTTCACCTTGTTTGATTGTTAGGTTAATATTAGATAAAACATTGTTTTTTGCATTAGCAAAATATTTAAAATTTACATTTTTGAAAACAATATCTAAATTCTTTGGATTTAGTTTTTGAGCATTTTTATCATTTGTAATACTTGGTTTTAATGATAAGAATTCATTAATTCTCTTAGCTGATGGTTCAGCTCTTACGCAGTTAATGATAACCATGCAAGAAATAATTACAGAAGCTAATGTAATCATTAATAGGTTAACAATTTCATTAATATCACCAACGCTCTTAACTGTGAAGATTCATGATTCAATACTATATGATGCACCTGCAACCATGAAGATAGCTGCCATTGAAGCATTAACTATAGAGTTAATTAAAGGTAAAACAATTGCAAAACCAACTCAAGCTTTAGTGTTTTGTTTTCTTAATTTCTTGTTTGAAAAATCAAATCTTTTTGCTTGTTGATCTTCTAAGCAGAATGATTTAATAACTCTCATACCTAAAACGTTTTCACGAACAACTACGTTTGCATTATCAATTTCATATTGTACACGTTCAAAGGCTGGAATAACTGTTTTGGCAACAATAATAAAACCAACAACAATTAGTATCATAATACCAAGGAACATTAAACCAAACATTCAGAATCTAACAAAACTTGTAATAATTCCATAGAAGAACATGATTGGTGCACGAACAAATAATGCTAATGCTAATTGCAAAGCAATTTGATATTTTTGCACGTCGTTGGTAATTCTTGTAATAATACTTGATGTTGTTACCTTATCAATATCACCAAATGATAGTGTTGATGCTTTATAAAACATATGATGTCTTATAGTTTCAGCTGACAGCAAAGATGCTTTAGTCCCAATTCAAGAACCTAGTGCTCCAAATAATAGTGATAAGATTGAATTGGTTAGTAACAAACTACAGCGTAATCAGAACAAACCTCAATCTGGTTGTCCTTCTCATACACTAATCGTATTAATGATTTGTGCAAGCATAGTAGTTTGTAGACCTTCAAATACACCTTGCAAAGCAACAAAAATAAGTGCTAATGCAGCAAATACTTTTGTTTTTCTGTTAGATAATTTAAATAGTCTAAACATACTATCCTTGTTCTAATTTTGATTTTAATTATATTAAAAAATATAATAAACTATATTAAATAATGTTCACGTAGCTCAATTTTGGATAGAGCAGTAACCTCCTAAGTTACAGGTTGACCGTTCAACTCGGTCCGTGAACGCCATTAAAAAAATAGGGATAACCCTATTTTATTTTTTTATAAACTCAATAATGTCTTGATAAACTTGTTCCTTAATTCTTGGTTCATTAAGAATTTCATGTCTTGCGTCTGGATAAATTTTCATCTGCACACTTTTCAAATCATTCTTTTGGTAGAATTCGTAAAGTGCCTTAACTGATTTAGACATTGAACCAACAGGATCATTTTCACCAGCAATTAATAAAATAGGTTTATTTTTATCAATTTTTTTGATTGCTTCTTTTTTATACATATGCCTAAAAGCATTAAACATATTGAAATAGAAACGGTTGCTTAATGGTTTACCATTATAGTCATCAGCATAGTATTTTTTTACTTCTTGTTCATCAGTATTTAATCAACTACCATCTTTTACTAATTTGTTGTAGTTAGAATAATTAATCTTTTCAATTAACTTTGCTTCTTTCTTGCTTGAAGTTAAATTTAATAATCAAGCTAAAACTAAACCAAATTTAACATCTACTCTTCCTTTCATTAGCGCTGAACCACAAATAATGATCTTGTCATACAAATCACATTTAGTCATATACTCTTGGGCTAAGAAAGACCCATAACTGTGACCTAACACAAAAAGCGGTAAATGGTATTTCTCTTTCAACATTTTGCTAAAAAAGATTTCATCTTTAACTGTATCTAGGAAAATATCTTTTCCTTCATATGTTCCTAATTTCTTTCCACCTTCAGGTGTTTTGCCATGACCACGATGATCATCAGCAAAAACAATATATCCTGCTTGATTTAATGTCTTAGCTAAATCTTCATAACGTTGAGCATGTTCTGCCATTCCATGAAAGATTTGTACAACCCCAATTGGGTTAGTTACATCATCTCATAGATAGCAATAAATCCTTTTATTATCAAAACTATTTATAAATTGTTGTTGCATTATTTTAATCCTTTAACATAATTATCAATGGTTTTCTTTCATCCCATAATCATTGGTTCAACTGTCTTAAATTGCTTTGTTGGTTTGTATGTTCTAATTGGTTTGAAATGAATATCATCCAAAGATTTAAATGCTTTTGTTGCCAATCCAGTACAAATAATTGAACCCATACATGTTGATTCTAAATTAATGATGGATATTGGTAATTGAAATAAATTACTTTGTAATTTCATTAAATAACGATTTTTACTCAATCCACCATCAATACATATTTTCTTAGTTTGTAATTGAACGTCTTTGGTTAAGGCTTCAAAAACATCATAATTTCTAAAAGCTATTGCTTCAAATGCTGCTTTGGCAATTTCTTTGGGTTGTGTGTTTTTATTTCAATTAACAAATTTAGCTTGAGCATTCATGTTTCAGTATGGTGCACCAAGACCATTGAATGCTGGAATTAAATAAACATTGGAATGTTTACATTTTATTGCTAGTTTGGTTAATCGACGATGGTCAGGAGCAATTTCTTGTTTAATCATTTCATTAATGATTGAACCACCATTAAAGACACTACCTTCAAGAGCATAACTTGTTTTCTTGTTAAGTCTAGATGCAATAGTAGTTAATAAATTATGATTAGACTTGATTGGTTGACTACCTATGTTGGCTAACATAAAGCATCCTGTTCCATATGTATTTTTAACATCACCTTTATGGAAACAACCTTGACCCAATAAAGAAGATTGTTGATCACCAATCAATCCAGCAATCTTAATATAATTTCCTAATAAAGTAGTAAAACCAACCACTTGATCATTGTCAACAGGTTTTGGTAAAATTGTTTTCGGAATATTAAAATATTTAAGCAATTGGTCATCTCATTTTAATGAATGGATGTTAAATAACATTGTTCGTGATGCATTAGTTACATCAGTGACAAACACTTTGCACTGTGTCAAACGATAAACTAAATAACTTTCAATAGTTCCAATACAAAGCGTGTTGTTTTTTAGTGCTTTCTTAACAACAGGAACATTTTCTAGCATTCACTTAATTTTTGTAGCTGAAAAATATGAATTAATTAATAAACCTGTTTTGTCCCTAATCAATTTAGCAATTGGCTTATTTTTTAATTGTTCACAATAATTAGCAGTTCGACGGCATTTTCAAATAATAGCATTTGTTAATGCTTTGCCGGTTTTCTTGTCTCAAGCAACTATTGTTTCTCGTTGATTGGTAATACCTAAACCATATACATCAGTAGGTTTTACCCGTTTCATTACCTTTTTTAAACAAGAAACTGTCTTATTTCAAATATCATTTGCATCTTGTTCAACTCAAGTTTTTTTCTTTTCAATTAATTTAGTAAAAGCTCGTTCAAAACGTTTAATCTTTTGTTTCTTTACATCAAAAAGAACAGCACGGAGTGATGTTGTTCCTTCATCAATTGTTAAGATATATCGTTTCATTGACTATCCAATCTTAATATCTTCGTATGGATATTCAATATCATTAAAGTGAGGGTGAAATCGAGTTCAAGACAATAGTGTGTTAATAACACCCAATTGACCAACAAACATTAATAGAATTAAATATAGTAATCCTCATCATTGTGTACAAGCAGTTATACCTGCAGATAGTCCAACAGTGCCGAAAGCAGATGCACATTCAACCATATATTCAGAGAATGAGAATCAAACAGTTGGAGTATCAGCATATTCAGGTGGCACCGGTGTTGCAGTCCATAGGACTAAAGCTCCAATCAATAATAACACTAATGAGATAATGAAAATCATGAATGCTTGAGTTACAGTATCTTGACTAATTCTTCGTTTGAAGAAGAAGACATTCTTACGACCACATAATTTACATCATATTGTTACAATAATGACAGCTAGTGTTGTTGTTCTAATACCACCGGCTGTTGAACAAGGTGATGCACCAATAAACATCAAAATAGCAAGAACCCATTTTGTTCCTTCAGAGAAAACATTTGTTTTAATTGTTTCCATACCTAAAGAACGACAGTTAAATGTTTGGAAAATAATTGCAAAACATTTGTTTAACATTACATTCTTACCAAATTCACCAAACTTGTTTTCATTACCAATAATAGTTAGGTCTTTTAATAGAATGTATTGACCACCAGCAGAAGTAACTACAAGTTCAGAATGAATTCTAGGATCAGTAAATTCTGCAGTAAATGTTCCAGCTAAACCTAATAATGCAACAATAATGTAAACACTAATAGCCACTTTAGAATAAAGTGTCATACTATATCTACGACCAGTTGCTTTACATTTAATCTTTTCGATTACATCAAATCAAACAAAGTGACCTAGTCCACCAATAACTAATTCTAAAATAATTAGAGTTTGGAAAATAATACCTAAATCATTTCTAAATGGAGCCATTGAAGTAGAAGAAATATTATCAAAACCAGCATTATTCATTGCTGAAACGGTTGTAAATAAACCAACTCATAATGAATAACCGAAGTTGTGATACATTGGTAATATTTGATCAGTATTGAATGAAATACCCTTGAAAGCAGCATTTTGTGTAACTGTTGGATCTAGTCCTTCAAGGAATTGTTGTTGATATGCAGGAATAAAGCAAAAGCATAGTGCATATAAAAACATAAACACTACTTGTGTTGATAAGATAAAGATTAACGCAACTTTAATAACATGGAATGATTGTGATAACTTGCTACCACCACGTTCAGCTTGCATGATATACAATTGACCAACGTCAATTTTATCATTTTTTTTCTTAAAAAAGTTTCATACATAGTAGAATAGGGCAACAACACCAATACCACCAATTTCAATTAAAATCAATAAAACAACTTGACCGCCTGGGTTAAGATATTCATAGATATTAACTGGTGTTAATCCGGTATCACTAAATCCTGAACAAGCAATAAATAATGCTTGTACAAAACTATAACCATTAATATTTTGGAATCCGTTCAATTGAACTCATTCACCATTAATTTCAATCTTATTTAAACAAAATGGTGCACATAAAAATAATGCTCCAGTGACAATGATCACTAGATACAATCTAAATAATCGTTGTGGTAATGTCTTACCAACGATTACTCTTGCAGCTTTTTTACCAAATAAAGCTAATGCTGAACCAAAACGCTTAAAAACGTTTCGGTTTTTTATAGATTTACCGGTATTGGTATCTCTTGCTTCCATAATTTGAAATACTCAAACTATTATATATTATATTATTTATCTAAGTAATCTATTTTATGAGGTTCTAATTTTTCTAAGTAAGAAAAATTAGAGAGTTTTGCAACTTCATAAGCAAAAATAGCAACGCAATTGCTTAAGTTTAAACTACGAACATTTTTCGATGTTGGGATGCGAATAGTCCTATCTTTGTTCTTAACTAAGATACTCTTAGTTATTCCAGTAGATTCTTTACCAAACATTAAATAAATGTCACCATTTTTCTTGGGCTTTTTAATATCAGAAGCTAAATTTTTACCATACCTTGTGATGTAATAAATTTCATCATTGGCTTTTAGTGTTTTGATGAAGTCTTCATAGCAATCGTGTTCATGTAATTCAAGATAATTTCAATAATCACAACCAGATCGTTTTAATTGCTTATTACTCAACACAAAACCATATGGTCGAATTAAATGTAAAATTGCATTAAAACCAACACAAGTTCGAGCAATATTTCCAGTGTTTTGTGGAATTTCAGGTTCAAATAAGACAATATGTAATTTCATATAATGTAAAAGTATTATAATACTTTTAAGAGGTAAATAAAATGAAACAAAAAAGTTTAAAAGGAACTAAAACTTTAGAAAATTTGATGGAAGCTTTTGCTGGTGAAAGTCAAGCAAGAAATAAATATGATTATTTCGCTAGTCAAGCAAAGAAAGATGGTTATGTTCAAGTTGCTAATTTCTTTGCTGAAACTGCATTAAATGAAAAGGAACATGCTAAACTTTGATACAAATTAATCAATGGTGGTTCTGTTTCAAATACAAAAGTTAATTTAAAAGCTGCTGCTGAAGGTGAAAATTTTGAACACACAAAAATGTATAAAAGAATGGCAAAAGAAGCAAGAAAAGAAGGTTTCAACGATATTGCTGCTTTATTTGATGGTGTAGCTTCAGTAGAAAAAGAACATGAAGAAAGATATTTAGCTTTAATAAAACTTATTAAATCAGGCAAGGTTTTTGCTAAATCTAAGATTATTGCATGAAAATGTAGTAACTGTGGCAAAATTGTTTACTCTAAGACTGCTCCTAAAATTTGTCCTGTTTGTAAGCATCCACAAGCTTATCAACAAGCTAATTGCAAATGCTCTTATTCTTTAGAAGGCTGCACTTGCAAATGTAATAAATAAAAAATAGGGATTTCCCTATTTTTTTGTTTGGTCTTCAACCTTAGTATTTGCTTTAGCTTTAGCAAGAGCTTCTTCCATTGCTTTTCTACTAGCTTCAGCATTCTTAATAATTGCATCATTATCCATTTTAAATTTTAGTTTTGAGCAGATAGTGTTAGCAATTTTTTGTTCTAAAATAGTTCGACGAATTGCTTCCATTCGTTTTGGATCATTAACAATATCACGAATTGGTTTATTTGTTTCCATATAGTAACGGTCTAATGAATCTCTCAATTCTTTATCGTCAACAGTAATGTTTCATTCTTTTGCTAAAACAGCAAATAGCATTTCTTTTTCCATCAATCTTGTTGCCATTGTCTTAACATATTCATATGGTGCATTGCCTAATCTTGGATCGCCTTTGATTAATGAATCAATAATATTTTGTAAATCAGTAGGATCAATCTTTATTTCAT
Organism: Mycoplasmoidaceae bacterium; assembly: GCA_045598825.1. Classification (GTDB taxonomy): domain Bacteria; phylum Bacillota_I; class Bacilli_A; order Mycoplasmatales; family Mycoplasmoidaceae; genus Hennigella. The sequence goes on from JAZRUX010000016.1 coordinate 9,704, forward strand.
AACATGGAACAATAATATGCATTGCTGCATTAAAGATATTGTCTCTTACAACCATGTTGTGAATTCGTTTTTGAATGTCAGCATCTGACATCTTGTCACCAAATTCTTTTTTCATTCTATTGAAGTGAAAGTCAATTGCTTGTTTATCAGCAACTAAACGATCAATAGTTACTTCTTTAGAAAAATCAGGATTTTTAATCTTTTTAATTGAAGATTGTGCTTTAAATGATTTTGGTTGTTCGTTGTTTGTTGATTGGTCTTTTTTAATTTCGTCTGCCATAATAATCTCCTATTTCTTTTGGTTACGTTGTTTTAACAACATGTTACCATAACCTTCTTCTTGGTATTCTTTAACTTCGTTAACTAATCTTTTATTTTCTTTTTGTAGGTTTGCAATTTGATCTTGTAAACCTTTAACTTTAGCAAGAGCTTCGCTAGAGTCTTTCTTATATAATTCTACCATTTTGTCGTTAGTTTTTAAATATTCAATAATTTGATCAAAAAAACTATCAACATCAACAGTGTCATATCCAGAAAAAACTGCTTTCTTAAATTTCTTATTAAGAATTTTTTCAGTTGTTTCTTTATTATCCATTAATTGCTCTCCTTAAGGTTGGAACCTTATCAAGTTTTTCTCAACTTAATCTATCTTTACCAAAGTGTCCATAAACACTTGTTTGTGAGTAAATTGGTTGTTGTAATTTCAAACTCTTAATAATATTATATAAATCAAAATTAAATGTTGATTCAACTGCTTTATAAATTTTATTTATAGTAACCTTATTTGTATTGAAACAATCAATGTGCATTGAGATTGGTTTTGGTTCACCAATACAATAACATAATCTTACTTCACAACGATCAGCTAATTTTGCTGCAACAATATTTTTAGCAATATAACGACAGAAGTATGCGCCTGTACGATCAATCTTTGTTGGATCCTTACCGCTAAATGCCCCACCACCATGATGAGCGATTGATCCATAAGTGTCAACAATAATTTTTCTTCCAGTTAAACCTGTATCTCCAACCGGCCCACCAATTACAAACTTTCCATTCTTATTAATAAATAGTTTGCAATTTGTATTTAAATGGTGTTTCTTTAAAACAGGAATGATAACTAAACTTTCAATATCACTTCTTAAACGGTTTAAATTAATATCGGCTTCGTGTTGGACTGAAATTACAACTGCATCAACGGTTGGTTTTCTTCCAACATAGGCAATTGATACTTGAGATTTCATATCATATTTACAATATGAAAGCTTTCCATTCTTAATTAATTTTTCAATCTGTTGTAAAAGTTCATGAGCTAATACAACTGTTAAAGGCATATATTGTTTTGTTATGTTTGTAGCATAACCAAATACCATACCTTGATCACCTGCACCAAGTTTCTTAGAATTTTTCTTAGTTACTAGATTAGCAATATCAGGTGATTGATTATTAATATTAGCAATGATTGAAAAATCATTTTCAGAATAACCTAATGGTTTTAATACATTTCAAGCAACCTTAACTACATCAACATATCCTTTTGTTGTGATTTGACCACCAATGACAATTAATCTATTGTGGGCAAAAACTTCACAAGCAACTCTTGCTTGCGGATCTTGTTTTAAACATTCATCTAAAACTGCATCAGATATTTGGTCACATATTTTATCTGGGTGACCTCTTCCTACAGATTCAGAAGTAATAATTAATTTATTTTCCATTTTAATTCTCCTTTTACCAAAAAGAAAAACTCCTATCGTTACGATGGGAGTTTGTTATTATCATTCCCATCGTTCAAGCTTTAGCACTGTCTTTCGGTTTTGCTGGTGGATCAACGAGCTTGTCTCTCCCCACACTCTTTATGGTATTTACTATTATAGTACATAATTGAATTAATATTTACAATATATATAATATAAAAATTTAATAAATTTTTATATTATAGTGTATAATTCAACTGGTTAATCTGAATATAAATCTTCTTGATGGGTCTTGCCCATCTTTGGGTTTGGGCCATAGGAAGGAGGTTTATAAAGATGAACTCAGTTAGTGATGCTATAGCGTTACTAGCACTGATATTCACGTTCGTGTTAATATTAGTCATATAGCAGAACTTACGATATTAATAGAAGTATTAGTATGTAAAAAGAGATGGTTAGCGCCCATCTCTTTTTTATCGGAGGTTTATTCCGATGAACTCATTAGTATTATATAGTTATAGATGATTAATAATTAACAATCTTTCTCTGTGGCCATTATAGGTTTAATAAAACTATATATAAAAACTAGAGATTATTTTTTTAATCTCGCATATGTTGCAATCATAGCAGCATTATCATTTGTATATTTCAATGTTGGATAATAAACTTTAGGTTTTTTAATTTGTGAAAGTTTCTTCCGTAATAATTTATTAGCAGAAACGCCTCCACCAACTAAAACCATTTTTGTGTCTTTATACACAGATAAATAATGTTCAAGTTTTCTTACTAAATCATTTGTAATTCATTCCAAGGCTGAACTACCAATTACTTTTACTGGAATTGTTTTCTTTTTCATTTTATATGTGTTGATCATATTTAAGGCGGCAGTTTTAATTCCAGAAAAAGTAAATGGTGAATCAACTGGTTTGTTTGGTGCAAGCTCAATTAATTTCTTTGATGAATAGATATTATCTATTGATATTCCACCAGGATATGCTAATCCTAAATATCTTCCAATCTTATCTAATGCTTCTCCAGCAGCATCATCTATTGTTTTATTTAAATAAATAAATTTATCAAATCCAGTAACACGAGCAATAAATGTGTGTCCACCAGAAACAACTAACGACAAAATAGGAAATTTAAGTTGTTTAATATCGTGATCAACAAAATAACTAAATGCATGCCCAAGCATATGATTTACTTTAATAACTGGTTTGTTTAATAATAATGCCAATTGTTGCGCAAAAACTTTACCTACATGTAATGAACCAACTAATCCTGGTTCAGATGTATAAGCTACATAATCAATGTCTTGTAATGATATCTTAGCTTCTTTTAGTGCCAAAGCACATACTTTATCAATCTCACTACAATGACTACGACTAGCCACCTCTGGAACAATACCACCATATTTACGGTGTTGTGCCATAGAGGTTAATGTTACATTAGCTAATATCTTATTTCCTTTAATAATTGCTATTGAAGTATCATCACAACTACTTTCAATAGCTAAGATAATTTCTTGTTTAGTCATTATAAGTTACCTCTAGTTTCAAGCCATGCTCAATGAGTATTAGAATTTTGCAATGCACTTAATGGACGACCAAATAATGCATTAGTATCGTCTTTAGTGAAAGTGATTAATGATGTCATTAATTCTCTTGTCTTTTCATCATAACCTTCTCAATAATCTGATGTTGGCTGACTAACATATTGATAAATGTTTTTCAACATTGGTGTGTAGTTTACTGTATCTCAGTTTTGCATTGATCAATATTTGTATCGTTTTTCCCTAATTGAATATGGATCATCAATTTGTTCTAATAAATCTTCTTCACTTGTTGCTTTGTATGAATCTAAACAAATATCAAATATTGCTTTATAAATACGTTCTAGTTTTTCCGTATTCTCTTTATTTTTGTTGTTGATAACAATGAAATCAATTTCATCAAGTGATGCACCATAAGGTTTAACTGTGTGCATTTCATCACCAGTGTATGGTTCATATTCACCCGCCCCTTGAGCAGCATATAAAGCATCTCCAGATCAAGATAATGCAGCAGCATAACCATGATCACTATGATCAGCTAAGATTCTTGCAATTTGTCCTGAATCTGTACTTAATCGGTACCAATTGTTTTGTGCTTTTGAAGTTAATGATTTAAATGTTTCCTTTAAATCGTCAACTGATGAATTTTCTGACATTTTGTTTGTTCATTCATCAGGATTATCATAATTTTTTTCAGTGGTTTCAACAATCTTAGCCATATCATAAAGCGATTTAGAATCATCTAACATACCGATGTTACCACCAAATCGATCAGCATAAACGCAACTTGGGCTTATAGTATAGAAGATATCAGCTCAATTTGGTGCTCTTCCTTCTATTTTATCATGCGGTTCAATTGCACTATAAAATTGCAATTGATCACCTTTATACATAAAACAAAATGATTGATCAAAATATGGAACACCATATTCTAAAACATTAAAATCATCTGGTATTTCATCATAAGCTTGAAGCATAGTATTCATTTGTGAAATAGCATTTTGTGCTTCATCTGCATACAATGTTGTAAGTGCTGAATTTGCATCTAGTACCCCATCAATACCAAATGCAGCTCAATCAATTTTTTGTAATCAACCTTTTTGATAAAGCTTCGATAACTCATATCCTGTTGGAATAGCAACGTCATATGTGTCTCTAAATTTTGTTTCAATCATTTCTGAAACAGTAAACCATTGAAATTGGATTTCATATTGCCTTTCAAGATAGTTCATCAAACTATTGTCCATATAACTTTCAAAGTTAGCAAATTGAATTGCTCTACTTGGGCCACAACTAGTTAATGGAACAAAAGCAAAAGGAGTCATTGTCGCAATAACTGATGTAGTAATTAAAGAGATTTTTTTACTTAAGAAGTTTTTCATAAATTCCCTTCTTTCACTTAACATTTGCTTTCTTGTTTTTTCTTACTTTAATAATAGAAACAATAATCACAACTACTGCTGTTGCAATAACAAGTAGTGCACCAAATGTAACAACTCAAGCTTTAATACCTTTTCTTGTTGTATAAATGGCAGTTGAGATTGTTTGTGTTGATCCATTAATTAAGCTAGTGATGATGAAATCATCTAGACTCATAGCTAAGACGATTGCTGCAGCAGACAATAATGCTGGAGCCAAATATGGTAAAACAACTTTAAAGAATGTTTTAGCTCTTGAATAGCCAAGGTCATAACTTGCTCAAATTAAGTTTCTTGGCATCTTTTGCATTTTTGGGAAAATTGCAACAATAGCATAAGGTGTACAGAAACTAATGTGGGCTAAACAAACTGTAAACAAGCCAAAATTCATTCCAAGTGGTAAAACAGTTGAAGTAAATAATAATGCTAATGAAATAGCAGTAATAGGTTCAGGGATAGCAATTGAAACCTTACTTGCTCCCATAACAGTATTAACATACTTGTTTTTGCTATTTCAAATACCAAAACAAGTGATAACAGCAATAATTAATGATATTGGTACAACAATTACTGAAATAATAACCGAATTTAACAATGCATTTAAGAAATCATTATTTTTAAATAATTCAATGTAGTTAATGATATCAGGTACACCAAAATTCAAAATAATGTTACCACGATCAGTTTGACCATTAAAACTTAATAAAACAATAATGATTAATGGAATATAGATAACAGCTAAAATAAGGAAGATATAGAATCTTCGAATAAATCAACCAAATCTTCTTTTAGCTCCAATATGTTTGGAAGGTTTATTAACCAATTTCATTATTTAACCCTCCTATGTCTTAATCTAAATAACTTTGGCACAAAAGCAATAATTAGATAAAGAGCTAAAACAAAGATACTAACAACAAGTGATAATGAACTACTACGAGCTAAAGCAATATCACTAATTAGTCCTTCTTCTCCTTCTTGTACAATAATGTCACCAATTGTGGCATTATTTGTTGCATTATTTAAGAATTGGGGAACGGCTACAGTTGTCACAGCTGGTAAGAAGACCATTGTTAATCCAGCATAGAATGCTGTCTTTGAGTATGGAATAATAATCTTAAAGAATGTTTTAACCATACTTTGACCCAAATCTTGACTAGCAAATACTAAATTCTTTGGCATATCATCCAAAACGTTGTAGATCGGTAAGATCATAAATGGCATATAAATATAAACCAAACCAATAACAGTAAAGATATGGCCATAAGTTGAGTTAGAATAACCAGCACAAACATCTAAGAATGTCTTTAAACCAATTAATTTAATTAACATACTTGATCAAATAGGTGCAGTAATTAATACAACCAAAACCGCTTTAAAGCTTTTTGATCGATTAAATGCCATCATATATGCAAATGGATAACCCAAAAGCGTACAAATAGCTGTGGCAGCTAAAGCTAAACCTATTGATAATGCAATCTTACCAAAAACAAAATCATTCATTATTGTTCAGTTTTGTTCAACCCCACCAGAGTCAGTTGGAAGGAATGATTTAACTATTACCATTACTAATGGTGCAACAAATAACAACAATGTCATTAACACAAAAGGTATAACTAACAAGAGTTGTTTGTTAAATCTTGTTTTTGGTTTTAATAATTTTATATTAACCTGACGGTTATGAGAGATAATATCAGTCATTATTTATCCCTCTTTTTTGGCATAATTGGACTAGCAACTTTAAAGTCTCATCTAATTCCAATTTTGTCATTGACTTTTAAGTGTTCGTTTGTATGTAGAACAATTTCAGTCTTATCTTTACTAATACATTTAACTTCATACATTGTTCCCTTATAAAGAATTGAAGTAATCTTTGCTAACATAAAAGCATGGTTTGGATTACATACTTCAATATCTTCAGGACGAACAAGTAATTTGAAGTCAGAATTTCTTTTCATACTAACTTCAAGCTCTTTATTAGTAATTGGGTATTTTAATACCCGATCACCAATTCTAACTTTCCCGTTACCAATATAGGTAACACTAATAAAGTTTGCTTGACCAATAAAGTTAGCTACTCATTGATTAGCTGGGTGTTCATAAATGTTTCTTGGTGAACCAAATTGTTCAATCTTACCTTTAGACATTACAATAATTTGGTCAGAAAGTCTTAAAGCTTCTTCTTGGTCGTGTGTGACAAGAATAAAATTAATTTTTAATTCGTTATGAATACGCTTTAATTCTTCTTGCATTTTCTTACGAACTTTAGCATCCAATGCTGAAAGTGGTTCATCTAACAAAAGAATTTCAGGTTTAATAACGATTGCTCTGGCTAATGCGACACGTTGTTGCATACCACCAGATAAATCCTTTGGATATTTATTTTCTGCGCCTTCTAGTCCAACTAACTCAATTGCTTCTTTTGCTTTTTCTTCAATTTCTTTTTTAGTTAGCGGTCTAGTTGTATGTAATTTTTCAAATTGTTCTACCATTCGTTGTGGATAGTTTTCTCAATATGAAATTCATTGGTCTGCATCATTATACTTTTCAACTAATCGGTCAACCTTTTTATCAATAGGTTGTTTATAAGTATAAAGTCGAATTAAGTTAAGCACTTTTCTTTCGGTGCTACCCATTCCCTTTGTATCAAACTTAATATATTTATGAATACCAAAAGCTGATTTAATTCGATTTCGTCAAATCTTTCTTTGATTTTTACCACTTAATTTAAATCCATCAAAGTCTGGATCTTTTTTTGCCATTTGGCGTTCATAATAATAGATTTGCGTTTGGAATTGATCAAAACGCATATCTTGTATTTTGAATAATTCTTCACTTTTTGAATATGCTAATTTTGCTTTTAAAATATCTTTGTCTAATTTAACTTGATCTTTTTTAATTTCTTCAATTTGCTTTGTTGCTTTAGCAATAGCTGTTTTTTTAATCTTTGCTAATTGTTTTTCAATTTTTGCTGGCACATGATTCAATTGCGTTCGCATAATTTTCAAACCATAACAAATGTTTTCATAAATTGTCATGTTTGGAAATAGAGCATAATCTTGGAATACCGTTGCTGTTGGTCTCATGTGAATTGGCAAATCTTTGATGTCAATACCATTAACAATAATCTTTCCTTGAGTTGGCATTTCAAAACCTGCCAACATTTTTAAGATTGTTGTTTTACCACAACCAGATGGTCCTAAAATAGTAACAAACTTTCCTTTGTCAATATTAACATTGATGTTACTGCAAGCTAAATATCCATCATCATAACGTTTAGCGATTTGCTGAAGTTGTATAAATGAGTTGCTTTGTCCCATATTATTTTTTTACAACCCCTTTCTTTAAAACCTTTTGATCAATAACAGTTGATGCAAAGTTTGCAACAGTAACATTTTTGATAATATGTTTAGCAATTTTCTTAACACTTGCTGGGGCATATGATGGCACGAAAGAGTGCTTTGTAAGTTTTAGAGCTTCAATATCATTTTGACCATCACCTAAAACTAAAACGTTATTCATATTGATACCAATGGCACTACAAAGTTTCTTAGCAGCAAATCCTTTACTAATTCCTTTTCTGTTAATTTCACAGTTAACATCGGAAGATAAACACACTTCCAAGTTAGGAAACATCTTTCTTAACTCAGCACAACCTTTGGTTGCATCTTTACCATTAGCAAACTTAACAACAAATTTGTAGCAAATAATATCGTTTGGATATTCTGTTACATATATTGGACTGTCATTTGCTCAAGGATCATATCGATCTTCAAACCCAGTTTTCTTAAAATTAAATGCTCTTCAAAATTCTTGGTTATAGAAAATTAGGTCAGATGAGTGTTGATAAATTATAAAACCTAGATTTCCTTTAGCTTTGTTAGCAAAATTAACTAATATCTTAAAAATCTTTCTTGCATCTGAATCTTCAATAGGTGATTGAGAAATATATTTTTGTGTATATAAATCAAAAATGGTTGCTCCATTGTTACCAATAACATAAATGTTAGTTTTTGGATTTAATTCCATTGAGTTAACAATCTTTATTTCATCATGAATAGCACGTCCACTTGCAATGGCAATAGGAATTAAATGGTTTGTACATTGTTGTAAAGCCATTTTTGTGTGAGTAGAAAATAATTTGGTCTTAGCATCCAATAGCGTTCCATCTAGATCACTAAAAATTAATTTGTAAGCTTGTGGATTAACTTGCTTAATCACATAAGTGTCAATTGCCTCTTTAACACCCTTTGATTTATGATCAACAACTTCGTTGCAGTGAGCTAATAAGTTAAGGTTCTTTGGACTAATACCAATAGAAACTGCAGAGTTTTCAAAAGCAGATAGGTCATTAAATGAATCACCCATTGACATTATTTCGCTTTTTGCTATGTTATATTTTTTTGCAAAGTAATTAACAGAAAAACCTTTATTAACTCTTGCTGGAGTAATTTCAATTAGTCTTGGAGAAGAGTGTGAAATAGTAACAGCATGTTGTAAATTGTTGCTTAGCAATTCATGATAAATTTTGGCAATAACATTTTTGCTTACAGATATGATATCAATTTTAAATGAAGTTAAGTCAGTTGTGTCTTTAACCTTGCTAAGATGTGATAAATGATACCCAATTTTAATAATGGGGTCCATTGGATAAACATATATCGTATGATTCTTCATTCCTTTTGGAGTTGCAAATCAAGTAATTGCTCCATGGTGTTTTTTTACAATAGAAAAAATCATCTTACAATACTCATGACTAATTTTATTCAATACAACTTCACCATCATTAAAGTCGTGAATGTATGCACCGTTTCAACACGAAATTAATCGAACACGATTCTTTCCAGCACGATTAATTCTTTGAATTGTATTAACAATAGCTCATGGTGCACGTCCTGTGTTTATGAATGCCATCCCACCAGCATCCATGTATCTTTGAATTGCCCTACAGTCGGCATTTTTTGCACGTCTTAAAACTGGAGAAAGCAATGTTCCATCCAAATCAAGAGACAATAATTTATAAGATGTCTTTTTGTTGTTCATTTTCTTTAATTTTGTCTAATTGAAAATATAATTTTCAATTAAATAATATCAAAAAAACAAAAATATTTATATTTATTTAATATATTTTATAATTAGCAATATAGAGGTATTCGTGCTAATGGGTAAAAATATGAAAAATTTTAAGCTAACAGAACGACAAATTAAGTTATTAAAAATCATTGTTGAACAATACATTAATGAGGCTACTCCAGTATCAAGTAAAGAAGTAATTCATGACTATTTAAAAGGTTTATCTAGTGCAACAATTCGTAATGAAATGGCTCATCTAGAAAAAGTAGGTTTAATTGAAAAAACACACACATCATCAGGTCGTGTTCCAACAAGTTTAGGATATGAATATTACCGTCAAGAAATTTTACAACCATCATTAAGTGTTGACCTTAAGAAAAAATTAACTAAAATTTTTGCTAAACGTCTTACATCGATTGAAACAATCATTGATGAATCAATGGATGTAATTAATGAAACATTACATTTACCATCAATTGTTACAACTGGTGAAATTAATGAAACACTTGTAAGAATTGATTTAATTCCTGTTAACACAAATATGGCTATCATCATTGTTGTTACATCAAGTGGTAACCTAACAAAGAATACTATTACTTTCAATGAAGGCAAAGTATTAAATGATATCTCAACATGTATTAGAATTTTTAATGACAGATTAATTGGTTCACCTCTTGAGCAAATTCCAGAAAAGATTAATAGTTTAAAAGACATTATTAAAGAGAGTGTTGAAAATTATGAATTCATCATGCAAGGTTTGATTCAAAAGATCTTTGATATTAAATATCAATATCACACATCTGTTCATGGAACTAAATATTTGACAACTCAACCAGAATTTAAAAACGATGTTGATAAGTTAAATCAAGTTTTGGATTTGCTAGATAAATCAAGTATTTGACAACAAATTGCTTATCAACAGTCAAAAACTGGTAAAACAACTTTAATTACATCCGGCGAAAAAGTTGGTGTAAAGGAATTGGCTATTGCTACAGTTAATGTTAAAGGTAATGACAATTCTCACCAAATATCAGTTGTTGGTCCTAACCGTATGGACTATTCTAAAATTCAAGGTATTCTCGATTTCTTAAAAGAAGAATTAGAAAAGAAATACAATGACTAAAGACGAAAAAGTATTCAAAAAGTATAAGGCTAAATACTCATTTATCCTTGGTGATAAATATCTTTCTGATTTATTAAAATCACACTTTGATTCAGAAGGTGCTTTTGTTATCTTTATGATTGGTTTAATGAATAATCAAGTTAATCCAAAGAAAATTATGAGTCAGTTAAAAATTAATATGGATGAGTGGTGTGAGTTATTCTGTCGTTTATATAAAGACCAAAAAATTGTTAATCTTTATAAAAAACTAGAGATTAACCCAATTATTCCACTAGAACAAATAATTGATTCTTTTGATTGTTTTAATCCTTTCATCAATGATTTTGTTGAAGAATTAAAAAAACATGAATTAAATTTGAACATCAATGAACGTAGTATTAAAGATATTTTGAAAGGCGTCTTTGGATACTTACTTTACAATTCAATTGATTGCAAGATTGCATATAGCTTTGAAAAAATACTTTTAGATCCAGATTATGAAACAAAATATTTAATAATCTTAAATAACACAAAGTTGTTTGCTAGAGCAAAACAAAATATTTTAGCTAACTGTAAAGATAAAATTAATGATTTAATCGTTCTCTTATTAGGAATGAGTAAACCATTAAGTGAAAAACGATAATTATTTAAATATTTTTCCAACTCTAAATGGATGATTTCCATTTGTAATTTGACTAATTAATAAAGGTTTTTTTCCTGCTAATTGAATGATTTCAAGTTTCATTGCACCATTACCACACGCAACAAGAATAGCTTGTCGTGTTAATTGAACAATTGATCCAGGTACACCATTTGCATAGACATCAACTGGAACAGCTTTATGGACTTTAATAATTTGATCCTCAAAAGTAGTGTATGCGATAGGAACATTATATAGGCCTCTAATCAAAGCATCAATCTCAGTATTAGTTTTCCTTCAATCTATCTTTTCATCTTCACGAGAAATGTTGTAACCAAAGGTCGCTTTGCTTTCATCTTGTGGTTCTGATTTAAGATTTGCATCAAATAAGATATTAAAGTCTTTAGCAATAACATCTCCAGCTAAAACACATAGTTTATCATATAAAGATGCGTATGTTTCTTGTGGATCAATATTAATAGGATATTGTTTAATTAGATTTCCAGCATCCATTTTTTTATCCATATACATCAATGAAAACCCTGTTGTTTTTTCTTGATTTATGATTGCCCATTGAATTGGTGCACCACCACGTAATTTTGGTAACAATGATGCATGTAAATTAACACATTTATATTTTGGTAAATCTAAAATGTTACTTGGAATAAATTGACCAAAAGCACATGTAAAAATAAGATCTGGTTTTAAGTCTCTTATCTTGCCATAAAGGTTTGAAACTTTGCTATCTTGTAAAACAAGAATATTATGTTCTAGAGCTAGTTGTTTAACTGGAGAATAAATAATTTCTTTGTGCCGACCAACCGGTTTATCTGGTTGACAAACAACAGCAACAACCTCAATATCCTTATGCTCTAAAATAGCAGCTAAGCATACTGCTGCTATCTTAGGTGTTCCCATAAAAATAACTCTATTTTTTATTGGCATGTTTTTTTGCTCTCTTTTGTTTTCTTAATAAACGTTTTTCTTGTCGCTTCTTTTCTGCGGCTTTTTGTTTTGCAATACGTTTGTCCATTGCTTCAGCTTTAGCTGCTTCAGCTATTCTCACTGGAGCAATTCATTCCATTTCAGTATCGTAATCAAGTTCTTTATTGATAACAACTTTACGGTCATAATTCTTTTTATCAATTTTTGTATTTATTACTTCACATTCAAAGCAACGTGGACTATCTTTTTGTCCGGTTTTAGAATCTCTAGTTTGAAATACAACAACAAATAAATCTCTTGCTTTAGGAACTGTTAATTCCTTTCTTCCTTGAGCTTTTAACGTCTTATTTAATTGCTTTCGTTGTCACTTTCTAATTTTTAATTCAGCATTCTTATTTTTCTTATATAAGAAAGAGCCATTTGGATTGATTGCATCTACATGATCTCTCTTGCAAACATAGCTATCAAGAATTTCTTTTCCTTGTTCATTATTATCTTTTAAAAATTGTTTGATTGTTTTTCAAACTTCGTCTTTATTTTTTCTTGAAGATAAAAAGGGATTAGCTTCTTTATCTGCTTTTCTTTTCTTGTATCAAGCGTAAATTGCTATACCAATAATAACAACCAATAATAATGGCATTAAACTTTGTAGCATTACTAATCTCCTTTAGTTTTTAGATTATATTTTATTTATATACAAAATATGTATTATAATTATAAGACAAAAAAATAAGGATTTATACACATGGCAAATATTAAATCAAACATTAAAACAAAGAGACAATCTGATAAAAGACACGCTGCAAACCGTGTTGCTCTAGACAACTTAAAAAATGACACAAAGAAAGTTAGAGCAAGCAAGGATGCAAAAGATCTAAACAAACTTTATTCTCGTGCAGATAGTTTAAGTCGTAAACATGTGATTCACAGAAATAAAGCTAACAGAATTAAATCTAGAAATGCTAAAGCAGCAAAAAAGACGACAAAATAAAATGAAATTAAATAAATTCTTAACAGTTTTAGCACCAATTGCAGTAGTAGGAACAATTTGTCCTGCTATTGTTTCTTGTGGTTGTAGTGGTGATAACATAGTTATCAACTATAAAGATAACGTTAACTGTAAAGAAGATAAAAAAGATGATAAGGATGTTCAATATCATTCTTTAAGTACGGTTCAAACCGCAATTAAACTTAAGGTTGCTGACCATGAAAGAGGAACAGTATCTGTAGATGCTATTAATGACAGTATTGCTGCAGGTGAAACTCAAATAGTTCAAAACATATACTATGATTTAGTTGCATCATTAACAATATTAACAGGTTCTGAAATATTTTTAACTGGATATGATGCAACTCTAAGTACAAATAAATTAAATGTAACATTTAATTTAGATGGTGCACCATATACATTGGATGATGTTCAATATAAATTTGATCAAAATGTAATGTATTTTGGGTCTGGCAGTAATCAATATAAATCATATACATATAAAGATTGCACGCCGGCGTAATAGAAAGGAAACACTATGGCAGAAAAAATATTATTAACAAAAGAAAAAGAAGCTGAAATTAAAAAAGAATTAGAACGTCTAATTCATGAAGAAAGACCTAAAGTAATTAAGGCTATTCAAGAAGCAAGAGAACAAGGTGACCTTTCTGAAAATGCAGATTATGATGCTGCTAAAAATAGACAAGCTGAAATTGAAGCAAGAATTAAAGAATATGAGAATATTTTAAACTTTGCTGAAATTATTGATGAAAGCAAATCAAAAAAAACAGCTAACAAAGTTAAGGTTGGAACTAAAGTAAAAATCTTAGATATGTCTGATGACGAAACATATGAATATGCTATCGTTGGTGAAGTTGAAGCTGAACCAGATCAAGACAAAATTTCAAACGTTTCTCCTCTAGCAATGGCAATCCTTGACCATGAAGAAGATGAAATTGTAGAAATTAAAGGTGTAGAAAAACCTTACAAAGTTAAAATCCTTAAAATTTCTCGCTTATAAGATATAATATAAAGCACGTTAAAACGTGTAATTAATGGACAGATAGCGAAGCGGCCAAACGCAGCTGACTGTAAATCAGCCTCCCTCGGATTCAGTGGTTCAAATCCACTTCTGTCCACCATTAATTGGGTTGTAGCCAAGCGGTAAGGCATCAGATTTTGATTCTGACATGCGTTGGTTCGAATCCAACCTACCCAGCCAATTATTGTCCCACTAGCTCAGTGGTAGAGCATTTCACTTTTAATGAAGGGGTCCGGAGTTCGAGTCTCCGGTGGGGCACCATTTATGCTGAAGTGGCGGAATGGTAGACGCACAGGACTTAAAATCCTGTGATAGCAATATCGTAAGGGTTCAAGTCCCTTTTTCAGCACCATTGTTGCGGGTATAGTTCAATGGTAGAACTATAGCCTTCCAAGCTATTAATGTGGGTTCGATTCCCATTACCCGCTCCAATAAGGACGGTAAACAAACCAGGCGAGTCCTGGTTTTTCTTTTTGATTTTTAACATAAATATATATAATTTTCATAATACAAAGTATTATGAAAAGTCGTTATTTTAGATATGTAGAAATCGACAAAAAGATTTTAGATGCTTTTGTGAATAAACATCCAAAACTTGGTGAATTTATTAACACAAAAGAACCCTTTTTTGTGCGTATCTATAAAAAACCATATATTGCTTTGATTCATAGCATAATTAGTCAAGACGAAGACAATGCTTCGGTGATAAAGAAATGAAATGCAATGGTGCAAGTTACAAAAATAAAAGCTAAACCAATATGTGAACTTGGTGTTGAAAGTCTTGTATCAGTGTTAGATGAAAATAAGGCTCACATTGTATATGCATTAAGCAAGGATGTTGTTTCTGGTGTTTTAGATCTAAATCAATTGATGAAACAAGATGATAATGAAATTATCAAAATATTAAGTCATTATCAGGGGTTAACAATCAATACTATTAAAACATTTATTATTTTTGGTTGCTTCCATCAAGATGTAATTTGTGATACAGATCCAGACTTTCTATTGGGATTACAAATATTCTTAAATAAACAAAATATCGAACAACAAGATATAAATAATATTAAAATAGAATACAAAGGCCAGTTGACACTATTTAGTCTTTGTATGTGAAAAATAAGAAATGAAAGGGTGAGATAATATGAGTTTAAAAAATGAATCTATTGTTGCTTTTATTAAAGAAGAAGTGTTCAAAGCAATCCAAGCATATTGTAAACAATATAAAGTAACAACAATAACACTAAAAGAGAGTGATATCAATGTTGATAAAGCTAGAAACTCTAAATTTGGAGACTTTACAACTAATGTTATTATGTCTTTACAATTAGGAAATATAAACAAGGTAGAAGTTGCTAAAGATATTGCTCAACTTATTGATAAGAATTCATTTTCTAAAATTGAAGTTGCAGGCCCTGGCTTCATTAACTTTTATTTAAATGATTACTCTAAAAAAGAACTACTTAATGCTATTGATAGTCAAGGTAAAAAATATGGTAAGCTAAAATCAAAAAAACTTTGATATAACATTGAGTTTGTTTCTGCTAACCCTACTGGGTTGTTGCACATTGGACATGCAAGAAATGGTGCATATGGTGACTCATTAGCTAGAATCTTTGAGGCTAATGGAATCAAGGTTGATAGGGAATATTACATCAATGATGGCGGAAACCAAATTAACAAACTAGCTCTTTCTGTTTTAATAAGATACTTACAATCTTTTGGCAAACAAGTTGAATTACCTGAAGATAGTTACCACGCTAATGAAATAATTGATACAGCAAATTTATTGAAAGAAAAATATGGTGATAAGTTTGTTGAAACTATGTTTGATCAAAATAAAATTTTAGATGAAAAATCAAATGAAATAATTGGCAATCTTGCTAAGACATACCTTCTAGGTATTATTAAGGATCACTTAAATAAATTAGATGTTCAAATGGATATATGATCTCCTGAATCATATATATATGAACATGACTTAATCAATGCTGCATTTAAAAAATTAGGCAAATTCCTATATGATGCTGATGGAGCTAAATGACTAAAGACAACTGAGTATGGCGATGACAAAGATAGGGTGTTAGTTAAGTCTGATGGAAACTATACATATTTCACACCTGATATTGCATATCACAACCTAAAATTATCTCGTGGTTATGACAAAATATTCAATATTTGGGGGGCTGATCACAAATCATATGTTGATCGAATGTCAACTGCTATTCAAATGTTAGGTTTTAAAAAGGATCAAATGCATGTTTGTATTATGCAAATGGTTCAATTAACAAAGAATGGTCAAGAATTTAAAATGTCAAAACGTTCAGGCAATAGTTTTACAACAATTGACCTTATCAACTTAATTGGAAAAGATGCAGCTAGATGATATCTTGTTAACCAATCTTTGGATTCTCATATCACTATAGATATTGATAAAGCAGGAAAGAAAAATAATGAAAACGGTTTATTTTATGTCCAATATGCTTATGTAAGAATTAAACAAATTCTTGCTAAAGTTAATGGAAAGAAAGAGAAAGAAATTAACCTTCTAACTCATCAATTAGAAAAAGAATTAATAAACCAAATGTTCTTTTTTATGCCAACAATTGAAAATATTTCTAAAACATATGAAGTTCACAAAATGTGTTTATATTTAACAAACCTAGCTAAATTGTTTCACACATACTATGAACAAGTAAGGATTGGTGATGACAAGAACACTGAACTTGTGGGTCAACGATTATTCTTAATTAGTTGTGTCGCACAAATCATTCAAAATGGTTTAAAACTAATTGGAGTTGACGCTGTGGAAAAAATGTAAAAAAAGAGCTTATGCTCTTTTTTGTTTTTTATTGATGTACTTTCTTGTATATTCTAATTCAGATAAATGATGTTTTTTGGCTTGTATACGATTAATAAGTTTAATAACTAAAACGCCAGTATTGCAAATAATTCCATTAAATATAACCGCACCAATGGTATCAAATGTAAATGGATTGTCACCCGTTGTTGCTAACAACACTGAATAGGTTAAACAAACCACACAAGAGATTGGTAAGAACAATGCTCAGTTGAATGAAATACCAGATGTATCTCTTGTTTTAATACATTTAACAAATTGTGGTCAGCTCATTGCTTCTCATAATGCTGCTCCCAACACACTAAATGTGATAATTGATCCCTGCGTTGCACTATCGCTAGGATCTAATGATGGAATATTTGCATTAAACTTTGGATTAGTAAATAATACTAACATTAACATTGATACAATAACTACACCAAAAATAATGGCAATCAGTATTCAAAACATTTTATATTGATCAGCCTTTGTTTTACATTTAGACAATAGTGTTTTAGATAGTTCCAATTCAGTAACATGTTGTTTTTTTGCTTGATTTACACTTCAAACTTTGATGCCAAATTGAAATCCAATGCCCACTAATTCAATTGCATATGTGGCCATGGCAGGCATAACAGCAAATTGTAATAACGTTATGGGAGTCTTATCTGATTGAGATATTCAATCATCAATGCGAGAAAAATAAAATAAGAAGCCCCAAACAAGAGAAAATAGTGCGCAAGCAAGAAAAAGAACGTAACTTACTAAAGATGTACCACTAGTATTTCTTGTTTTAAACATAGT
Organism: Mycoplasmoidaceae bacterium; assembly: GCA_045598825.1. Lineage (GTDB taxonomy): Bacteria > Bacillota_I > Bacilli_A > Mycoplasmatales > Mycoplasmoidaceae > Hennigella. Next base: position 27,798 of record JAZRUX010000016.1, read on the forward strand.
AAATAATTGTGAGACACCAATAATAGCAGCAAACACAAAAATAACTAAACTAAATACTACTGATATTATTATTTTAGGTGCAACAATCATAATCAAATTATATTAAAATCTTATCTACTTTTATTTTTTGAGATGTATCTATTTGTATAAACCCATTCACTTATACCTAATTTCTTTGCTTTTCTAATATTAATAATTTTTAAAACTAATACGGCTGTATTAATAAAGATTCCGCTACATATTAATGATGCTAATACAGTTAAAACTCCATTACTAAAAGCTAAACAAAGATTGTATGATCAACAAATAAGACAAGACAGTGGAAGGAAAATGGCTCACCCTAATGAAATACCACTTGTATCCTTTGTTTTCATACTTTTAATAAATTGTGGTCAACTTACAGATTCAAAGAATATAGCTGCAGCTATATTAAAAGCTAGTGTTGCATATTGCAATTTTTCAGCTAATGTTTGGTCTGACTTAGGAATTCCAATTAAATAAGTAATTAGAATAACTAATAACATAATAACTATACCAACTAAGGCAAATATAAATAAAGGCCAATACTTTTTGAATCAACTATACTTTTTTTGTTTATCAAATATTATTTTTGAATATTGTAATTCACTAATATTTAATTTTTTGCAAATACAAATATTTCTTATTTTGAAATATAAAATGGAACCAACAAAAAACAAATTCATAAAATTACCTAATATTGCCGGAATCAATGCTGCAATATGTAATGCTAAATTACAACCTTCGGGGATAGATAAAATATCTGCAGCATAATTTAGCAATGCCCATGTTACTCATAGGACTGATGCAAACAAAAACAAAATATATGTTGTTAGTGAAGTTCCACTCGTGTTTTTAGTTTTAAAAATAGAAACCAACTGTGGAAACTCAATTGCAATAGACATAACAATGGATATGTTGCCAAATACTAATGATAGAATGTCAGAGACAATTACATCAAATCCTGCAGTCATATCCCTAATTATATATTTGTCTTAATTCAACTTAGTAAATATTGATTTAAAAGATGTTCATAACTGTTGATTGTCCAAAAAGCGCTGTTGCTGTACCATTTGTAAGAACATGTTTTTTAATCCACCACAAATAACAGTAGATATAAAATCAATATAGTATTGATTCTTATCAACCAATAATTTCACCTCGTCTTTAACTAATTGTTGAATGAGGTTGAACATTAAATCAATGTATGAATTATTCTTACCGCCTTCTTTGCTTTGTTTTATTGCTGAATATAACAACACTTTATTTTTTTGAACAAAGTTATTTAGTGACACCAACAAATAATACATTAAATGTTTTACATTTATTGGTTTCAATTTTCTTGGAATCGGTAATGTTCCTTCTAATTGTTTTCTTATGGCATATACCAAAAGTTGTTGTTTATTACCAAAGTGGTGATAATATGTCATTGGTGTAATATCTGCCTCGTGACATATATTTAATACCTTAGTTTTCTTTTCATTTTTGATTAAGTTTAAGATTGCGCCTGTTAATGCTAATCTTGTCTTGATGATTCGTTCGTCAAGATCTTCATATGTATATTTCATATAATTCTCCTTTTTGGTGAATTATAGTAGTGAAGTAAAAAGTTTTAAGGAATAAAAAAAACACGCTTTTTTAAGCGTGATTTTTGTTCTTTTTTTCTTTTTTTGTTGTGTATGCTTTAGGTTTTAAATACTTCAAATAATACTCAGATTCGGACATACCTTTTTTCTTAGCTGCTATAACATGCTTTAACTTTAAGATCATTACCGCGTATGCTGATATTAATCCATTGATAACAGCTGGCAATAATAAACCTCATATAAACATTCCATTATTTAAACCAATAAAGAAGAAAATCAAATCATAAATTGTGATTAATGTGTTAGTAATTGGTAATATGATCGCAAAGAACATACTAAGAGAAGTTGTATTTTTTGTTTTTAAACACTTAACAAATTGTGATAAAGTCATAACAACAAAACACATGCAAGCGATAGTGGAAACGATAATTAGTCATCCACGTTCAGGATCGGTAATTTCACTAATAAATTGCTCTCATGGAGTCATATTACTTACCCTTGCCTTTCTTTGCAGCCACTAACTTCTTAGCTAATTGAATTTCATTAATGTTATATTGCTTGCACAAATTTAGGTGACGTATTTTAATAATCAAAGCTATTAAGTTAACTGTTAAGTTTAGTACATTAGTCAAAATGTTAGGGACTAAAGACAATATTGTTAATAACAATCTATCAGGAAAGTGATTGATTGTTACAATAGCGTTGCCAATGCCTCATGAAGCCATAAGGCCTGCACAAGTAATAAATGCAACATATGTAACTATTGACATTGATGATGTATTTTTAGTTTTAATAATTCTTATAAATTGTGGTAGTGCATATGAACAAACACAACCAAAAATTACTCAACCTAAAACTGCCGCACCTATTGCGAGAATCTGCTCTAATTCCATAGTATCATAATTATAAATAAAAAAACACTCTTTATGAGTGTTTTTTAGATATTTATTAACTATTTGTTTAATTCAACTAAGCCAGCAAGTTTTTCTTTTGCGTTTTCTTCAGAGCCTTTGAATAACTTCGCAGCTTGTTCTGGAGCCTTCTTAACAAGCGATGCATAACGAGCTTCACCTTTTAAGAATTCTGAATAACTTCCTGTTGGGTTTGGAGTTGAGTCAAGTGTAAATTTTTTAGCAGCAGTTGGGTTGTAACGGTATAGTTGTCAATAACCAGCATCAACGGCTTTCTTCATTTCCAATTGAGAGTTAGACATGTTGAAACCATGGTTAATACATGGAGCGTAAGCAATAATCAATGAAACACCATTGTAAGCTTCAGCTTCAGTAATTGCCTTAATGAATTGTTGTTGGTCTGCACCAAGCGCAACTTGAGCAACATATACATCTTTATATGTCATAGCAATGCCACCAAGGTCTTTCTTTCTTGTTGGTTTACCAGCAGCAGTAAATTTAGCAACTGATCCCATTGGAGATGCTTTCGATGCTTGACCACCAGTGTTAGAGTAAACTTCTGTATCAACAACTAAAATATTTACATTTTCACCAGAAGCCAATACATGGTCTAAACCACCAAAGCCAATATCATAAGCTCAACCATCACCACCAAAGATTCAAACTGATTTCTTAGAAATTTGATCTAAGTTAGTTAGGATCTTTTCCATACAGTGACAATCGTTATCACATAATGGACCTTGTGCTTTTGCAGCTTTTTCAAGAGCTGGAATGAATTGATCAACGTCATCAGCATCTTTGTGAGCAATTATATCAGCAATTGCTTTCTTTAATTCAGCAGATGCTTTTTCATTAGCTGCGCAAGCTTCTAAGTGTTTAAATAGATCTTCACGACGATATCTTAATCCTAAAGCCATACCTAAACCAAATTCAGCATTATCTTCAAATAATGAGTTAGCTCAGCTTGGTCCACGGCCATCTTTATCAGAACAGTAAGGAACAGTTGGGAATGCACCACCATAAATTGATGAACATCCTGTTGCATTAGCAACAACCATCTTTTTACCAAACAATTGAGAGATTGTCTTGATATATGGAGTTTCACCACAACCAGCACAAGCTCCAGAGAATTCAAAGTATGGTTCTTCAAATTGAATACCTTTAACTGTTGTTTTAGCAAATGGAGTCTTAACAGATTTTAATGTTGTAAAGAAGTCCCAATTTGCTTTTTCAGCTTCAAGCATTTGGTTGATTGGTTTCATAACCAAGGCTTGTTTTTCTTTATTCTTGTTTGCTGGACAAACCTTAGCACAAGAACCACATCCTGTACAGTCAGCAGCAGAAACTTGAATTCTAAACTTAGCACCTTTAACACCCATCATATCAGCGGTTTTAAAGTTTGCCGGAACTTTAGCTAAGTCCTTAGCATCAATTGCTTTAGATCTAATTGCAGCATGAGGACAAACTAATGTACATTGACCACATTGTAAGCAGTTTTCTGGTTGTCATTGTGGAGCAGTGTTACCAATTGCTCTCTTTTCATATTGAGTTGTTCCAGTCGGAACAGCACCATCAGGTTTAAATGCACTTACTGGAAGGGAATCACCATGGTGTTGATCAATAATTGCACAGAATTTCTTGTAGAAATCAGAAGTGTGAGATAAATCAAATGGTTCTGGATTTGTGTTCATATCAAATGCTTTAACATCAACTTCATGTAAGTCGTTTGTTGCAGCATCAATTGCTTTCATGTTAGCAGCAACCACAGCATCACCTTTACGAGAGTAAAGTTTGATAACTGAATCCTTCATTTGTTTTTCACAAGTTTCATAAGGAATAATGTTTGTAATCTTGAAGAAGCAAGATTGCATAATAACGTTAATACGGTTGCCTAATCCAGCTTCACCAGCAACTTTGTATGCATCAATTGTGTAAAGTTTAGCATTAAGTTTTTGAATCTTTTCTTTAAATGCTTTTGGCAAGTGTTTACTAATTTCTTCAGCAGAATGGATTGAGTTAAGTAATACACAACCATTTTCTTTTAAACCTTCAAGAACATCATATTTGTTTACATATGTAAAGTTGTGAACAGCAATGAAGTCAGCGTGTTGTAAGAAATATGGACTACGAATTACATTATCAGACATTCTTAAGTGAGAAATTGTTAATCCACCAGATTTCTTTGAGTCATATTCAAAGTAGCCTTGAATGTATTTGTTAGTATTTTGGCCAATAATCTTGATTGATGATTTGTTGGCTGAAATTGTACCATCAGATCCAAGACCTCAGAATTTACATTCATAGTAGTCATTGTTCAATTGAACTTCTTTATCTAATGCAGGTAGTGATAAATGAGTTATATCATCATTAATACCAACAGTAAATCTTGGAATTGGTTTATCACAAATCATGTTGTTGTAGATTTGGTAAACACATGTAGGAGTAAATTCTTTACCACCTAATCCAAAACGACCAGCTAATACTTTAATATCAGTTCTATTCATTTGGTTTAGGGCCATTACTACGTCTAGGTATAATGGTTCACCATTTGATCCTGGTTCTTTTGTTCGATCAAGAACAGTTAGACGCTTAACACTCTTTGGTAAAGCTGCAACAAAAGCTTTAGAGTTGAAAGGACGATATAAGTGAACTTTTAGTACACCATATTTCTTTCCTTCTTTTGTTAATGTGTCTAATGATTCATGAATTGTGTCAGCACCTGAACCCATTACAACAATAACATCTGTTGCATCTTGAGCGCCATGGTATTGGAATGGAGCATATTTTCTTCCTGTCAAGTCAGCTAATTGTTTCATAGCTTTTTCAACAGCAATATAAGCATCATCATAGTTTTTGTTATTTGCTTCTCTGTTTTGGAAGTATGTATCACCATTTTCACATGGTCCCATTAGTTTAGGGTGATTTGGGTTGTGACCAGATTTCTTATATGCATTAACTTTGTCCATTGGAAGCATTTTCTTAATGACATCATAAGAAATTTCTTCAATCTTATTAATTTCATGACTAGTTCTAAAACCATCAAAGAAATGCAAGAATGGAAGAGATGAATTTAGTGCAGCAATGTGTGCAACTAAAGCCATATCGTGGGCTTCTTGTACGTTATTTGAAGCTAACATACAGAAACCTGTTTGTCTTGTTGCCATAACATCTTGGTGGTCACCAAAGATGTTAATAGCTTGAGCAGCTAGTGTTCTAGCTGATACATGGAAGACTACTGGTAAACATTCACCAGAAATCTTGTACATGTTAGGAATCATAAGTAATAATCCTTGGCTAGCTGTATAAGTTGTTGTTAGTGCACCAACTGCAGCTGCTCCGTGAACTGCACCAGCAGCTCCGGCTTCAGATTGCATTTCGGTTACTTTTACAGTATTACCAAAGACGTTCTTTTGTCCTTTTGCAGCTCATTCATCACACAATTCAGCCATTGGTGTTGAAGGAGTGATTGGAAAAATACAAGCTGTGTCGCTTAAGGCATAGCCAATCATGGCGGCAGCGGTATTTCCATCAACTGAAATATATTTTTTATTTGTTGACATATAAACTTCTTTCGTTAATAAAATGTACATCCCAAGGGATGCACATATATTATATAACTATTTCAATAATAAGTAAAAATTTACTTATTATTGACATCGTCTTTTTTAGTTTCTTCTCCCTCTGATGTTTTAAGAGGGGTCTCACCTGTAGAGAGCGGTTTAATTATGTGTTCGCCTTTTGTTGTGTCTTGTTGCTCTGGTTGAGATCTTTTAGCATCAAATTTAGCAGCTGATGGTTGAGCCTTTTCTTCTTTTTCTGGAAGGTTAGGTTGAACTGCTGGTTTAACTGGAGTAGGTGTAGGTTTGTCTACTGGTTTAACTGGAGCAGGTGTTAGCGCCGGTTGTGCTTTAATTGACTCTGGTGAAGAATACTTAAATGGTATAGATGAGAAAGAAGATTTTCAGTTCTTTTTAGATGAACGAGCTGTTGCTCTTTCTTGCTCTTTCTTTAAGTTTGTTAATAATGTTTCAGCATCATCATAGTGGGCTGTTTGTGTTTTGCTAATAGAGTCAGAAATTGTCTTGCTCTTTGATGCTCGAGCATGAGATTGAATATATGCTTTTCCAACGGCTGGGTTGTGGTTTAAACTTTCAGGTCCACAAATACATCCACCATCACAAGCCATACCTTCAATAAAGTTTGCTTTGCTTGTTCCAAGTGATAAATTTTCAAGTGCCTTGATACACTCTCTCATGCCACTACAAGCTAGTGGGGATAGTTGGAAGTCTTTTATATTAAGTTCTTTTAGCGCTTGAACAACTGCATCAGTTAGACCACCTGATCGTGCATAATTACGTCCAAAGCATGAAGCGTTATCTAGAGGTATACCAGTAAGTTTTTCAACTTCTATATCTCTTGCAGCAAACATGGCTCTTAATTCAACAAATGTTAAAACGTAATCAACATATGGTCTAACTTCTGGTTTAGATCTTTCATCTTTTTTAGCAGTACATGGACCAATAAATACTGTTAATGCATCGGGATATTTTTCTTTAATTATTTTTCCAGTTTGAGCCATCGGACTTAAAGAGTGGCTAATTTTGTCTTTTAATTCTGGATAGAATTTTAAAATATAACCAACAAACGCTGGACAGCAAGAGCTTGTTAATAATTTCTTCTCAACTAATTCTTTTGTTTCACCTATTGTAACAGCATCAGCACCAATTGCTGCTTCAACAACGTGCGTGAAACCAAGTTTCATGATTCCTTCAACAATTTGATTAACTGTTAAACCATTGAATTGTGCAGCAATAGATGGAGCAACAATAGCAAAGATTGGGCGTTTCTTTGTTGCTAAAATATTACTTCTAATGTGATCGATAACAAAAGTTACAAATGTTTTAGATGCAATAGCACCAAATGGACATTTTTGTGTACATGCACCACAGCTAATACATTTCGAATAATCAACCTTTGCTGATAAGTTTTCGTCCATAGTAATTGCACCAACCGGACAAGCTTTTTGACATGGTCGACGGAAGTTATAAATAGCACCGAATGGACAAGCTTTAGCACATAAACCACAGTTAACACATTTATCTTTATCAATGTGAGCACGGTGTTGTGCATCAATACTAATAGCATTCTTTGGACATGCTTGTTTACAAGCGTGACCAATACAGCTACGACATGATTCTGTAACTGTATATCCACCCATTGGACATTGGTCACAAGCAATAGGAATAACGTCAATTATGTTGAAGTCATCTCATTCACCACCACGGGCGATTTTGACTCTTTCAGCCATAATTGCTCTTTCCATATAAACGCAGCATCGATATGCAGGTTTACGGCCTGGTATTAAGATTTCAGGAATTTTAGATTCAACTTCCTTAAAATTACCAGCATAACATGCTCTAGCAACTTCTCTTAATACGTCGAATTTAATTTTTTCGACATATGTCTCAAATTTTCATTCCATATATACTAAATATAAACTAATTTATTATACAAAAAAATATTAATTATTGATATGATTAGATAAATATTCTTTTATTTCCTCAAATTCTTGGGTTGTTAGTAATTTTATATCCTTAAAAGGATAGTCAATGCCTAGTTTACTATATTTATCCAATGCAAGATTATGATATGATAACAATTCATACTTTGTACAATGCTTTAAATTTTTGATAAATTTTGCTAATTCATCAAGATGACTATGGTCATCATTAATGGATTTAACAATAACTTGTCGAATCCAATATGGTTTACCTTTTTCTTCCAAAAATTTAACAAATTCTACACCAGTTAAGTCTTTAAAACCAGTAATAAATTTGTGTAAATTTTTATCCATTGCTTTAATATCAATTATTCAAAGATTCACTAAATCTAAAAGGTCTTCATAAACTTGCCTATTTTGCATAAAATTACAAGCAGAAGTATCAATTGCTAAATGGATGTTTTTCCTTTTACATTCTTGTGCTAAAAGCTTGATAAAATCAGCACTTAGCATCGGTTCACCACCAGAAATTGTAATACCACCACGTGAATAAAATGGCTTGTTTCTTTCATACAGAGCTATGATATCAGAAACTGTCATTTCTTTTGCTTGTGGTGATGTCAAATCTCAGCTTTCGGGATTGTGGCAATATTTGCAACGAAAACTACAACCTTGGACAAAGATTACTAATCTTACACCAGGTCCATCGACAGCTCCAAATGTTTCTACTTTAAAAACTTTGGCGGTTGTAGACATTTTATACTCTTTCGTGGAATGTACGAGCAATTACTTCGTCTTGATGTTTCTTTGATAATTTAACAAAGTTAACTGCATAACCTGAAACTCTAATTGTTAATTGCGGATATAGTTCTGGGTGATTTTGTGCATCAATTAATGTTTCACGCATCAAAATATTAACATTTAAGTGTTGTGCACCTTTTTGGAAGTAACCATCTAGAAGGTTAACCAAATTGTCTTTTTGTTCATCTCTTCAATAACCTAATGCAGTTGGAACAATAGAGAATGTATTAGAAATACCATCTTGAGCAAAATCAAATGGCAATTTTGCAACAGATGATAAACTTGCAACTGCACCAGAACAATCACGTCCATGCATTGGGTTTGCACCTGGAGCAAATGGAACGCCAACTTTTCTACCATCTGGCGTAGCTCCTGTAGCTCCACCATACATTACGTTAGATGTAATAGTTAAAATTGACAAAGTGTGTTCACCATCACGATATGTGTGGTGTTTCTTTAATGATTCTGTGAAATATTTCAATACGTCTTGCGCTAATTTATCTACCTTATCATCATCATTTCCATATTTAGGGAAATCACCTTCAATTTTAAAATCAACTGCAATGTTGTTGTTTCAAACTGGAGTTACCTTTGCATATTTTATTGCAGATAAACTATCAGCAACTACTGATAGACCAGCAATACCTGTTGCAAAGAATCGTTTTATATTAACATCATGCAATGCAAATTCTAGTGCTTCATAATATCATTTATCGTGGTTGTAATGAATAATGTTTAATGCATTAACATATAGTCCTGCTAATCAATCCATTACTTTTTTGTAACGTTCTCATACTTCATTAAAGTCAAGTGGTTTATTGTGATCAAGTTCACCAAGTTCTGGTCCCATCTTGTAACTTTGGTGTAATTCATCACGACCATTACTAATAGCATAAAGTAACGCTTTAGCTAGGTTTGCTCTTGCACCAAATTGTTGAGTTTCTTTTCCTACAGCCATTGGTGATACACAACATGCAATTGCATAATCATCACCATGAATTGGTCGCATTAATTCATCTGATTCATATTGTATTGATGAATATAGAATTGAATAACTTGCACAAAATTTCTTAAAGTTATCAGGAAGCTTGTGTGATCATAAAACTGTTAAATTTGGTTCAGGAGCTGGACCCATGTTTTTTAATGTATGTAAAATACGGTAAGAAGATTTTGTTACTAAAGGACGTCCATCATTTCCTATACCAGCGATTGTTTCAGTTGCTCATACAGGGTCGCCACCAAAAATTTCATTATAACTTGCAATTCTTGCAAATTTAACGATTCTTAATTTCATTACATAATGATCAATCATTTCTTGAGCTTGTTGTTCAGTTAAACCACCTTTTTTGATATCTCGTTCAATGTAGATGTCAAAGAATGTTGAGTTTCGTCCAATTGACATTGCTGCACCATTTTGATCTTTAACGGCAGCTAAATATCCAAAGTATGTTCATTGAATAGCTTCTTTTGCTGTTGCAGCAGGTTTACCAATATCACAACCATACTTTTCAGCCATTTCTTTTAATTGTTTTAAAGCTTTAATTTGTTGAGTGATTTCATATCTTAATCTGATTTTGTCATCAGTCATTTCACCATCAAGTTTACTTTGTTGTTCGATTCTTTCTTGAATCAAACAATCAACACCATATAAAGCTATTCTACGATAATCACCAATAACACGACCACGAGCATAAGTGTCAGGAAGACCAGTTAAAATATGACAGTGTCTTGCTCCCATAATTTCTTTTGTATAGCAATCAAAAACAGCTTGGTTGTGAGTTACAGCATACTTAGTAAATGCTTCAACAGCAGCTGAATCTGTTTTAAATCCATATTGTTCTGAAGCTTGGACTGCCATCTTAATTCCACCACGAGGCATAAAGGCACGAATTAATGGTCTTTCAGTTTGCAGACCAACAATTTGTTCTAAATCTTTATTAATATAACCTGCACCATAAGCATTAATAAAACTTGGTCTTGGATCAACTCCTAAAACACCACCATTTTTCTTTTCTTGGTTCATTAATTCCATAATTTGTTCTCACAAATGCTTTGTTGCATCAGTGGGACCAACTAAAAATTTGTGGTCTCCTTCATATGGTTCATAATTTGTTTGAATGAAATCTCTAGTATTAATTTCTTCCATTCATTTTCCAGGTTTAAATCCTTCTCATTCTTTGAAATTCATTTTTTCCATAATGATTTACCTCGTTTTAATAGCAAAAATTAAATACTAATATATTTAATTGTGTAAATTAATTATATATAAATAAAAAAATAAGAAGCAAATGCAT
>JAZRUX010000017.1:0-93932 GCA_045598825.1 Mycoplasmoidaceae bacterium
CATAATTTTGGAAATGTTTATAATGTAAATTGTTCATTGTTGAACCCTTTCTTAATTTCTTTACCAAAATTAATTTTAGGTCCAGCAATGGACTTTTTTATATTTTTCTATAACCCTGGGAACTTAGGGGGTGACATCACCTTATAGATTACAATGCCATATTATTTTTATTTATTTTCATTTATTTGATATAATTAAAAAACGCGTAAAGGTAAGAAACAATGAGTAGAAGAGATTATTTCACAAACAAAGGTGCAATGAGTGGAAACAAAAAATCACACGCCATGAATCATTCAAGACGTCAATGAAATGTTAACTTACAAACAGTTAGAGTTACATTACCTAACGGTCAAGTTAAGAAAGTAAAAGTTTCTGCCAAAACACTAAAGACTCTTAACAAGAGAAAAATTAACGGTGCTAGCAAAGGTAAAAGAGCTAGCAAGCCTGCCGCCAAGGCAGCAACTAAGTAATGTATATTACTTAATGGGAGTATAGCTCAGTTGGTTAGAGCACACCCCTGATAAGGGTGAGGTCGATTGTTCGAGTCAATTTACTCCCACCATATAATGGGGCCTTAGCTCAGCCTGATAGAGCACCTGATTTGCACTCAGGGGGTCGAGGGTTTGATTCCCTTAGGCTCCACCATTAAATCAAAACTAGGTTTCGTGCCTAGTTTTTATTTTATAATATATACGAGGTAAAAAAATGGCTAATATTGTATTAGATGTAACAATTGAAATTCCTAAAAATTCAAAAGTTAAATATGAATATAACAGAGCAACTAAACAAATTTCAGTTGACCGTATTTTGTATGGTTCAAATGGTTACCCACAAAACTATGGTTTCCTAAAAGAAGCTTTAGACTGAGATGGTGATGAACTAGATTGCTTAGTTATTGCTGACCAATCAATTGGTACTGGAATTTCTGTTCCAACAAGATTAATTGGAGCAATGGAAATGATTGATGATGGTGAAACTGACACAAAGTTAATTGGAGTAATTGATTGTGATCCACGTTACACACATATTAAATCCTTAAAAGATTTAAATCAACATTTGCTTGCAGAAATTAAGGATTTCTTTGAAAATTACAAAAATTTACAACACAAAAAAGTTATTGTTCGTGGTTTTCAAGATCAAGCATGAGCTGTTAAAGAATACAAGGAATGTGTTGCTTTAATGAAAAAATATGGCAAAATGCCAAAAGAACAATTCCTTAAAAAGATGAAAAAAAATCATCCAGAAAAATATCGTTAGATAAAAAAACCCGACTTGGGATATTTTTTTATACTGTTGGATTGTAATCTCTAAGTAAATGTAACATTGAATTAATTAATTGCCAATATGAATCAAGTTCTAACATTTCATCAGTAGTGTGTTCGTTTAGAACATTAGCACCAATAGATATTTGCACTAAATCTTTATAGTCATTAACAAAGAAGCTACATTCTAATCCCGGATGACAAATATAGAAGTAAGGATCTCTTATATTTGAATTTTGAAAAGATTCATAACATAAGTTACACAAATATTTATCTTTGCTTTCTTCTCAGACTGGGAATTCATCAACTTTCCGCATGTCTGGAGCTTTTTCTTTTCCAACAAAGTTCTGTATGTAATAGAAGGCTTGAGCGTTCTTGTCTATAATTTGTTGAGACTTTTTATGAGTATTAAATCTTGCTAATGTTTCAGCTTCCAATTTTATTGAATCGCTATCAAAGTCATATTCAAAATTAAAAGGTGCAATATTACAACTAGCTGTAACTGCATGGTCTTCAGGACGTCGTTCTAGAACACCACAACATAAATCATTCACAAATGATTTCACTCATTTTGATGCTAAAGGAGTTAATGCTTTAGCATCGTCCTTTGCTGTTGATGTTAAAAAATCAATGTGTGCTTTTGTTTCCTCTGAATAATCATAGCGACTCATTAATGTATCAAATTTTGTTTTAAATATTCTCTGGGCTATTTCTCATCCATTTTCTGTATTAGAAATATTATCGCTTATAAAACTAAAAGACGCTGATGTTGGAATTTGAGTTCTAAATTCTTCTGGTGAAGAAATGCTATATATTTGTATATCATTCTCTTTACCTATTTCTCTAAATATGTTCTCAATTTCATCAAATAATTTCCCAATTAAGCCAATTGGGTTGGCATAATGATGTGTTATATCGATACCAGAATGTCCACCATGAAAATCATCTAATATAACAGTATAAAGGTTTCTATTTGAAACGGTTTCAAGGCTATCGCCATCAAATGTTGCACTGTAGTGATGTCCAAGACACCCACCAGAAGAAACATTAATTTGCCCAATTGGTCCACCATCAATATTTATTAAATATGGTATTCCATTAAGTACTTTAACTTTTTCAGCACCAGTTTTAGTCATTCAACCTAAACGGGATGCTCCTCTAGCCGTTGTTTCTTCATCAACTGTAACAATACAACGAATTCTTGGATGTAAATATAAATTAGAATTTTTTGTTAATGACAACATTAGTGCAACACCTTGGCCATCATCAGCTCCTAAAGATGTTAACCAGTCTTTAGTATGTATTACACGTTTCCCATTAAATTTATCAAATATTGGTGTAGAAACGGGATGAGTTGTTGGGTCTCATGTTAAGGCTTCGCCTTTGCAATCTCAAACCATATCCATATGACTTTGTAAAGCAATCGGAGATCTATTTTCATATCCTTTAGATGCTGGAATGTCTCATCATATATTTCGATTATAGTCTTGTGAAACGGTATCAATTCCAGGGAATATTAGGACATGGTTTGTTATCTGTTCTGCCATTACTTTTAATGTATCATTTTGAGGGTCTCATTCATCAGGGTTTTCATTTATGTTTGCTACATGAGGATATTTGCAGAATTCAAAGAACTCTTCAAGAGTTGAGTTATACATTTGTTCAGCAACAGTAGGAAAAAATTGTTCAACAATTGGAACGACTACTGCACCAGTAGCCATTGTTGCTACTCCGGCGATTGGCAATACTATATTTATTGTTGATGATATTTTCATATTACTTTTTAAATGGGTCCTCCTTACATCCCTTTTTTAATTTTCTTGCTGTTAATCCTTGCAATTTATTGTTTGCTGTTAAAAGTTGTTCGCCAGATTTTGTTAATTTTTCACGAATGTCTTGAAGGTTTTTAATAGATTTATCAATAGCTTCAATAGCACCTTCATAATTTTTCATTGATCTCCCAGCAGAGATAGCAAAATCTTCTTTAAAATCTTGTAAATTAGCCATAAATGTGTCTTGATCAATGAACTCCATTTTTCTTTGATTAATAGCTTGCACAAGTTCAAAATTTTTATTCAAGCTATCTTTTAGAACATTGATGAAGGCAATGAACGTTTGTGGACGAACAACATACATCTTTTCATAACCTCTTACTTTGTAAATACCATCAAAGTTCTTGTTGTCTTTTTCTAACTCAGAAATCAATAAAGCGTATTCACAGCCTTTTTTTGTTCGATCTTCATCAAGTTTCTTGTAGTGGTCTTGATTTTTCTTTTTTGATTCAGTTGTATTGTTTTGAGTTTTAACTTCAATCTCAATTGTTAAAATCTCATTGCCTTGTTCATCATAGTCTTTGAAAATAAAGTCGCCTTTTGTTCCTTTTAATCCTTCACCAGATGAAATAACTTCGTTGTCTTTGATAAATTTTGCATGAGTAAAAGCACCTTTTTGCTGAGCGCCATCAAATTCTTCTCAAACAAATTTTTCTAGTTCTTCACCCATTGCTTTAGTTGATGGATTGCGGTGATCTCAACGATATTCAAGATTTTTAATATCATTGTCCTTTGAATTAATTGTTTCTTTTAGTGAATTGATTAATTCATTCTTTTTTGCCTCAGCTTTTAATACTGCAGCATCAATTTTATCTTGCAATGATATTCCACTTGATTGAAGATCTTTTTGCAATAAAGCAATTTGTTTTTGTAAATCAGCAATTTGACGATCTTTATCGCTGTTTGCTTTTAAAACCTTAGCTTCAGCTAAATCAATTGCTTTTTGTTTGGCTAAATTCTCTATTTCGTTATTAAAATTTTTTAAAATAGATTTAGTATCTAGATTGGTCTCATCACGCAAATCAATAAAATCGCCTTGTTTAGCATCTTGTGCTAATTCCAAAGTATTCTCATCCTTGATGATGTATTTTATTTTTTTGTTCAATTTTTCCATATCTAAATTTTATGTTGTTTTTTTGTCAAAATAATGAGGTTGTTAATTAACATTAGAACTGTCATTGGTCCAACGCCACCAGGTACAGGACTTATATATCCATTAAAACTTTTCAAAGTTTTAATATTAACATCGCCACACAACTTGTTGTTTGTGTCTCGGTTAATTCCAACGTCTACAATAATTGTATTATTTTTGAAGTATTTTTTATCAAAAAAGTTAGCTTTTCCAACAGCTGTTACAACGATATCTGCATTTTGACAGACCTTTTTTAAATCTTTTGTATGAGAATGACAAATAATTGGTGTAGCATTTTCATGTAAAAATAGTGTAGCAAGTGGTTTACCAACAATGTTACTACGGTTCACAATTGCTATAGTTTTCCCTGCAAGAGGAATGTTATAGTATTTTAATAATTCAATTACTCCAGCTGCAGTACATGGTTTAATTAAATTTTCAATAAAATTAGATGTTCAAATTTTTCCAACATTATAGTTGTGAAAACAATCAACATCTTTATCTGGAGAAATGGCATTAATGACTGCGTCATCATCAATGTTTTTACCAGTAGGTAATTGAACAAATAAACCATTAATGCTTTTATCTTTGTTTAATTTGTTAATTAATGCTAACATTTGTTTAGTGGTTGTACTTTCAGGTAACTTAAAAAGTTTAGAATTTAAACCTAATTGCTTACAAAGTTTTTGTTTATTAGCAACATACACACTACTCGCGTAACTATTATTGTTCAAAATGATAGCTAAAGTAGGAATAATTTTTTTATGTTTTAAACCAGCTATCTCCTTTTTTAACTTAACTAAAAAATGGTCTCTGGTTTCAATTCCAGACATTAATTTCATGTGTTATTTTCCTCAAATTTTATATCATCAAAAATTAATGGAATCTTCTTTTTTAATTCCTTTAGTAAAGGAATTAATAGTTCGCGTGCTTGTGGATGAGCATCAGATGCACATCTCAACCTAAAAATGTTTCTTCATTCACGGAAATTTGCAGAAATTGTAATTTCAGTTTTTAAACTATTTGGTAAAACACTCCTAGCCTCTTGTGGAGTGGAACCTTGTGCTAATAATTCAAAATATGCTTTTTCTGCATCTTCCATCGCTTTTTTTCATACCTTATATCGCTTTGGATCTTTCTTATAAAAATATGGTTCAATTACAGTAATCTGTTTACCAAATTTTTCATTTGCATAGTTACAATATCTAGTAGATTCTTGAGCAAAACTTGCAATTCTATGACGAACTAATTCATGAGTTACACCACGGTCACAGACAAACTTAACTGATAAAAAGCTATGTTCAATAACTGCTTCGTGTCTTCATTTTAATAAATTGCCTATCAACTTTTTAGCTGATTCTCCAGTTTTGTCAATTTTATCTTCTGATTTATAGCAAACACGACCAATTTTTTCAATTAATTGTAATTGCTCAATTGGTTCAACTTTGCTTAGAATTTGATATGATGGTTTAACAATAATCACCCTTAACTCCTTTATTAAGAACAAAAGGTCAAACCGTATTTTGTACGATTTAACCTAAATATTATTTAACGTTTTTAATTTTTTTGCCATTGTAGTAACCACAATATTTACATACCGTGTGTGGTTTAATTGGTTTTCCACATTTAGGACAAACTGTAGTTGTTACAGCTTTCAATGCGTGATGGCTTCGACGCATTCCTTTTCTACCTTTAGATGTTCTTCTTTGTGCAACAGCCATATAGATAAATTTCCTTTATACTATTATTATATTTAATATTCAAAATATTATATAATGCTTTTATGAAATTACATGATATTATTTCAATCAGTCCCAACGTGTTGGAGAATATTTTGTTAGAAGAGACAAAAAAGATACCCGGAGTGGACACTGAAAATATTGAAAGTATTAAAATCAGTGATGCAAAATGTGAGATTAACATTTATTTATCCCCATTTAGCTTGTTGTCTAATATTTATGCAATTGCTCATGAAATACAATCTGCTATAAGTTTCTATTTAACAAAACAATTTGACATTGATGAAGGTATTATTAAAATCAATGTAATTGTTGCTTCAACTAAAGGAGATAAATAATGACTTCTTTAAATGCTAAAACATTAAAATCATTATTTCATAATGGAGTTACCTTTGTTGGTAATAACTTTGAATATATTGATGAACTAAATGTTTTTCCAGTTCCTGATGGCGACACTGGAACTAATTTAAAAATTACAACTGAAGGTGCTTGAGAAGCAATTGCTGATCTTGAAACAGAAGATATTGCTTTATTAACTAAAACTTTTGCTCGTGGTTTATTAATGAATGCTAGAGGTAACTCTGGTGTTATCCTTAGTCAAATCTTCAAAGGATTTAGTTCAACATTTACAACTGCTGCTAAAGAGATTGGTTTAACTGATATAACAAAAGGGTTTGTTAATGCTAAAGAATTTGCTTATCGTTCTGTTGCAACACCAGTTGAAGGCACAATCTTAACTGTTATCCGTGTTGTTTCAGAAAGATTAATTGAGTCAACAGGAAAATTTAAATCTATTGAAGAATTATTTGATTTTGCTCACAAGGAAGCAAAAATTATTCTTAATAAAACTCCTGACTTCTTAATCCAATTAAAAGAAGTTGGTGTAGTTGACTCTGGTGGTTATGGATTAACTGTATTTTTAGAAGGTATGAAAGAAGCATTATTGCATCCAGATGCTAAACCAGTTGAACCTACACCAAAGGATAAAGAAAAGCAAAATGCTATTAACAAAACTTTTGTTGATGACAATGAAGGTTTTGGTTATTGTTCTGAATTTATTTTAAAGCTTGGTTCTCGTGTAACAATTGATCAACCTGAAAAATCTAAGTTTGATGAAAAATATTTTAAACGTCGTATCGAAGATATGGGTAACAGTTTTGTTTATGTCCGTGATGATGATATCGTAAAAGTTCATGTTCATGTAACTGAGCCATATAAACTTCTTGAGTTTGCAAGTAAATATGGGGAATTCAACAAGATTAAGATCGAAAATATGACACTTCAATTCATGATGAAGAATAAAAATACTTCTCTTGAAAAACTAGAAAGCGAATATAAAGCCGATAATGAAATTACAACTGCAACTAAAGTTGTTGCAACTGTACCAAGCAAAACAATACAAGATGTTTATGCAAAGGAATTTGGTATTAACAATTGCTTAAATTGTGATGAAATTGGAAACCCAACAATTCAACAATTCTATGATTTAATAAAATCTGCCAAGAGTCGGAATGTTGTCGTTGTTACTGATAATGGTAATGTCTTAATGGCTGCTGAGCAAGCTGCAGGTTTATTTCCTAAAAAGACACACCACATTAGTATTATCCCATCTAAGGATATAGCAGCAAGCTATCTTTGTTGTTTAAGTTTTAACCCAGAATTAGATGAAAATAACACAGTAAGAGAAATGCTTCGCGCATTAAAAAACTGTGAAACATGCAAAATTTCAAAATCAGTTAAAAATATTTCTTATCGTAATCTTCACATCAGATTTGGTGACTACATTGGTGTAAGAAACAAAGAAATTATTACTAACTCAAGAACTGAAGGTGCAGTAACTAAGAGAATGATTGATGAGATCTTTGGTGATGTACGTCGACCTAATACTGCTGTTATCATCTATGGAAAAGATGCAACAATGGAAGAAGTTAATAATATGTACAAATACATCAATGAAAAATATTTGGTTAAACCTATTGTCATCCAAGGCAATCAATCAACATATCATTACTATATTGGTGTAACAAGGTAGGTAGATTATGAGAATAGCATTTGATGTAATGGGTTTTGAAGGAAAGATAACTGAAGCAATTGATGCTGCACGTAAGTTTTGCAAAAAATACAATGGTGTCAAGATTATTTTAGTTGGTAAGGCTGATGATATTCGTTTATTTTTAAAAGATTCTGATAATTTCGAAATCGTGCCTGCCATTGATGTGATTAACATGGATGACACACCAATTACGGCATTAAGAAAAAAATCAACATCAATGTTAACTGCTATTAATTTAGTTAAGGAAGATAAGGCAGACGCAGTTGTATCAGCAGGAAGTACTTCGTGTTTTGTTCCACTTGTACAAATGAATTTAGGATCAATTTCTAATATATCCAAGTTTGGTTTTATGCCATTTATTCCAACAACAAATAAAGTTGGATTTAATATGATTGATGTTGGTGCCAACATTAATGTAACGGGTGAAGACTTGTATCACTATGCATTAATGGCTAATGAATATGCAAGAATTGTAAGAAAGATTGCTAAACCAAGAATTGGTGTTTTAAATATTGGAACAGAAGAACACAAAGGTTTTGAATGTCATAAACAAGCTCACGAATTGTTAAAAAATAATACAAATATAAATTATATAGGTTTTGTAGAACCTAAAGGTTTATTAGATGGTGTAGTTGATATTTGTGTCTGTGATGGTTTTAGTGGTAATATTTGTTTAAAAGCACTTGAAGGATCATTAAAATCAGTTAGCAAAATTTTAAAAAATGGTTATAAGAAACCATGAAACTGATTAGGTGCTGTTTTTAGCTTGCCTATTATTTATAAATTGACTCACACATTTGATTATCGTAACAATGCTGGTGCCATCGTTTTAGGTGCTAATGGTATTGCCATTAAAACACATGGTTCTGCCGATGCAAAACAATTTTATGCTGCCTTAAGAATGGCATATGATTGTGTAAACAATAACCTATTACATAACATTAAAAATATTAAATATGAATAAAGATTATTTAGCAAATTTACAAAATTGATTAAAGGAGGTTTTGGCAATTAACCCAAAAAATCTTTCTATCTATGTTGAAGCATTAACACACCGTTCATATGCTAATGAACACCGTCAAAACTATTCATACCAAAGATTAGAATATTTAGGTGATAGTGTTTTAGGTTTTTTAACAGCTGCATACTTATATCGCAAATATCCAAACAAACATGAAGGTGAATTAACAGTTTATCGAAAACGATTAGTCCAATCAAATACCGAAACAGCTATAGCAAAACAAATTGGGTTACAAGACTATGTCTTGCTCGGTGTTGGTGCAGCTAAATCTGCTGGAATGGATAAAATATTAGAAGATTGTTTTGAAGCATTATTAGGCGCCATTTATATGGATTTAGGAATAGAACCAATTAAAAAATTATTAAATTGAACATTATTTAAATTTGATGACGAAACAATTCTCAATGCTGCTTTGGACTATAAAACACTAGTACAAGAAGCGCTGATGAAGCATAACACTAAAAATGCAATGTATCACACAAAACAATTGGGGCCAAACAATTTTGAAGCAATACTTAAAGTTGGAAACATAACTTATGGCCGTGGCAAAGGACAAAACAAAAAATTAGCTGAAAAAGCTGCGGCAAAAGAAGCATATTCCAAATTGGTAAAGGAAGGTAAGTAACATGTTATTTCTTAAAAAATTTAAAGCTGTGGGATTTAAATCTTTTGCTAACCCTATTGAATTGTCATTCAAAGATTCAATGGTTGGGGTGGTTGGACCTAATGGTTCTGGTAAATCAAATATTGTCGATGCGATTAAATGAGTTTTGGGTGAACAATCTAAAAAAGCCTTGAGAGGAAAAAGTTCAAGTGATATTATTTTCCATGGTTCTAAAGATAAAGATGGAAGTGATTATGCTCTAGTTGCTTTAACATTTGATAACTCAAACAAAATCCTACATTCCGACTTAAAAGAAGTAACAGTTACAAGAAAGTTAACTAGAAATGAAGGGAATAATGAATACTTCATTAACAATGAACCTTGCCGTTTAAAAGACATTCAAGAATTATTTCTTGACACAGGTCTTGCAAAAGGATCCCTAGGAATCATTTCGCAAGGCACGGTTCAATGATTCGTTGAAGCTAAACCTGAAGAACGTAGAAAAATCTTTGAGGATGCTGCTGGTATTGGTTTATATGCTAAGAAAAAACAAGATAGCTTGTCTGAGCTAGAAAGAGCAACAGTAAACTTAAATCGTGTTTCTGACTATGTTTCTATTCTTGAAAAGGATATCAAAAAATTATCTAAGCAAGTAGAAAAGGCACAAATTTATCAAGAAAAGAAAAAACAATTGATGGAACTTGAACTAATTATCCTTGTCAAGGATGTTGCTTTTAGTCAATCAAAATTGGCTGAGCTAAAAGGTATTATCGCTAGAAATAAACAAATTGTTTCTTCAAATGAAGCTGATATTGAAACTGTATCTAAACAATTGGTTGATGTTAAAGAAAAAGCTAATCGTTCTGATGCGGATGTAGAAGAATACAATACTAAGTTTACAAATTTAATTCAAGAAATCAATCAACTTGAAATTAAAAAGAATGCAATTGAGTCAAACTTACAAAATGATTTAGCTAGTGGTTCATCTAAAAAGAAAGCTGAAGCATTAGGCCAAATCATAGCAAACTTAAAGTTTGATTTACAATCAGCCCAAGAAAATAAACAAAAACTTGATGATGAAATTAAAGGTTATGAAGAAATTAAGAACGATCAACAAATTAAGACCGAGAATGCCAGCGCTAAGGTTGTATCCTTAACAAATAAGATTTCAGAATTAGGCTACAAGCTTCGTTCAGTTGAAGACAAAATTGATAATGAATATGTCAATGAAGCTGGAACACGAACTGTAATGGAAAACAAAAATGCATTACATGGGATTGTTGGCACTGTTAAAGACTTTATTAAAGTTGAAAAACAATATGAAACAGCTATCACCTTAGCTTTAGGCAGAAGTAATAACTTTGTTATTACTGAATCAGAGGATGATGCAAAATATGCAATTGACTTCTTAAAAAACAATAAAGCTGGTAAAGCAACATTCTTACCATTAACATTAGTTAAACCACGTCCACTAAGAGAAGAACATGCTTTAATTTGTAAGCAACTTGATGGATACATTGATACAGCTGATAAGCTTATTTCTTATGATATGAAATATGCAGACTTATTTAGTATGTTATTAGGTCGTATCTTGATCTCACAAGACTTACACGCTGCTATCAACATTTCTAAATGCACAAAATCTGCTTATCAAGTTGTTACACTAGATGGACAAAATATTTCTGTTGGTGGTGCCATTACCGGAGGATATAGCAAAGCTAAATTTGCTCCAGTGTTTAACTTACAAGAAAATAAACAACAATTGGAACAAGAAATTGCTGATTTAACTAAACAAGCTTCTGAAGCAAGAATAGAACATGCAAAATTTGCTAGTGGATTAGAAGAGACTAATAGTAAATTAAATGAAAAGAAGATTCTTTTCACTACATATGAGGAGAAAATTAAAAACATTGAAGCAAGTTTGTTTAGATATGAAACCGACTTTAATCAATTAGATAAATCTGCAAAGGAAGATAGCAAAACTAATTCAGTTAATGAAATTAACCGCGAGTTAGCTTCACTATATACAAGGAAGGATAAGATTATCCAAGATCTAAACGTTGCGAGAGCAACAAAACAAACTAACCGTCAAATTGCTGATGATTACCAGGCAAGGCTTGATGAAACTAGAGCTTTAGTTAACAAAGCTAATGCTGAACAAGCTCATGCCGAAGTTGATCTTGAAAAAGCAAGAGCTATTATTGAAAATGCTAAAAGTCGTATTTCTTCTGAATATCGTATGACAGTAGAAAATGCTATGGCTAACTATAATAAAGAACTGCCTATGTCAGACGCACAAGCCCGTGAAACAATTCAAACATTACGTTTTGAATTAGACAAGATTGGTGCAATCAATATGGAGGCTTTGAAAGAACTTGAAGAAAAACAAAAAGAACATAATTCATTATCAGTTCAACATAAAGAACTTATTGATGCAAAAGATACAATTGAAAAAGCTATTGCTGAACTTGATAATAAAGCAAGAAATAGTTTTAGAGAAACAATTGAAAAGGTTAATAATGAATTGCCAACAGTGTTTGGTTACTTATTTGGTGGTGGAACTGCATCAGTTCAATACACTGATCCAAATGACATTTTAAACTCAGGTATCGAAGTGACTGCTGTCCCTCCTGGTAAAAAGATAACTACGTTAAATTTATTATCTGGTGGTGAAAAGTCTTTAGTAGCTTTATCTGTATTGTTTGCCATATTACGAGTTCACAACTTCCCATTGGTTGTTCTAGATGAAGCTGAGTCAGCTCTTGACCCTGCTAATGTAGAAAGATTTGGTAACATTATTAAGAAGAATTCAAAAGAAACTCAATTCCTAGTAATTACCCACCGCCCTGGAACAATGGAACGTTGTGATAGCTTATTTGGTGCAACAATGCAAATTAAAGGTATTACAAATATGTATAAAGTTACTTTAGCACATGCTAAAGAGTTTGGAAACGATAATCAATAATGGGCTTTTTTAAGAATTTAATAAACAAGATTCGTGCAAGAAAAGCTGAAAAAGCTGCTGCTAAAATCGAAAAAACTACACAGATTGCTCAAGTTGATCAATCAACTTTTGATAAAGGTTTGAAAAAGTCTGGTGGTGTATTTAAATCTGCTTTAGATGAACTTGTAAAAGAGCATAAGAAAGTTGATGCATCAATGCTTGTAAGCATTGAAGAGATGCTTATTGGTTTTGATGTAGGAACTGGTGCTACAACAAAAATCATGCAAGCAATTGAAGATGAAATCAAATTCCAAAATGTTGAAGATGCCTCATTAGTAAAAC
The DNA here is from genome assembly GCA_045598825.1 of Mycoplasmoidaceae bacterium. Classification (GTDB taxonomy): domain Bacteria; phylum Bacillota_I; class Bacilli_A; order Mycoplasmatales; family Mycoplasmoidaceae; genus Hennigella. The sequence goes on from JAZRUX010000017.1 coordinate 12,930, forward strand.
AAATTATTATTGATAAGATCTTTGTTTACTATATTCAAGATACCATCATTGATAATGGTTTAAATCTTCAACAAGGTGAAACTAATGTCATTTTGGTATCTGGAGTAAATGGTGTTGGTAAAACAACATCAATTGCTAAAATTGCCCATTATCTTTTAGATAGAGGGATGAAGGTTTGTTTAATTGCTGGTGATACTTATCGTGCTGGAGCAGTAGAACAATTATCGATCTGAGCAAATCGTCTAAACATTCAATGTTTTAAACCAAGAATGGTTAACCAAGATCCTGCTTCAGTTATTTATGAAGGCGTTAAATGATCAAGCGAAAACAAGATTGATGTTGTTTTGTGTGATACATCAGGACGTTTGCAAAATAAAGTTAATTTAATGAATGAATTGAAAAAAATGGATGGTGTAATTAAAAAATTCATTCCTAACCAGCCTTGTGAATCATTGTTGGTACTAGATGCTACAACCGGACAATCAGGTATTGTACAAGCTAAAGCTTTTAGCGAAGTAACAAAGTTAACAGGTATTATCTTAACCAAGATGGATTCAACTTCCAAGGGTGGAATTATCTTAGCTATTAAAGATAATTTCAACATCCCTGTGAAATTCATTGGTTTAGGTGAAACTTATAATGACCTTCAACCATTTGATATTGAAAAGTTTGTTGTGGGTCTAACTAAAGATCTAAATCTGGACAAGGAATAAAAAAGTAGGCACTAACCTACTTTTTTTATTACTTTTGATATCCTCAAACTCGGTATTCAGTATTCGGACTTGGAACTTTACATACTATTTCAATATCAAATATAGTTTCTTTATCAATCTTTCCTTCATCTATATGAAATCCTTTGTCGTCTTCATCTTTAGCAAGAGTAATTGTTGAACTATCAGTAATACATTTAACATCTATTATCGTTGCTGCTTCTTTTGATTCGTCCCAAACAATGTGAAAATTTTTTGGATAATTTGTATCCTTTGTCCAATTACTATAATCTACTCGCATAAAAAGTACTATAGATTTTGATACATCGCTTATTTTAAGATAGGAATCTGATATCAAATATTGGTCATGAGCATATCAGTCTGCACGAATATAACCTGCCATTACATATTGGAATGTAAATGCAATAGTAACATTATTATCAATAACATTTTCATATATCACTAGCGTGTTAGAAAATCTACTATAAATGAATTGTTGGCCTTCAACAAGTGTTTTGTCTCCAACTTTTATAACGACTTGATCTACCACAAAAGTCGTATCAATATTTACTTTAGATTCAAATTTTTTTCCACCTTCAGCAGTTGTATTTTCTAAACTAACTTTTTCTTTCGTATCAACGACTGTCACACTAAATGTGTTTTGTGGATTACAAGCTACTGTTGGGATAATAGTTGCTGCAATTGCAGAGAAAGTTAATAGAGGTGTAAATAATTTTATTTTTTTCATTGTTTTATCTCAATAATATTCAATTAATTATATATGTATATGGATGGTTAAGAAAAAATAAAAGAAAAACTTGTCTATCTTCTATGATATAGACAAGTTTCTTTGTAATAAAAAAAATATTAACGTTTTGTGAATTGAGGAGATCGACGTGCACCGTATTTACCATATTTTTTTCGTTCTTTAACACGTGAATCTCTTGTTGTTAACTTTGCACGCTTAAGGGTTGTTTTTTGTTCAGCATTACAATCAATTAATGCACGAGCAATGCCCAAACGAATTGCTCCGGCTTGGCCTTTGAAACCACCACCAACAACTTTGACTTTAATATCAAAAGTTTTCATTTGGTTAGTTACTTCTAATGGTTGTAGCATATCTTGGATAACTAATTTATTAGGAAAATATTCAGCTGGTGATTTACCATTGATTTCAATCTTACCAGATCCCGGAACCATTAAAACTCTAGCAATAGAGCTTTTTCTACGTCCTAATCCTTTATATTCAATTTTAGTTGCCATAATTATTTACCTACCTTTATTAGTGTTGGTTTTTGTTTAGAATGATCTTTACCTGCATCTTTATATACATGTAATTTCTTAATGATTTTTTCAGATAGTCTGTTTTTTGGCAACATTCCTTTAACAGCAATTTTAACCAATTCATCAGAATATTTTTGAATCATTTCTTTTACAGATCTTTTTCTAATACCACCAATATATCCAGAGTGGTTGTATCTAAATTCTTTTGTTGCTTTATTTCCAGTAACAATAACCTTATCGCTATTAATAATAATAACATGATCACCACAATCAATATTTGGGGTAAAATTTGGTTTATTCTTACCACGTAGAATATTAGCTGCAGTTACAGCTAATTTTCCTAAAACAACACCAGTAGCATCAATCGTATATCAAACACGTTTGCTTGTTGCTTGTTCATTTTTAAGCATTGTTGTTTTTTGCATAGTTTTCTCCTATCGTATTTATTATTTTATCACATATGTACAAATTAATATTCCTTTTTGTACATTTCGTCACCTTTAGCGATGACATCTTCTGGTCTTTCTAGACCAGTACCAACTGGTAATAAGTTACCAATCATAACATTTTCTTTTAAGCCCATTAGAGTATCAACATCTCCTCTAATTGCAGCATCAGTCAAAATTTTCTTTGTGTCTTGGAAAGAAGCAGCGGCTAGGAAAGGACCCTTTTTGCTTGTTGCAACGTTATCTAGACCATAGATTTCGTTCTTTGCGGTTGGTAGTTCTTTACCAGCAGCAAATAGTTTATTACATTCTTCAGTGAAAGTATTAATGTCAGTTGTTTCACCAATGAAGTAGTTGCTATCACCAGGACTTAAAACTTTTAATTTGTTTGTTAATTGACGAACAATAATTTCAATATATTTATCAGAAATTTCAATACCTTGAAGACGATAAACTTTTTGAACTTCTTTAATTAAGTAGTCTCGTACCGAGTCAATACCTGCAACTTCAAGAAGGACCTTAATATTAATAGATCCTTCAGTAACTTTATCGCCAGCTTCTAAGTGGTCGCCTTTTTCAGCACGTACGACTTGTGATAAGTTAGCATGGTATGTCTTTTCCTCTTCAGTAACGTCGTTAATTACATGAATTAATGTTCCATCTTCAACTTGTTCAATCTTAGTTACTGTACATGGTGCTTGTGCAATGATTGCAAGTTCACGATCAGCAGGTGGAACAAGGTCAAACAATTGTTTTAATCGTTCAAAACCTTGAGTAATGTTGGCTTCACCGGCTGCACCACCAGTATGGAATGTTCTCATAGTTAATTGTGTGCCAGGTTCACCAATAGATTGAGCGGCGATAACACCAATAGCTGTACCAATTTCAATTGGTTTATTTGTTGTTAAGTCGTTACCAAAACATTTTTGACAAATACCATCTTTACATTGACAGTGTAGGACAGAACGAATAACAACTTCTTTAATTCCAAGTTTTTCAATTCGTTCAGCCATTACTGGTGTAATAATTTCGTTTTTCTTAACCATTACTGCATCAGTCTTAGGGTTAATAATATCTTCAAATGCATAACGATTAGCAATACGATCAGCTAAAGATTCAATTCGATAATTTTGTTTTGTATCTTCAATTGCTCTTACAACTAATCCTGTTGGTGTACCACAATCTTCTTCTTTAACAATAACTTCTTGAGCAGCATCAACTAATTTTCTAGTCATATAACCAGATTTAGATGTTTTCATAGCAGTATCAGCCATACCTTTACGTGCACCATAAGATGCATTAAAGTATTCAGCAATTGTTAAACCATCAAGGAATGAGTGTTTAATTGGTGTTTCAATTGTATCCTTAATAACATTAGACTTTGTCTTTTGGTCATAGTTATAAGATTTGCTCATCAATCCACGCATACCTAATAGTTGAGTAAATTGTGATTCATTACCTCTGGCACCAGAGTTAGCCATAATAATAACTGGATTGTTACGGTTTTCTGGAGCAGATAAGATTCCTTTAATATCTTCAGTAACGTCATTTTTAACCTTTGATCATAGATCAATTACACGTTTATATCTTTCATCATCAGTTAATAAACCTTTTTCAAATTGCTTTTTCAATTTAGCAACACGAGCATCGGCACCAACGAAGTAAGTATCTTTCTTGTTGTAGCTTGGCAAGTCAAATGCAGAAATTGTAACAGATGATTTTGTTGAGAAGTCAAAACCAATATTTTTAATTGCATCCATTGTTTTTGCAGTGATGTCAACTGGGAATTGACTATATAATGCATCAACAATCTTTTGTAATGTCTTCTTTGTAAATGGATTAGCTGGTTCAATCTTTGCAATAACTTTCCTTGCATCTTCACCAGCTGGAATGATTCGCTCTTTACTAACTGAATCAATATCTTTACCATCATTAATATATGGCATCGTTGTAGGCAAGATGTCATTAAACATAATCTTACCCATTGATGTAACAAGAATACAGTTTGATGGTAATCCTTTGTCTTTGTAAGCATTAGTTGTAATACCAACAGTTGCATGAATGTTTACTTGTCTTAAATGGTATGCACGCTTTGCTTCACGTGGATTAGCAAAGATTGTGCCTTCGCCTTTAACACCTTTTTCTTCTTGTGAAATATAGTAAGCACCAAGAATCATATCTTGTGTTGGTGTAACAATTGGCTTACCATCTTTAGGGCCAAGAATGTGTCAAGATGCTAATAGAATACTTCTTGCTTCAGCAATAGCTTCTTTAGAAAGTGGTAGGTAAACACCCATTTGGTCACCATCGAAGTCAGCGTTAAATGCTGTTGTTACTAGTGGGTGTAATCTAATAGCCTTACCATCAACAATCTTAGGTTCGAAAGCTTGAACACCTAATCGGTGAAGTGTTGGAGCACGGTTTAATAAGATTGGGTGTTTCTTTACAACTTCATTAACAATTGGTCAGATTAATGAATCTTGTCTTAAGATCATTTTTTCTGCTTCCTTAATGTTTGTAGCAATTGGTTTACATGGTAAACCGTCTTTGTCAATCTTTGTAATTAATTCATGAATAATGTATGGTTTAAATAATTCTAGAATCATTACAGATGGAATACCAGCTTCATACATTTTTAAATCTGGTCCAACAACAATAACTGAACGACCAGAATAATCAACACGTTTACCTAGTAAGTTTTGTCTAAATAAACCTTGTTTAGATTTTAAGTGGTCAGTTAATGATTTTAAAGGCGCTTTATCTTTACCCTTAGCTGGGTTAGACTTCGAAGCATTATCAAATAATCCATCAACTGATTCTTGTAACATTCTACGTTCGTTATTTAAGATAACTTCTGGAGTTGGTTCAGACATCATCTTTTTCAAACGTTCATTACGAATAATAATCTTACGATAGAAAGTATTAATATCACTTGTTGTGAATTTACCATTATCAAGTTGAACGATTGGTCTTGTTTCAGGTGGAGTTACTGGAATGTAATCTAACACCATTCATTCAGGTCTAATTTTTGATTCAACGAATCACTTAATCAATTTCAAAGTGTTCATTTCTTTTGTAAACTTAGGGTTGCTTGGTGCCAAAGAAGCAAGTCTAGCTTTAACTTCACGATATTTCTTATTTAAATCAACAGCTTGCAATAATTTTTTAATAGCAGCAGATCCAATAGAAATTTCAATATCTAAGTGTTTCTTTAATAGACCAAAAACAGTATGCAATGAAAATGGCAAAGTTGTATCTTTTAATGCCATTGCATATTGGCTTGCCATCTCATGATCAAAGTTTAATTCTTTAATCTTGGCAAGGTTGCTACTTGTATTCTTTGATAAAGATTTAATCTCTTTTTCAAGATTCTTAATAATGATTTCCAAAGCAGCACGAATACTCTTACGTGCGCTTTCATTACCTTTTGGATCATTAATTGGAATAATCTTGCAAGGACCATAGAAGAAATTATTTTTCTTCTTTGCATCAAAGTGTGGATTGTTAATTACAACATAATTTACGAAATAAATAACTTGTTCAACTTCTTTGTATGTCATACCAAGTAATAATGAAATCTTACTTGGGTTAGGAAGTTCCTTACTCATTCAAATGTGTGTACATGGATAAGCAAGTTCAATGCAACTCATTCGTTCACGACGAACGGATGAAGAAATAATTTCTACACCACAGACTTCACAAACTTTACCTTTGTATTTAACTTTCTTATATTTACCACAAGCACATTCATAGTCTTTAACTGGCCCAAAGATTCGTTGACAGAATAAACCATCTTCTTCTGGTTTCAAAGATTTATAGTTAATAGTTTCAGACTTAGTAACTTTTGTTCCTCTAGCCCATTTTAGAATTTGTTCTGGACTAGCTAGGGTTAATTGTAATGATTTAATATTTTTAGCGTTAATCATAATTCCTACTCCTTTCTATAAACTTCCATATTCTGAGTCATCAACAACTTCAGTTGTTACTTCTTCAGTTGGCTCTTGTTTTATTGGTTCTTCAGCATCAATGTTTGCCTTACTAAAGTCATCCATATCATGTTTAACACCCTTTTGGTCAGTAACTGTCATTGATAGACATAGACCTTGAAGTTGTTTTGTCAACAATTTAAATGATTCAGGTAAACTTGGTTTTGGCAATGGTAAACCTTTAATGATTGAGTTGTAAGTTAAGTTACGGCCAACCGTGTCATCTGATTTAATTGTTAAGATTTCTCTTAAGTTGTATGTTGCACCATATGCTTCAAGAGCTCATACTTCCATTTCACCAAATCTTTGACCACCGTCTTGGCTACGACCACCAAGTGGTTGTTGGTTAACTTTAGAATAAGGACCAACAGCACGAGCGTGAATCTTATCTTCAACCATGTGGTCTAGTTTTAACATATACATTACTCCGACAGTAATTTCTCCATCAAAGTATTCGCCAGTTTGACCATCAATTAATTTTGTCTTAGCTCTTGTCTTAACAGGGTCTAATCCAGCTTCTTTTAAAGCATCGGCAACATCATCAAGTTTTGCACCAGCAAAGACTGGAGTTGATGCTTTATAAGACAAGTCTTCAATTGACATGCCTGCTTTACTTAAAATAATCGTCAAGTCAATATTACTAAATTGTTCAAACTTTGTAATCTTGTTATCTTTAAAGTATTTTGTGCAAACTTTCTTTAATTGTTTTGCACGGTATGAACTCATGCCAAATAATTGACAGAATTCGGTTGGTGTTGCTTCTTGTTCAAGAAGGTCTCATAATTTCTTTTTAGCAATATTACGCATTGCTCATCCTAAGTGAACTTCTAGGATTTGACCAATGTTCATACGAGATGGTACACCTAAAGGTGATAATAGAATATCAATTGGTGTTCCATCTTCCAAGTGTGGCATGTCTTCAACTGGCACAATTCGAGAAATTGTTCCCTTGTTACCATGACGACCTGACATCTTGTCACCAATTTGTAGTTTACGTTTTTGTGCGATATAAACTTTTACAAGTTCAATCGTTTCATCATCAAACTTTTCACCATCAACAGTTCTAAATCTCTTTACACCAATAACGGTACCTTCTTCACCAACTTTAACTTTTAGTGATGAATCTCTTGCACCGTGTGATTTGTTTCCAAAGATTGCATTCAATAGTTTTTCTTCAGGACTATAGTCACCTTCACCTTTTGGAGAAGTTCGACCAACTAGAATGTCACCTTCTTTAACTTCAGCACCGACCAAGATAATACCATCTTCATCTAGATATGTCTTTAGATCTTCTGATACGTTTGGAAGGTCACGAGTAATTTGTTCGTCACCATTTTTAGTTGTTACACAACGTAATTCTTTTTCAATGATTGAGATTGATGTATATCAATCATCTTGAACTAAACGTTTTGAAATAACAATGGCATCTTCGAAGTTATAACCATGTCATGTTGTATAAGCGATGATTGGGTTACGACCAATAGCCAGTTCACCATTAAACATTGCTGGTCCATCAGCAATAACTTGACTTGCTTTAACTTTTTGTCCAACTTCAACAATTGGGAATTGGTTGTTGCAAGTGTTTTGGTTTGTCTTACGATATTTAACAAGTTTGTACTTATCAGTGCCATTACTTGTTTTAACCGTAATTTCATTACCGTCCATTGCTGATACTTCGCCATCATGAGCAGCGAGAATGTTTAAACCAGAGTCGTGTGCTATCTTATATTCAGCTCCTGTACCAACAATTGGTGCATATGGTTTTAGTAATGGAACAGCTTGACGTTGCATGTTAGATCCCATTAAGGCACGAGCAGTATCATCATTTTCCAAGAATGGAATTGCTGATGCAGCAATTGAAATAACTTGACGAGGTGAAACATCGATATAGTTAATTTGCTTTGCATCATATAGTTCTTGCATACCACGATAACGACCAACGACTTTAGATTGTGTAATTTTTCCATTTTCATCATGTGGAACTAATGATTCACCAATAACATATTCATCTTCTTGTGATGCGTTTAATCAACGAATCTTATCTGTAATAACTCCATTTTCAACAACAAAATATGGAGAAATTAGGAAGCCGTTTTCATCGACCTTAGCAAATGATGCTAATGCCATAATCAATCCGATGTTTTGGCCTTCTGGTGTTTCAATTGGACAGATACGACCATAGTGAGAGTAGTGTACGTCACGAACATTTAAGTTTGGATCGTCTTTTCTAATACCACCATCACCCATAGCTGAAATACGACGTTTGTTTGTTAATTCAGATAGAGGGTTTGTCTGATCAATAAATGCAGTTAGTTGATATGTGTTGAAGAAGGCTTTAACAACTTGTTGGAAGGGTTTTGTATTAACAATTGATTTAATTGTTGCTGCTGTTGACTTTCTTGCTTTTTCTTCAGCATTCATTGTTGGTGAAGATAAAGATGATAATTTATCCTTAATGTGTTTTTCAACACGCGCCATACCAGCAACTAATTTAGATTTAAATTGTTCGTGGATAAGTCTTAGACGTTTATTTCCCAAATGATCAATATCATCATAGTTACCAATGTTTCATGGTAAGTTGATAGTGTATGAAATCATTGCAATAATATCTGAGATATTAAGTGTTTCAGCATCTGTTGTTGGTGGAACACCTAAAATGTTTACATAATCATCTCATTCATCGTTGTCAGCATAAACATCAATAATTTCAGCTTTTGCTGTTTTGAATCTATGGAAACGAGAAACCGATGTTAATGGTCATTCCTTTTCTAATAGTAGTTCACCATCAGTGATGGCTTTTTTAATCATGTCAATTTCTTTTTTGTTAATTAAAGTGTCTTTCTTTAAAAATACTTTTCCATTCTTATAAAGAATGTCATTAGCTAAAACTTTTTGGTAAAGTCTTTCAGTTACACGAAGTTTGTGATTAATCTTACTACGACCAGCAGAAGATAAGTCAAACCCTTTTACTTCCATAAAGTGTTTAACTAAATAATCTTGATAACAGAAACCAGCATATTTTTGACTAAGTGTTTCTGTTGGACGAATTGAAATAGATAGTTGAGTAATAATATCTTTTGCTGCTTTTTCAGTAATCAATAAATCTTTTTGATCTCTAATCTTAGCAATAATTTCAATTTGTTTTGACTTAATTGATGAATTGTTTGGTTCAACTTCAAGTTGTTTATTAATTTCAGATAATTGATCTTCTAATTTAGATCAACGATAAACTAAAACTTGAAGTTTGTGTTGAATTGGTAGACCCGTTTGTTTAATATCATTAACGGTTGGGCAATCACAAACTGCTTTTCTAATTTTCTTGATTTCATCATCTTGACCAATAGTGTCATGTGTATAACATCCAGCAAATTTGTTGCTGTATGATTTTGCTTCACCATCTGCTGTTAATGAATTAGCAATGATTTCAACATTACCAAAGATATCCATGATTGTATCTTGGTTTAAACCAAGAGCTTTTAAAAATTGAGTTGCAGACAAAGTAATAGCTGCATCAGATGTTGCGTTTCTTGCAACTAATTTAATAATTCGTTTATCAGTTTTCTTATCATCAATAACGAAGTTCAACATTGTTCCACGGTTTGGATACAATTCACAAATATAACCTTCATTAACTTTTTTCTTACCTGATAACTTGATTTGACTCTTAGATAAGATGTAAACTCCTGGAGATCGAATAGTTTGAGAGTTAACTAACTTTTCAACTCCGTTGATAATAAAAGTTCCATTGTCTGTCATTAATGGAATGTTAGCAAAGAATACACCATCGTGTTTATCATTCTTTGATTTACGAACTTTTTTAACTTCACCAGTTTCATCATTAACTAAAATTAAGTCAACATAAACTGATGTTTCGTATGTTTTGCCTTTATATCTAGCTTCTTGTTCATCAAATGCACCTGGATAGAAGTGAATACCATTGATACCAGTCTTAGTATTAATTTCTACATGGTGGGTTTTATTTTTGATGTGCTTAATTGGAAAATAGCTTGCGATTAATTCTCCAAGCTCTTTCTTTAGAAATCTTTCATAAGATTTCTTTTGAATTTCCAATAAGTCTGGTTCTTCAAACTTAACAAATTGCTTCGCATAGTCACGTCTAGTAACTAGGTTTGCGATTTTTCGTTCAACAAACTTTGGTTTTTGTACCATATAACTCTCCTAGCATGCGTATATACAAATATATTATTTGTATAAAAAATAATATATAAGTTTCTTAATTATATATATAAAATGGGAAAATACACAAATTTTTTTAAAATATTTATTTTTGTGGGTATAATATACCCACTTATGCAGATGTAATTCAATGATAGAATGCGACCTTGCCAAGGTCGATACGCGAGTTTGATTCTCGTCATCTGCTCCATTAAATCAAAGTAGGTATAAAACCTACTTTTTATTTTATAATTTTTATATGATAGTGGCGATTTTTATAATCCCTTTAATTTATTTTGTTAACGCCTTTTTAATAGGTCGCTTAATAAAAAGAGTAAGGATTGGTGTAAATCCATTTTTATCAACAATAATTGGTTTTGTCGCATTTTTTGACTTGATCTACTTTATCTCAATATGGTTGTATGCTGGTCGTGTTGCCATCTGGGTTTACTTTGTTGTTCTTGGTGCTTTACAAGTTATCTTAGTTGCTTTGTATATTGCTAATTGAAAATATACATTTATCACTTGATCTGTTAATTGAAGAAAAGTTATAACATTTGTTATAGCTGGCGGATTGACTGTCTTAATTGCTTGATTATGTTTCCGTGATTTCAATTCAGAATTTGGTAAAACATGAATTGATACAATCAATGCTTTACCATACAGTATTTGAGCACAAATGGCACTAAAACCAGAAACATCTGATTTAGTTAGTAATTTCTCATCATTAAACATTATGAATGCATTTTGAATCCACGCCTTTCAAATTAAAAATGCAGCAGATTCTATTACATTCTGTAATTGATCGTGGGCGATTATTGTTGCTGGTTTTGTTGGATGTTTATCAACATGGATTTTGGGAGACAATGAATCGACTTCTCGTTTGATTTTATCACTACTTACGACATTAGTATTTGTTGTATTAATTCTTGCTTTTATAGAATCATTTACAATTGGTGACGCATGAGTATTAATGCTTCTATTGGTGTATATTTTTGTTCTAGTAAAATCAAATGATAATCACCCAGTAAAACTATTTATGTTAACGACATTATTAGTTGGATTCTTAGCTTTCAGTTGCACAAGTTTTTATGTAGTAATTTGCGTCTGAATGTTCTCAATGTACTATGGAATTCGTAATAAAGAAAATGCTTTAAATTACTTGTTGTTTTTATCCTGACCGTTGTTACTTTCCATCTTCAGTATTTTGTCTATTTATACATTCTGATTATTGTCTTTAATTGATGCAATTTATATTGTGTTTGCAATTGTTTTAATTGCTATTTACAAGAGGGTTGGAACACCTGTGTGAGATACAAAATTATCATTATCTTTGTATCGTCATTCAGGACAAATAGTTTACGCTAGTTTAGGTTTAATTATTGCTATTATTTTGATTGCAAACTTCTTTATTTTTCAAGAAATGTACGATTGAGATGCATCAAAAATTGATTACCATAACTTTTTAACATTTACTTATACATACATCTGATCATTTAATATTACTGGTGTAATATCAGTTGCTGTTTTCAATGCTATAATGTATGTACTATTTGTTGCCATTACCATCACTTATTTGGTAATTAGAAAAGTAAAAAGAAATAAGTGAAATCACTTATTCAAAACTGACTATGCGATGAAGTTTGGAATCATTAGCTGCATTCTATTTATTAATCCGCTGGTTATTCACACATTAAAAATTTCCACAACACAATTTCCACTAAATACACTCGATTTAAATATGCTATTTGTTATTCCAATTTTTGTGGTAATTTATAAGGCAATTTTCAATCATAAATTCGTGCCTATCAACGATTGAAATTACGATTGATATTAATCAAAAAAAGATTTGTTTACAAATCTTTTTTATTTATAATTTGTAATATATATGCAAGAAATTAAACAACGATTAGAAAAGCTTAAAACGTTATTAAGAAAATGAGAATATGAGTATTATGTTCTTAATAATCCAACAGTATCGGATGAAGAATACGATATCTCTTTAAGACAATTAATCGAAATTGAAACTAAATATCCAGAATTGTTAACTCCCGATTCACCAAGTCAAAGAGTTGGTGGTGAAGCCAGCACTAAACTTAAAAAATATCAACACAAAACTAAAATGATGTCATTAGCTAACGCTTTTTCAACTGATGAAATGCGTAAGTTTGACAAAGACATCAAAAAAGCCATTGGTGATGACAAGGATATAGTTTATTGTGTTGAACCTAAAATCGATGGTTTGAGTATGAGTCTAATTTACCAAGATGGTAAATTAGTCTCTGGTGCAACTCGTGGTGACGGTTTTATTGGTGAAGATGTGACGGCCAATGTTAAAACGATTAAATCAATTCCATTACAAATTGATTTTATAGATGATATTGAAATCCGTGGTGAAATTTTTTTAACAAAAAAGAATTTTGAAAAAATTAATGCAGCAATTGAAGATGATGAAAAGAAATTTGCTAATCCACGAAATGCTGCTAGTGGAAGTTTAAGACAATTGGATCCAAAAATTACTGCAAAACGTAATTTAACAATGTATTGTTATCAAATTCCAAACGAAAAACAATATGGCTTATCAAAACAGTCTGAAGTAATTGATTTTTTGAAAAAGAATAAGTTTAATGTTGCCAATGGAATTAGAATTTGCAATGGAATTGAAGAAGTTATTCAAGTTATTGAAAAATGAACAAACGCACGAAGTGATTTAGAATTTCCAATTGACGGTGTGGTAATTAAAGTAAATAATTTTAATGATCATAAAAAAATCGGTTTTACTTCTAAATTTCCAAAATGAGCTATAGCCTATAAATTCCCTCCAAATGTTGTTGAAACCAAACTTGAAGGTATCACTACAACTGTTGGACGAACTGGAAGAATTAACTATGTTGCTAACCTTAGTCCAGTTCTATTAGATGGTTCTACTATATCAGCTGCTACGTTGCATAATGCTGAATATATTGCAGCAAAAGATATTCGTATTGGTGATACAGTAAAAATCTTTAAAGCTGGAGAGATTATTCCAAAAGTTATTGGGCCAAATATAAGCAAGAGGCCAAAAGATGCGGCATCATATGTTCCTCCTACTGCTTGTCCTATATGTGGCAGCAAGCTTGAAAAAGTGGAAGGTGAAGTTGATCAATACTGTGTTAATATTGAGTGTCCAGCTCGTGGTTTATTAAATATTGTCCACTTTGCTGATCGAGATGCAATGAACATTGATGGATTAAGCAATAAGATTCTAGAAAAATTTTGAGATAACAATATTGTTAAAAACATTATTGATCTATATTACCTAAAAGATAAAAAGCAAGAAATTCTTGGTTTAGATCTTCACATTAAAGATAAAATGTTTGATCATTTGGTTAATTCGGTGGAAACATCTAAAGGTGCTAACCTTGATAAATTAATCTACGGATTAGGTATAAGACACGTTGGTGCAATTACCGCCAAAGTTTTAGCTGAAACTTATAAAACAATTGATAAATTAGCAGAGGCATCATTAGAATCGCTCACTGCTATTAAAGATGTTGGTGAAATTGTAGCTCAATCAATTGTTGATTTCTTTAAAGTAGAAAACAACAAGGTTTTAATTAATAAATTAAAAGATGTTGGCATTAATACAAAATTAATAGAAAGAAAGTATGAAACAAATAGTCCATACTATCAAAAGAAGTTTGTTATTACTGGTTCATTTGAAATACCACGAAATGAAATCATTAAAATTATGGAAGAAAAATTTGATGCTAAATTCTTTGGTTCAGTTAATAAAGATATTGATTATTTAATTGCTAACGACTTTGAAAGTAGCAAATATAAAAAAGCAAAGGCCTTAGGCATTAAAATCATAACTGAGAAGATTTGATAGGAGAAAATATGAAAATATTCAATTCAAGTACAAATACAAAAATAGATTTATCTGGTAGAAAAATTACCATTTATAATTGTGGACCAACTGTTTACAATTATGTTCATATTGGTAATGTTCGTCCTTTGATAGTATTTGATGTTCTTTATCGTTATCTTCTATCATTAAATAAAGATGTTCTATATGTTCAAAACATCACAGATGTTGATGACAAGATTATTAACGCTGCTGCAGAAGCTAATATTACTGAAAAAGAATTAACAGATAAATATACTAAAGCATATTTAGATTTATTTACTTTGTTAAATGTTAAACCTTTATTGATGCCTAAAGTTTCAGACCATATTGAAGAAATTCAAGAATATATTCAACAACTAATTGATAAAGGTGTGGCTTATGTCGAAAAAGGTGATGTTTACTTTGATGTATCTAAAGTAAAAAACTATGGACATGTTAGTCACCAAAATATTGATGAATTATTAGAAGGTGTTAGAAAAGGAAACAAACAATACAAACGAAATCCATTAGATTTTGTATTATGAAAACAAACAGATAGGGGTATTAATTGAAAATCTCCTTGATCAGTTGGTCGACCCGGATGACATACTGAATGTTGTGTTTTAATTAATAAATATGTTGGTGATCATGTAATGATCCATGGTGGTGGTGTTGATTTAAAATTTCCTCATCACGAAAATGAAAATGCACAAAATTATGCATTATATGGAAGAGATATTGCAGATATTTGAATGCATGTTGGTCACATTAATGTTAATGGTGCAAAGATGTCTAAATCATTACATAACTTTATCCTAGTTAAAGATATTGTGACAAAAGATAATGCAAATGGTTTAAGATGATTCTTCTATCAAGCTAAATATGAACAACCTGTTAACTTTGCTAAAGAACAATTTGATGCTGCAATTAAAGAAGTTAATAATGTTGTTAAGTCATTAGCAGTGGCTAAAACTTGATTGATTACCAATAATGTTGACAAACATGAAATAGTAAAACTTAATAATGAATTTAATGAATGTTTAGCTGATGACCTAAATTTACCGAATGCAATTACAGTTGTTTTGCAACAAGTTAGAGATTTAAACCGTTTAGTCCGAGAAAAGAATTATGCTGAAGCAAATACTTTAAGATGTAACATTATGAAAGAATTAGATGTTTTAGGTATTAGATATGATGTGGTTGAACATGACGTTGAGCTAATTAAAAAATGAAAAGAAGCATTAGACTCTAAAGATTTTACTAATGGTGACAAATATCGTGCTGAACTTATTAAGAAAGGGTTACTATAATGCAATTAATTATTGGAAAAAAAGCAATCCTTGATGCGATCAAAAATAATAATTTAAAAGATGCAACAATTAGTAATAAAGATAAGGCTTTCTTTAAAAAAGTTCAATCTTATTTACCTAAAGTAAAAATAAATAATGATAAATCATTCTATGATAAATTAGTTCAAGGACAAAATCACCAATTTGCCATAGGTTATGCTGAAGGTGAAAATACATTATCACTAAATGAATTCCTGTCTCTAGATAAACCAACATCATTAGTTTTAATGTTAGATTCAATAGAAGATCCAATGAACTTTGGCGCAATTATTCGTTCAGCTGAATCGTTGGGGGTGGATGCCCTAATTTATAAAAAGGATGGACAGTGCCAAGTAACACCAGCTGTCATTAAAACATCGCAAGGAGCAATCTCTAACCTTAATATGATTAAGGTAACCAACTTGACTGATACGATTAATAAATTTAAAGAAGCAGGTTATTGGATATATGCTAGTTGTTTAGATGAACAAGCACATAAACTAAATGATGCTAAATTTAGTGGTAAGGTTGTAATTATTGTTGGTAACGAAAATAGGGGTATTAGTCCGTTAGTTTTAAAGAATTCTGATTTCAAAGTATATATTGAAATGTTCGGTAAATCACAATCGCTTAATGTTTCAGCTGCTACAGCAATCTTATTAAGCACAATTCAAACTAAACTAAAAAAATAAAGAGGTTAAACCTCTTTTTTTTATAACAATCATACCATGTCTACTTGGGGTTCAATTGTTGGTCATTGAACAATACCTAAGATTAAGAAACAAATGTAAGCAACAACTATTAATGATAATAATACAGCGTTCATTGAAATGATTTGGTTATTAGTTAATCTAGTCTTTATGTGTTTAGAGTTAAGAATTAAATATAAAGCAAACAAAATACACATTAGGATAAAGATTGCAACTTGTACAACAACACTGTTCTTTTCTTGTGGTTGTGGAAACATTGGTTTTGTTCCAGGAGATCATAACCCTGCATAAACAGCATTGCATACAGACAATATTATCATATTGAATGCACAAGAACCAACCATAGAGTTGATTGCCATGTTATATCTTCTGTTCTGAGCCAATGTCACAACGGCAATTAGCTCAGGCAAACTTGTTGCCACTCCAAGTAATAGTGTTCTACCAAACACTTCACCCAATCCTCATAATTCAATACAAGCAGCACAAGCAGTAGATAGAACGATTGATGAACCAGATAAAACAATAATGCCGACTATTAATAAGATAATTAAAACGGGCAGACTCATTTTAAGAAATTTAGATCTTTTTGCTTTTTGTTGTCGAGGTAATGTTTGCATTGTCGCCACACCCTTACCTACTACAGCGGCTGGTTTAATTCTTGATCCAGCAATCATAAATGCCACTGCAATTGCATAAGATAGGAAAATAAAGATAGAAAAGAAATTAAAACCATGCCAAACTAGTGGACTGGCAGGTTGTCCATCTCCGCCATAAACTATACCGTTGTTTTCAAATAATACAGCAAGAATACACATTACTGCACCAAAGATTAAACAAATGGTAGTAATTGTATTAATTTGGTCAGTTTCACGGTGTCTAAATAGTTTTACAGTGACTAATAATGTCACAGCAATAATCAAGATACAAAACATATTTGACCCAATGACATCACCAAAAACTGATGCGGGATTATAATCAGGACGTAACACTCCATTTATAGTAACAGCAATAGCTGTAATAAATTCTGGAATAGATGTAATAGCACCAATTAATATACCACCGATTACACCATCAGGTAATTGAGCTTTATCTTTGATAGCAACAGCCAGTTTTGTAACAATTGTTGCTAAAAAACCAACAATTATTGCAAAAAGAAAAAAGAAACTTATTGCTGCTGCGCTATTACTTGCAAAAAACGCTTCCACTATGATAACCTCATTACATATAACTATATATTAAAAAAGATACTATGTTTTATTTATTTAACAAAACCTAGTACTAAGAACACTATATAGGCAATAACAACCAATGATAATATTGATATATTAATTGCCAGCGATTGTTTTGAATTTAGTTTCAATTTATTTGTTTTGATGTTTGCCAATAAGTAACCAACAAATAATAAAATGACTACTAAACAAAGTGAAACTTGAATAATTGATTGTGTGTTCCATGAATACATTTCAGCACCTGGTTCATAAATTATTGCAAAAGCTATGTTAGCAAAAGTTAAAATTGCTAGGTTAAATGATGTTGAACCAACAATGGTATCAATTACCATGTTATATTCTCTATGTACGCATAGATTTATACAACAAACAATTTCAGGAAGTGAAGTAATTACTCCAAGTAACAAAGCTCCACCAAATGTTGCTTTTTCCTCAGTCCCAAACACATCAGATCAATGATAGAAAATTAAAGACTCAGATGTGAATGTTAAAAACACTGCACAAGCAATTAGTGCCAATGATACAAAAATTATTAAAATAATGATAGCTGGTAACTTTAATTGAAATAATTTTGATTTTCTTGCTTGTTTAATTTCAGTTAAACCCTCATTTCCTTTTTCGGGTTTGCTATTGCTTTTTATTAAAAAGAAAATTGATACAACATAACTAGCAAATATTAGTATGCTAAAGAAATTAAAACCATGTCAAACTAATGCTGGAATATATTCGGTTGCAACCATTGCTAACAATACGAATATTGTTCCAACCCCTGTACATATTAACGTTGTTAAATTTACTTTGTTTGCTTTATGTTTGATAAATATTCAAACGCATGAAAGCAAACAAATAGCCAATACAAATAAATCAAAGAAATTGCTTCCTATAATATCACCAAAACCAATACTTCCACTTTTATGAACAACAATGGATGCAATACATGTCACTAATTCTGGTAAACTAGTAATTACTCCCAATAAAATACCAGCCACAACTCCATCAGATAAATGAGCTTTTTCTTTTAGAATAACACACAATCTAGAAAGGAGGGTTGTAATACCTACAACACCAACTAACAATATGCAATATAGAGATATTGTTAAAGCAAAATTATCATTAAATACTTGAATTATTGGATTCATCTAGTATTTTTGCTCTTTCTTCAATAGCTTCTTCTTTTAATTTCTTTAAAGCTTGTTTGATCTTCTTTTGATTTTCATCATTGTTTTTTGCTTTTTTTCAAATAACTAATCCCATGATCAATCATGTTAAACCAACAAGAAGAACTGCACCACCAAATACTGACAATAAAATTACTCAATGTTGTCTTAATTCATTACTTGTGGCTAAAAACGTAAAAATAAAAACAAGAACAAAGATAATGATAGGAAATGTCTTGTTAATGTTCTTGACAGTTAGCTTATCTTTAAGTTTGGTCTTGTTTTGATTCATAATTAGTTAGAAGCTCTTAAGTTAAGTTTTTTAACTAATTCACGGTATTTTTCAAGATCTGTTCTCTTAAGGTAATTTAAAAGATTACGTCTTTTAGAATTCTTTGCATACAAAGTTCTTTTGCTAGCAAAATCTTTCTTATTACCTTTTAAGTGTTCAGTTAATGAATTAATTTCAGCAGTTAGAATTGCAATTTGAACTTCAGTATTGCCTGTATCCTTTGCATTCTTTCCATATTCTTTAACTAATTTTTTCTTAGTTTCTTTTGAAACGGCCATATTCTTAATATGTCTCCTTAGATTTATTTTCAACACTTTAAATGTTATCGCTTCGACAGATAAAGCAATCATGTCTTGGGTCTAACGTGTTTCATTTATTATACTTATATTTAGTCAAAAGTTTGTATAATTATTAAACGAGTTATGGCGTTTATGGTGAAGTTGGCTAACACACCTGACTGTGACTCAGGCACTCGTGGGTTCAAGTCCCACTAAACGCCCCATAATGATAAAAATCGTTTTAAGTAACGATTTTTTTCTTTTTATATATAATAAAAAAACTTTAACATGAGTAAATGTAGAAATCGAACATCAACAAAAGCAGTTAAAGTAGGTAATGTTATTATTGGTGGTTACAATGAAATTGTAATTCAAACAATGACAACTACTAAAACGAGTGATGTTGATAAAACAGTGGAACAGATACAACAAGTTACCAATTATGGCGCTCAACTTGTTAGAGTTGCTGTTTTAGACGAAGCCGATGCAAATGCATTGTCTGAAATTGTTAAAAAATCTAAGACACCAATTATTGCTGATATACACTTTAACTATCAATTTGCTTTAAAAGCAATTGCTGCTGGTGTTGCTAAGATTAGAATTAATCCTGGCAACATTGGGTCTCGTGGACAAGTTCTTGAGATTATCAATGCAGCTAAAGCAAAAGGTGTTGCAATCCGAATTGGTATCAATGGTGGTTCTTTAACCATTGATCCTAAAGGATCTAGAGTTGTTCAATTAGTCAATTGTGCTCACTCTTGAATTAAGTTCTTTGAAAAAAATGGTTTTGACCAATTAATTGTTAGTATTAAGGATTCAGATCCAAGTACTACATATTTTGCTAATGTTGAGTTGTCAAAACATTGTAAGTACCCAATTCATTTAGGTGTAACCGAATCTGGACCAGACCACGCTGGAATTGTCAAATCTTGCATTGCTCTTATTCCATTACTTAATTTAGGTATAGGAAATACAATACGTATTTCTGTTAATGGTAATCGCAAGGATGAAATTAAAATTGCTAAGACACTATTAAACAATATGGGTTTCAACATCCCTTACTATAACATCATTGCATGTCCACTATGTGGAAGAAACCAATATGATACTAAAAAATGGGTAAAGGAAATTGACGCTTATCTGGAAGATAAGCATCTTGCTATTAAAGTTGGAATTATGGGCTGCATCGTTAATGGGCCAGGAGAAGCTAAAGGCTGTGAGTTAGCTGTTTGTATTAAAGATAGGACAACAAGTTTTTTATATATTAATGGAACATTAAATAAAGAAATACCTAATGCTGATGTTGTAAAAACTTTAAAAGAATTGATTGATAAAAAATATAATCAAGCAGTAAAACACTATGAAAAGCTTAACAAGTAAGGTTACTAAAACTGAAATTCAAAAAATTGATAATGCTTATAAAGCATTTAAACAATCTAATCTTAAAAATGAGAACCTTTTAGCTTTCTATAAAACTAAAGATTTAGCAATTAGTATTTTTAAAAATGGCACTTTATTACTGCAAGGTGAGGAATCAGCAATATTAAATTTTGGTAAAAAAGCAACCAAACCTTCAAAGAAGATTGATTATAAAACGTTGGATGGAATGATTGGTATGGACGAAGTTGGTACTGGTGACTATTTTGGACCAGTAGTAACTTGTGCATGTTATGTTCCAAACGAATTTGTTGATCAAGTTAAAGACTTAAAAGTCAATGATTCAAAAAAGATAGATGACAAACAAATTAAATCAATGGCAAAACAATTGAAAAAAATTGTTAAGTCTGAAATATGCGTTTGTCAACCTGTTATTTATAACAAAATTATTGATAAATTTGATAATAGCAACATTGTTAAGGCTATTTGTCATAATGATGCTTTAACTAAATTAACTAATAAGTTAAAAGACAAACATTATCAAGTTGTTCTGGATCAATTTGTGGCAAGACAACATTACTATGATTATCTTAAAAAAGCAAAAGTAAATCCAGTTTACATAAATTTAATTGAAATGAAAGCTGAAAGTAAATATTTATCAGTTGCATGTGCAAGTGTAATAGCTCGTGATGCTTTTTTAACTTACATGGACAAACTATCAGCTAAAGCTGGAATTAAATTACCTTTAGGTTCGGTAGAAAAAACCAAGATTATTCATATTGGAAAACAATTAATTAAAAAAGCAAAGCTAGCAGAATTTGCTAAACTTCACTTTGATTCAATTACTGGTGAAATTCTAAATAAATAATTATTTAGCTATTTTCGCCAAAATTGCTTTGGCATCAGCTTCTTTTTTGCTTGTTGCTCTAATTGTGCCTGAGTCATTAATAATTTCAAGATAAAGTGTTTGAAAGAATTTATCTCTGGCTTGTAGAGTGTTATCTTTTACCTTAACAGTTTTGCAATAACCTGATTCTTTTAAGAGTTTGGCTATCTCACCTAATGGCATAGATGTCTTGAAACTTTTGTCGAATGCTCAACCAACTTTGTTAAGTTTGTCTGCTAATGACATATTACTTTTTCCTTTGTTTAATTATATATATATATATGAAATACTATATTTATCAACACTTCAACTAATATTTAATTTTGAATAAACAAAGTCCGCATGCAGGGGCTTTATAGACTGCTTGTCCTTTTTTGGGGTTATTTAATCATTGTTTAATTTGTGATATAGTAATCTTGCCTTCATTTAAAGCTAGCATCGATCCAACCATCATTCTGACTTGGCTTCGTAAAAAACCAGTACCTTTAATTACAATCTTAACTAAATCTTTCTGTTTCCTTATATTAATAGAAAGAATTTGTCTCTCTAACGATTCACCTAATCGTTCATCAGTTGAGAATGATAAAAAATTATGTTTTCCTAAAAATACTTTGTTTGATTTTTTTAACAAACTAATATTAATTGGTTTATTGTATTGATAGATGTGTGTACTACTTATTGCATCATTAATATTATTAGTATTAATGGTATATATATAAATTTTGTTTTTTGCCATAAAGCGAGCATTAAAATCTTTTGCTGCTTTATTAATTTTAGTTATGCGAATATCATATGGTAAAGCTTTATTTAAAGCTTCCATTATTTGCTTAGGCTTTATTTTGATTGGTAAATCAAAATGGATTACCTGACCTGTTGCATTTACTCCTGCATCAGTTCTTCCAGCAGCATAAACTTTAACCTTTTTGTTAAGCACTTTAAAAATAGTGTTTTCTAATATACCTTGGATGGTTTCTTGTCCTGGTTGTTTTGCTCAACCATGATAATTGCTTCCGTTGTAACTTAATATTAATTTATAACGCGTATTCATATCTATATATTAAAGCAGTCAACTGCTATGAATGGATAAATTATAACTTTCTTAACAACAAAATAAATAAATAGAGCAAGCAAACAAATTAAAATCGCGAATAAGGCTCAGTTTGAAGCCGAGCAATGGTAGAGTCTATATTTTGTCCTCTTGGCTCTAGGAACAAAGTTTCTGGCTTCCATAGCGTCTGATAATTTGTCAGCATGATTGAAAGCTGTAGCAAACATTGGGACAACTAATGAACCAACAACTTTAATTTTTGTAATCAAACGTCCGTTGTAATAATCTAACCCACGGCTCGCTTGTGCGCTTATTATTTTATTGGCTTCATCAAATAGATTAGGAACAAAGCGAATTGCAACAGAAATAATATATGAAATTTCAGTGACTGGAACTTTGATTCACTTTAGTGGTCATAAAATGTGTTCAAATGCATATGTTAATTGTAATGTTGAGGTTGTATTCACTAATAGACTAAACACTGCTAGCATACAGAATAATTTGATACACACGCTTACGCTAGTAATAACGACTTGACTACTAAGTGCATATAAAGGAGCTGAATATGTTAAATACAATTTAACATCATTAATAACAATAGTAATATATGAGCCTGTCGTTGGCTCAATTGTAATAAAAGATTCAGCCACACTGCCACCCCATATTTGCCCACACGTTCAATAATATGTAACATCGTTAATTGTGTATTGTCTAATTCAACCACGATCACAAAGATCCGACCAACTACTACCTCAAAGTTGGTAATGATTTGCCAAATCAAATCTTAAACCGGGGTCTTTTGCAACCAATCAATTTATCAAGAAAATAAATATAAATAGTACCAATAAAGTATTAAAGATAGGTTTTAATTTTCTTTTTGGCAAACGTGCAGAAAATCAAAGTGATAATACTAAAAGTAAAATTCCAATTTGTCCAACAACAGTCACTGGGAGAAAAACCAACACTAATAAAAGTATTACACATGCTACCTTAAGCGTAGGATTAAATTTATTTAGGAAAAGTGGTCTTTCTTCTAAAGGAGTCTTAAATGTATATTTACGATACATTATTTTTCTCCTTTCTTTAAGAGCTTAACTAATTGGGTCAAAGTTTTAGGTTGTGCTTTTAATAAAATCTCATATTTTTTATTATGACTAATCAATTTTTTAATCATTAATATTACATGTGGAACGGCTATACCAGTTTCATTCAATATATGTTGATCAGTAAATACTTCATATGGTGTTCCAAAATAGTTGAGTCTTTGCTTATGAATCACTAAAACTTCATCAGCTAATTCCAAAACATTATCCATATTATGGGTAATGATAATGATTGTCTTTCCTTGTTTTTTAAGTTGTTTAATAATCTTTAAAATATTTTTTTGCGAGCTTGAATCTAGTCCTGCCGTTGGTTCATCAAAGATTACAACTTTTGAGTCTATTGCCAAAATACCTGCAATTGCTACTAGGCGCTTTTGACCATTCGATAACTCAAATGGATTTACATGAAGTAGTGATTTCTGTAGTCCTACTAAATGCATACATTTAGTCGCTAATTTCTTGGCATTTTTCTTATTAACACCATAGTTAATAGGCCCAAGTGTGATATCTTTTTCGACGGTATCTTTAATTATTTGGTATTCAGGAAATTGAAAAACTAAGCTAACATCTTTTCTAATGTCTTTATAATCTCTAATCTTTTTTTGACAACCCAAAATTGCTTTATCTTTATTAATGAATATATTACCGACATTTGATTTTAATAGACCATTGAAATGAGATACAAGAGTTGTTTTGCCAACACCAGATGCTCCAACAATGGCATAAATTTTATTTTTTTCAAAACTACAATTAAAGTTATCAATTAAAATTGATGGATGTTTTTTGCTGCCAACAAAAATAGATAGATTATCACAAGTGATGATATTTTTAGTATGAAAGTTTTTATTAATTACTTTATTTTTCATAACTAATATCCTTCACCAATTTGTCCAAACTTATTGTTGGTTTTAGCCCCAACTCTGTTGCTAATTTAATAGCAAATGGTTTATCTAAAGACAGTTTACTAAACTGTGGATTTTGAAAAACATCTAATGGTTTACCAACCATTACAATTTTTCCTTTATCCATAACTATTACTTTGTCAGCATTTTGTGCTTCTTCTATATTATGTGTAATACTAATAATAGTTTTGTTTTGTTTATCCCTTAGTAAGTGCATTAAATTTTGAATATGTAATTTGTTTTTACTATCAAGCATACTTGTGACTTCATCAAAAACAATAAATTGAGGGCTCATTGCCAAAACTGATGCAATTGCTCCTAATTGTTTTTGCCCACCAGATAGACTGCTTGTTGATGCTTTTAATAAGTCATTAATGCCCAAATACTTAGCTGTTTTATTGATTATGCTTTGCATACGATTATGAGGTATACATTTATTCTCTAAACCAAAAGCAATATCGTCTTGCAAGGTTAAACCAATAAATTGATTGTCTGGATTTTCAAACACAAAACCTGATAATTGCTTTAAAGTCTTTACGTTAGATTTATCAATTACTTTATTTCTAAAAATAATTCTTCCATTGTTGGGTTTAAATAAGCCGACTAAAAGTTTACCTAAAGTAGACTTTCCACACCCATTTGCTCCAATAATGCAAACATATTCTTTTTCATTTATGGAAAAAGAAATATTAGACAAGATTAGCTTCTTTGGTGAATAACCAAAATTAACCTTATCAAATTCGATTAATTTGTTTTTGTTTGGTTTAAACATTTAAATAATTATATTATTTATTTTTAACAAAATAGTCTTTTGCAATTTGAATGTCATTTTGGATTGACGAAGCTAAAGAAATTGGATTATCAAATTTAGTATGACCACGTATATATTTTAAAAATTCAACCTTGACATTCCTGCGAATGCTTGCAGGGTATACAGAACGCGGACTAATATATTTTTTTATAACATGTGTCTCTATTGTTGGTATTTGATTATTAAATGTTTTGCTAGCACCAACAAAGCTAACAGAATTGTATGTCCTATTTCCAATTTTAATCCGACTAACATATGATCCTTCCGGTATCATAAGTGTATGATCAACCTTTATATTTATAGTTCTAATTCCTAGTTGTTTACCGCGACGAAATCCTTTTACTCATTCAGAAATGTAGTAATAAGGGAAATAAGTAAAACTATTTGCCTTTTCAACGTTTCCACTTCTTAACAAACTTGCAATAATTGTTGTAGATACAACTTTGTTGTAATTAAGAGTTTGTACATCAAAATACTTTCTTAATAATGAATATGGTTTATGATCACAACCAAATTTAAAATCGGTCCCAACAAATATCATTGATGGTTTAAGTTTTAATAAAACTCTTTGAATAAATGTTTCTGCATCAACATTATTTTTGGCAATATCATAAACATATATGTTTGCCGGTTTAAAACGAGCAATATTATTTAACCTTTCTTGACCAAAGTACAATTGATTAATCTGCTTGGCACCAAAGTCCTTAAAAGTTAAGACATTAAAATTGTTAAATCTAGTTAAAAGCAATCCATGCATAACATGGATACTACCAAAATACCCAATAACTAATGGCAATTTTGATGTTTTTACATTATTTAAATTTATTTGTTTAATTTTTGCGGCCATATAAATTTATGTAATCAATTAAAGTATAAGCATTTTTTAATTTATAGTCACCACATTTAGTTCTTACTAAAGTAGTAATATGCGCAACTGTTCCTAATTTTGCGGCTAAATCTTCTGCAAACGATCTTACATAAAATCCTTTAGTAACATTGATGGTAATTTTCAATTCTTGTTTGTTGGGATTAAAATCATTGATTTTAAAACCGTTGATTTTAACTAGCCGTGGTTGTAATTCTAAAGGATTACCTTCACGGGCATATTCATATGCCTTTTTGCCATTAACTTTTACTGCTGAATATGGATGTGGTCGTTGTAAATAGTCTTGATCTACAAAGCTCGCTAAAGCTTGTTTAACTTGCTTTTCATTTAATTTTGTTTTTTGTTTATCAATAATTGTTCCAGTTTTATCACCCGTATCGGTGCGAATACCAAACTTGATAGTTGTTTGATATTGTTTATCTTGTAAAGTTAAATCACCTAAAAGGCGAGTGCCTTCATCATAGCCTATTATTAATAATCCAGTTGCCATTGGGTCTAATGTTCCTGCATGGCCAACTTTCTTATAACCACAAGCACCTCTAATTTTGGCAACAACATCGTTGCTAGTTCATCCTTGTGGTTTATCAATCAATATAAGTTTATCAGATGTAAACATAATATAATTTTATCATATAAAATTATGAGAATTGTAATAGGTAACATTATTAGAGCAAATAGTATTTTTCATCTCATTAAGAAAAATGATAAGATTGCTGTAGGCGTGTCTGGTGGAAAAGATTCACTAGTTCTATTTAAAACACTAGATATTTTTTGCAAAAAAATTAATCAAGAAAAGAAGTGAAATCTTAAAGTTAAAGGATTTCACATTGCTTTAGGATTCAAAAAAGTTAAGTATGATAAACTTTTAAAATTTGCCAAAGCAAATAAATTAGATTTACAAATCATTGACTCTAATATTTCAGAAATTCTTCTAGCAAAAAGGGGGAACAATAAAATTCAATGTTCTCTTTGTGCTAAGATGAAAAAGGCAATTTTAGTCAAAGCAATGAAGTCCCAAGGTTTTAATAAACTAGCTTTGGGCCATCATGCTGATGATGCAATCGAAACATTTTTTATGAACATGTTAAATGAATCTCGTTTGGCAACATTACATCCTATTAGTTATTTGGATCGAAATAAAGTTTGATTGATTCGTCCATTAATTTTGTGTCGTGAACATGAAATTGAAAAGGTTGCAAAAAAATATAAATTACCTATTATTAATAATTTGTGTCCTAATGAAAAAATTACTCAACGTTCATTTATTAAAGGTTTTATAAATGAAAATTTCTACAATTCAAAAAAATGACCAAATGCCTATGTTAACATCTTTAGAAGCTTTTTAAACAAAGAAGGTTCATATTTTTGATTTGATGAAGGTTTTGACAAAAAACATATCAAAAACCATAACAAGATATAGGTTTTTTGATATTCAAACATAAAATGCATTTATAATTAGAAGTATATTTGGTTATGAAAAGTATACAAGTTAAAATTACAGACCCATCATTCCTACACAGAAAAATGGCTGCCAAATTACAACAAATCGCAGGAAAATATACTTGCGATATTGATGTTATTGTTGGAACCAACAAAGCAAATGCAAAGTCATTAATCAATCTTATGACTATCTACACAAAAGTTAAATTGCCAGGTAAGATTGAAGTTCGTGCTTCTTGTTGAAATGATGAAGACAAGGCAATACAAGAAATCGCTGAATTCTTTGGAGTAAAAGCATAAATGAAAAAGCCCAATGGGCTTTTTTCTTTTATTTTTTTAATAAATTCAATTTAATATCTTTTATCAGATTATTTTTTAGACCATAACTTATAGCTAGTTTTTGTGCCTTATCTAACCACTCAACAGTTAGTGGGTGCATATTATGCGCATCAGATTCAATCAAAACTTTAATATTTGTTTTAGCAACAAGTTTTCAAAAGTGTTTACATGGATAGTGTCATTCACTTTTGTTTTCAAAAGCTGTAAAGTTAACATTGAAACCTAACGGTAATCTATATTTAATTGCTCATTTAATAATGTTATTAGCAACAGCTTTGGCTGTCTTATCTCATTTTTGGTATGAGTTTAAATAAATATCAGGATGAGCAACTCATGACATTAAACCAGAAGACATAGCCGCTTTGTTGTTATCATTAAATTCTTTTAGTTGACTTGCTTTTCTTGTTACATTCATTACTAATGGTAAGGGAAGTTGCATTTTAAATAAATCGCCGTAAAAGTGATTACCAAAAACTAAAAACTCACAATATTTATCTTTAGCTAATTTTTGAATATATCATTGATTAGGTTTGTTATATTCCACTTCATATCCAAAGTAAATTTTTAATTTATTTTTATATTTCTTATTTAATAGATCGATATCATGACGCAGTTGCTCAATTTCCTTATAATTAGCACGTCGTTCTTGATATGGACATTTAATTGTAATTGGTGCATGTTCAGTAAAATACAATTTCTTATATCCATGTTTCAACGCATAAGCTACAATCTCATCTAAATGATTTGATGAGTGTTTACATATATATGTATGGATATGGAAAATATTTTTTTGCATCTTACTAAAATTATAAAAAGAAAAAAGTGCCGAAGCACTTTTTACTTATGTATGCTTATTATTTGTTTTCGATAGCTTGTACTGGACAAACTCCTGCACAAGCACCGCAACCAACGCATTTGCTTTGGTCAACGCCGGCTTTGCCATCAGAACCGATAGCTACAGCACCTACTGGGCAAACGCCAGTGCAAGCACCACAACCTAAGCATTTTGATTTATTTACGACAGCTTTTGACATAAGTTATTAATTCTCCTTAATATGTATTAATTATATATGTAAATTGACAAAATAATAATTTTTTTTACTATTAAATAAATTCTCTTTTTTTGTAGCTGCGATGTAGTAATTCATGAGCTTTGTGAGAGTTTGGTTTTTCCAAAAAATCTTTATAAATTTTAATGATTGAAGGGTTTTTGTGACTCTTACGATATTCTTTTTTAGCATCATTTTTATAAAGTGCTTTTGAACGAAGTTTAATTACTTCTTCTCTTTCAACTTGATCATAGTCAACATATGGCATTCCACCACCGTTAACGCAACCACCTGGACAACACATTATTTCAATAAAGTGATATTGTTTTTTGCCTGATTTAACTGATTCAAGCACTTGTCTTGCATTAAATAGACCGGAAGCAACACACACTTTAACTTCTTTTCCTTTAAGGTTTAAAGTGGCTTCCTTAATACCTTTAGTACCACGAACTTTCTTATATTCAATATCTTTTAGATCTTCACCCGTAACGACATCAGCAACAGTTCTTAACGCTGCTTCCATTACACCACCAGATGCTCCAAAGATTACACCAGCTCCAGTTGATTCACTAATTAAGTCATCAAATTTTCCATCTTTTAATTTAGGAAAATTAATTCCCATAACTCGGATCATTTTAGCTAATGATCTAACAGTTAATACTGCATCAGTATCACGCATTCCTTTTAGTGCATCGCAACCATATTGAATTTCTGATTTTTTTGCTGTGCATGGCATGATATGAACAGTAAAAATCTTCTTTGGGTCAATTCCCATTTTTTGTGCTCAATATGTTTTTGTTACAGCACCTTGCATTTGCATTGGTGATTTAGCTGTAGATAAGTTTGGAATAAATTCTGGATAATAAGCAGTACAGTAGTTGATTCAACCTGGACTACAACTTGTAATTAAAGGTAATTTACCACCATTATTTAATCGGTCAAGGAATTCATATCCTTCTTCCATAATCGTTAAATCGGCAGCAAAATCAACATCAAAGACATATTTAAAACCTAGTCTTCTTAATGCTGTGATCATTTTACCTTCTACATCGGTTCCAATTGGCATGCCAAATTCTTCACCTAATCCAGCACGAACTGATGGAGCTGGTGAACAAACAACAATATAATTTGGATCAGCTAATTTTTCAAATACTTCTTCATAACTTGGCTTTTCAGTTAATGCACCGGTTGGACAAACCAATGTACATTGACCACAACCAACACAAGCAGTCTTATCCATCTTTTCATCAAAGGCACAACCAATATATGTGTTAAAACCTCGTTTGTTTGCATGAATAACACCAACATCTTGTTGTTTATCACAAACTGCAATACATTTCTTACATAAAATACACTTGCTTGGATCGCGAATAATACAAGGGGATGTATTATCAGATTCATGAGATGATTTTTCACCATCATAAGTATGATCATCAATTAAATATGTTTCAGCATATTCTTTTAATTTACAAGCACGCGCTTTTGGACAATTAGAACAATTTTTGTTGTGATTAGACATTAATAGTTCAAGGTTTTTTCTACGCGCTTGAATTACTTTTCAAGTATCGGTATATACTTCCATGCCTTCAGCAACAGGATAAACACAAGCGGCAACCATACCTCTTGCTCCTTTAACTTCAACTAAACACATTCGGCAAGCACCAATACCATTAAGTCCTTTTAAATGACATAGGGTTGGAATTATGATTCCATTATCTCTAGCGGCATCAAGAATAGTTGAACCTTCTTCAACCTGAACCTTAACACCATCAATAGTTAAATTAATTAATTTCTTCATAGTTCCTCCTTTATTTTTTAGAAATTGCTTGGAAACGGCAGTTTCTTGCGCAAGCTCCACACTTAATACATTTGCTTTGGTCAATTGTAAATGGTTTTCCAATAGTTCCAGAGATTGCTTGAACTGGACAGTTCTTAGCACAACTTGAACATCCTTTGCATTTTTCTGGATCAATAAAGTAACCAGTTAATGCTTTACATACACCAGCAGGACATTGTCCTTTAGTGTGAGCAATATATTCATCTCTAAAATATCTTAGGGTTGAAAGAATTGGATTTGGAGAAGATTGTCCTAATCCACAAGCAGAAGTTGCTTTAATATGAGTCGATAATTCTTCTAATTTAGTAATGTCAGCCTCAGTCGCTTTACCATTTGTAAATTTATTTAACAATTCTAATAATCGTTTGTTACCAATACGACATGGTACACATTTACCACAAGATTCTTCAACACAAAATTCCATATAGAATTTACAGATGTCAACCATACAGTTATCTTCATCCATAACAATTAAACCACCAGATCCCATCATTGACCCAATTGCCATTAAGTTTTCATAATCAATTGGAGTGTCTAGTAGTTTAGACGGAATACATCCACCAGATGGTCCTCCTGTTTGTGCAGCCTTAAACTGTTTACCTTTAGGTATACCACCACAGATATCAAATACGATTTGTCTAAGTGTTGTTCCCATTGGTACTTCAATAAGTCCAGTGTTGTTGATTTTTCCGCCAACAGCAAACACTTTAGTACCTTTAGATTTTTCAGTACCAATCTTATTGAATCATGATGCACCATTTAAAATAATTCTTGTAATGTTAGCATATGTTTCAACGTTATTTAATAATGTTGGTTTACCAAATAATCCTTTCACAGCTGGGAATGGAGGTCTTGGTCTTGGTTCACCACGATTACCTTCAACTGAAGTCATTAATGCGGTTTCCTCACCACAAACAAAGGCACCAGATCCTAAACGCAAAGATAGTTTAAAATTAAAGTTTGTTCCAAGAATATTTCTACCTAATAATCCATATTTCTTTGCTTGAGCAATTGCTGTTTCAAGTCGTTGTACAGCA
This sequence comes from Mycoplasmoidaceae bacterium, assembly GCA_045598825.1. Classification (GTDB taxonomy): domain Bacteria; phylum Bacillota_I; class Bacilli_A; order Mycoplasmatales; family Mycoplasmoidaceae; genus Hennigella. The sequence goes on from JAZRUX010000017.1 coordinate 45,109, forward strand.
ATTGGATATTCAGCACGAACATAGATGAAGCCTTCATCAGCTCCTATAGTGTATGCAGCAATAGCCATTGCTTCAATAACAGAATGTGGGTCAGCTTCAAGGATTGAACGATCCATGAATGCACCTGGGTCGCCTTCATCAGCATTACAACAAACATATTTCTTCTTGTTTACTGATTTTTTTGTTAATGATCATTTTAATCCTGTTGGGAAACCACCACCACCACGACCACGTAGTTGTGCATCAGTAATTACCTTAATTACATCATCTGGTTTCATTTCGGTTAATACTTTGTGTAATGCAAAATATCCATCACAAGCAATGTATTCATCGATATTTTCTGGATCAATGATACCTGTATTCTTTAATGCAATCTTTACTTGGTGTTCATAAAAATGTGTTTTATTTAAAGGAATAACATTATTATTTTCATCTAGTTGACTTGGTCAAATGAAGTCTTTTACTGGTTGACCACCAATAATATGTTCTTCCAATATTCTTTGTGCACTATCACGGTTTACTTTACGGTAGAAAATACCTTCTGGGTAAACTAAGACTACTGGTCCTTGAGCGCAAAGACCATGGCATCCTGTTTGTGATACTTCAACTTTATTTTCTAATTTATGAAGTTTGATTGCATTCTGAAAATATTTAATAACTTCGCTAGATTTATTACTTAAACAACCAGTTGAAGCACAAACTAAAATTTGTTTTCTGCCTGATTGTTCTGCTTTAGATAAACTTAAACGACGGTCATTAATTCTTTTCGCTAACTTTTCTTTTATAGCTTTTAATTGAGTTATTGTAATGGCCATAATTATTTGTTAGCTCCTTTCTTGTCTTCTTCAATCACTTTATCAATGATTGTTTGGCAATCATTTGGAGAAATTGAATAAACCTTGTCATTAATCATAATAACTGGTGCTAAACCACAGCAACCAACACATCTTGCGCTAGTTAATGTGAACATGCCATCAGCAGTTGTTTCACCTAGTTTAATTCCAAGTATTTGTTCAAATTTATCTAAAATCTGTGCACTACCTTTAACATAACATGCTGTTCCTAAACATACGCTAATAACATATTTTCCTTTTTTAACAAAAGAAAATTGTGCGTAGAAACTAGCAATTGAATATATTTCACTTGTAGTTGTGTCAAATTCATCAGCAACTATTCTCATTACTTCTTGAGAAAGGTAACCAAACTCTGTTTGTGCTACTTGTAGACACATTAATTTGGTTCCATTCTTAGCATGAAGTTGCTTTACCTTACTTGAAAATTCTTCAATAGTCATAGTTATCCTCCTACTATATTATTAAAGATATATCTTTAATAATTATAGTTAATATCATATAAAAAAAATATTTTATATATAATAACATTAATGTTGAAATTACAAGATCTTAAACCATCTTCTGATTGAATATTAGAGGATAGCAATGACTTTTTATCTAAACACTGTAAGGATGTTACATTTCCTTTAGATAAAACTGATTCATTATTAGTTAACAAAATGGTTAACTATATTGATGCTTGTTACCAAAACAGAGATGAGGAATTTGATATTCGTAATGGAATTGCTGTTGCTGCACCACAAGTTGGATGTGATAAAAAAATAATTTATGTTCACTTTGATGATGAAAACGGCAAAGAGCAACGTTATCTATTAGCTAATCCTGAAATTGTAGCAACAAGTGTTGCTTGTTGTTACCTGAAACAAGGTGAAGGCTGTTTATCAGTTCTAAAAGATCGTGCTGGACATGTTAAAAGATTTAACAAAATAAGAGTTAAAGCTTTAGACATGCTTAATGATAATAAACCAATCACAATTAATGCTGAGGGTTTATTCTCCGTTTGTTTGCAACATGAGATTGATCATTTGTCAGGCGTTTTGTACTATCAAAAAATTGATAAGAAAAATAAATGACTTGATAAAGATAAATCTTTAATAGTTTATTAATGGGAGGCAATATGCCAGACTTAAATAAAAAACCAACAACTATATTTGCTTTAGGTGGAATTGAAGAAATCGGTAAGAATATGTACATCGTTGAATATGATGATGAGCTATTTGTTATCGATTGTGGCAACAAATTTAGTGATGAAAATGAACTACCGGGTGTAACATCAGTTATTTGTCCTTTTGATTATTTAATTCAAAACCAAAATAAGATCAAAGGTTTAATTATCACTCACGCTCATGAAGACCACATTGGTGGCGTTCCATTCCTTTTAAAGACAGTTAAAATTCCTGTTATCTATGGAAGTTTATTAGTTCAAAACATTTTAAAACGTAAAATGAAAGAGCATCCTGATGCAAAAATTGAAAAATTTGTTGAATTAAAAGATGATCTAAAAATTGAAACAAAACATTTCAAGGTAGATTTCTTCCGTGTATGTCACTCTATCCCATTGTGTTTTGGTGTTTGTTTACAAACACCAAATGGTAATGTAGTTACGTGTGGTGACTTTAGATTTGACTTTACAAATAAAATGGAACAAACAGATATTCATAAAATTTGTGAAGTTGCTCGACGTGGTGTTGATTTAATGCTTTGCGAAACTACAAATGCAGAAGCACAAGGATTTTCAACTTCTGAAAAATATGTATTAGATGAAATTCGTCGTCAAATTACCAAAGCTCCTGGTCGTGTATTTATTACAACCTTTGCAAGTAACTTACGTCGTATTCAAAATATTATTGAAATTGCTATTAATTTAAATAAACGTATCTGTATTATTGGTAAAACAATGGATGACAATATCCGTACTTCTATCAATACTGGTTTATTGAAAACATTTAAAACTGATTTTGTTGAACCGTGTGATATTAAAAATACACCTGATAATGAATTGGTTGTTATTCTAACTGGATCACAAGGCGAACCAACTGCCGCATTAAGTATGATGACAGCAGGTAAGTATCCACATGTCATTTTAAAACCTAGTGACACTATCTTATTTAGTTCGAACCCTATTCCAGGAAACTTTGCTTCTGTAGAAGAATTAGTAAATAAGCTATACAAATGTAGTGTACGGGTTGTACAAAACTCATCAACATGTAAATTACACGCTTCTGGTCATGCAACGCAAACTGAACTTGAATTAATGATTAAATTAGTTGCACCAAAATATATCATTCCAATCCATGGTGAATATAAGATGCTATCAGCAATGGAACAAAATGTTGAATTCCTAGGTATTGAACCGGATCGATATGTTCAAATATCTAATGGACAAAAAGTTAAATTAATTGATCATGAACTAAAAGTTACAGATGAATTTGTTGATACTAAAGAAGTTTATGTTGATGGCAAGAAAATTAATGAGGATAACTCTAAAGTGTTAGGTGCAAGAAGAATTTTAGGAACTGATGGTGTCTTTAATGCGACAATCGTTATTGATCGTAAAGCTAAGAAAATTATTGGTTTACCAATTCTAATCACTCGTGGTTGCTTCTATGCTAACGCAAGCATGGGGCTAATTAAAAAGATTTGCTATTCAATTAAAGAAAACATTGAAAAGGAAATGAATGAATCTCATCAACTAATCACTAACCAAACAATTAGGAAGATTGCAGAAAATACAATTACCTTCTTTATCTGAAAGAACAAAAATAAACGTCCTTTAGTTAAAGCTACAGTGTTCGATGAAAAAATAGGCTAACACCTATTTTTTTACTGGTTGTCAAATATTATGAATTCGCCTTTGCTACCTGTATAAGTGTGTCCTTGATAAGTAAATTCTGCTTCATCTTTAAAGAATCTAGCAGCAATCCTTCCATCTGGCATTTCAACAGCTTGAGCTTCATCATCGTTGCTAGCTACTTTAAATTGACCTAAATTATATTGAGATACCGGTTGTATCGCATAAGCATATTTGGAATTATCTATATTGTTAATTTTAACAGTTAAAATTTTAGCATCGTCTGGTCAATCAGATTGGGGATATGAATGATTATTACGATGTCAAGATCAAAGTTTGCCACCTCGTGTGTCGACATCATAACTTAATTTAGAAGTATCTTCACTTTCTATATTAGAATAAGCAACTTGACCATTGATAATTGTTTTTTCATCATTTGATACGGTAAGTGTTTTATCTGGAGCTTTATAACATTGCTCAACAGTTGTAACTAACTCTCCATCGTGTTGGTTGTCGTGAACATCACAACCTAAAACTGCTAAACCATATGGTGTCATAAAACCAGATATTTCATATCATGTTATGCTTGGCCATAAGTGTTCGTGTCATGATGCTTGTGTAATACAAACATATGTTTGATCTTCATCATCTTTCTTATTGTCATCATCTACATATTCTGTAGCATAGAATACTCCAGTTTTTGTGTGCTTAAATGCTTCATTATCATATTTTTGTAATGTTACATCATCTTCTGGGTAAGAAGTAGTTCCAGGAATGTGAGAATAATCTCATAATGGTGAAATATCAGCATACTCATTGCCGTCTTCCATAACACAAGTGTTAACACCAAAAACCATATTATGCGATAAGATGTTTTCATCATTTGCTATTTCACAATTAATTAGGTCACCAGCAGTTCCTTTGAAACCGATGTAAATTCCATCAATACAAGAAGCAGCAAATTTGGATTTTTTAAAAAATTTAACTCCCTTAAATGATGGTTCTCCTTTTTGTCAATGATCTAATAATTCTTGTAATTCATCTTTTCTTGGACAATTAGGTAATTGAGCAAAATATCTCAATTCATCAATATTTCCCAAATCTGTTGTACCACCATTGAATTGTGTAGCTTGCTTTCGAACAAAGGTTCTACCCATACATTGTCAGTTAAAATTACTTTTGTGAGTGAAATATTTAAGACCATCAACAACAAACGAAATAATAATCTTCAGTTTATTTTCGTCTAATTGAATATCTGAGTCAATGAATGCTGAAGCAATCTTTGCTAAAAGCAATGCACCTTGTCGTCCATATCCACCAGTATATAATTGATGTCCGTGTTGAAAATAACTTCCGTCTGATTTAAATCCTTCATCTTTATCAAACTTAATTTCCTCACCAACTTTTTCAAACATTAATTCAATTTCTGAATAGTCTTTTGCCAATAAACCGCACTTTAGTGTGATATCACCAGCTCAAAACATGTTTGTCCCTGTTTCATCAAGTGTTTCAGGGTTATATTTTAATGATCCGTGGCGTAATCATTCCATCATACACTCTTGTTGATCATTTGGTAAGTTATTTATGACAAAGATTGCAAGGTTACTAAAATCTCTTGGTACACCAATTTGATTGAATCATCAATTTTCATTATGAAAATCGTTGCATAACCAAAAACCTGTTAGTCTATTTGCAATATCCATCAAATCTCTGTCGTTTCTTTGATATGCTAATATAGCGATTTGTAGTGTACGAACAATGTGTTGGTGTGCAGGCCACAATGCCTTATCGCCATCGCTATAGTCTATATTGTAAAATTTATATGCCTTAAAATCCTTTTGAAACTTAGTTTCAGGTACTTCATCTAATTCACTTTTTATTTCATTAATCGTTTTATCTTTATATGCAGAAGTATCAATTGTTTCAATTAACATCTTTTGATAAGACTTCATTAATGTTTCGTATGGGAACGAATCATTTGTTGGTGTACAACTTACTAATGGCATCACACATTGTGATGCAGCAATAGGTAACAATAATCATGTTTTTTTCATTTTATATCTCCATTTCACTTCCAGTATTAAATCTAATGTTTGCTTGCCCTTTTTCTGGTGGGTGTTTTACGTGTATAGCATAAGAAATAACAAACAATACAATCATTAATAAAACCACACCAATTGTAATACTATTAACTAAAGTGTTATCCCGATCAAAAGCAGCAATATGTGAAGTTGATTCACTATAGTGAAAATCATAGATATCACCTTTAATGATGTTATTAAATATTGAACCGCCAGTAATACCTAAGGCTAAACTTGTGTTGTATAAACCAATTGGTGTAACAACACTACTTTTAGTAAAGTATTTGTTTAACATAATACCAACAAAGACTGGATACATTAATCCATAACCTAAACCATTTAATAGGTTAGTGCTAAAGTAAACTGGAACATTAATAACATTTGTATTAACAATCAAATATGCAAATCAACACATTGCTCCAATCAAGATAAGAATTCATTTCATCTTATTTTGATGTTTTGACAAGAATGCTGCTGCAATAATTGCACCAATTAGCTGTCCAATTGCAAAAACTAAAGATAAATATCCTTCAAAAAATTTAACTTCAGCAATGACGCTTGGTGGATATATTGCATTAGGCTGAGGAATATCGAAAGCAAATGCAATATAAATTAATTGCGTAACAGAACTTGGGCCAGCAGTAACTCAACGAACAAAACCAAAGCAAATTGCAGCTAGACAAACTAATCATACAACTGATCAGTCATGTTTACTTCTAACCGATTCTTTTGTTGAAAGATTTTGAAATAATGTTTGTCGTTCTTCACGAATGAACATTGTAATAACAAATGATATAGCAACAAAAGCTATTGCCAATAACCATAATCATTTCAAATAATCCAAATAAATTGTTGCTGGAGGGTCAACTCTTGGACCATGTTCTGGCACAAGACCACATAGTACTGCTTCGATACAAGAAGTGATAAATTCAGCAATTAAAATAGGCAACACAAGAATAGAAACTGTTGTAAATATTTTACGTCTGTGTTCTTGTTCAGAAAACATTAAATTAAATAAACCAATACCTGAAGCACCAACACCTGTTCCAACTGATTGAATAATGTTGCAAGCAAATGATCCAGGTCATACAAACATTGGTCATAATGTAACAAGTTGAATTGCTAAAGAAATGTAAATAACATTTTTTCTTGATTTCATTTTGTAACTTAAAACATCGGTTAATGGTCGTCATAACAAACCTACAAAACCATAGATAGCTAGAGGTATTCATAACAAGCTGCCACCATCACCAATTCCTTGATGAATATGCATTTGACCAGTATATTCTCTAGTCATTAATGGTGCCATTCAATAGAAAATAAAAAGAATGAACAATAAAATCTTGTTAGTACTTCCTAGCTTTAATCGTCAAATTAAAATGCCAGTACCAGCAATAACTAGTGTTAACAATATTGAATTAATAATTAAAGCTAAAGTCTCGTAATTCATATTTTTAATTATAAATATAAAAAAATAAATCCCATAGGGATTTATTAGTCATCCATATCTTGTTGATTGCGGACCTTATTTATCCGAACCACTCTTGGTGGGTGTTTCTTTTCAATAAATCACGCTCCAGTAAATAATCCTCACATAACCAAAATAATGCCAATAACAATTCCAGCTACAATTCAATTTTGAATCACATATTCATCTCATTCTATTTTTCCTTGGCCTAAAATACCTTTTGTTAGAAATTGTTTGAAGAATAAACTTGATGTGATTCCTATTGAAAGACCAGTGTTATATAAAGTGATAGGCGTTATCTTGTTTGTTTTTGTAAAGAATTTATTTAATGTAATACCAACAATAATGTTGTATGTTGTTCCAAAAGCTCATCCATTAATGAAGTTAAACGCCATTCGACCCCAAACATTTAATACAGATCCATACAATATGCCAAAAATTAATCATAAACCACTAGCAATAGTGAATATAGTTCACTTATTCATTCTTTTTACTAAGAATAAACCAGTTACAATATTTGCTGCCATTTGTCCAACAGTAAAGATTACAGATAAATATCCCTCATATGCTTTAGGATCTAAAGCTGTATGCTGACCAATGTATCTCAATTCAGTGATAATCGTTCCTCCACTAGTGGAGAATTTAATGAATGATGTAATGGCCGCTGAAAGAATCAATAGTATAACAACCGAAACATCTCACTTATTAGATACTGGTTGTTTATATTTATTATCCTGGTATAAATATGCAGTTTTTTCCTTGATAAAAATTGTAATGATTCCAGTGATAACAATTAATACTAATCCTATCACTCACATATATTTAACAATTCCAATGTATTGTTGTCAATACTCAGGGGTAGGTTCGGGTTGTGGTTGATCAGGAACAAAACTTGTTACACAACATTGAAGAACGGAGGAAAAGAATTCACCTAATAATGGCGGAAGCGATAATAACGACACAGTCAAGAATACTTTTTGTTTTGCATACTGTTCATTAAACATTAAGCTGAAAATCGCAATACCGCTAGCACCAATCCCGACTGTTAAAGATTGAATTACGTTTGTGGCAAAACAAGGATAGGCAATCATTGGGATTGCCCCAACAGCTTGTATTAAAAGTGAAATATAAATTACAGTCTTTCTTGACTTAAGTCTATGACTTAATAAATCATTTAGTGGTTTTCAAAATAACCCAATAATTCCATAAATTGTTACTGGTAGTCATCAGAATGAGCTTGTGGCTCCTATATCACTTATTCCAGCCATTGCTGTTTGCATTTGACTCGTATATTCACGAAGTAGCATCGGAGCAATTCAATAAAGTGTATAAATAACAAACAATAAACGATAATTTTTATCATCAAATTTTATCTTGAAGATTAGAAAAATGGATACCCCTAGTGAAACTAGTAAGATACTAAAGTTAACAATCAATGCGATTATTTGATTATTGTCTAATCCATTTAACATAGTATTTAACATTATAGTCCTATTGCAAATTAAAATACATTTACTTGATACTTTAACTAATAAGTTAAAGTATAATATAAGAGTTATGAAAATGAGATTAATGAAGGATACTCTAGGCACCATAGAAGTTCCCGTAAATGTATTTTGAGGTGCACAAACACAAAGAAGTAAACAAAATTTTACTATCTCTGATGAAAAAATGCCAGCACAACTTATTAAATGTATCACTTACATTAAGAAAGCATGTGCAATTGCAAATGCTAAAGTTGGTAAATTAGATGCAGCTAAAGCAAAAGCAATTATTAAAGTTTGTGATGAAATATTAGCTGGTAAACTAGCTGATAACTTCCCATTATCAATTTGACAAACAGGAAGTGGTACACAAACTAACATGAACGTTAATGAAGTAGTTGCTTATCGTGCAAACTATGAAACTAAAAAAGAAAAATTCATTCATCCTAATGATCATGTTAATATGAGTCAATCTAGTAATGACGTATTCCCAACTGCAATGCATTTGGTTATTGCAACATTAACTAAAGAAAAATTACTTCCTAAACTAGAAATTTTAATTAAAGAATTAAAAAAACTAGTAAAGGAGAATTGAAACATTATTAAAGTTGGTCGTACACACTTACAAGATGCTACACCAGTTAGATTAGGTCAAGAAATATCTGCTTGGGTTGCTATGTTAGAAAACTCAAGAGATATGATTAAGGATACTTGCAAGTACATTAACCAATTATGTATTGGTGGTACAGCTGTTGGTACCGGTTTAAACACACCAAAAGGTTTTGATAAAATGGTCTGTGCTGAATTATCAAAAATGATTGGTATTAAGTTTACAGCTTTACCAAACAAGTTCCAAGGTTTAAGTTCTAAGGATAGTGTAAGTCACTTCCATGCAGCATTAAAAACGTTGGCTGAAAACTTAATTAAGATTGCTAACGATGTTCGTTTCCTAGCATCTGGACCAAACTGTGGTATTGGTGAAATTATTATTCCATCTAATGAACCAGGAAGTTCAATTATGCCAGGCAAAGTTAACCCAACTCAATGTGAAGCAATGATGATGCTTTGTATTAGAGTTATTGGTAATGATACATGTGTAACATTAGGTAATGCAATGGGTAACTACCAACTTAACACACTAATGCCAATGATGATTTATTCAATCAACCAATCAATAAACTTATTGGCTGATGGTATGGATTCATTCACAAGAAAATGTGTTGTTGGTATTAAACCAAACAAGAAGAAAATTGAATACAACTTATATCGTGACTTAATGTTAGTAACTGCATTAAATGTTAAAATTGGTTATGAAAAAGCTGCTGATATTTCTAAATTAGCACAAAAAGAATCAATTACCTTAAAAGAAGCTGCTAAGAAATTAAAATACTTGTCAGAAGAAGAATTTGATAAAATTGTTGTTCCTAGTAAGATGGTTGGGTAATCAATTAATAATATTAAAAACTAGACATCGTCTAGTTTTTATTTTTATAATTATTTAAATACGAGGTTATATATGAAAAAGAAAATATTAATTCCCTTTGCGACATTATCAATTGCATCTTCTGTACTAGCTCCATTTAGTTTGGTAAGCTGTACACAGAATGAACCTAACTATGATAATCTTGCTAAAGAAATGAAGGATCAAAGCATACAAGAAATGTTTGAAATTTCTAAATATCCTAGACCAACAGGTTATCTTGATGGTATTAGAAATTACTTGTCAAATAAAATAACAGCCCATGGTTATCAAGTTGAAAGAGATATTTATGGCAATATCTGATTTGATATTCCGGCTACTGGTAAAAAATATGAATCATGACCTAAAGTAATATTACAAGGTCATATGGATATGGTGGTTGCTGGTTTATCAGCTGAAGATATTAAAATATTACCAGTTGAACCAATTATCGAAGAAATAAATGGTGAACCAGTAATGCACTCAAAAGATTATAAAACATCTTTAGGTGCAGATAATGGCATTGGTATCTCTATTATCCTAGCATTACTAGATTTAAAGAAATTTAATCATGGTCCATTAAGAGTTATCTTTACAGCTGACGAAGAAACAGGTATGAATGGTGTTGCCCATTTAAATCCAACAGCTCTCGATACTGACTATTTAATCAATTTGGATGGTGAACATTCTAATTCATTAGTTAGATCTTGTGCTGGTTCGGTTCAAGGTGTATATGAAGGAACTGTGGATGAAGATGTGATGTTGCCAGTTACTGAAAATCAAAAAGCTTACCAAATATCTGTTACTGGGTTCAAAGGTGGACACTCAGGCGTTGATATAAAGGAACGTGGAAGTGCTGATAGATTTTTATGTGAATTGTTATATGAAATAGTACGATTAGATTCAACTCAAAATGATTTATCACTTTATTACTTTGGTCATAAAAATTCTGAAGGCAAAGAAATTGTGTGAGGTCCTACACAATTAATTACTGATGCTACCACAACTTTTGTTATTAATAAAGAATTAGATAGTGTTGTTACTAATGCAATAGAACTAACTATCAATCGATGAAAAAATGAATTATATAAAGGAACAGATGACCAATTTGAAGTAGACATAAAAAACCCAGATCCTAAATCTATCCCTTCTGTTATTCGACCTGATACAACACGAAGAATGGTGACGCTAGTGGGGTCGGAACAACGATGACTTGACATAGATAAAGAAATGATAGGATTACCTTTTGGTTACAAACCAAACCCTGATGATCCTGATGGCGTACCAGAAGCTAGTGCTAATCTTGGTCCTTTATCAATAAGTGGTCGTGAGTTTGCACTTAAAAATTATTCTCGTTCTGTTCATGACGAATGAATTGATAAATTTGAACAAAATAATTCATTCCAATGGGAAGATCGCTTTACAATTACTGGATTCTCAACTCCAACAAAATATTACGGGTGAAAAAGCGATGAAAACTCAAACAAAATGATTCAATTATTTTTAAAAGCCGGAGATCATTTTAATTGTGATATGTCTATTGATGATTACAATGGTGGTCTTGAATTAAGTTGATTCAGTGTCCGTAGACCAACAATTCACGAAACTGCAATTGGTTGTGATATTGATAATGCTCATAATATAAAAGAAACCTTGCATTTAAATTCAATGGATATTGTAATTGAACAATTACTATATGCATTAACTCATATTAATGAAATTTAAAAAAAGAGGAAATCCTCTTTTTTTATTTTTATTGGCTAAGATTATTTTGCTTTCTTAGCTTTTTTTGGAGATTTTTTTGTTGTTTTTTTAACACGTTTATTGAATTGCTTAATATCACTACGGTTAGCAATGATAGCTTCAGAAGAAGCAATTCTCTGTTCAGCAGTAACAACTGATTTTTCGGCTTTTGCAGAGGCAACAATGTTTTCGTTTGCTTCTCTTTCAGCTTTTCTTGCTTTTTCTTTTCTTGCAACTTCTTCTTTTCAACATCTAGCCACTTGCGCAGCTACAACTTCAGCAACGTTTTTGTCCAATGCTGAAGGCATGATGTTATCAGGAGTTGGGTTTTTAACCATTGAAGCAATTGCTCTAGCGGCAGCGTGTTTCATTTCTTCAGTAATTTGTTTTGCTCTTACTGATAAAGCTCCTTTAAAGATACCAGGGAATGCTTGCAAATTGTTAATTTGGTTAGGGAAGTCCGAACGTCCTGTACCAACAATGTAAGCACCAGCTTGCTTTGCAATATCTGGCATAATTTCTGGAGTTGGGTTGGCCATTGCAAAGACAATTGGTTTATCATTCATTAGTTTAATTCAATCTGGTTTCAATGCACCCGGCACTGAAACACCAACGAAGATATCTGCACCTTTTAATGCATCAGCCAAAGTTCCTTTAACTGCTTTCTTATTTCCACCCTTAATTGCAGCAGCAACTTGGTATTGGTTAAATTGACGATCTGATGGATCAACAATTCCAGCACGGTCAACATAAATTAGGTTTCCCATACCCATATCATGTAATAAGTTACCAATAGCCATACCAGCAGAACCAGCACCATTAATAACTGTTGTACAATTTTCTCAGCTCTTACCAACAACACGTAGTGCGTTAGTTACAGCTGCAGCAACAACAATAGCCGTACCATGTTGGTCGTCATGGAATACTGGAATATCACAAATGTCTTTTAGTCTTCTTTCAACTTCAACACATCGTGGTGCGCCAATATCTTCTAGGTTAATACCACCAAATGAACCTGAAATTAGATAAATTGTTCTAACTAATTCATCTACGTTTTTACTTCTAATACAAATAGGAACGGCATCAACGTCACCAAACGTTTTGAATAATGCACATTTACCTTCCATAACTGGCATTCCAGCTTCTGGACCAATATCACCTAAACCTAATACTGCTGTACCATCAGTAATAACGGCAATAGTGTTATTTCTTGCAGTTAAATCTCAAGACTTGTTGTAATCTTTGTTAATTTCAATACATGGTTGAGCAACACCTGGAGTATACATTAATGATAAATCGTGTTTATCTTTAATTGCATACTTAACTTTTGTTTGAATTTTACCTTTTAATTTATAGTGTAAATCCAATGATGCTTTCGCAATTGGGGTCATGTTTGTTTGATTGTTTGCCATAAATAATTTCCTTTCTAATTATTTTGCACTTCTAATACTTACTGATCTCTTTGCTTTTTGTCAAAGCAATGGTTGGGCATAATTCTTGTCAGATCATTTTATAAATAAATCATTCAAGAATGGATAGCCCAAGAAGAAGACTGCTGCAGATCAGAAGACTAAGGCAGCTTGTCAGTTGTTTAATTCAAGTGTTGATTTAACCATTGCGAATCCAAATGAGTTTGCATCAGTTCCACTTGCGTTCATACCAACTTGAGTCGAGAATTGATAGAATACGCAATAACCAAATGCAAAGTAGCATCCAATTACGGCAATAATACCAAATGGAATGAAGTATCCAACTTTATGAACAGTGTTTTTGTTTGTTTTACGATTTATTAATCCACCAAGTACAGTTGTTCCATAAATTCCAAAATAGAATAATACGGCTAATGTACTAAATCCATCGTAGATGTGGCTTGTATCTAAGATACATGATGGAATTGCTACAGCAAAGAAGATTAAACAAATGAACATAATGTAAAGAACAAATCCACCAAGGTTTGGAGTCTTAGCATTTAATTTTTGTCCTAATTTATATCCAAAGATAGTCTTATCTTCTACTAAAGCTTGCATTGCTCTAGTTCCAGCCATAGAGTATGAGTTAATTACGCCAAGTGTAGCAATAACGATTGATACAGATAGAATAACAACACATAATACATATGCCCAGTGGCAGTTCGCATAACCACCAGTATCTAGTGCTGCTTGCAATAATGTAAATGGGTTTCCTGTACCCATAGTAATACATCCAATTGTGATTAAGATTTGGAATACAGCAGCAATAATCATTGAAATAATGATTGAAAGTGGAACGTTCTTTTCTGGGTTTTCAACATTCTTTTGAACGTTACCAATAACTAAGAATGAGTCAAATGCAAATAAGATTGCAGGAATTGATCTAAAGATTCCACCAATTTCTAATTCTCCTGAATATTTTACATTTCCTTCGATTGGAAGTGGAACAGGCTCAAGATGACCTGGGTCAGGATTAATTACTTGTTGGTTTCACAAACCACCACCTATAAGAGCACCAACAATAATTCCAATAAGAATAATCATCAATATTGGAACAAATTTAATGAATGTTGCACCTTTTGATACAACACCACCAAACTTGTTTGAGAAGAAGTTTGCAGTCATGAAAATAGCAATTAATGCAATTGCTGTTCCCATAACAATTAATGTGGTGAACTTGTCATCAGTTCCAAGCATGCTTGCGTGGAATTGAGTATCAGAACCAATTGCCGTAAAATATACTTGGAAAATCGCTACAGCTGCAAAGGTTGCCATTGCAACGAACTTTGCAGGGTAGTAGAATGTGGATTGGGTTAAGCTTACGTGTCGTCCAAAATTGTAACCAACCATCTTTTCAGATCAGCCAGCTAGTCCAGCATTAGGGTTTCTTAAACCCTTAACTGTAACAATTTCAGCAAAACTAAAAGCTGTAAATAGAGCAATGACAATAGCTAGAATTCAGCTAATTAATACACCAATGGCATTGTGGTGGTTATTATTAAAAACTGAACCGTTTTTGAAAAATACACCAACACCAACGACAGTGGCAATAATTAAACTGATTGATCCAACTAAACCAATCTTACCTGCAGTTTTTTTAGAAACTGAAGTTTTTGACATATAGTTTTATCGACCTTTATTAATTGTGGCACATCTTAGCAGGAACAACGTATTTGTCATAATCCTTTTCAGAGATGTAACCTAATTTACTAGCGGCTTTCTTTAATGTTAAACCATTACGTTGAGCATATAAAGCAATTTCTGCTGATTTGTGGTAACCAATAACATCCTTTAAAGCTGTTACTAACATTAATGAGTTGTCAACGAAGTGTTTCATCTTTTCAGGATTTACTGTAATACCAGCACAACAATTCTTGTTGAATGAGTCAATGTAGTTTGCAAATCTATTTACAGAGTCTGCGAAGTTAGCAAATTGGATTGTACCAAATGTGTTAAGTTCGAAGTTTGCACCACCACCTAGTCATGCAACAACAATGTCACGACCTACAACGTCAACGCACATCATAGACATACCTTCACATTGTGTAGGGTTTACTTTACCAGGCATAATTGATGATCCTGGTTCGTTTTGAGGGATATTAATTTCACCAAAACCAGATCTTGGACCAGAAGCTAAGAATCTTACGTCCATAGAAATCTTGTATAAGTTCATAGCTAATGCTTTAATTGCACCATGAACAAAGATTAATGCATCTTTAGATCATGTTGAATAGAACATGTTAGGAACCACTTTAAATTGTTTTTCAACACTAAAGTGTTTGTTTCCTTTTAGTACTTTGTTTAAAGCATCACAACAATACTTAGCATATCCTTTCTTTAAAGGACAGGTTGAGCCTGTACCAACTGCAGTTGCACCCATTGTACATACATATAATGAGTCAAGAGCTTTAACAATCATTTCTCTTGCATTTTCACAAGCGAATCTTCATCCAGATACTTCTTGTCCAAATGTAATAGGAACTGCATCTTGAATGTGAGTTCTACCTAATTTAACTAAATTAGCATGTTGCTTTTCTAGTTTTTTGTAAGTAGAAATTAATCTATCTAATGCTGGTAGTAATTTATTTTCTACCAAATAGATGGCACAAAGATTAGCAGAAGTTGGGTATGCATCGTTAGTAGATTGAGACATATTTGCATGATCATTTTCATGAACAAATCCTGGTTTACCAACAATAGCACTTGCTCTTCTAGCAATTACTTCGTTAACGTTCATATTTGTTTGAGTACCAGCACCTGCTTGATAAGAGTTAGTTGGGAAGTGTTTGTCTAACTTTCCAGCCATAATTTCTTCACAAGCTTGTCTGATAAGTCTTGCACGTTCGTGGTCTAATTTACCACATTTTTCATTTGCTGTAGCAGCAGCGTGTTTTACAGCACCAAAAGCATGAATCAAATCCAAGCTAACAATTTGGTCAGCAATTTGGAAGTTTTTCATACTTCTTTGAGTTTGGGCACCTCAATAAGCTCATTCAGGAACTAACATTTCCCCTAATGAGTCGTGTTCAATTCGAAAGCCTTCTTTTGCTTTCAAGTGTTTTTCTTTTTTCATTTTTTTAATCTCCTGCTCTAATTATATTAGAGATTACGATTTTTTATATTTAATAAATTAAATATAAAGAAATAAAAAAGAAGGCTTATTGCCTTCCTTTTTTCTTTACTACAAATAATTACCAGCTTTAGACAAAGTTTTTCCCAGTACAACACATGGAATAAAGTAGACAACTACTGAAAATCCAGTACCAAACAAAAGGCCTATGCCCATTGGTGTGACTACTTGTTGTCCTTCCTTAACTATTAACATTACAAAGACTATACGTAGCGCAATGATTGCAATAGCAAGAGCAAGTTTTATAAAGAAACAAACCATAATTCTTATTTTTAGGGTTTTCATATTTACTTTTCCAACTTTATCAAACTTTCTAACGAAAAGTATGTAGCTCAAGAATATGAAAAATTCAACAAGAATTGTCACCGCTAGTATACCTGCAGGAATAGCGGCTATAACGATAAACGTAGTATCTGAAATGAATGTTTCTCCATACTGTCCCATCAAGTAAATAGATAAAACTGCAAACACAAACATTGATATTAATGGACAAATTCAGTTTGCCCTAAATAATGCTGTGTGTCTATCTCAATATTTTGTCCTATCAGACTTCTTTTTCTTTTCTATTAATTGCCCCATGATTTTTCTCCTTGTAAAATTATATATTTAAATGATTTGAGTTATTTTAAAATAACTCGCCTCCTTAATTACATATAATTAATGTATGAAAATCTGTGTTACAGGATTACCTTGTAGTGGCAAGACTACTGCAATGAAATATATAAAAGAAGCAGGGTATAACACATTCATTGCTGATGAATATGTTCGTTCTATATATAAGGTAAATAAGCCTGGATATAATGCGATCAAAAAAGCATTTGGATCTAAATATATTACTGCAATAGAGGTGAATCGTAAAGCATTGGGCCAATTAGTTTTTAGAGATAAAAATGCCCTTGTAAAACTAAACAAAATTATGAATCCTCTTATTACTATAGCAATAAAACAATTAGATAACAAAAAACTTTGATTCATCGAATTAGCAACTTATCTCTTTTACCCCATGGATTTTGCTAATTTATTTGATAAAATTTTGTTAGTTTTTACTAACAAAGATTGAAAGCAAGATTATCAAAGAAAGAAATTTAACTACTTAAAAAAGATTCCCACAATCTTTGTGGATAACTCTAAAAAAATCAATCCTTCTATATTTAATATAGATAATAAGGTATCTCACACCCCTAGCATAAATGTGGATATCTTTGTGAATAACTCGCAAAATAAAAAGTTTTTGAAAAATAATATTTTAAAAGTTTGTAAGAATATAAAACAAAATATCATAATGTAGTTACATTTAAGAATTTAAGTACTTAAATTATTAACTTATTACCTAGGAAAGGATATAGAGATTTACATGTTTAACAATTTTTTCTTTACAGTAAAAAAAGTAAACGAATTCAAGCTAAACATTAATGCTTTATATGATCTATATTTACCAATAGTTGGTCAAACCGCTACTAATTTTTATGTCATCCTTTCTAATATGGTAGAAAACGGAAAAGATCAAGACATAACATTTAATTCTTCTGCTGTTTGTAAGCAATTAAATGTGAGTTCTGATGAACTATCTGTAGCTAAAGATAAGCTTGAAGCTATTGGATTGCTTTCAACTTTCATTTCAACTAACAATAATAAAGATAATATCCTTATATTAGTAGTCAAACCTGCAATGGTTTATCAAGAGTTTATTGCTAATCCAAAATTGAAAACATTATTAATTAATCAAGTTGGTACATCTAGTTTTGAATATCTTGAATTTAAAAATGCTCCATCTAGTCAATTACAAGATGCAATTGAAATTACAAGAACGTTTGATCAAGTGTTTAATAATGAAGGTTTAAGTAATAAGCATATTCTTGACTTTGAAAAACTTTATGCAAACATTCAAAAAACAACATCATTACCATTAGTTATTGATGATAATTGCAAAAACATTATTCAAGATGTTTATTCTAAATATCAAATTTCATTAAAAGACATTGAATTTGTTTTATATGATTCAATTAATGATATGGATAGTTTTAATAAAGTTAATGCTAACCTATTAATTCAAAACTTTAACCGTTTAGTAAATAAACAAGTTACTGCTCCAGTTCAATCTGTTAGCCGAGATTTTAGACTATTTACTACTGGTTTAGACAAAGATATGGAAGAAAAAATATATTTAGATTACAAAATGTGTAATGCTGAACTTTATTTATCTATCATCTTTAAAAAGCCATTAGATGCAAATGAAAAACAATTAATTCACATCTTAAGAACTAAATTTCATTTAAATGATGAAATCATTAATGTGTTGGTTGACTTTAGTTTGAATAAAACAAATGGTCAATTAAATAAAAAATATATTACTAAAGCTGCATACACAGTTAATGGTTTAGGTTTAATTAATGCTAAACAAGTTGTTGGTCATTTAAGAAATGCTAACAAAGATGTTAGAACAAATGTTGAAGATAAGGTCAGTCAATATTTTTCAAAAGGATTCTAATTTATGAGTAAAAAACATGAAAAAGACATCTTTGAAGAATATAAACCTTTTAAAGATTTAAATTTTAACGAAGAAGAAAAGAAACAATACCGTGACCTAGCAACACAAATATATATGAATGAAGCCGCTTGTGCTGCTTTGCCAACTAATCAATGTACTTCAGGTTCATTCTTACATATGTGTCTTACAAGGGATGAAGAAACAGGTAAAATTGTTTTAAAAACACGTGCTTGTCCAAAAAAGAAATTGCAAGACAATTACTTAGTCCGTGAATTTAGTGATAATAAGCTTAGCTTATCATTATTAAATAATAGTCCTGATTATCCTGTTGTTGATATTCGCGAAGAAAAACTAAATCATGTGTTAAAAGATTCCATCAAAGAAAATAAAGTAATTGGTTTTTGTTTACAAGGTTCCGTTGGCGTAGGTAAAACACATAAGATTATTAGTTATTGCAATGATATGATCTTAACTAATAATCGCTCGGTGGCTTACTTATTCTTGCCTGAAGCAGTAAGACAAATGAAGGATAACTTCTCTGGTGATAATGCAACCAACAAGAGAATAATTGATAATTGTTGTAATGCTGATATCTTAGTTTTAGATGATTTTGGTGCAGAATATACTAATGCATGATTCTATTTAAATGTTCTATTAGTTATTCTTAACTATCGTTGTGAACAAGAAAAACCTATGATTGTTATCTCTAACCTAAAGATGAGTAAGTTAATTCAAGTATTAAAAAAGAATCTTACTAGCAAAGATGGCTCATTAGATTCTGAAACTAAAGATATTATGATTGCTCGATTAATTGATCGATTAGCAATGCTAGTGGATAATACAGAAATTAGTTATGAAGGTCCTAGTAAGAGACTAAAGAAAAAAGCCTAAAGGCTTTTTTATTATCTAACTAATACTATTTAGGAATGTCAATTAATTCTGGTGTTATGTTATGAGTTCCATCAAAATTAATTTCAGTCTTTCAAATTGGATCTTGTGATAATCGTGAATACTCAATTACTAAATCTCTAATAAGTGTTGAGAATAATGTTTGACCAAAGTTTTTTCCATACTCAGACATATTATAGTCAAAGTATTGTGGTATCATACCAAATTGGTGGTTGCCACCAATATACAAGAAATCACTTATTACACAAGGTATTAAACCGTGTCATGATTCATCTTTTTCAATTAATCAATCTTGTACATCTACTCAAGCATCGGGATTGTAGAATGTTGATATAGCAGTATCTTTGAGTGGATCATAGATTTGAATGTCTGGGAAATAATCTTGGTCTAATACTTCATATTTAGGATCATCTTTTCTTTTTGGAACATATTTCAATTCTAAATCTCTTCCTAAAGCTTTCTTTTTTGTTTCGTCAGTAATCTTATTTACACCAAATTTAAACCCATACCATTGCATTGGCCCAGCAGGATAACATACCATATCGTCAGATATTGTTGATTCAGAAGCCAATTGAATTGATTTTGTTTCATCTTCATAAGCATGATAGTTTTGTGTTAGGTTACGATCATTTGCATAATCTTGTGCACCTGGTATGTCTTTTGGAAAAGAGACGTATGATCTATTATAGTCAGCATATTTAAAGTATGTATCTCCCCCTTCTGTTAATACACCTCCCGCTAATGAATAATCAATAATAGCCGCCAACTGTCATACTGATAAGAAACCAAAGTGAATGGTATTATCATGTTGTTGAAGATTATATATATTTTCAAGAGTAACATCTGAATGAGGTGCAACTTCTCCATTAATTGAATCTATTCCTATAAAACTAATTGCAGGATATGTTACTGAACTAGTTGGTGATAAAATTTCATCTTTAAATATAGAATCAAAACCAATGATAGATGCAGCTGTTGTTAAAGAACCAGCCTCTTCAACAACATGATCAGGCATAATATATTCGTGCCCAATTGCCTTTCCAGGTCCAATAGGTGAATATGAGTGACCAGTTTCACTATATGCTACTTTTGTTAATAATTTGTTCTTTACGATTTCTTTTTGAATTTTATATTCATCAATAACACGTTTTACCAATTCGTTTCTTGGATTTTCCATCAAATTAGTAATTTCAGTATTAGCTGCATTAAAAGCTATTTCTTTTTCTTCGTCTGTTCATAAGCTTGGGTCTTTTGTTATGCCACCTCAATCAGGTTTAACTTTTTCGATGTTCAATTCTACACTCTTTCATCTTTTTCCAACAGGCTTTGAATTGTCAAATGTGAAATTTGAATCAAGGAAAGCTCGCCCAGCTGTATTGGCTTGACCAACCCATACATTATTCTTTGAATATGTATTTTGTTGTGGTTTAGACACTTCTTTATGTGAGTGTCCAGATATTACTAAACTAATTTTTTTGCATGGATCTTCATGATAATGAAAATCATGATCATCTTCATAATCAGGGTCATAAATAAGTGAGTTTGCAGCCACAAAAAGCGCGTCATTGTCAGCAGGATTTTCATCAGATTCTATATGTGTTAACATAATAAATGTTTCAATTGAATTATATCAGTCAGCACCAACAGTATCAAAACAATATCTAGTTGCATAGTAAATAGCTGGAGCATAATCAATCATAGATGTGTTTTGAACAATGTCTTGATTTCCATCACTCATGGCTTTTTGTGTTGTTAAACCAACCAAGCAAACAAGATGACCATCTAGATTTACTAATTTATATGGGTCTGCTCAATCAACACGTTGATTCTTTCAAATTGTATAATCTCTTTCAGCCGCTTCTTCATCATAGTCTTTCACTCGTGGGTTGAATGCTCATCTATGATCTTGGTAATATGGGTGTTCAAGAATATTGGCATTAATTAAATAGCGTCCTAATGTGTGTGACGTTCTTCCTAAATGATCAAATTTATCAGTAGTTAAATCATCATATCCCCATTCAAAAGCATGGTTACCAACTGCAGAATAGTCAATTCCCATTGCACTTAATATTGGATACATACTTTCAGCATGAGTAGAAGACGAAAAGGCTTCTCCTGAATTATTATCACCTGCAGATAAGAAAACTGATCCAGGATTGTTTAAAAGTATGTCTGATACCTTATCCATAAGTCTAACAACACCTGGATTTTTTGGAGAAGTTGTAGAAAAATCTATTTCACCATATCCTGGTGCTGCACCATGAATATCATTAATATCTAAAATATGAACATGTTGTATATTTTCTTCCCTATGATATGCAGTTGATAACTTCATATCTTTAGCAAACTTAGTTTTTGTTACATTGTGTGAATTTACATAATCAACTTCTAAATCAAAAACTGCGCTAATGTTATCGCCTTGAAATTTTGCAAAAGAGAAATTAACATGAATTTTGTTATCAATAACTGGGAAAATTAAGCTGTTTTGACTAGAATAAGGATTTTCACCATCTAAAAATAAAGTAACTAAGTTATCCCCTGATTTATTGATGACACTTACTAATACTTTATTGTCCTGTGTTTGTTCATAAAATGGAATTGTTATGTCTCCAGCACCTGTCGTTGAATCAACAACAATTTCATTGGTTGGAACATATAGAATTTTTTCTTCAATTCCATAATGTACAGCTAGAGGCACAGCAATAATTGTTACAGCCATTACAGATGGAATAGCAATTTGAATAAATCTAACTCATTTTTTCATACTTAATCCTTTTCTAACAAAAAATTCTCTGCAATGACGCAGAGAATTATTATTGTTTTATTAAGTTAATTAGTCTTTCAGAGTGAGAAAATAGTACTTGTCCTATTACTCCATTAACTTTGTTTTGAGTGTTTGAAGGAACTCTAATCATAATTAACTATAAATGTATTATACAAAAAATCTAACATTCTAAAAAGATATTTATATCTTTTTATTATGTGTATAATAAACACACTATGAAAACTAAACCACATGATATTATTTCTTGAGACGAATTCTTTATGGGATTAGCCTCAATGTCTGCTTTAAGAAGCAAGGACCCTAGCAGCCAAGTTGGTGCTTGTATTGCTGGTCCAGATTATAAGGTTGTATCAATCGGATACAATGGTATGCCACGTAATTGTCCAGAAAACAAACTTACATGAAATAAAAATGAAGGAACATTAGATAACAAATATCTATATGTATGCCACGCAGAGTTCAATGCAATATTAAATGCTTTGGGTGGTAGAGACCTTAAGGGTTGTACTATCTATGTTAACTTATTCCCTTGCAATGAATGTGCTAAAGCTGTCATTCAAACTGGAATTAAAGAAGTTGTTTATGAATCAGATAAATATGCACACCTAGTATCAACTAAAGCTAGCAAAAAGATGTTAAGACTGGCTGGAGTTAAAATAAGAAAGTATACTGGTAGAACAATTGTTCACACAGTAAAATAAAAAGAGCTATAAGCTCTTTTTTCTTTAATGGCAGGGATTGTAAGAATCGAACTCACATCAGAAGTTTTGGAGACTTTTATTCTACCATTGAACTAAATCCCTATGGTTACCCGTATGGGATTTAAACCCATGATCTTCACATTGAGAGTGTGACGTGTTAATCGCTCCACTAACGGGCAGTAACAAATTAGTTATTATTTATATTATGACACCAAATCTTAATTGGTTTATTTGTTTTTTCATCAAATTCAATAATAACTGAATTAAATTGGTAATCACCTTTGGCTGGCTCTAAATGAAACCTTGGTGATTCTCCTTTAAACATATTAACAATTTCTTCTGGTTTTGCGCCAATTATTGACTCTTTTGCACCGCACATACCTACATCGGTAATAAAGGCTGTGCCTTTATAAATCTTTTCGTCTGCGGTTTGAACATGAGTGTGGGTTCCTAAAATTGCTGATACTTTTCCAGCAAATGCCATTAGGAAGGCGTTCTTTTCTGAAGTTGTTTCGGCATGGAAATCAACAATATGAATTTTTTCCTTGCAATTTTTTAATAATTGTTCACAAGAAATAAAAGGATTTGTCATTGTTGTTCTAGCTACACATTGCATTGACATAAAATTAGAAATTCTAATTTCAGTTTTACCCACCGTGCAGACTTTTGTTCCAACGCCATAATGGCTCTCTTTAGCTGTCGAATCAATATTTAAAGGACGAATAATTTTATCATTTTTATTCAATATATCAAAAACTTCTGTTGTATCTCAAGTATGGTTACCCATGGTAATCATATTTACACCAGCTTTTATTAACTCATCATAGTGATTTTGACTCAAACTGCGACCGTGTGTCGCATTTTCAGCATTAGCTATGACAAAATTAATTTTTTCTTTTTTAATGATTTCTGCTAAATTATCAGTTACAGCCTTGCGGCCAGCCTTAGCAAAAATATCACCAATAAATAATATTCTCATACGTTGTCTATTATATATTAACTAACAACCCTTTTAATAGCGTTGTGACTAGCTACAATTGTTTTCTTTCCAAATGGTTTTTTAAAAATAACTTCAATCATTGTTCCTTCTACTTTGGTAACAATCCCTGAACCAAAGGTTGTATGAACAATTACATCACCAACTTTAAATTGTTCTTTATTTGTATAAACTTTGCTCAAATCTACTTCAGGAGCAAATGGTGTTCTATCAACCCGTGAATCATATCATTCCAAATCCTTATCTGATATTTTTCTCGTTGTTCTATATGCCATTTGATATGCTTTAATTTCCTTTAAGAAACGGCTAGGTGCATAATTACGGTAACGACCATAGCCATATCCTGTGTCTCTTGTGCAAGTAATAATTAGGTTATTAATTGCTCTAGTCATTGCAACATAAGCAATTCTTCTTTCTTCTTCTAAACCATGTCGATCCAGTATAGCATTTGGACTTGGTATTACACCTTCATTAAAGTCATAAATAAAGACTGTGTCAAATTCTTTTCCTTTGGCCATGTGAACAGTCATTAATTGAACAACTTGCGAGTTGTCTACACGGGTTTTTTCTGCTGATGTATATAAATTAATTTCATTTATATAGTCAATAATTGTTCCGTGTGGATTTTTTCGTAAAAATTCCAAAAGTGCCCGATTTAATTCGTCGATATTTTCTTTACGATCTTCAATTTCTGTTTCGCTCGTTTCAAGATATTCAATATATTTTAATTCTTTAACTAAAGTTGATATTGCACTACCAATTCCCTGATTGGTGATAATTTTCTTTAAGTAAAACAAATCACTTAGAAAACCTTTTACTTTTTGTTTTGTTGAATCGGAAATTGTATCAACTTCTTCAATTTGATACAAAGCATTAACAAAACTAATACCATGTTTGTTTGCCCAAGCAGAAATGTTATTAACAGAATCAATACCAATTGCTCTTCGTGGAACGTTAATGATTCGCATAGCGGATATATCGTCAGGTTTGTATATCATCTTCAAATATGAAATTAAATCTTTAATTTCCTTTCTTGAATAGAAATTTACAGACCCATAAACAATATATGGGATTTGGTTTTGCATTAATTTTTCTTCAATAGATTTAGAACAATAATTAGCACGATACAAAATTAAAATATCTGAATATTTCTTTCCCTGTTTAATAAAACTATTAATAGTAGAACATATAAAATTTGCTTCCTCATCTAAATAGTCACCTATGTATACGTTTACTTCTGAATTAAAAGGATTCATTGGTACTAATTCATTTTTAAAGTTGCTAATGTTATTATTAATTAGATTGTTGGCAGCATGTAATATTTCAGATGTTGAACGGTAGTTCATATATAAATTAATTTGCTTTGTTCCTTTAAACTGTTCAACATAATCATCAAAAATTTCTGGATATGCACCTCGCCAAGTATAAATTGTTTGATTTGGATCACCAACAGCAAACACATTATTTTGCCCAGTCACCAAGAATTTAACAATGTCAAATTGTTTTAAATTTGTATCTTGGAATTCATCAACAAGAACATAATCAAAACGTTCTTGTCATTTTTTTCGAACATCTTCTTTTGTTGAAAGTAACAAATGAACAAAGTTGATTAAATCAGAGAAATCAAGTTGATCTGCCGCTTTCAAACGCAATTGATATGCTTTAAAAATACTTTGAGCAGCTTGAACATCCATTTCGCTCGGCACTTCAAACTTTTGCGCTAAATCATATAATGAAAAATCATCAAATGAAATGTCATCTAGCTTAATTTCACCAATAATTTTTACAAACTTTTTTGCTTGAACTTTTGTTTGCAATTTTAAATCTTTCATTATTTGTTTAACAAGGGATACTTGATCATCATCGTCAATAATGGAAAAATTAGTTGTTCAACCTAACTCTAATTTGTCAATATCTTCTTTCAAAATTTGAACACAAGCAGAGTGATACGTTCTAATTCATTGAGCATTACAATGAGCAATCATTTTATTAATTCTTGATCGCATTTCATCAGCAGCTTTATTCGTAAAAGTAATAGCCAAAATACGATTCGGATCAACGCCTATTTCCGAAATTAAATACACTATACGGTGTGTTAAAACTGATGTTTTACCAGTTCCAGCACCAGCAATAACTAAAACGGGACCTTGGGTTGTGGTCACAGCTAATTTTTGGTTTTCATTTAATTTAGATAAGTCCATAGTATCTATATATTATCTATTTCTTCTAAAGAATCGTCAGAAATTTCGCCTGGTGCTTTAGTTTCTTCTTGTTTTAAAATAGGTTGGTTAATTGGCTTTATTTTTTCTGAAATCTTTACTTTATAAATAACAAGAATGTTTGAATATCTATCATGGAATGCGGGTTTTTTATTTTTAACACATGTTGCAATAATAATTGCGATTAAGAAAAGAATGGTTACACCATAAAATCCAGAAAAACCTGTTCCAACATAATAGCAAACAGAATCTAATCCTTCTGGCATCTTTGCAGTGAAGATTGCACTTGCTCCTTCTAATAATGAATCTATTTGGTGTTGAGAGATAAATGTCATTGTCATCCCCATTGCAAATGCCAAAATTACTACTATTTCTCAAATAAATAATTCATGCTTAAATAAACTAAAAGCAAAATTAGAATTGCTGTTTTTGTGATACGCAAGTTTAAATACTTTCATGCCAATTGTTTTGCCTCATAAACATGGTAGTAGTAACATAAGGCCATAAAACAATAAAGCCATAATACCTACAAAGACACCATATCTTCATCCAGCTATCTCTAGTTTGGTGTCTCAATGAAAATTTGGATCAGTACAAAAAAGAGCAAAACCAGCAGACATAACTAAAACACCAATAATAACAATATCTAATACTTTTGCTATTATTCGTCGTCATGCTGGAGCAAGCGGGTATCTCACAATTTTAGAATTATTTAGCTTTTGCATGTCCTTGAACAAATAATTTACTATATAAAGCTCTTAGAACATGAATTAATTTGGGTTTAAATTTCCTTAAATATTCTAGATACGTTTGGTCATTCTTATTCTTAGTAGAATAAAGTCATTCATTTTTTTCTCATGACGGAAAATTACGATCAACAAAATCTTCAACTTTATTTAAAATTCGTTTTTGATATAAGAAGTTTGAACGATTTTGCTTAAATGTTGCATAAACAAAATTTCTAAATAGTGTCACAATACACAAATATTCAATTTCTGAATAATGGTCCTTATATCATTTTTGGTCTAACATATTAACTAATTCTTGGCATTGATCAAATAAGTCCATTACATTATATGAGTATGCTGGTTTATTTGAACCGGTACAAAGTTGACGTCCTAACGAGTATCATTTTGGATTATTTTTTGCAAGCATTACATAGTAAAGCATTGGATAGTGCTTAAACTTTGGTTGTCTAATATTATTATTTTTAATGTACTCAATATTAATTAATTTATTGTCAAAGAAGATTAAAGGGCGATAGCAAAAATCGTCAGATAGTGTTCTAATGTGTAAATAATCGTCTTTAAAATAAATATTTGGAACACCAAAGAAACTAACAATATCAGCACTTGGATGGTCTGTTATAAATTTATTCAATGCACCCACAAAGTCAGGCATTAATATAACATTTGAGTCAAATAAATAAAAATATTTTGTATCAAGATTATTTTTGGCTACATAGTCAAATGCATACGAGTCACCAAGGTTTTCAGATAATAAAACGTAATCCACCTTGTCAAATTTATCAAAATTAAATTTCTTAAAAATATCTTTTTCTGACTGGCTTGCACCATTAAATACAAAAATTAGATTGCAATTCTTATCTGTTTGTCTTGCGATTGCATCTAATGCTTTAGATAATTCCGTATTCTTCCGACTTATCGAAAAAATTAACGTGATATTAGCTTTTGTATTTTTTATCATCAGGAATTTCGTCTTTCTTTTGTTCTTTCTTTGCTTCTGGATTTCTCATAGAAGCAAGCATTTCTTTAAGTTGATTTAGGTCACCCATAGAGTTCATCAAGTCTTCAAGATTAACATCTTTTAACATTTCGCTCAAATTTGGCCCTTTAGCTATAGACGTGATGATCTCTTTACAGAAATCATCAAAATTCAATGCAGTGGTTGCACCAAATGGTGCTTTCTTTGCTTGTTCTCACAATTTGCACACTGCATCATATTCTTCTTGAGTTAATTCAAATGTAATTCTTTTATTCATAGTGATTAGATATATTATATATAATAAATGTAATGTATTTCTATTATAAAAAATAGATTAATTGATAGGGGATTTAAAATGCTTGATATTAATAGAATTCGTAAAGAATTAGAAGCAATAAAAAAGAATTTGGCACGAAGAAGTGCTGATTGACCTGTATTGGTTGATGAAGTAGCTCATCTTGACAAAAAATATCGTGAAGTTTTAGCTAAAGTCGAAGAACTTAATGCAAAAAGAAATGCCACAAGTAAAGAAATCGGCACAGCTAAGATTAAAAAGGATGAAGCAAAAGCTACATCTTTACAAAAAGAAGTAACAAAAATCAAATCTCAATGTGCTAATCTTGAAAAACAAGCTAGTGCAACGGAAACAGAATTAAAACAAAAAATGCTTTGCATTCCTAACTTGCCACATGAATCAGTTCCAACCGGAACAGATGAAACTCAAAATAAGGAAATTCATCGTTGAGGAACTGTAAGAGATTTTGGATTTACTCCAAAAGCTCACTGAGATTTGGCTGTTGAAGATGGTTTAGTTGATTTTGATCGTGCTGTTAAATTAACTGGTACAAGATTCACTTGTTACACAAAATATGGGGCTAAACTTATTCGTGCTCTTATTCAATACACACTTGA
Organism: Mycoplasmoidaceae bacterium; assembly: GCA_045598825.1. Lineage (GTDB taxonomy): Bacteria > Bacillota_I > Bacilli_A > Mycoplasmatales > Mycoplasmoidaceae > Hennigella. The sequence goes on from JAZRUX010000017.1 coordinate 74,324, forward strand.
TTCTAATTCAGAAGCAGGCTTTCAAGAAATGCTTCCTGCTGTTATTTTAAATGCTAATAGTTTAACAGGAACTGGACAATTACCTAAATTTGAAGAAGATTTATTCAAATTAACAAACAATTACTATTTATCTCCTACTGCTGAAGTTCAATTAACAAATTACTTTAGCAACGAAATTTTACCAGAAAAGAAACTACCAATTCGTTTCACTGCAGATACATGTTGCTTTAGGTCCGAAGCTGGTTCGGCTGGTAAAGATACTAAAGGCGTTATTAGACAACACCAATTCTATAAAACAGAAATGGTTATTTTATCTAACCCTAAAGATTCATATGAGCAACATGAATATATGACAAGACAGGCTGAAAAACTTCTTGAAGGTTTAAATTTACCTTACCGCCGTATTATTCTATGTACTGGAGATATGGGTTTTGGTTCTTGCAAAACATATGATATAGAAGTATGATTACCATCATACAATTCTTACAAAGAAATCTCAAGCTGTTCAAACTGTGAAGATTTCCAAGCACGAAGAATGATGCTTCGTTATAAAGATAGAGATGGACAAAATAAATATGTCCATACATTAAATGGTTCGGGTTTAGCTATTGATAGACTATGAGCCGCTGTTGTTGAAAACTACCAACAAAAAGATGGTTCAATCTTAGTTCCAGAACCATTACAAAAATACATGAATGGTTTAAAGGTTATTCCACATGAAGATTGAAGAAAGTAAGAAAAAACATAAAGGTTTATTCATTACTTTTGAAGGGCCTGATGGTTCTGGTAAATCTTCAATAATTAACCAAATTTATCGTTATTTACTTAAGAAATATCCTAATAAAGTGGTGAGAACTAGAGAACCTGGTGGAACAAATAATCCAATTGCTGAGGATATTAGAAATATTATTTTAAATAAATTGGATTATAAAATTGTGCCAATTACTGAAGCAATGTTGTTTGCTGCTAGTCGTGCGCAACACATCCATGATTTCATCATGCCTCACTTAGACAATGATGATGTTGTATTGTGTGATCGTTTTGTTCACTCATCACTAATTTATCAAGGTGTTGCTCGTGGATTGGGTCAAGAACGAGTTAAAAGCATAAATGATCATGTATTAGAGGGGTTGTGACCTGATATTACAATTCTGTTAATGGTTCGTCCTTCTGTTGGTTTAAAACGAATCACAACTAATAATCAACGGGAATTTAATCGTTTAGATCGTGAAGAATTATCTTTACACCAAAAAGTGTATCGTGGTTATAAAGACATGATTAAGAAATATCCAAAAGGTTTAGTTGTAATTAATGCTGAACAACCTTTTGAAAAAGTTGTTGCTGATGTTAAAAAAGCCATTGGTAAGAAATTAAAAGTTTATGAAAAATAAGCTGTTTAGTACAGAAAAAATTCCTCAAGCATTGATAGTTAGACAAGCGCCTTTGTCTAATTTTGATAAATGTCTCAAAGACATTTTAAAAGGGGTTATCTGTCCTAAACATGGTTGCGGGGAATGCGCTTGATGTAAGAAAATTGATGCTGATAAATATTATGACCTAGTTGTTTTTGAAGGCAAGGAAATGAAAAAGCAAGAGGTTTTAGATTTAATTACAAGATTTTCTCGTTCAGGACTTGAATCATGCAATATTCGTGTTTATGTTATTAAGAACATTGAATATGCATCTAAATCAATTTTAAATAGTTTGCTAAAGTTTGTTGAAGAACCACCTACTGGAGTTTATGCGATTTTTACTACAAAGAATTACAATGCAGTAATTCCAACTATTCGTAGTCGATGCTTTAGCATCTATTTGCCAAAAGATGAAGCGGAAGTTAATCAGTTTTTACAAACAAAGGATTTACCTCTTGTTGATCAACAGTTGATAAAAAAATGTTTTTTTGAAATAGAAAACATGAAAGCAAATTATGACAAGTTTGTTGAATATTATACTCTAATTAAAAACTTGTCATCGGTTGATAATCTAACTTTTGCCAATGTTGGATTAAATATGTTTCGTAAAATGGAATATGGTGACATTGCTTTGTTCTTAGAGATTTGCAAAAATGCTTATCCTAAAATTTCAAACAAAGTTATTAGTATTCAAGATAACTTATATTTAAACAGTCCTAAAGCATTAATTTATAATCAAATCTATAATTTATTAAATGAGGTAAGAAAGTAATGAAAACAATAGTTGCTTTAGCTACTGCTCCACTAAATTGTGCTATTCATATCATCCGTGTTTCCGGTGATGATGCTTTTAAAATCATTAATAAAATCACTACTAATAAAATTAGTAGAAAAGGTTTTTCTATTCAACACACTACTATTTTAGATTATGATAGGTCACCTATTGATGATGTGCTAGTTATGAAGTTTGTTTCACCAAAATCATATACTGGTGAAGATGTTATTGAAATTAATTGCCATGGTGGTTTATTTATTGCAAGTAAAATAATTGAATTATTAGTCGAGTCAGGTTGTATTTATGCAAAACGGGGTGAATTTACACAACGTGCTTTATTAAATGGCAAAATTAACTTAATTAATGCATATGGTATTAACAACACTATTAATGCCACTAACTTAACTTCATTAAAACTTGCACAAAACTCTCTAAACAACAAATTGACAAAAAAAATCCAAGCTTTTATTGAACAATTATTTAAATTAATTGGTTCAATTGAAGTTAATATTGATTATCCTGAATATGATGGTGTTGACAACATCACCAATAAAGTTTTGGTTCGAAGATTATCAACATTAAATAAAAAATTAAAAGAACTTTATGGATATTCACAAATTTCATGCAAATTAACTCAAGGGTTTAATATAGCTTTAGTTGGTGAACCAAATGTTGGTAAGTCTAGTTTATTGAATAAATTATTACATGAAAATAAAGCGATTGTTTCTAATATTCCTGGGACAACAAGAGATGTGGTTGAAGGAAAAATAAACTATAAAGATTTAACATTTAATTTTGTTGATACAGCTGGTATTCGATCAAAAGCTAATGTAATCGAATCATTAGGCATTAAGAAAACATATCAAGAGTTAAACAAAGCTGACCTTATTCTTTTAGTATTAGATGTTTCTAAGAAAAATTCAACCAACGAAAATAACTTATTAAAAAAAATTGAAAATAAAAATCATTTAGTTATTTTAAATAAATCAGATTTGTCTCATAAAAATAAAACACCAGGTTTTTTATTTAGTTGTAAAAAATCAAAAGTTAATTCTTTAATGGATTTAATTGTTAAAACTCTTAATGCTAAGGATTTTAATAAAACCGATATGGCATATTTACAATCCGCTGATCAAGTTGGTACATTACAAAAAGCTATTGATCAAATCGATAGAGTTATTAAGCAAGCAAGCAACAAACAACCAATTGATCTACTAGTTGAACACCTACATAGTTGTTATGATTTACTAAATGAATTGATTGGAAACGGTGATTTAGACTTCTTGGATAAATTATTTGCAAACTTTTGTGTTGGAAAATAAAAAAGAGCTATGCTCTTTTTCATTTGTAATTTGCATATACTTCTTTGTAATAATCACCAATTTTATATGAATCATTCAATTCAATTATTCCATTGGATTTTTTGTCAATTCCAAGTTCGCGGTAACTACAAAGCATTCCTTGTGATTGGAATTTTAAAACTTGTCCTGCAACAATTTCTTTTCCAGAAGGCAACATTGTGCCGTCAGTCGCCACCACAACTTTTAATCCGGTTCTAGCATTAGGCGCCCCACAAATGATATTTAATTTGATAGATCCAATATTGACAATGCAATTATGTAAATGTGTACCTGGAATATCTTGGCATGCTTCAATCAATCCTACTCTAAATCCATTATCAAAATATAAATTTAAATCTATATTTGTTAGAGCTTTAATGTGTAACATAAAATCGTTATCAGGGAAAATTAAACCATTTGCACAATATTTTGTATCAAAATGTTTTCCTGGGTGTTGAATATTAATAAAAACTAAATTTTTATCGTTATATCCAATAGTTACATCTTCTTTGGTTTCAATTTTTGTTGCAGGTAATGATGATACATTAATTATTAATGTATCATTTAGGGTTTTATTTTGGTAAAATATGTTTAGCATAGTAAAAAAATTATAACTAATTATGATTGGCTTAAATAATAAAAAAATAGGGTTTATTGTTGACTCTTCTTCAAATTTAAAAAATGGTCAGTTTGAAGATGTACAAGTTGTACCATTAGGCATTTCTATTCAAAGTGGTACGAACATTAAATCATATAAAGATGGAATTGATTTCTATGAAAATGATTTAATACAAGCTTTGAACAACAAAACTAATGTAAAAACATCTCAAGCTGCGATGCCAGATATGATGAAAATAGCTGATGAAATGTGTTCCGAATACGATATTGTATTTGTCTTACCAATTCATAACAGATTATCAGGAAATATAAATTCTTGAAAACTATTAAAAGATGAATTTACTAATCTAAATGTTGTAATGACATACGATATTTCTGTTAGTTTTGCATGAACAATCGAACAAATTAAAAATTATCTTAAAACTAATGATCCGATTGAAACAGATGTTCAGAAATTTGTTGATGAACATATTGTTCTAAATCGTTGTGGTTTTTTAATGGTTGAAGATCTTGAACAATTAAAAAAAGGCGGCCGTGTTAACACAGTTAAGGCTATTTTAGCTAAGTTATTTAAAATTAAACCTGTTATCCTATTTGATCAAAATGGTTTAACAAACTATGACAAAGCTAAGGATTATCTGGATTTATTTGATATTTTAGACAAACATATTAAAGAAAACTATCCTGGAAAGAAGATTGCTAAATTTATTTTGTTTACACCATATGGCAACGAACAAACAAAATCCAATTTTCTGGCTGATTATTTATCGCATTATGATTCTATTCCATATGAATTGTCTAACTTACCAACTGTTGTTGTTTGTCATACAGGATTAAAGTACGTTGGCGTTTATATAGAAATGAAATAAACATAAATTACCTGTAGTTTATTTATATCCTTCAAGTTAATGGCCATTTTTTATCAATATATAAAAAATGAATAAATTAATATAATATTAAAAAGGTGATTTTTATGAAGATAAAAACGAAGTTAATACCATTAGTTAGCACAGTTATTACGTGTGCAAGTATTGTACCTACAACACTAACAGGTTGTAGTACTGGATATATTGGTCATTCATTTAATGTATGTAAACCATTTTATCCTATTATTCAAAAACATGAATGTGAAGAATTAAGTCGCTTTAATGCTCATGAAGATTACACTCAACAACTACAAAAAGACCTAACAACATTTGTTCAGGATTTCATGTGAAGTCAAGCAATGGTTGGAGACTCTTTTGAACAATTTTTATTTTGAGTTAAGCTACTTGAAGATTTCCCTGCACCAAACTCTAATGCGGAAGCAAGCTTTCCTTTTGAGCGTCGTGAAGTTACAGGATTACCATCTGATACTTATGATTACAATAACTTTGTTATTTCTAACCTGAGCATGCGTATCCAAGAAATAAATTGGCTTGAAAACAAGTGACACATTCCTCGATTATCCTTTGATCTTACTTTCAATTCAAGAATAAGTGATATTTATTTTCAAGAAACTTTAGGAAAAGATATGGTTGTAACTGGTTACTTAAATGGTCTATGCAATGGAAACATAACATTCTATGATGTTCCATTTATCATTACTAGTAAGATTGCTTATTATAGTAGAGATGACTATGATATGCGCATTATCTCATTTGAACCATTTGCCTATTGAATGGATAAGGATGGTTCTGACTTTAAAGACTTCCGTGAACACGGCAGTTATCAACCACCTGAAGAAGATTTGGGTTACTGATCAATTAAAACTAATATCATTTCAACGTTAAGTGGCGAACTTATTTATACAAGCGGTCTAACACAAAGAATTGCAGATGACTGACTTTTAAACATCAATGCTAATAATGAACAACCAGAGTGGCATGTTGGTAATATTGGTTTATATAACACACTAACTTCTATTTTTACTTCATCATATTATTTACAAGAAGTAACGTTGGAAAGGGAGGCATAATTATGAAAAATAAATTATCTAAAATTGTTCTTACTACTTTATCCATATCAGCATCTGCTGTTGTTCCTTCTTTTTTGGTTTCATGTAATACAAATTGGGTAGAACCAATTCTTATGCATGATATTTATAAAAACGGTCAACCAGTTTATAAACCTGATCCTGGGTTTGTTCCATTAGATGATTCTTCAGCAATGTCTCAAAAAGAAATTGTGAATTTATACATTAATGCGTGTGAAAATGATCCAAACTTATTTCAAAATGATATGCTTGTGGTTGCAAGAGATAGTGTTTCTCCTTTCATTAATTCTGTTGCTGATTTCCCAATGATTAATTGTTCATTTGGATTCTCTCAACCCACATTTGGTAAGACATATATTTGAGAATGAGGTTTTGATAAAGTAGAATACAACACTATATCATTCACACAAAAAATATCTGCATCTTTCCAAGCTGGTTCTAAAGAGCAACATGAAATTAATATAGAAACAATAGATATTACCGTTAGTTATAATGATGTGCTTTTCTATATATATGAAGATTTAGAAAAGGTAGAATCAGGAGGCGATAGTGCCAGTTGACACATAGGACTGTTAGATGAAACATTAGACAATGAATCGTTTTGACCATATTCTAGAAATGAAAACCCTTGGTCTATCAATTATGATTGTACATATCGATGTAAACGTATTATGTATTTTCAAGAAGATTATGACCCTATTGAAATAAATAATTGCTATTATTTTACTGGCATCGTTGATGATGTTCGTGAATTGATGAACTTCTATTCTACCTTCAAAGATTCTGATGAATCACTAATTGATACGGGTGCTGTGGCTATTGCTTTGTTATTACCATATAAGTCATATTATTTATCAAAACTTTCGAGCCTTCCAGATATTGGTCTATCAAGTAGACTTAATTCAGCAACTCGTAAAGGTGAGAATTGATGCGGGGTTCAAGGTTTAAAGCTTATAACAACAAACAAAGAATCTTTATCCAATATAAAAATTTGAATTGTTTCTGATGAACCAATAGTTTTCAAAGAGGTTGACGGAGAACACTCTTTACAATTTAATTATCAAAAAATAAATAATGAGATTTTAACGCCTGTGGAATTATTAGCTTCTGACAAAATAACATTGTTTGTTAGAGCGGATATCAAACCATCACCATATACAGACGAAGGAAAAACAACATTTACTATCCCAATGTCTACTTTTAATATGCGCATCGTTCTACCTGATTCTAGTACAATTGAACCAATTGTCCGATTACACTACAACTCAATGGTTTTAGAAATACAGGCATAGCTATTTAATAAAAACTAGGCATAACCTAGTTTATTTTTTTTGATTATGAATTAAAAATACATCTTAGATTTTTAAATCTAAAATGTATTTCTTAAAAATAAATTAGTAGTATTATTTCTTAGCAGCTTTCTTTTCAAGAATCTTAGCTTTACGAATTTCTACTTTTTCAAGGAATTCAACGTATTCTTTCTTGCTAGGCATAAATCAGTCCGCAGGAGTTGTAGATTGTGCATAAGCATTACATTTCTTAGCTCAAGCTTTTCTTCTAATTTCATTGTCTTTTTCTTTTTGTGCAGGTCAGAATCAGTCAGGAATGTTGTCTTTATCGTTGTAGGTTTCTTGTTTTTGACCTCAACGCATTTTTCTGAATTCTTGTCATTCAGCATCGTTAAATTTCTTGATTTGATCTAAAGAGTAAGTTAAATTGTTTTTCATTTTTATTGCTCCATTTCTACTTTTTATACATATTATTATATATTATAGATATAGGGGAAGGAGCAATTATGAGTGAAAAATTTGGTTTACTTACTATAGTAAGTAATAATTCTGCCCCTACATGGGCCTACATCGCAATTCAAGTTACAATGTGGGTTGCAGTGGTGAGCCAAATCTTCTTATTAGTTCCTGATATGGTCTTTGTTATACGAACCAAAGACACACGTGAAAATAAGTGGTTTAAGTGGATTGTATGATTTCTTTGTTCAGCAGGATGAATATGCTATGCAATCTTTCTAACATGAGAAAATATTCCAATTGAAGAAGCAGTAGGACTAGTTGTCTCTGAAACAGCCAATCTAATATGCTTATTAATTATTTATGGAATTAAGATTAGAAATATTGTTGTTGCTAAACGTATTGGGTTAACTGAAAAACAATGGTGTTCCTTACAACATAGTTTCTATATGGTTAAAAAAGCTCTTTCTAAGAGAATGAGAAAAAAACTTAGAAAAGCTTGTCATCACTTATCATCTCGTGAACGTTTAGAACTATATATTAGTGTAATAAGAACACATCGTGTTTCAAAGCAACTACAAAAAACAATTCAAAAAGCAGCTAAGCGTGTTGCTAAACAAATGATTAAAAAGGCAAAGAAAAAAAGAGGATAACCTCTTTTTATCTTGAACTGTCGAAGAAGTTTAAATCATCTGTTGCATTAAAGTCAATTTCTTCGATGGGTGGTAATTCATTCAACGATTTAATTCCAAAAAGTTCAAAGAATTTTTGTGTAACAGAATATAAAAATGGGTTGCCTGGCGTTTCAGCTCTTCCAATATTTTCAATTAAACCTAATTCAATCAAACGATCAACTGCAAATGTTGGATCAATGTTTCTAATTTCTTCAATCTTCTGTCTTGTACAAGGTTGATTGTAGGCAATAATAGCTAATGTTTCTAATAACGCTGGTGTAAGTGGGTTTTTTGTTTTAATATCAACTAATTTAGCCAAAAATTCATGATTTGATTCTTTAGTTAATAAATAATATTTATCACCAAAAACCTTAATACATAAACCAATATTCTCATTGTCAGCATATTCTTTTGCCATTTCTTTTAATGTGGCTTTAATATCGTTGGTTGGAATGCTTAAAACTTTCTTTAGTGCTGATAACTCAACGCCTTCAGAACCAACTGTGTATAGTATAGATTCAATAACAGATTTATTATTCATGGTTTATCTCCTTATAACATCAAAATATATGTCATCATCAAATTCGGGTTGGTGTAACACAATTTGTCCGTTCTTAGCTAAATCTAATAAACAAACAAAGCATGTTACAAGATATTGATCTGATAAATACTTTTCATCAATTAATTGGAAGAAATCGGACAAAGAGTATTTTGTAACATCTGGATATTTTTCAAATATTTCTTGAATTTCTTTTTCTACTTGTTCAGCAGAAACTTCCTGTACAATAATTTTTCGATTATTAAAAATGCTTAATCTTCATTTATCATATGCAGATTGCATTGCTTTTTGTAATGCTTTAAAGTTGATTTTATTTGGTATAACAAAGATTTCTTTGTTAATCTTAGTATTCAATAATGATTCAACATCATCTTGTTTTTTTGAAAACATCATTCCACGTTTATCATAAAAATTATTTAATTTGGGAACAAGGTCACGATATTTTTTATATAAAATGATTTGATTAATTAATTTTTGTCTTTCAGCATCAATTTGACTTTGTTCTTCTTCACTTAATTTAACAGTTTGACTTAAAATAGTCTTTGATTTAATTCAAACAAGTGTACTAGCAATTAACAGGTACTCACTAGCTTCATTAATTTCCAAATTCTTTTGTCCATAAACAAATTTTAAATATTGATCAGCTATAGTCAGGATATTAATATTTTCAATATCCATCTTGTTTTCTCTAACTAATGTTAAAAGTAAATCAAGTGGACCATCAAAATCTGATAATTGTAAATTAAGTTCTTGCATTCTAATATCCTATGAAGTTTTGTTTTGCTTTTACAAAATAACGTGTTGTGTAACCATCACATTCTTGTTTCTTTAATAAGTCAAAATCAGCAAAGTTGATTGAATCAAAAATACTTTGTACTGTAAATCCCATTTCTTCTGTTGTGTAATCAATGATATAGTCAACATCCTTAGCAAATAATTCAACAATGTATCGTGTTGATCCTATGATATATAAATCTTCATCTTTATTACCAAATGTCGAAATTAAATCTTTTCTATCATGAGTAATTAGTGCATTAGACATTTTCTTTGCTTTTCTAATATTCTTAGTAAAAATAATGTTAACACGGTTTGGTAGTGGTTTACCATGGAATGCAGAAAAAGTTTCAAGTGGGTAAAGAGTTGTTTTATGATTTGTTAATTTAACAATAGCTTTTCATGCTTTTGCTTTTAATTGTTCTGGATTATCTAAAGTCGTTAAACGCTTTTTAGAATCATGCATTGTTATTAAATAAATCATTATTTACTCTCTTCTTGTGCTTTTTTCTTTAACTCAAAATATTTTTGTTCAATGTTTGTTTGTAATGAACCCATCAATGGTTCAGGTTTGGTTGTAATAAAATTATTTGGTTGGGCTGGTTTTAAAGCTGTAATGTAAACTTTTTTCTCGTGTCCAACTTTTCTTTTGATATCAGTTCCATAGATTACCATTGGTGTAATAGCAATATAATTTTCAAATGCTACTTTTAAAGTGGTTGGTTGAAATTGTTTAAATTCATCACCATAGACCCTTGTTCCTTCTGGAAATACGAAGATTGAAAAACCTTTTTTAATATTTTCGTTTTGTTTAACGTAACATCTTAAAATACTTCTGCCATCATCTCGTTTAATAAAAATACCATCCATTAATTCAATTACACAACGTGTATATCAATCTTGACTTAATTCTCATTTAGAGATAAATGAAATTTGCCCCATTTTGCCACTTTCATATAAAACTTTAAATGCAACCATTGGATCAAGAATGCTTTTGTGATTTGCAATGAATAACATTTGCTTTGTTGGTAGACTATCAACTCCATCAGCAACAACTTTAACTCGCTTAATATACATGAACTTGCTAAAGATCTTATAAACTAATTTTAGTCGGTCAGCAAGAAAAACAGAATTTGGGTCTTTTTTATATTTTCTAGCTTGATGATTTGCTCATAAAGCATTGAAAAATAGGGCTAAGCCAACAAATGGCACTGATAATCCATATCCAATTGATTTGAATATTTTCTTAATCATGTTTATTCCTATTATTTAAATTTTCTTCTTTGTGCTTGTTTAGATTTTTCAGCTTTTTTAAGACCTGGTCTTAAGTAGTAGGTGTGAGCTTGTGCAGCTCGACGTGTTTCAGCAGAAATTCTACTGAATTTTTTCATAGCGTCATTCAAATCGCCGTCTTTAACGATTACTTTTTGCATAAATTCACCACCTCTCGTTGATTAATATATTAATTATATATATTTTATAAATAAAAAAATAAAGACCTAATGGTCTTTACCTTTTAAATACAGAAGCAAGGGATGTATGCAAATTTACTTGTTTCTGCCATAAGCCCTTTAAGGGATACGTTTCTACGTCATCCTTCTATATTAAAGTAATTTCAGTTTATGTCCTCAGGATCATCTTCAGTATTTGGAATATACACTGAACGAGTTCAATATTCTATAGGGTTGGTGCCACCTACGGTAGTTCTAATTCTCTTCTTGTACATATCTTCGCCGTCATAGTATTCATATCGATATCCTTCTTCGGCTGAACGATCTGTCATGCCCATTTCTATACAAGATGCTATCCAAATCTTTTGCATTTGCTTTGAAATTCCATAACCACCATTTAAAATTTCATTTGGTCCAAGATAAGATTTTGAAACGGCAAGCATTCCACTTTGAATTTCAGCAGGCAAATATGTAATAAATGTTTGTGATAAGAAGTTATAGAATTTTGTGGCAGGTCATGTTATACCAACTGTTGGATCAATCTCATAATCCATATATTGTAAATCGGGTGCATTGTTTTTATGAGTTATAACATTAACAAATTCAAAAGTTAAAGCTGCTTTTTCAGTATCTGAAACATCATCATGATTTTCAGCAATGATTCTAACACTATGTGTTACTTGTTCAGTGTCACTAAATTTTACATTTATTGGTTTAGTAAATCCAACCATAGATTTAGACTTATCTAACCCAATCTTTTCTTTTAGTGCGTCTAAACCGCCTTGGCCATGAACAGTTGAAATGACTTCAGATCATTCCATATTCTGAAATACAGCTTCTGGAGATGGAAGAACAGTAACTGTAATTTCATCAGTTGTGTCAGTATAAGCAAGTGATCTTCCCACTTTGTCTAGTTCACCTTGAACTTTAAGTTTAAATTGGTATTGTTGTGCGGTAGGTGGAAGATTAGAAACACATAATAAATTATCATTAAAAAATAAATGAGCTTCTTGTGGTAATCCAGTACAATCAATAGCTTTAAATTGACAAGTTTCTTGTATAGATTCTCCTGCCGGATTTAAAGTATATTTAAATTCTTTATCACTTATTACAATAATATCAGAAGGTCCACTAGCGATTGTGGCTTCCTTAAAGCCTCCAGTAACTTCAAATACAGCATTATTTACTTTAATAGTAATTGGACTTGATCTAGCTGTATATTTAGTATTTGATGTTGGCGATGGTTTTCTTTCATAAGTAGCAACAACATTAAATGTTCATAAATTAATATCAGCTGATACATTTTCGTTCCATGAAAGTTTACCATTTGAGTCAATTGATACATAGTCTTTAAGTTTTTCATGGGCAGAATCAGTTTCAATAGCTCAAGTACAACCAGTTACTGTTTCTTTATGCCCGTCAGAATAAGATAATTGGCCATTAAAGTTCTTTTCTGACGTACCACTAGTTCATTCGGTTGGTGTAATTTCTGTAACACCATCAATAACTGAGAATGATGCTTCGCCAACTGTAAATTTAATTGTTTTTGTTTCAGCTGTAAATGTTTGTCCACTATAGTTTCATGTAACCTTAAATGCAAAATTATATTCACCAGCTTCAATGTTGTTATTTCAAGCAACTTGGTGTGAAGCAGAGTCAACTCACACTTGGCTAGCACTTAAGTGTGGTTTACCTTGTTCAGCTTTTTCAACATATTCAAATGTACATTCATTTGTAATATCTTCAAGTGATCCTGAAGTCTTTTCATACATAACTTGATATGCCGGTCCTTGAGTACCTGGACACCATTCTTGAGCAGAAATAGTTGTTGTTCCACCATTAATCACAATTTCAGATGAAGTAACAGTTAATTCTAGGCTAACTTTATCAGTATATGTCTTTTCAATTTTAGTTAGGGTATAGCTAGCTGTCATATCAAATTTGTATGTGCCTCTTGAAACCTTATTTCCAATTGATGGAGTAACAACGCTATTACCATCACCACTAAATTTAGCAGCAATTCCTGTTGGTGCACCCTCACCGAACGAAATTTGGCTTTGAAATTTAACAGGTTCAGCATCATCGCCTTTTCAACCAGGCTGAAAAGTTTTTGGTCAATCAAACGCTTGGAATTCACGACATTCAGCTTTTAAAGCACCACTATCATGTTTAATTTCAAAGACATTTTCCTTGATTTCAATAGTGATTACTTCTGATGTTTGTTCAAATGGATGTGATTGTAAACCTGACTTAGTAATTGAGGCTTTTAATTTAATCTTGTAAGTACCCTTCTTTAAAGTATCATCTCAAGATATAACTCCAGTTTCTTTATTAAAACTAAAGCTACTTAGGAAATCAGCAGTTTCTCCGCCATCTAAAAATTCAAATGTTGTGTCTTTAGTAACATCTTTCAAGTGATCTTTGTCACCCAGTTTTGTATTAAATGTTAAATTTTTAACATTTCCAGCATATCCTTCATGTCCGTTTTGAACATCAGTAATTTTACCTACAACATCTAAGTGAAATTCTAGTGGAACTATATTAAGTACTACCTCTTTTGATTTAACAATACGGTCTTTAATGATTGTACCGTGCGAAAACTTAGCTTGAACTTTAAATGAAATAGACTTGGCTACTCTAGCATCCATATTAGAACTTCATGTAACTTTACCAAAATTTGGAGATTCTTTATTGTTTTCAATAGTAATTTTTCCTTTGAATGCTTCAGGTTGAACATCAACTACTTCTCATGAAACGTTTGCAGCTTCTATTGCTTTATTTTTATAAATACAAGCAAATGCTTCTTGTGTTGTTCCACCTTCCCCTTCAATGGTTGAAATTGGTGTTATATCTTCTAATCCGCCATATGTTACTTTGCTAGTACCTTGTTGAATATCAATATGAATCTTCGCACTATCACAAGTAAATTCACCTAATTTTGGGTGTATGTATTTTGCTGTAACATAAACATCTTGACTTTTATCACTAATATATGCAGTTTCTACAGGTCAGTAAAGTTTTCCATCTGAACTAATTTTTACAAAGTTAGCAGCACCTGGTGTGGCTTGAGTTATTGAATAACTTGATGCCACTACTTCTTGATTATTAAATTTACATTTTCAAGGTTTAGTATCATTAAAAACTTCACCTTCAACAATTTTAGTGATATCGGTTGTCCCGCCTTGACATACAAATGATGCTTTCTCTAATGAAAATGTAATATCAGCAATATCTTTTTTGTATGTTTTTCAGTCTCGTTTTAGTTCAGCACTAACTTTAAATTTATATTTATTTTGGTCGTCATATTTAACTACACCATCTCATGAAACTTCACCGTTTGCTATTCGAATAAATTTCGCTTCTTTACCAGTGGTTTCAACAATAGTTCATGTCGCTTCCTTTGTGACATCTTTGCCATCAAGAGTTGCCTTATACACCGTTTTTCCATCAATGCCTTCTTTACCTTCTAATTTGTTAGAACCCGTAATAACAAATGGTAAAGCTTCTAATGTTAAAGTTATTTGATCTGATTTGCGTGTATATTCTTTATCTGTGATGCTTGATTTGAATTTTCCTTGAGCAAAAAATTTATAAGTTCCGTCAGAAATTGTGCCATCTCAAACAACCAATCCGTCAGTTTGAATATCTAGTCCTTCCGGTTTTTTTGGAGTGCAATCAACAATTTCTCATGTAATTTTGTCTGTAACGGGTTGATCATTAAAGAGAATTTTTCATGGCTGAGCAGCTTTACCACCTTGTCCTTCTTTGCCACTTAAAATAGTAGATCCTGATGTTACATTAATATTTGGACCAATAACTACAACTTTTATACCGATTGATGCTTTATATGTTGTAACGTCTGGATTCTCACATTCAACATCAATATTAAATGTGTATCCCTTTTCACCACTTGCAACAATTTTTTCATTTCAACTTAAATAATGACTTGTTTTATCAAAAGAAAAGAATTTATTAACTTCTCCTTGAGTCGTTGTTCCTGTTGCAGTTAATTTATAAGTTGGTGTAAGTTTATAAAATGATGGGTCTTTTCCGTTGATTTGAAATTGTGTTTTAACAACATTACTTCGACCTTCACCTTCTTTTCCATCTAATTTTTCTTCACCTTCAATAATTTCAAAGGTTGTTTTGGTTTCATTAATTGTTAAATTAATTGTAGATGTTGTTGCAACAACTTCACGTTGTGTACCGGGTAACGTATAACCACATTTTATTTCAAATTGATAAGTTTTTGCATCAGAGTGTTTTGCATCTCATGCTAACTTACCACTCTGTAAACTGTCAGAATTAATTTCAATGCCTTCAACTTTTTCAGGACTAGTTTTTCATCAATTAAGTTGAGATGGTTGTAGAGCTTTTCCTCTAAATAAAGCTATTCAATTTCCTTCTTGTTCTCCAGCAAATCCTTGCTCACCAACTGGGAATTCTCCTTCTTCCCCAGAGTAAGTAAGTTTTAATTGATTTGGCACATCATCTAGGATACCAACTATTTTGATGCTTGTTACTTGATCAGTAAGAACCTTTTCTCGAATTGTCAATGTTGAAGTGGGTTGAGTTGGATCGGTAGGTGGTTCTCACACTCAATTTTCACCAGCATCATCTGGTACTTCTTGTTCATTAACATAAATCCTTATTGGTCCACCTTCGGTTTCGGGGTTTAAATAACGATACTCACTACTTGTTATGGTAATATTAGTGATATAATTTTTATTCTGTTCAGCAATTCTGTTTGATAATGAAATTTCATCAGCAGGATCATCACATGCTGATTTAACAATGATTGATTTATTTATTGCAACTGAAACATGAATGTCGGTTGTTGACACAGATGAAGCAAAAATAGTTAATTTGTATTGTTTGCCATTAACAGGATTAAAAGTAAAATCTTTGCCCTGTTTTAATACTACTTGTTTTGTTGGTGACTTTCAGTTCAAAATAATGTCTATTTCTCTAAACTCAGCATCTCCAATATCTACAATAGCATTAAACTCTTTTCCTACAATTGCCTCTTTGTTAGATATTGTTACTGTGTCAACAGATTCAAAGTCTATTTCAAACTTTTGTATTTCTGGCGAACAAGAAATAGCCGTGCAAGCAGCACCAGCAGCTATAACTGTTGCTCCTATTGGTAATAAAAATATCTTAGATTTCATTTAAAACCCACTTTCCAAAAAAATTATATATATAAAAAATATGAAAAAATAAATAAAATAAGCTTTGCTTATTTTAATTCCAAGAAGCATTTATTTTATTGACTATATTTAAAACTTTAATATCAAAAAGACAAACAACACCAAATAATACTGATGCTTCCACTGGTACTTTTACTGCTTCCAGTGCTATCCTGGGAACCAAATAGAACAATGAACCATACTTTAAAAATGGTTCGGGAGTTATTCCGCCATTGATAAATTTAATATATTCCACTGCCGTAATTGGACCTAAAGCTATTGAAAATAATAGCATAATAATTACCACTAAAGAGCTAGAATATACAAAATTTATCATGATTTTGTGTTCTTTATCTCCTATTTTCATTGTTAATGTGAGAATAGTTAAAACTTCAAAAACAATGATTAAAATACTAATACCAGCAACTACAGTTCATTTATAAATTTGATAAAATTGCTCATATTCTTCTTCATGTCCTTGAAAATGAATTGATGGGTCTAATCAAACCAAAAGAGCAACATAACTTAAAATGGCAAAAGAGATAACTAATATTTGATTAATGATGATGTCTAATGTGATATTTTGTCCTTCTTTTAACTTACGATATCGGCATCATCCAGCAATTAACCCCGAAATAAGACCTACTATTGGTTCTTGAAGAGCATACATCCAAAATCAGATGCCCCCTCCTGCCATTAAAAAACTAATAGTATCAGTAATAAACCCCATCAACAATCCAACAATTGGTCCAAAATATCATCCAATAACCATTACTGGAACTCATGCTAGAGAAATAGATAAAGCAAAAGGAGCTATTCTAATAGTAACAAGACCCAAAACAAGTCTTAGGGCTATTAAAATGGCCATTAAAAATAATAAGCGAACAGATCGAAATGATTTGATTGGTGAAAAAGGAAAGAAAAACTTCTTTACTGAATATGTTGAGTCTTTCTTTTCCTTTTGATCAATCATGAATTATTTCTTTTTTGTGTCCTTTTTAGATTTAGGATCGTTTACTTCTGTAGGTTTTTGTACATCTACTTTTGGTGGTACTGGGTTTTGTCCTGATTCAGAAGAGAACAAATCAACATAATCTTTAATTTTTTTTTCAATTAAGTTTGGGTCAGATTTTGGGTTACAAATAGAACCAATAACAACTGGAACAATATTTGCTCCAATTATTGCACAAAGTGCAATAAACATTCATTTCCAAACTTGATAACCAAGATACCTTATTGTGTTTGTTTCCTCTTCAACAATTCCATAACCTAGTAATCAAGTTTTATTTAAATCAAGCATGATCATCAGGAAAGATAATCCAATAATCATTAAGACAAAACCTCAATTAAAATAAAATCAAAGATTTGGATTATTTTTCTTTTTACCATTTACCAACGATATTAAAGTTGTGGTGGTTGGATATGCGCATAATCCAGATAAAATGATATAAATAATACCACTATCAATTGTTCTTAAACCTAATGCTTCGCCGTCAACATTTACTTGTAAATTTTGAGCCATAAAAGCAAATACTGATGTTGCAATAAAAGTTAAAGATAACAAAATCATTAATATAACTGAAATGATTTTCATTGCAGGTACTATTCTTGGTTTTGTTTTATAACGATAAAACTTTCCTTGCTTAATATCATCGTTTAATTTTGCATATGCTTTCCCAAGCAAATATGGGTTTTCATATGGTGTGGCAGCTAATGGAATTCCTGCGCCTCCAGCAAAGGCAAAATTAGAATTTGGTCTAGGAGTATCTTCGTCATATTGTGGCTTAGCTTTCAAGTCAATATGAGGATCAGTTGCAGTTACTTTTTTTCCTGCAACCAAATCATCTAAATTGACTTTAAACATATTGTTACAATAAGTAACAAGATAGTTCATTGAATCAATTAAGTCTGTTTCATCGTCATATTTGTAGTTATCATTAATAGCAAAAGATTCTTTTGTTAATTTGTTAAATGCTTGTACTAATGATTTTGACAAATATTCACTGCCAATTCTTGCTTTAGGAAATATTTTTTCACATGCAGCTAATACATCTAATTCAGTACGAATTGTTGCATTAAAATCTGGTCGTTTTAAATATGGAATAAAAGATGATGAGCTATCTAAAATAGCATGTAATCTTTTAGCGTGTTGTATATATAAGTCTTTTTCTAATTTTTTCATATTACTTAAATAGTATTTTTATTAATTGAGTATATGGTATATTTTTTTGTTTTTTGACATTAATGTCAAATTCATATAGTTTATCAAGCATAGAATTTATTGTTTTCAATTTTTGATCATACGGTTTTAAATCACCATAAATTCTTTGTTGTCAGAATGGAATTTGTTGTTTAGAGGTAATAATTTCACTAGATCATTTGGCCTGTTTCGCCATGAGAAAGAATTTGATCTGAATAAGCTTTAAAGCAAAGATTGGAACAAATGTTTGGATTGTTATATTTTTTGAAATCAAATCATTTAATCTTGTAATTGTCTCTTCTTCGTTTCCACGCAGTCAAGAATCGACTATATTAAAGACTGTTGCATCACCCAAGTCAAATATTATTGTTTCAATCTCTTGTTCAGTAAAAGATGATTGATTCATCAATTGTAATTTCATTAATTCATTTTTAATAAAATCAATTTTGTCAGGTAATAAATTAATAAGTTTTTCTTCAACATTAGGTTCTAATTTTATCTTGACATTAGACAATAATTTGTGAACAATTAAAGTCTTTGCTTTTTTTGTAACGGCTGTTGCTTTAATAACCTCAATGTTTAGTTCAGAAAAAATTTTATTTTTAACTGTCGCTGATTCAATTGCAAAATTTACAACTGCAGGTATAGCATGTAAATCTTGAATGCATTTTTTAACTGTATCATCGGTTAACTTTCAGTTATCAATATTTACAACAAATATTTTTCCTACATTATCTTCATCAAATAAACTAATTTGACATAGCTGATTAACCACATCAATAGCACTACTATTGCTTGGAAAATATGCAACAACTTTGTCGATGTTGTCTACATAAATTCTTCAATTGACAGAATCAATATTTGCACTATGATATAACTTAATCATTTTAATAATTA
>JAZRUX010000018.1:0-73983 GCA_045598825.1 Mycoplasmoidaceae bacterium
AAGTATTAGATTAGAATGTTCCGTTTGTCACCAAATCAACTATTTGACATTTAAAAATGCCAAAAATAATCCAGACAAACTAGAACTTAAAAAATATTGTCCTTATTGCAAAAAAGTAACATTGCATAAAGAAACTAAGAAAAAATAATATTTATATATATAATATATTGGTTATTAAAAAGAGCCTGCGGGCTTTTTTTCTTAACCAAAGACTATTTATGAGAAAAAAAGTTATTTTAGTTTGTGACGAATGTTTAAGTCGTAATTATCATATTACGAAGAATACGTTATCAACTGAACGTATCGTTTTAAACAAATACTGTCCAAAGTGCAAAAAAGTCACACAACACAAGGAAACAAGATAATGACTGATATTAATACTAATACAAGTACTAATACTACTAATGATAGTAAGAGTAAACAAGAAATAAAGCAAGAACAAAGAGAAAAGAAGTATGAGGCTAAATTGGAAGCTAATCGAGTTAAGAAATTAACCCAATTAGAAAATAAGAAAGCTCGTCTTACAACTAAGTTAAATAGTGTTGCTAATCCAAAACGTAAATCTGACATCCAAGATAAGATTGACGAAATAGACAAAAAGATCAATGAATTAAAAGATCTTGAAAAAGCAACCGTAAAACGTCCATTTGGTCTTGTTATGAAAACATGATCAAAAGGATTAGGCAAAGAAACAAGCCGTATAACATGACATAAAGGCAAAGACATCCTAAAGGATTTTGTCACTGTTATTCTCGTTTGTGCCTTCTTAGCAATTATTTTCTTTGCTATTGATATGATTATTATTTCAATTCATTAGGAGTAAATTATGGAAATCGAAAGAATGCAATGATACGTAATCACTGCAGTGGGTGGACAAGAAGAGTCTATCGCGCAATCATTACGTGAAAAAATGAACAACTTTGGCTATGCCAATTTTGCTAAAACATCTGATAATGATGCATCGCTACCATTGCCAAATGGCGAAAAACCAAGAGTTAAAGAAATTCGTGTCTTCATGAAAAGAAATGAATCTGAACAAGTTTTCAGTAAAAATAGCGCAGAATTGCCTAAACAAATGAAGAATACGAAAACAACTAGATGGGAAACATTACCAGATGGTAGATATAAAAGAATTAAATCAAAACGTGTAAATCGTTTTGGTAACTACATCTTCGTTCAATGTGATCTAGATGATGATATCTGATATAACATCAGAAACACAGTCGGAGTCATGGGATTTGTTGGTTCTACCGGTAAAGCCGCTAAACCAATCCCGTGTTCGGTTGATGAATACGAACGTCTAATTAATGATGCTGCTGCCGCTGAATATGCAGCAAGAATTGCTGCAGGCGAAACAGCAATTAAGAAAGAAGAAGCTAAGGTTGAAACAAAACCACAACCTAAGCCAGTTCTTACTGAAGCGCCATTTAAAGTTGGGCAAACTCTTGAATTAATCAATGGATCATTTGCTGGAACAAACTGTACAGTTGTTGCGATTAACCTTGAAAAGCAAACCGCAAAGGTTGAAGTGGAATTCTTTGGAAGAATTAATTCTTTAGAAGTTCCATTTGGTGACCTAAAACTTGCTAAGTAACTTTCATAAATACATATAATAACAAACACGAGGTAATATAATGCCAAAACAAGTTGAAGAAAAAACTGCAGAAATAGCTACTACTAATGTAGAAGCAAAAGTTGAAAAGAAACTAGCTGCTAAGAAAGCTACTAAGAAACCTGCTGGAGGAAAACCAGCAGCTAAGAAACCACTAGTTCGTGATGGTGCTTCTGCAAAGGAAACTATCGAAGCTAAGGTAAATTTATTCTTTGAATCAAATAAGGATAACAAAGATCTAAAAAAGATCTTATCTGTCTCAAAATTAATGGAAGCAGGAGCTCATGTCGGTTTAGCTGCTAACTTATGAAATCCTAAAATGGCTCCATTCATTTATCGTTCAAAGAACTCAAGAAACTTAATCATTGACATGCTTAAGATTATTGTTTTCTCTAACCGAGCATACAATTTCTTACATGATATTGCAAAGCAAGATGGCAAAGTTTTATTTGTTGGAACACACAATGATTCAGCTAAGAAATATATTCAAGAAGAAGCGACACGTTGCGGTGCATTCTATATCAACCAACGTTGATTAGGTGGTACATTAACTAACTTCAAGACTGTTAACAATTCAATTAATAAATTGAACCGTTTAGAATCATTACTTGAATCTGAAAATATTGGTCGTTACACTAAGAAACAACAATTAGACATGCAAAGACAAGTTGCTAAACTTGAAAAGTTTATTGGTGGAATCAAGAATATGAAAGGTCTGCCACAAGTTGTTATCGTTACTGATCCAGTAGCTGAACACAACGCTGTGAAGGAAGCAAGAGACTTACATATCCCTGTTGTTGCTTTAGCAAACACTAATGCAAACCCAGACTTAATTGATTTCATTATTCCAGCTAACACTCACTCAATCAAAACACAATGATTAATGTTAGGTGTTCTAGCTGATGCCATTGCATCTGCTCATGGTCAACCAACTAAAGTTGTTGGGAAAGCTGATGGAGAAATTATCCTTCCAGAAGTTATTCGAGTTCAACGTAAAGTAGTTTTCACAAAAGGTCGTCAAACTGATACTTTTGTTAAGTCCGAAAAGAACGAAGAACCAGAAAAGTAATCGTTAATGACAAAATAAAATAGTGCTAAAAGGCACTATTTATTTTTTTATAAATTTCCAGTCAAGGATCTATATTTTCAATCTCTTTTAGAAATGAGATTTCTGGAACTTTATCAATATTACCAATAGTAATGTTTGGTGACCTAAACTGTTTTAGAAGGTTCAAATAATCTTTTTCATTTTGCACATTTGAACGGTAATTATGAATAATTAAATGAATTTTTTTATTTTTAAGTCTATGCATTAAAAAGAAATTCATAATATTATTTATTGCATTTTGTTCTAAGTTAACAAAGATTGCAATTTCATCAGCAAAGTTAAGAAAAGGCGTGTTGATAAAATATTGTTGACAGTTAGTATTGATGATCAAAATGTCACTGATGGCTTGGAGTGTTTTGGCCAAATTTAGCAGTTTATTTGCGTCAGGAGATGTTTGATTGCAGATTTGATATGAAGTATTGGAAAATAGTTGTGTCGTTAAAATTTCGTCCTCTTTTTGCCAATTTTCTTTTTTTGGAAGTAAAGTATCCTGCCCTAAATAATTTAAATCAAGCACAGATAAATTATTAACTTTCTTTTCTAATATGCACGCAAATATTAAAGTCTCAATATTTTGCTTGTGTGAATCATTAAGGTCAACAATTGCATAAGTTTTTTGATTTGCCATAATATTTATATTATCTTAACTTAATTAAAAATAGATAATTAAATGATAAAATTTCTATAAAATTATTATGTGGATATAATTTTGTGGTATAGGATAGTATAGGATAAAATATGAGAAATAAAATTAAAAAAATATTACCATTTTTGTTTGCCTCAACAAGTGTTGTACCATTGTTGGCAACAAGTTGTCAATCAAACATTCAACAACCTGAGGTTACGATTGATGATTGATGACTAACAAATTACGTGTTCAATATTGATGCAGACACAAAGCGTTTGGAAGCACCATATCAATTTAACCTTAAAAACTTTAAAGGTGGTGAAACTGTAGCAATAACATTAGCTGATCAAACCGATATCGAAGGAACTGAAGGTAACTACGTTTGCTTTGAAAATGGGGAATTTACAACGGAATTTACAGTTGAACCAGAACAAAGTGTTAAATTATTTAATTTAAAGTTAGCAAAACTTGAATGATATGTTGATGATGAATTCTCATTTAACGCAAAAATTAAAATAACAGATACAGAAGGAAAAATACTTGAAACAACAAGCAAAAGAATGTATATGGAAGTTGCTAAACCAACTTTACCTAAGTATTTCCTGACTGACGGTAATGGTGTTATCACTGGTTTTAATGAAGAATTTAGAGAAGAATTTAATGATTGCACATTATTAGCTATCCCTAATAAAATTGAAACAGCAAATGGAACAGAGACAATAACAGAAATTAAAGATAGTGCTTTTTATGTAAGCAATAAAAGCACAATTCCCACTTCAGTTAAACACTTGTTACTAGATTCATCATGAGATGTAGACCCAACATTGACGATTATCGGAGCCAATGCATTTAGATCATGCAACATAAAAGGTCATTTATATATTCCAAGATCAGTTAAAACCATTGGCAGTTTTGCGTTTGCTAATGTTGCATTCAATGGTTTAACGTTTGGTTATACTGATGCTGCTGTTGGAGAATGTGAGCTGGAAACTATTGAGAATTCTGCATTTTATAGTTGCGACATACCTGGCGATTTAGTCTTACCTAATAAATTAACAACAATTGGTACAACTTGTTTTACACGTTCAAGAATTAATGGCAACATTATTCTTCCTTCATCATTAAGTAATATTGGCAAACATGCATTCGCTTATCTTAATAACTACCATGACGATGAAATTGGAACTATAACAATACCTAATGACATAAAAGCCATATCATTTCCATCAAATTGTTTTTTTGACTCAAACATAACTGGTGAAATACGTATACCAGACAGTGTAACAGACCTTAAACCAAATAGTTGTGGGAAATTAACCGCTATTTCAAAACTTTCATTGCATAGTGATTTACTGTTAGGCCGATGGTCTCTATATAATATGTCATCAATGAGTTGTCTTGATTTAACTCGAGTTACTTCAATAGCTGGATTTCCTGATTTTACTACAGATTCATATATTGATGTATTTGCATGCCCAGACGTCCCAAGAAAAGTAGACAAAATTGAAGTTCTTCTTGAAGAAGACAATCCCGATACTGATAAAGACTGAATTGATTTTCTTGTTGAAAGAGCTTTGCCTAGAGAAATGCTTAAAATAACTCGTGTTAAATAACTTTTATAAAAAATGCTTTTTGGCATTTTTATTTTTATAATCACGTGGATACTTTGAACCAGTCTTACCAAATTTCTTACTAATAATAGAAAAAAAATAAACCCATCATCTTTATGATGATCTACAACTAAAAGGTTTGCATATTCTTTTTATAAGCAACATAAACTTCCTTTTTAACTTAACAATTTTCTTGCCATTAAATGCTAAAACTTTCTGCCAAATTCGTTATATATATATATATAATTTTTTCAAGAAATAGGAGAAAATATGAAAAACACAATTAGAAAGATATTACCATGTTTGCTTGCTTCAACAAGTGCCGTACCATTTTTGGCAACAAGTTGTCAATCAAACATTCAACAACCTGAGGTTGAGATTGATGATTGATGAATAACAAATTATGTATTCAATATTGATACAGATACAAAGCGTTTAGAAGCACCATATCAATTTAACCTTAAAAACTTTAAAGGTGGTGAAACTATAACTATAACAATAGTTGATCAAACTGACATTGAAGGAACAAAGGGCAACTACGTTTGCTTTGAAGATGGAAAATTCACAAAAGAGTTTAAAGTTGATGCTGAACATAGTGATATATTAAACATTAACTTAAAGCTAGCAAAAATTGAATGATATGTTGATGATGAATTCTCATTCAATGCCGAAATCAAAGTAACGGATGCTGATGGGAAAACATTTGATACAAAGAGCAAACGAATGTATATGGAAGTTGCTAAACCAACTTTGCCCAAACATTTTCTGACAGACGGTAATGGTGTTATCACTGGTTTTAATGATGAATTTAGAGAAGAATTTAATGATTGTACATTATTAGCTATCCCTAATAAAATTGAAACAGCAAATGGAACAGAGACAATAACAGAAATTAAAGATAATGCATTCTATGTAAATAATCAAAGCACAATTCCTGCTTCAGTTAGATACTTGTTGCTAGATTCATCATGAGACACAAACCCAACATTAGAGAGGATTGGTGGCCACGCATTTGAAAGATGTAGTTTAAAAGGTCATTTATATATTCCAAGGTCAGTTAAAACTATTGGTGAATATGCATTTAGACACGTCACATTTAACGGTTTAACTTTTGGCTATACTGATGCTTCAGTTGGAGAATGCGAGTTAGAAACCATTGAAGGATTTGCGTTTTATGGATGCCAAATTCCGGGTAATTTAGTCTTGCCAAACAAATTAAAAACTATTGGTGAACAATGTTTTGTCATGTCAAGAATTAATGGTGACATCATCCTGCCATCGTCATTAAGTTCTATTGGCAAATATGCATTTTCAAATCTTAACGGTTATCATGACGAGGGAATTGGAAAAATAATAATACCTAAGGACATGCAAGCCACATCTCTTCCAGAATCTTGTTTTTATACCTCTAACATGACTGGTGAATTGTGGATACCAGATAATATGACTCAACTTGGTCAATATTCTTGTGCACTTTTAACTGCAATTTCAGCAATTTCATTGCATAGTGGTTTATTTTTAAACTTTAGATCTTTACAAAATATGTTGTCATTGAGTTGTATTGATTTAACTCGAGTTACTTCAATTGCTCAATTTCCTACTTCACCATTTGAGGGCGTCTTTGAATGCACAAATCCTAGGAGAGTAACTCAGATTGAAGTCCTTCTTAAAGAAGATAACCCCGATAGTGATGAAGATTGAATGAATTATCTTGTAAAAAAGGCTTTGCCTAAAGATATGATTAAAATAACTCGTGTTAAATAGTGTTTATAAAAATGTCTTACAAGGCATTTTTATTTTTTATAATCAAACCCTTTGATTATTTTTTTATAGTCACGTGGGTATTTTGGATCAGTCTTGCTAAATTTCTTAGCAATAATTGTATAGAAATCAATTCCTTCATCTTCAAGATGGTCAATGGCTAAAAGGTTTGCAGATAGTTGTTTAAGTTCTTTTTCTAGGTTTCTAACTTCTTCTTTATAGTTTTTACCCTTTGGGATAACAACTAGTCCATCTGATTTAGCATAAGGTGTTAATAATTCAACAATCACTTCAACTGGAGCAACAGCCTTAGCTGTTACCATGTCAAATTGACGACTTTTAGAAGTTTGTTCTATTCTTTGACAAATTATTTCAACATTACTTAAGTGTAATCTCTTAGTAAGTTGTTTTAAGAATTCACACTTCTTGTGGCTAGCTTCCACTATTGTTAACTTTATGTTAGGGAAGAACAATTTAATGGCAAATCCCGGAATTCCGCTACCAGATCCAACATCTAATACTGTTTTAACAGTATCGAAGTCAATAAGACGATAAACCATTATGGAATGTCAAAAGTATTTTGACCAGATAACATCATCCTTGTCTAATCTTGTTAGATTCATTTTCGCATTTTGTTCTTGCAAAAAAGATTTATAAGCATCTAGTTGGTTAGATAGCTTATCTTTGTTAATGTTTGATATTTCAAACATCTTTATAGTTTTGTCAATGAATTCGTTTTTAGTCATGTTTCTTACTTTTATTTGTTATATAGTTTTTTATGATTGCGATATCAACTAAATTAATTCCTGAGATTCGGCTAGCTTGTTCCAAATCTTGAGGCATAATGCGGTTTAATTTGTCAATTGCTTCCAATGTTAAATTAGGAACTTCTTTATAATTCTTAATATCTATCAAGGAACATTTAGCCAAGTTAGACAATTTTTTAATTGTCTTTAGTTGGTTAGCAATGTAACCTTCAAACTTAATACTGATATCAATCTTCTTACAAATATCTGGATTAATATTCTTGACCTTGCAAGCTAGCAAAACATCTAATGATTTTACTTCAGGTCTTTTAATTAATTGATATAAAGTATAGTTACCACATTGGTATTGTTTTAATAGTTTCTTAACTTGGTGAACTTTATGTTCCTTCAAATATTCAATTTGGCGGCTAAAGATTTGCATATTCTTTTTATAAGCAACATAAACTTCTTTTTTTACTAAACCGATTTTCTTGCCATATTCAATTAAACGTTCTTGTGCATTATCATTTCTTAAATATAGACGATGTTCAGCACGAGAAGTTAGCAATCGATAAGGTTCAGTAATACCTTTGGTCATAATATCATCAGTTAATACGCCAAGGTATGCTTCTGAACGTTTTAGAACTAATGGTTCTTTCTTTTTAATGCTTAATATAGCATTAATACCAGCTAACAGCCCTTGACCAGCTGCTTCTTCATAACCACTAGTTCCATTAATTTGCCCAGCACAAAATAAACCTTTGATGTTCTTTAACTCAAAATTAAGTTTTAATTGAGTTGGGTCAATTGCATCATATTCTATGGCATAGGCATATTTTAAAAATACGGCATTTTCTAAACCAGCTACAGAATGAATAATCTTTTCTTGAGTTTCACGATCAAAGCTAGTTGATAACCCTTGAAGATACATTGAATCTCAGCTTGCTGATTCAGGTTCAACAAAGACTTGGTGTCGTTCTTTATCGGCAAAACGCATTACCTTATCTTCGATACTTGGGCAATACCGAGGACCAATTGAATGAATTCGTCCAGAATACATTGCTGATTTAGAAATGTTATCTCGAATAATCTTATGTGTCTTTTCGTTAGTGTATGTTAAATGACAGACAGTTTGCATATCATAAGGCAAGAATGTTGGTTGATAATGTTCAAATGATAATAAATCATTTGTCCCCGGCTCGACTTGCATCTTACTAAAGTCGATGCTTGATTTTAAAATACGAGGTGGAGTTCCAGTTTTTAAACGAATTAATTTAATACCATTTTCTACCATACTATCTGACAGATAGTTAGCACCCTGTTGACCACTTGGTCCTTCATGGTGCTGTTCTTGGCCACGATGACAAATTGGTTTTAAATATGTACCAGTTGTTAAGACCATTGTTTTACATTTATATGTATCCTTACCACATCTAACACCTTTTAAAACTTTATCTTTGATAATAAGCTCTCTTGCTTCATCAATAATTAAAGTTAGGTTTTTCTGATTTTTAATTGCATTCACTCAAAAATCATGATATTTAACTTTATCAATTTGTGCACGAAGTGCTCAAACACCAGCACCCTTGGCAGCGTTTAAAAGTTTCATTTGCAATTGAGCTTTGTCTGTGGCAATAGCTTGCATGCCACCTAGAGCATCAATTTCTCTTGTCACTACACCTTTAGCTGGCCCACCAACTGATGGATTGCATGGTGTGTCACCGATATGTTCCTCATTTAATGTAATTAGGGCAGTTTTCTTGCCTAAATTAGAAGCCGCAAAAGCAGCTTCTAGTCCAGCGTGTCCAGCTCCGATAACAATTACATCAAATGTTTTTAACATAATCAATATATTATAAAACAAATAAAAAATAGGAATTAATCCTATTTCTATTTTAAACATATTCAGGAACAATTGGTTTATTAGCTATGTATTCATCTTTTAGTGTTTGTTGTATTTTTCTAAGCAATGTGCCATCGTCTTTTAATGCAACATTGATTTTAACTGTTATGACCTCAACTGAAGGATCAGAGCCACAATCAGCAAACAAGAGGTTTGCCTTTTGAGTAAATAAAGGGTTTTCTGCAGACGTTATTCTTGAAAAATCAAGAACTGATAGATATTTGCAACCTTCAAAAACTGCATCCTCACAAAGTGGCAGATTATCTGGAAATGAAATTGATGTAATATTAGTTGTAGAAAATGCATATTCACGTAATGATTCACATACTAGGTCATTCGCAGCAGGCTCATGTTCATATACAGGGATGTATACATCTCCAGAAATAGGTGTGTTGTGAAATGTATGTTTGCCAATTTCTCATAATTGAGAATCTTCAGGAATAATTAATTTACCTTTACATTTGTTATTTTCAGCAAATGCATATCCATCTCCAAGTTCTTCTCCAGCACCACCAATTCTTTCAAGAGTGGTTGGGAAAACATAGTTACCAGTAAATGGACAATGATAAAATGCATATGAAGAGACACTTCTTACACCTTCTTTTAATATACAATCACCTGTAAATGTGCAATCTCGAAATGCAGATTGCCCAATAAGTCCTAACTTGCATGGTGCTGAATCATTAGGATTTCCAATATAAAAGCGTGTAAACTTAATATTTCGGAAGGCAGAATCATAAATAGTCTGAAGATTACTAGGTATATAGCAATCACCAATGAATGGTGCATTCATAAATGCAAATTCATTAATTGATTTCAATTTTGATTCTTTTGCACCTCATGATGAGTCAAGGAGCAAATATTTCATTGTTTCTGGAATTACTGTTTGACCAGATTTGCAGAATGCATCTGCACCGATTTTTGTTACTTTTTCCGGAATAATTAGGAATGTGCATTCCTCGAAATGTGAATTTTCTTTAAACCCTTTTAAAATAACATCATCACCATCTTCTTCTAAAACAAAATGTTCTTCAGTTGTTGGCTTTGGTACATCAAGGACATAAGGGTCAAATAAAATGATGGATTTAGATGCGTCGTCCTTAGTTATGTTTATTTTGATAGTAAATTTATATGTATCAACTATTCCATATTCTTGAGCTTGAGCTTGAATAAAACCAACTTTAAATTCAATAAATCGGTCTGTAGCGGCAACTGTTACATGACTATTTTCCTTTACTTCAAGATAATGAACGTCTTTTTCTTTGCTATTTTTAGCCGAATTAATAGAAATATCAAGTGTCTCACCACCGCTAAAGTCAATTAAATTAAAACGATATAGAGCTGTTAATTTCTCAGTTCCGTTGTTGCTATATACATAATTTACCTTTCATTCAGGATCAACCGAAATGCCAACATTTAATGAACCAGTACTACAACTTGTTAATGAAATAAGTGGTGTTGCTGAGCAAAAAAACACTCCAGCAGTTATTAATGGTAATAATTTAAATTTTTTCATAATTCAACTCTCTATTTATTATAACAAATAAAAAATAGCACACGTGCTATATTATAGTATGTTTACAGTTGGTTTTGAACAAACACATGTTGTGTCAGAACGTTGCGTCTTACCGTTTGTCATATTTAAATGCGAGTTTATGTTTTTATGGGTATTTCTTAGACACTATTAAAGCAAAAGACGTATTAAACTACATAAAAAAGTTTGTGAATTAACTTATTTATCGTTTAAACCGCAAACACCATCAATGCATTGAATTTCTGTTGCTTGTACTTCATCAAGTCATCCTGGTTCACGATCAACGGTTTTTCATGTTTCAATAGTTCCTAAAAAATTAAAACCATGTGAGCCTTCAGGCCCAGAAGTATTAGATAATGCACGGCAAGAGCGAAATGCAAAAGCACCAATATATGTGACAGAAGCGGAGATAGTGAATGTTGTTAGACCATAACAGTCTTGAAAACAAAGCTGCCCAATATGTGTAACATTACGCCCAATTTTGATTGAAGTTAGACTTTCACAACTGTCAAAAGCAGCATTTTCAATAGTTGTGACACTATCAGGAATATTAATTGAAGCAAGGTGAAAACACATCCAAAAAGATCGATATCCAATAGTTACAACACTACTAGGGATAGTAACTGTTACAACAGAATAAGGGTGCCACTCCTCCGTATCAACGAATGCATTTGTGCCAATAGAAGTAACTGTATAAATTTTTTCATTATTTCTAACATACATTGGTATAAATACATTAACAGATGTGCCAATGTATTTAGTAAGTGTGGCTTCTTTTTTGACATCATCAAATGACCATTCAAAATCTGTTGCAGGTGTCGGAACATTAATAGTTAAATTAATTACACTTGTATAAATAGGATTAGCAAAATTTGCTTTAACCTTAAAAATGTACGTTCCCTCAGACGCTTCATTAGTCCAATATACCTTGCCATAATCATCTATCTTAATTCAATCAGGAAGCGGACTGAATGGTTGTGCACTTTCAAGTGATAAGGCGACAGGGACAACTTCTCCTGCAGAGTCTTTTACTACTCACGGATCAACATCTGAACCTGCTGCTTTTCATTCTCCATTTAAAGTTCTAGCTCCACCAGAAATAGTGTAAGGTGTTAGGTAAATGTCACAAATACCATCACTGCATTGAATTTGTGTTGCTTTTGTACCTTTATGTCAATTTTCCCTACAGGCAACATTTTTCCATTGTTCCATAGTTCCTAAAAATTCAAAACCATATGAGTCATCAGGGCCCGAAGCGTCAGTCAAGCCAGAGCAGCCTTCAAAAGCACTGACACCAATAGTTTTAACAGATTGAGGTATAGTTATTGTTGTTAATTTTGAACGGTCTTTGAAAGCTTCATCACCAATAGTTGTAACTTTGCTCCCCTCTGCAAATGTTACATTTGCAAGACCAATTGTATCACCAAAGCAACCTCTGTTAAGTGAAACAACATCATATGCTTCACCTTCAAAATCGACTGATACTGGTATTATTACGGTTTCAATTGCAGTGTCATAAGGTTGATGAACCACTGCCTCTTTGTAGCTTTTATATATTCAATATTCGAGTGTACCATCATTGGCAGTCTCTACCTTAATAAATTTAACTGTTATATTGATGTCGCCTGTGATTTTATATTTATCTGGGTCAACAATTTCACCATTGACATAATAACCACATTTTCTATCAAAATATCATTTCCCTAATTCTATATCATCAGATGGTTGTGGATTGATTATTTCTTCAAGGGATGATAAATAAGTTCCAGATGTTACATCAGGAATTGAAGATACAGCAATTTCACCTTCACCTTCAGTATTTAATGTAATAGTGCACTTTTCTAATTCAGTAAACTTGATAGTAATTGTAACATCAGAAGCAATTTGATATTCATCTGGATTGGCTGCTTGTCCATCAATATAATAACCATCTTGATCAACAAAGTCTCATCCTTCATCAGGTTGAGGATTAATTTGGTTTTTAAGATCCTTTAAATAAGTTCCAACTGGCACATTAGTAATTGGTCCTTGACTAATACTTCCTTGGCCTTGTTTATTTAATGTAATTGTATACTTTTCCAATGCAGTAAACTTAACAGTTATTTTAACATCAGAAGTAATTTGATATTCATCTGGATTAACAACTGATCCATTTACGTAATAACCATTTAACCTATCGAATCTTCAACCATCAGCGGCACGAGGATGAATTTGATCTTCAAGTTCATTTAGATAAGTTCCAGATGGTACATCAGTAATTGACCTTTGGCCAATCCCTCCTTGTCCATCTGTTGCTAATATGACCATGTAAGTTATATTTTGATTACAACTAACCAAACTTGTTAATGGCATAATTGTAATTGTTGTTAAACTAGCAACTAATATTTTTATCTTTTTTAACTGCTTCATTCTATATATAAATAATTATATAAAAAAATAAAACTAGGTTAAACCTAGTTTTTAATGGCTGGAACAGTAGGATTCGAACCTACACATGCAAGGGTCAGAACCTTGTGCCTTTCCGTTTGGCTATGTTCCAATAAAAAACATTATGCTTGTTTTTTCTTACGTGGGTGTTCTTTTCTATATTTTTTGCTAAAAATATATGCAAAGGCATTTTGAATGTGCTTAGTTGGAATGCCTTTTCATTTACCTAGTTGAGCTTCTCGTGGGTCAACATCTAATCTTGTTAATGAGATAACAAGTGATGCTCAAATTGCACCAACTAGTACACCAAGCAATGCTTTCCAACAATCTTGTGCCATTATAAAGTATGAAATTGTTCCACCTTCAGGGCAGATTGCTACCCCTCCAAAGACCCAACTCATTAAACCAGCAATGCCGGCACCAGAAATGAAACCAATTCACATTTTAGGTTGTTTTGCTACAAATGGTATAGCACCTTCGGTGACACCACAGATTCCAAGAATTGTATTAGTTGGGCCAGCAGCACGGTCTTCTTTTGTATATTTTTGTGGGAACAACAATGTCGTTAAAGCAATTGAGAATGGTGGAATTAATGAACCAGCAATGTTGCTTGCCATAATAGTTTGGGCAATAAGCATTTTGTTTGGATCACCACTTTCGATTGCTGAATTCATATATCCCATAGTAAATAAGTGAGCGGCTTTGTTGATTGGCCCACCCATATCAATGGAGGTTAGAGCACCAACCAAGATGCACACTAACCACAACTGATTAATTCCATTTAATTTGTCAAGACCTAACGATATGCCATATGAAATAAATGAGAATGGAGTATTCATTAGTAGCATGAAGATTGCCATTGAAGCAGTTGTTACTAATGACATTAGCAACAAGTCTCTAATACCATGTAATGTTTTTGGAAATTTGTTAAATGCCTTTCGATAGCCTAAAGTACAATAACCTGCTGCAAATCCACCAATTAACCCACCAAGGAAACCGGGAGCAGAATCAACTGCTAATTGTGCAAAATAAGGTAATGTAGCGTCTTTAATACCATTAATGCCAACGTCGATAAATCACATTAGGTTAAAACCTACACTGACTTGTTGAGCGCCTTTATCTGGGCTCCAACCTGCTCATAAGATCATTGTTGTTGCAGCCATTCCAGCAAAAAAACCAGAAACTAAACCTTGCTTACCAGCAATCGAGTACGATATGAAACCTGCCAGAACCGGAACCATTAAAGCCATAACTAGGTTTGAACCTAGCATATGGAAGATCATAGCTGCCAGGTTGCGTTGGCCAAATAGTGGGTCAGTATTGCCAACACCCATAGCACCATCAATAATATATGATATTGCTAATAGGATACCACCAGCAACAATGAATGGTAGCATATGACTAATACCAGACATTAAGTGCTTATAGATTTGGTGTCCAATTGATGGTCGATCACCAAATGTTTCCATTTTGCCCATTTTAGTTTTAGTATTATCTAAGATAGATGTATATGTTGGCACGTCTTTTTCTAATGAACGTTTAATTAAACCTTTAGCATCTTTTATTGCTCTTGATGTGCTGACAGAAACAAGTTTCTTGCCATTGAAACGCTCCATTTGCACACCAATGTCGGCAGCAACAATGACTACTTCGGCATATTTGATATCTTCATCAGTTAAGAAGTTTTTTGGGTTTGCACCTTGGGTTTCTACCTTAATAGAAATTCTCATTTCTTGAGCTGCCTTATCTAAAGCTTCTTGCGCCATATAAGTATGGGCAATACCAGTTGGACAAGCAGTTACAGCAACAATACGAGCATGCTTAACTGTGTGTTCTTGTGTTTTTCTTGCAACTTCTTGTTTAGCTTTTTCTTCAATGATACGCTTTTCTTCGCAATCATCAATGATTTTCAATAATTCTTCTCCATTTTTTGCTTTTAACAAAGAGTCTTTGAATTCTGGATGCATTAGCATTGATGACAATCTTGCTAGAACATCAAGGTGAATATTATCTTTAGAATCAGGAGCAGCAATCATAAACAATAATTGAACTGGTTCACCATCTAGCGAATCAAAGTTAACTCCATCCCTAATTACCATTACTGCTAATCTAGGAGCGGAAACAGACTTTGATTTAAAGTGAGGAATTGCTATTCCTTCACCTACTCCAGTAGATGATTGTTTTTCACGATTAAAAACACCTTCGGTAAAGATTTTAACATCACTTAATACACCTGTTTTTTCCATTAAACTAACGGCTTGCTTGATAGCATCTTCCTTATCTTTGCAAACGGCATTTAGGTTAATGGCTTCTTTGATTATTAACGATGTGATTTTCATTTTATAATTATATTAATATAATTATTTTTATGGAAGTTAAAATTTTATCAATCTCTGAAATCTATCAAGAAGTATCCACCACTATTGTTAGTTTAATCAACAAAAAGCCAAAAGCTATTTTAGGTTTAGCTACTGGTGGAACCGCTATCGGTGTTTATGAACAATTAGTTAAAGCATATAAAGATAAAAAAGTTTCATTTAAAAACGTTAAATCATTTAATTTAGATGAATATTATCCAATTGAACAATCTAACCCCCAATCATACCGTTCATATATGAACCATAACTTTTTTGACCATGTTGACATCAATAAAATCAATACTTTCTTTCCATCTATTGATAACTTTGAAAAATATGACCAAGTTATTGGAGTTGAAGGTGGAATTGATTTTCAAATTCTTGGTATTGGTTCAAATGGCCATATTGCTTTCAATGAACCAGGTACAAG
This sequence comes from Mycoplasmoidaceae bacterium, assembly GCA_045598825.1. Classification (GTDB taxonomy): domain Bacteria; phylum Bacillota_I; class Bacilli_A; order Mycoplasmatales; family Mycoplasmoidaceae; genus Hennigella. The sequence goes on from JAZRUX010000018.1 coordinate 16,117, forward strand.
TTTCAATAGTTTAACCCATATTGTTAAATTAGCTGATTCAACAATTAAAGATAATGCCAGATTCTTTAATAACCAAATCAAACTAGTCCCAACGCAAGCCATCTCAATGGGTTTGAGAACAATTATGAATGCTAGACAAATCGTTTTAATTGCTACAGGAAAAAATAAAGCAAAGGTAATTAAACAATTAATTGAGCAAGAAGCAAGTGTTGATTTGCCTGCTTCAATTTTAAAAACTCATCCTAATGTCACAATTTATTTAGATGAAGATGCAGCAAGTTTATTATGTTAAGCTTTAGAAACACAAACATTTATTTAAACAACAAAAAAATAGTTAAAGGAAATATGACCATCAAGGATGGTAAGTTTTTAATAACTAAATCAGGCAACGGGCAATGTTTACCTTCAAAATACATAATTGTTCCTGGCTTTATTGAAGAACACTTGCATGGTGCAAATGGCAGCGATGTTATGGATGCAACTCCACAAGCTTTAAGCAACATTGCTAAAGCATTAGTTAAAGATGGTGTTACAAGTTGATGTCCAACGACAATGACAATGTCTAAACATGGAATCATCAAAGCTTTAAAAAACATTGCCAACAAGAAAAACAATAAAAATGAAGCTGAGATTGTTGGTATTCACTTGGAGGGTCCTTTTATATCTATAGATAAAAAAGGAGCACAAGAAGCAAAATATATTTTGCAACCAAATATTAGAGATTTAAATCTATTTTTAAAATCAGCAAAAGGCAAAATTAAAATAATTACACTACAAATTGAAGATTGCCCCTTATCATTTATTAAATATTTAAAAAGTAAAAACATCGTTGTATCAGTTGGACATTCAATGGCAAATGGTAAAGATGTTATCAAGGCCTATACTGCTGGATTAAGATGTTCAACTCACACATACAATGCGATGCAAAAAATTGTTGATACAAAGATAGGAATCATTGGCCAGCTTTTATTACATAAAGATATGTATGCTGAGTTGATCTTAGATTTAAAACATGTTTCTAAACATCAAGCATTAGCTTTAAAAAAACACAAGAATTTAATTTTAATCACCGATTCTAATGAAGCAAGATTTATGCCTGAAGGGAAATATAAATTAGGTACAAATGACATATATGTCAAGAATGGAGTTTGTACAACAAAGCAAGGTCAACTTGCTGGTTCAGTATTAACTATTCCTCAAGCGTTAAGAAATGCTAGAAAAGTGTTTGGCTATTCTTTTACAAGATGCATAGATTTGGTTTGTAAGAATCCTGCTAACAATTTACACTTAAAAGATTGTGGTATTATTAAAAATAATAGCAAAGCTAACTTTGTCATTATTGATAAAAACTTTAATGTTTACCAAACATATATTGATGGCAAATTAGTTTATTCAAAAAAATAAAAACAGGCAGTGTTGCCTGTTTTCCCTTGCCTAACATAACCCATGTTCTGTCTTGGTCAATCATTTATCTATAAAGCAATTTGGTGCCTTATGGGCATAGTCTTGATGCTTCATCCTCTAGATTATTCAATTCTAATCTAGAGATTCCCTTACCAAAATTTAGGTTTCTTGCCTGTGGGGTTTACCGCGTTTCATCTATGTGTTTCCACCTAGCTCGTCTCTGTGGTACTATTAAAGCTTTCTCATGGTCTTGCGACTTTAGATAGAGCTTTCCGTCATTGGGATGCTGTGACTTATTGATTAATCACACACAATCACTACAAGGTTAACACCTTGTGCAAGCATGGAGTTTCCTCTATTGTTGCCAACAGCGATTGACTGTTAGGCGATAGGATTATACACTAAAACAATCGCATTTGATCATCTTGGTCTAAATTATCTAATACACCAAGGTCTTTTAATTTACTAATTAATGTTGTCGATAGTTTAGTTCGTTTTTGTAAATCAGCAATTGAACTAAATGGTCGTTCTTTTCTAGCTTCAACTATAGAAATGGCTACTTCTTTGCCTAAACCATCAAGACTTGTAAATGGTGCAAGGATAGTTTTGTCTTCAGGAATAAAATCAGTGGCTTTTGATTTATTAATATCTATATTAAGTACTTTAATGCCACGGGCAAACATTTCCAAACAAACCTCAAAAATTGGAATTAAATCAATTTGTTTATTTGAAAGTTTAGTTGCAGCATTTTTATCTTTTACACGAGCTTTATAGTCTTCGTATACTCGCTTAACTTCTTGTGGTCCTTTAATAACAGTTTCAATGTCAAAAACATCAGAACGAATTGAAAACCAAACGGCATAGAATTCAGTTGGATAATATACTTTATATCATGCTGTCCTAATTGCATCTAGAACATAGGCAGTAGCGTGAGCTTTAGGGAATAAATATTGAATCTTTTTACATGAATCAATATATCATTGTGGTACTTTTGCATCAATCATTTCTTTTTCATATTGTGCAGAGACACCTTTGCCTTTACGAATTTTTTCAACCGCTTGGAAAGCATGGACATAGTCCATTCCACAGTCAATTAAGAATTGGAAGATGTTTTCACGGCAGGCAGCAACCTGTGATAATTGAGCTCCATTGGCTATGGCAACTTCAGCATTGCCTTGTCATACACCAGTTCCATGGCTTAAACCAGAGATACGAATTAGATCACCAATACCTGTTGGTTTAGTTTTTAAAACAATTTTTCTAGTATTATTCGTGCCAAATTCTGGCAGAGCCATTGTTGCTAATTGTTCTTGATTGTAATTCGGATCAACAATATTCAACCCTTTACTATTAGTAAACAATTGTAAAACCTTTTCATCATGGTTCGGAATTGTTCGTGGGTCAATGTGAGTAATATCATGTAAGTGTTTTAAAATGGTTGGTTCATCATGTCCAAGGATATCAAATTTTAACAAGTTATCATGGATTGATTCAAATGGGAAGTGAGTTGTGTATCATCCTTTAGTTTTATCATTAGATGGATAGTTAAAGGCTGTAAATTCAGTAATATCATGTTCTTGCGGAACAACGATAATACCTCCTGGGTGTTGCCCAGTTGTTCGTTTTACCCCAACACATTTAGTTGCCAAAGCATTAACTAATGCATTAGATGGATGTGAGTTAGGATCGATTTGCTCATAATATGATTTAACAAAACCAATAGCTGTTTTTTCAGCAACCGTACCAATTGTTCCAGCTCTAAATGCATGATCATAACCAAACATATCACGAATAAATTCGTGTGCTTTGCTTTGATATTCACCAGAAAAGTTCAGATCAATATCAGGAACTTTATCAGCTTTGAAGCCAAGGAATGATTCAAATGGAATGTTGTGTCCATCACGAATCATTTCAGTTTGACATTTAGGACATTTTTTTGGTGGCAAGTCAAAACCATCCACATTTTTATCTGGATATGGTTCATAATGTTGACACTTTGGACAATAATAATGTGGTGGGAGTGGGTTTACTTCGGAAATATTTGATAAGAAAGCAACTAATGATGATCCAACTGATCCTCGTGATCCAACTAAATAACCATCATTATTTGATTTTTCAATTAATAAGTGACTAATTCAGTAAATTACGGCATAACCGTTACCACAAATACCGTTTAATTCTTTATTAATACGGTCAACAATTGCTTGATCAAGTGGATCGCCGTAAAGTTTCTTAGCAGTTTTCCAAACTAAATTTTTTAGTTTTTCTTCTGCTCCTGGCATGTCAGGTTTACATAAAGCATTATCACCTTCTTTAATTGGGACAACCTTTTCAATGCTTTGAGCAAATGCTTGCGGATTGTTAATAACAATATCTTTAATTAATTGACGATGTTCAACAAATTTAAATGCATCTGTCATTTCTTTTGTTGTTAGGCAGTGCAAGTCAGGAACAAAGGTTGATCCATCATGACGATATAAACCATTACGTTTACCACCTAATTGTTTTGTGTAAACATAAATTTCATGATATTGACGCTCATATGGCATTAGATAGTAAGCGTCAGAAACAGCACAAACTTTCTTTTCCAACTTTATTGCACTATCAATAATTTTCTTTATTGCATTAGTTGCATCAGCTTGAGTTATTTTCTCTTGAACGGCTAAGTGCTCAATATTTTTAGCCGGAGCAACAAAGATATAGTCATATTTTTTAATCTTTTCATTTAATAAGGATTGCGTTTCACTTATTGCACTATCTCATATGTCACCATCAAACGGATTATTACAAATAATCAAATTGTTGCGATATTGTTCAAAGTCTTCAAAATGCAATCTTGGTTGGCCATTGCTTAAGACAGTTACTTCATCGTCATCGTCTTTTTGGTATAGTTGTTTTGTTAATGACAAACTTAATAATTTAAACAAATCTTGTAAACCTTGTTGGTTTTTTACATAAACATCAACAGCATAACCACGACGACTAGCACGGAGTGCAGCCGTTTGTAGCTTTTCATTAATTTCATTAATGTTATGAATGTTTTCTTGGGATGTTAATCGTTTAATAAAATATTTTCATACTTCTAATAGATATTCACTATCCTTGTCGGCACGGTGAGCTTCTAGTGGATTGTATTCTAAATGTAGTTTACCAACCAATGTTCCTAATGTATGCTTTGCAAATTTTTTATTTAGAGCATGGGAAATTTCTAATGTATCGATTAAACAATTATTGATTGGTTCAACTTCAAATCGTTCACATAGTTTGTTTAAGAAGTTTAAATCGAAACGAATACCATTATGTGCAATTAAAACATCATTGCTAATTCATTCCTTTATTTTTAGTAAAGCTTCTTTTTGCGAAATAGCATTATCCACCATTTCATTAGTAATGTGGCTCATGTTAATAGCAACATTAGTTAAAGCTTTAGTTGGTTTAACAAAGAAATCAATTCGCTCAACTACCATTCCATTCTTAAAACGAATGGCTCCAAATTCAATTAAATCATCATATTGCGGGTATAAACCAGTTGTTTCAATATCAAAGACAACATAATCGGCATCAATAATTGGTTTATCAATTGGATTAACAACAATTGGTATCTTTTTTTCGATAACTTGGAACTCACAACCATAGATTGGTTTAATATTTGGAAACTTCTTCGAAGCAGCAAAAATATCTGGGATAGATTGAACATTTTCTTTTTCAATAATTCCAACGCTTGTGTATCCACATGCGTTAGCATGTTCAAATATTTTTTCTGCGGAATCGATTCCTTCATAAGCGGTCATATTAGAGTGAATTAAAAGTTCAGTTCGTTTATTTTCTACCTCATCTTTAGGAACTAAATAGTCAGGTCGTTTCGCATGACACATTTTAGTAATACGCCCAACCGCTTCAAATGCTGTTTTCTCATTCGTTTCAATTTTACAATTGATATTAACTCATTGACCAGCCTTAAAGGTATTAATATAGTCAAGTGGCATTTCTTTTCTTTTATTATTTGCAGGGAAACGTGGGGTTTTATATGCAAATAATGAACATCGTAATGCCCCACCAGTGTAATCATAGATTAGATAGTTATAAATAGTCAAGGCTGGGTTTTTTCTTGAGGGTTTAATTTCAACTTTAACAATTTCACCAGCAATATTAACAAATGATTCTTTCATTTCATCATCAATATCACGCATATCAATAAAATCACCTGATACACGGAACATACGATCATATTGCTCAACTTCACCCAACATTTGTTGGCTTTGAGCAATTAGTTTATTGATATCTTTTTGACGTGCATTTTCGTCCTCAAGAATTTTGTTTTGTTTTTCTTTATTTAATTCTGACACAATCTTTTTAATTAAAAAGTGTGCATTTTTTAAATATGCAAGAAGGTTACTTTGAATAATATTAATTTGTTCAAGTTCAGATGATGTTACATAGCGAATTACCATGACATCATCATCACCAATTCGGTAATTACCTGGTTTTAATAAATCTTGTAAAATATATGAATTAGGATAATTCTTTTTTAATCAGTTTTGTACATATTCATCTAGTTTTGAATAATCTTCAACCACATTATCAGACTTGATAATAACTTCAAGATTTTCATTGGGTAAAGAAGACAATTTATTGTAGATTCTTGTTGGCAAAACCTTTGCAGCAATAACATAAATTGTTACTTTACTATTGCTTTCTTCTGGCATTTCAATACCAAAATCACAAAACTCACTAATTAACTGAATTTCGTCTTCAGTTAATATTTTTGTTTGTAGAAAAAAATCTTTAATATATTCTTTAGGAACCTTGTACATAAGATAAAAAAATTATATAAAAAATAAATACTTTTAGTATTTATTTTCAATATTTTATTGAGGCTAAACGACAATGGGTGTCAAATTCATATATTTCATCGATAGTTTTGATTGGTTTTAGTTTAATTTTCTTTATTGCATTTTCAATATAATCTGGAATTTGGTCAAAGCGTAGCATCTTTTCTTTAAATAATTCGATAGCGACTTCATCAGCAGCTGTCATAATTATTCCCAATGAATGAGTTTTATCATTCATTACATCATAAGCTCATTTTATTGGCTTAATATCATTCATCTTTGTTAAGATGTTTGTAGCGAAATTGGCTTGTTCTGACTTTGTTAATTGATATTGGAAGTCAGTTAAGGCTCATGCAATTGGGCTTGTCATTAATGGCTTTGAATGTGAAAAGATAAACTGGCCATTATTTAGCATAATTGCCGAGTGAATTAGAGATGTTTTGTCTAATAACACACTAATTTTATTAGTGTGAAAGTATCAATATGCTTCAATCACTTCAAAGCATTTATTCATTAAAGTGTTTGAATCAATTGTAATTTTATTGCCCATTGACCAATTTTTATGAGCAATAGCTTGTTCGTATGTAACTTTTGCTTTATCTTTTTTTGATGCCTTTAGATATTTACCACCTGAACCAGTGATAAAAATTTGATTAACATCTTGATCATTAGTTTTAAGTAGTTGATAATATAGGTTAGAATGTTCAGAATCAATTGGCAGAACTTTAATGTTGTATTTTTTAGCATAGCTAAAGATATATCAGCCAGCCACAACGACTGATTCCTTATTAGCTAATGCAAGATCAACTTTATTATGTAATGTTGCTAGTGTACCTTTTAAACCAGCAAAACCAACAATAGCATTAACGACTAAATCTGGTTTAACTTTCTTAATTAGTTCATCAAAACTAGCAGTATTGCCATGAATAACATTGCTTGAACAATAAAAGTATTGAATCTTATTTTGCTTTATTGTCGTTTTAGCTAACTTGATATTGTTATGGAAACTACAACCAACAATTTGGTAACCAAGCTTTTTAGCTAAAGTTACAGTTTGTTGTCCAATAGAACCAGTTATTCCTAGAATACAAAGTTTACGGCAGGTTTTACGTCTCATAGGAACTTCAATCCTTCAGCTTGGCCAAAGCCAAGTAGCATAATTAGTTGAAGAATAACTGTTACCAAGAAATAGAAAGAGAATGTAAAGATTAGAGCATCTAATCGGTCAAGCATTCCACCATGACCTGGAATTAAATTGCTAAAGTCTTTAATGTTGAAACGACGTTTAATAAAACTAAAGAATAAATCACCAGAAATACTAACTGCCATTATTGCTAATGTTGCCCCAATATAAATAGCTCAGAAATATGGCTGATGATTAATTAATGTTGTGCCATCTTGGGCAAACATTGAACAAGTTTGACAACCAAGGAATCGATATAATGTGTGATCTAGGTTTTCAGCACCTGGAATAAACATTAGACCAAATAAGCCAAGGATAATGACTAATGTTAGGCTGCAACCACATAAGATTCCTTCTCATGTTTTCTTTGGACTAACATGTGGTGCCATTTTGTGCCGTCCAAACTTCACACCACCTAAATATGCAAACACATCTGTTAATGTACTTGTGCCCAATAAAAAGACATAAGTTGTTCATGTGTGAATGATGGTTGTGTAGATTAAACCAATGATGAATGTGTTTAATACAAACACAAGGATTGGGAATCAAACCCTTGTTCTCTTGCCAACATAGGTGATATGTCGAGCCATAATAATTCAAACCAATGTTGAAATAATTGTAAAGACAACAATGGCAATAACACTAACTAACAGATAAAGGGTAAATGAGTTATTGACTTGTTCAGTTGGATAATCAATTAAATCTAATTTGGCACAGATCAAATAAATTCCCATTCCAATCAAAACAGAAAACAACTGGACAACAGTATAAATAAATATAGCTTTATTTTTAGGAAAACACAAATTGGTTAGCTCTTGTGCAACAAAGAAAATGATTGGTACAATCATTAGGATGTTAAAGAACATTAAAGTGAATTGCACTTGTCATTGATCTTTAACTGGACTAAACCAATTCGGGTTAGAAAAGAACAAGAATAATAGATATAGAATATAGAATGAACAAACAAAAACACCTGACTTTGAACGTTCAGAAAGAGTTTTTCTTTGCTCATCGATTCTTTTCTTGTTCATAAAACTATAAAGACATTAAGTCTTTTTCTTTATTTGCAAAAATATCTTCTAATTTTTTATTAGCTTCTTTTGTTACCTTATTTAGTTGATCTTCAAAGTAACGAATATCGTCATCAGAAACATCTGGTGCACGTTTATACTTTGCTTGTACGTCTTGACGTACAGCACGAAGCTTCTGCATTGCTTGATTGTAATACTCTTTTGCTTTCTTAACTGCTTCACGACGTGTTTCTTCAGTTAAAGGAGCAAAGATAATACGAATACAATCAGGGTTAACTTGCGGATTAACTTTGTATTCGCTTTCAGCAAGTGCTTTGGCAATATCACGAATTAAACTACGATCATATGGTTTAATTAGTAATTGACGCGCATCAACTGCTGATACATTGGCAAGTTGCATTAATGGTGTTTTTTCACCATAAGCATCAACTCGTAGTTGGTTAAACATATTAGGATTAACTCTTCCAGAGTTGATTTTTTGAAATTCATTTTGTAGATAAGTAAAAACTGTTTGAGCATTTCTGTCAAATTCAGCTTTTAAAACATTTCAGTCAATCATACAAACTCCTTATTTGTGAATATGAGTAAATTTAGATTGTTTTTTATAAGTCTTTAAAATGTTGTCTTTTGCAAGAACATCAAAGACATAAATATCAATATTGTTTTCCATACAAAGGGTTAATGCAGATAAATCCATTACCCCAAGTTCTTGACTTATAGCGTCAAGGAAAGTTAATTGTTTATAGAATTTTGCTTTTTTATTTTTTCTTGGATCAGCAGAATATACACCATCAACACCATCTTTACCCATTAGGATGACATCAGCATGCATATCGATTGCACGAATTGCACATGCTGTATCAGTTGTGAAGAATGGATGTCCTGTTCCACCAACAAAGATAATAATTTTACCAGCAGCTAAATCATCATTGATTTTATCAATGGCAATCTTGTGAGTAATCTTGTCAACTTCTAATGCAGAATAGATTTCAGCTTTTACGCCAAGTTTGTGTAGCGTTTCTTTAAAAGCCAATCCATTCATTACTGTTGATAACATTCCCATGTAGTCAGCGTTAGCACGTCTAAACGCACGGTCTTTTGTCATATTGCCACGTCAAATGTTACCGCCACCTAACACTAAACCAACTGATGCCGTTTTATTTAAAACTGCTAATTGTTTTGATAGGGCTAATAATTTTGCGTTATCGTAGATATCGTTTTTTAAACCCTTTATTGCACCACCAGAAATTTTTACTAAAATTCGCTTTTTCATTACTTAGTTCCCATTTGTTGTGCTACTTCAGCAGCAAAGTCTTGTTGTTTCTTTTCAATTCCTTCACCAACTTCATAACGAGCAAAAGCAATAATCTTTGCACCGTTTCCCATTAGGATTTTGCCTACTGTAACTCCAGGTTCAAAATCGAATTCTTGGTTGCATAGACAAACTTCAGCAAGCCTCTTTTGTAGTCGACCTTCAACAATTTTTTTAATAAATTGTGCAGGTTGGTTGCCATTCTTAGCTGCATTTTCAAGAACTTGTTTTTCAGAACTAACCCAGTTAGCATCAACTTGGTTTGAGTTAATAAATTTAGGGTTGTTTGCAACAATATGCATTGCAATTTGCTTTTTAAGTTTTTCATCAACTTTAGTATCAAAAGCAACAATACTTGCATATTTCTTATTGTTGTGTTGGTAGAAACCTAGATCTTGACCATCTTGTTTGTCGATTCTTCCAAATCTTCTTAGAGAAATCTTTTCACCTGTTTTTCCACTTAAGCTATCAATTGCAGTTGAAACAATTTCACCATCTGAAAGTTTTAATGACTTAACAACTTCTACATCTTTGCAGTATGAGTTATTAATTGCCGCAACGATATCGTTGCATAGTTTTGTAAATGCTTCAGATTTAGCAGTGAAATCTGTTTGTGTGTTAATTTCAAGAATATATGCACCTTTTGTATCAACACCGGCTAAAACAACGCCTTCAGCTGCAATTGCTCCGGCTTTCTTAGCAGCCTTTGCAAGGCCTCTTTCTCTTAAGAATTTAGCTGCTTCGTCTAAGTTGTCACCACATTTAATTAGAGCAACTTTGCAATCAACAAAACCAGCTTGTGTCATATCTCTTAATTGTTTAATTAATTTAGCATCAGCCATTTTTTACCTCTACATTTTATGTTTTAATATATTATATAATTAAACATATTATTTATATGAATAAGAATAAGATAATTATTTCTGGAATTATTGCCTTCTTGCTTCTACTTGGAATTGCGGGTGCAATTTTGTTATTTATCTTTGTTCATATTCTATGACCATTAATCATTGGACTAGTCGTTGTTTTGCTTTTGGAAATAGGTTTTTCCTTCCGAATCGTGGTTTCACCACGAAACCCTTATGCAAAAGCAAGTTGGATGATTACAATCTTAGTTTTACCAGTGATTGGAATGTTTATTTTTATCATCTTCGGTGTTTATCCATTAAAAAAACGTCAACGAAAAGCATATTTAGAACAACAACACCTTGTTCTTGATAAAGAAAATTTTCATTTTAGCCAACAGGTTATGGAAGATGATAAACTTTCATGGATTTTCAACTATGGAATTAAACATCAATATAAACCAGTTAGCAAAGATAACGATATCCGTATTATCAAAGATAATACAGAGTTATTTGAAGAATCAATTAAGTTAATTCGTTCAGCCAAAAGTTATATTAACGTTCAAAGCTACATTTTTAGTTACAATGGATTTTGATCTAAAATCTTTTTCACCGAATTAATTAAAAAAGCTAACGAAGGCGTGAAGGTTCGATTAATCTATGACTGATTAGGTGCTTATCACCGTATTAATAATAAGATCTTTAATGAATTAACTGAATATGGCGTAGAAGTTGCTTGTTTTAACCCAAGAGGTTTAACTAAGTTTAAAGGATCAACAAACTATCGTTTACACTCTAAATTTTTAATTGTTGACAACAAAGTTGCATTGTATGGTGGTAGTAACTTTGCTGATGAATATTTATCAATGAATCGTAAAAGTTCACACTGAAAAGATTTGAATTTCATTGTTAAAGGTCCAATTGTAAATACGATGAATGTAACTTTTGTTAATTATTGAACAGTTTTTTGTAAAACAAAGGATACAAAGTCAAGTCGACAAAATTTATTAAATGATTCTGAAATAATATTTCAGCAACAAAAATTTGACGAATCAAATGTTTATTCTCAACTATTAGTTTTTGAACCAGATTTTAATGAATTTGCCCTGGAAAATGCCTTATTGCATATCATTTTCAACGCCAAGAAATCCATTAAGATTATTACCCCATATTTTATGCCACCAAATAGTGTATTGGAAGCATTAAAAACTGCTCACAAAAATGGTATAAAAATTGAATTGATTGGTCACAGCAAAAACCAACCGTATGTACAAATGTTAAACCGTGAAAATAATAAAAAATTAATAGACATAAACATTCCTGTTTATGAATATGATGGCTATTTGCATGCTAAATGTTTGATCATTGATGATGAATATGTTTTAACTGGTTCATGTAATGTTGATTGACGATCAATATATCTTGACTTTGAGTCAGAAATGGTTGTTTACAATAAAGAATTTACAAAGCAAATTATTGAGTTCTATAACGAAACAAAAGAAAACTCAACTTTACAAACTAGTCAAATCATTCAAAAGAAGTTAACTCCGCTTTGAAGATTAGCCTTAAAAATTGACTTTGCTCGTACATTATTGTAAATTTTTAAATTTTTAGGTAAATATATCATTGGGGGACCAATGAATACAAATCTAGGAATGTATATCGAACAATTGGTTGATCGAACCATTGTTTATTATCAAATTAACCATTTAGGATTATTAGAAAAACGTCAAATACCTATTAAGGTTTTAAAGCATATTAATGAAACAACTATTGTTGCAAAGCTTGTAGCAAAAGCAAAAGTAGATTATTTTGGTTACTTAAATAACCATTACATTGAGATGGAATGCAAACAAACAAAACATGAATACTTTGATATTGCTTTAATAAAACATCATCAACTTAATTATTTAAAAGAGATTGATAGTTGTGGTTATGCTAGCTATTTATTAATCTATTTTGAAAAATATGACAAAGTAATAGCTTTGTCTTATCAACAATTATTAAATTGTAGAAAATTAGCAAAGAAAAATGCCCTGCCATTTTCAATTGTGGCAGAGCAAGGGAAAGAAATTGAAATTATTTATCCAGGAATTTTAAATCTTAAAGATTTATTTTAATTCATCAGGAACAATGATTCCCTTTTCCAATTTAATTTCTTTGAATCGGTTGATGTCAAAACCGAAACCATAGTTATCAATACATTTATATGTGTTTGTGATTTTTGGTGCAGTTTCTAAATAAGTATCAACTGTTTTAAGAGCTTCTTCTTTAGAAGAGAACTTAGAACCCATGATTAAAGTATTAGAACCATAAATTTCACGAGCAACTTTTGCATTATCAGGAATCATGCAAACACATGCACGGATACCCTTAAACTTGTTCAAGCTGTTTGCCATACCCATTCCAGTTCAGCAAAAACCAATAGCAAAACTTACTTCTGGGATATGCTTTGCCATTGCTAATCCAAACATTGAATAGTGTGTAGAATCTAATGAGTGTGTACCAACATCAATTACTTCGTAACCTTTTGTAATTAAGTGTTCCTTAACCGCCTCTTTTAGTGCAAAGCCAGCATGGTCAGAACCAACAACAACTTTTTTATTGCCAGAAGCAAAAGTCAATGGTCTGTCACAAACTGTAAATGGGGCATGAACCATTTGCAATCTTGTTACATGCCTTCCTGCTTCAAATTCAGATACACAGAAGGCATTAATAATATTATTAAGTCTTTCAGGTTGAATACGTTTTAATGGAATAATACAAACTTTTGAATTGTTATGTGCACGAATTAAATTGGCACTATATTCATCAAAAGCTGATGTAGCAACAAGACCTTTTTGTTTAGAAATAAACAAGAATGGACCATATGCATAATCATCAATTATAATGAAGCGACGGAATTTTCCATGAGTTCAATCAGCATAAGCTTGTTTGAAAACTTCATGTCAATTTTGGTCATTGTAATAAGTAATTAAATCTTGACTTTCAGCAAGATTTCTGTTTTCTTTAATAACGGGCAAAATATTATATATTTTGTCAATATTTTCTTTTATTAATACTTTAATTTTCATATATATTAATTATATAAAAAAGATAAAAAAAGACAAAAATACACATGATTTCTAAAGTATTACAAGAGAAACGTAAGAATTTACTTGAACTAAATAAAAACAGTCTTGAGATGTTTTTATCGAAAGGATTTATTAACATTTTAAAGTTCATTGACCGTGAACAATTAATAAATTTTGCTCAAGATCCAAATGCATTTGAAATAAAAATAGAACTTTCAACAGTTATCGATGCAACATCAGGCATTTTAAGCACATGCCAAACTAATAATGACTTGAAAGCAAGGATTGAACAGTTACATCTTGATTATGATACAAGCAAAATTGATCTTCAAAATGGAACACAAGCACAACGAGTTAATATTATCAACTCAATCACTAAAGATATGATAAGTGAATTTAAACAAATTCACAAGATGTGTAAATTAGCTACTGATGAATTCTATGATTCAGGGAAATGATGTTTGTGATTGTGTTTTGGTGTCTTAGAAACCTCATTAACAACAGTTATTTCCACTGACAAACTAAATGTTCGTGCTCCATTGTTAGCTTTACCAGTAGCGGTAAAAAAGATTTCAGATTCAACTTACACTCTTTATAAAAGAGAGAAGGAATTTAATAGTAATGAAATCCTAAGGATTTATTTAAAAGATAAACTAAATGTTACTTATATAGATCAAACTGAACTAGAACAAATTACTTCAGTTGAACAAACATTGCAAAATATTGCAACCAAATTACCTAATTGTAGTTTTAACAATGATATTCACAATCTAACATTTGTAAAGAAAGCAGATTATAAAACAATTGACCAATCAAAGATTGATAATGTTTGTGTTCTTGCTTCAATTGATCCAGTGGGTGGAAAAATGTTGGAAGACTATGATCACATTTTAGCTAGTGATTATGAGTTCCCACAAGAAAATCTAATGTTTACTAATCATGGATTAGATCAACTTATTTATGAGAATGACAACATTTTAGAATTAGGTCGTTTATTGAATGTTAACCAAAAGAAAGCCGTTGTTGCTAGTCTAAAGACTAACACATTAATCTATGGCCCTCCTGGAACAGGTAAGTCAGAAGTTGTCACAAGTATTATTGCAAATAACATTAACCAAGGATTTAATGTTTTAATTTCTTCTGAGAAGAAAGCAGCGTTAGATGTTATTATTGATCGTCTTGATGCATTAAAGACAATTACGATCTCAATCAACCCTGAAGATATTGATGCATTCTATGACCGTTTAATTAACTTAAATGAAGAAATAGTTAATGCTAACCAAATTAACTTTAGTACTGACAAACCTTCATATTTAAAATTGATTACATATGTAAAGAGTTTATTAGATATTGCAAATGACCAAACGAAAACATCCGCTTTAAAGCAATTGCAAAACAAGCAAGAACATCAAGCACAAACAGCAAGTAAAACTGTGCTTGAAAGCATGCTTAATAAAATTAACTCAGGTAAATGGACTGTACAAGATTTTGCAAAATATCTTTATGCATTCCACCATGTGGCAAAGATTCTTACTAAATACTATCCTTTAACTTCATTAATGACTCATGTCTTCAGACAAGAAGAAGTTGATCGAGCCTTAACAGCAATTGGTAAGACAGACAAAATTAATCGTAAGTTTTCAATTATGGATAACTTTGTTAAACGAAACAAAACCCGTTCAAACTTAATTGCCCACAAAGTTGAAACTGAAGAAATTGCTCAACTTGATGAAATGATGAATGCCTTACTATATGTAAAAGAAAATGGTTCCATTCCATTCTTTATCAATTATCAAGAATGAAAACCAACAATTGAGCAAAACACACCAGAATCATTAATTAACCAACTTGATATCAACCAAACACAAAATGAGGATAGCTTTGCCTCATTATTTGATAATATCAATAATGGAAAACTTCTTTACTCATATTTAGATGATTATTGGACAAATAGCTTAAATAAAGCAGCAACTGCTGCAAAGTTAATTAAAGATAAATATCTTTGAGAACTTAAACAGAAGTTCATTAATGATGCAACAATGCAGGCAAAATGAATTGAAATGATTAAGAAAGCACATTTACCAACTAAGATAAATGTTGCACGTTTCATTAAGGAATATTATTCAATTTTGCGTTTTGTCTTCCCAATTTGAATCTTATCACCAGATAATGTTGCCAATTACATTCCATTAAATGAACACGAATTTGCTGTCGGCATCTTTGATGAAGCAAGCCAAATGCGAGTAGAACGATCTATTCCATTAATTTATCGTTGTACACGAAGTATTGTTTCTGGTGATGATAAACAATTGCGCCCTAGTCGTTTCTTCGCTGCAAATATCTCAATTGATACAGAAGAATTAACTTCGGAAGAAGAATTAGACAATGTCGAATCATTGCTTGATAAAGCAAAGATTGCTAACTGATCAAGTTTTACATTATCTAATCACTACCGTTCAAATAGTGAAGAACTTATTAACTTTAGTAATAAGTACATTTATGAAAATAAATTACTTTGTATTACAAAGAATGGCTCAATTAATGCTAAACCCATAGAAGTAGTACAAATGCCTGAAACTACAGTTTATGACCGTTCAACTAACACAAACCCTGATGAGGCTAAGAAAGTGGTTGATATCGTTAAATCATCAGAGCAATATAAAAAGATTGTTATCATTACTTTTAATCAAAAACAAGCTGATTTAATTGAACAAATGTGCTTCCAATTCCCATTCTTAACCGCTAGGTTAGAAGCAGATACAATTAGAATTAGATCAATTGAAAATGTTCAAGGCGATGAAGCTGACCTTGTTGTTATATCAACAACATTTGGTACTGATGCTGCTGGTAAGTTTATTCAAAACTTTGGTCCAGTTGGGCAAGCTGGTGGCAAAAACCGTATTAATGTTATGGTAACAAGAGCAAAGGAAAAGATGATTGTTGTTAAATCATTTAAATCTGATGCTATTACATCAACTAATAACGAAAACCTTTACATCTTGAAGATGTTCTTGTTCTATATTGAAAATTTACAAGAGAACAAGAACATTATTGTTGGTGAGACAGCTACAACTTTAGATAAACCAATTACGCAAACAGTGGCAGTGCAATTATCTAACTTGTTAACCCCATTAGAAGTTAAAACAAATTATGGTATTGGTTCGCATTGTTTTAATATTGCTATATTAAACCAAGGCAAAGTTGAATTATTAATTTTGATTGATGATAATACTGATTTCAAATCAAAACAAGCTTCCAACATGTGAGTTGATTCATTTGATCAACAAAAGTATTATGTTGATCGAGGATATAAAATTCTTCGTTTCAATGAGATTGAATGGTCGTTTGCTAAGCCAAAGATAATTGAAAAAATCAAGTTGTTATTAAACAAATAAAAAAAGAACCAAAAGATTCTTTTTTTGTTTTATATAAGAAATGAATTAGTCTGTTGAAGAAACTAGTTCCATTTTTTTACCACACTTAGGACATTTTGGTGCGATACCTCTTAACATCCCAGTTTTTGTCTTTGTAAAGCCGCATTTAGAACATTTGTATGTACTAGATGCTGCAGCTTTAGCATTGTTTGAAAAAAATCCCATTTTCTATCCTTTCTAACGTGATTATATATATATATAAAATTGAGCAAAAACCTAACATTTAAAACAAAAAGAAGCCCGGCCGAGCTTCTTTTTATAAAATATTTGAAGAAAAATTAAGCAATAATTTCAATAACGTTACCAGCACCTACTGTGTGTCCACCTTCTCTAATAGAGAATTTTGAACCTTTTTCAATTGCTACTGGAGCAATTAATTCAACAGTAATTTCTGCGTTGTCACCAGGCATGATCATGTCAACACCTTGTGCAAGTTCGATTGAACCTGTAACGTCTGTAGTTCTAAAGTAGAATTGAGGTCTGTAACCTTGATGGAATGCAGTGTGACGTCCACCTTCTTCTTTCTTTAGAGCATAAATTTGCGCTTTAAATTTCTTGTATGGTTTAATTGAACCAGTCTTAGCTAATACTTGACCACGTTCAACATCTTCACGGTTTACACCACGAAGTAAGATACCAGCGTTGTCACCAGCAATAGCTGAGTCTAGAGTTTTTCTAAACATTTCAATACCAGTTACAACAACTTTTCTTGTTGGTCTTAAACCAACGATTTCTACTTCATCATTTAACTTAATTTCACCACGTTCAACACGTCCTGTTACAACAGTACCACGACCTGTAATAGTGAAAATGTCTTCGATTGGAAGTAAGAATGGTTTGTCAGTTTCTCTTACTGGGTCAGGAATGTATGAGTCAACAGCATCCATTAATTCTTGGATCTTAGCTTCTCATTCAGGTTTACCTTGTAAAGCACCTAAAGCTGATCCAAAGATCATTGGAACGTTGTCACCATCAAATCCATAACTTGTTAGTAAGTCTCTGATGTCCATTTCAACTAGTTCTTTAACTTCGTTGTCAGTTACAACGTCACATTTGTTAACAAAGACAACGATTTTTGGAACACCTACTTGTCTTGCAAGTAAGATGTGTTCTCTTGTTTGAGGCATAGCACCATCTGAAGCAGCTACTACTAGAATAGCTCCATCCATTTGTGCAGCACCAGTGATCATGTTTTTAACATAGTCAGCGTGCCCTGGACAGTCAACGTGTGCATAGTGTCTTTTTGCAGTTTCATATTCTACGTGTGATGTATTAATAGTAATACCACGAGCTTTTTCTTCTGGAGCACTATCAATTGATGCATAGTCTCTTGCTTGTGCTAAACCATTTTTTGCTAAGTACGTACAAATAGCAGCAGTTAATGTTGTTTTACCGTGGTCAATGTGGCCAATAGTACCAATATTAACGTGTGGTTTAGTACGATCGAATTTTCCGATTGCCATATTATTTTTCTCCTTATTTTTTAATATGTATATTTATTATATAAGTAATTTAGATTTTTAATAAAAAATACCACAATTAGATGTTGTTTGTTAAAATATAAATATAGGAGAAAACAATGAAGAAAACGAAATTATTACCAATAATTGGTGTGCCAGCGTTAATGGCAACACTGATTCCAACTGTGGTTTCATGTAACCCAACGCCAGTTGACCCAACTGATGAAGAAGAAATCATTATGCCTGATATAGCTAGTGACACAAAATATAAATATGAAGAAGAATATGGTGCTTATTCTTACGTGTTAATTAGAGGTTGTCAATGAATTAACCCACAACACGAATATGACGATTTATTTGCTGAAGCTACACTAGATGGAGATATTTCATTAATAACTGAAATCATCCCAAAGAATGACAATACATTCGATGTGAAAGTTATACTTGATGAAGAAAAAAATTGCTATGTAAGTGGAACAACATTAAATTTTGACTTGTCAATCGATGTATATAATGAAGAAACAGGAGAATGAGAACAATTATCTGATACTAAGCAATATTCAATAACTTTAAATGAACATATTGAAGTCACTGACGTTTTTTATGAGCCAGCTAAAGAAGCTTATGAACCAATAACTGGATTCCAAATATATATATTAAATGGTGGAAATCAAATAACTAGTGAAGAACTAGACAAAGATGATATTACATTTGTTGAGGATCTTCCAGAAGATATGGCAATTGATGAAAATAGTATCCTTGGTGAAGTCGAGACAAACGAATATTATTGTTTATTAACTATAAATTTTCAATTTCAAAATCCTGTAACAAATTATGAAGGTTTAGATTTAAATGCAACAATAAAATTAGAGTGTCAAGAAGGGAAAGAATTAGAACTTAAGGAACAATTAAAAGCATTCTCTAAACCAATTATCGATGGTAGCTGAAGTGAAATAACTAAACCAACAAAGATAATTAAAAGTAAAGATAATATATATGAAGGAGATGCAAATGCGGGAACTTTTGAATGAATAAATCCAAAAAAAGATACGCAAACAGCTGGTGATTTGAGTTGAGAATTTAAACAGGAAAAACTAGATGAATTAGGTATTGTTTCAGTTGAAGTTACACCAACAACCAAAACAGAAAAATCTGTTCATTTCAAATTTACTACAAATGATGCAGTTGTGGGAAAAGAATTTTCTTTAGAAATTACAGTTTTGTATAAAGATTTAACTAGGGAAATAAAATCAAATATAGCTGATTATTCATTCCCATTCATTCTAGCAGAATAAAAAAGAGGGTTGCCTCTTTTTTTAGCTTCCAAACGGGTAAACTGAAACTTTCTTTGTTTTAACATCTATACCTAATTCATATTTCTTGTTATGTTTTAGATTATTAGAAATAATTTCATTAGCTAAAACATTTTCAATGTTTCTTTGGATAAAACGTTTGATTGGCCTTGCACCAAAAGCAGGTTCATAGGCTTCTTTTGCAACTCATTCAATAATTTTTCTATCAAAGTTGATATTGTATTCTTGATCAGACAAGCGAGTTGACAGTTCATTTAATTGTGTCTTGACAATTTCCTTAATATTATCTTGGCTTAATGAATTAAAGACAATTAGTTCATCAATTCGGTTAATGAATTCTGGTCTTAATCTTAACTTGATTTCATCCAGAACTTTTTGTTTATTACCGTCTAAAACATATTGTCCACCAATATTAGATGTCATAATGATAATTGTATTTTTAAAGTTAACATATCGTCCATGACTATCTTTCAATTGGCCATCATCTAGTACTTGTAATAAGATGTTTAAAACATCAACATGGGCTTTTTCAATTTCATCAAATAGAACAACTGAATATGGCTTTGTTCTAACTGCATCAGTTAATAAACCACCTTGTTCATAACCAATATAACCAGCTGGTGCACCAATTAGTTTACTAACCGTATGCTTTTCCATATATTCAGACATATCAAATCGAATCATTTGTTTTTCTGAATCAAACATGTTTAAAGCTAAAGCTTTAGCTAATTGAGTTTTTCCTACACCGGTTGGTCCTAAGAATAAGAATGAACCAATTGGACGGTTTGGGTCATTAATACCAGCTCGTCCTCTTAAGACAGCTGAAGCAACTAAATCAACCGCTTCATCCTGACCTTTAACTGTTTTCTTAATATCATCAGCTAAATTATTCAATTTAGTTTGTTCAGATTGAAGTAACTTATTTAAAGGAATATTAGTTGTTTGTGAAATGACTTCGGCAACTTCATTAATAGTAACTGAATCAGAGAAATTGTGACCTGAAGCGTTTTTTTCAAATTCTTCTTCAAACTTCTTTAATTCTTTAGAGTGAGCAGGGATTTGAACATATAACAATTTACTTGCTTTTTCAAATTCGCCTTCTTGTTGAAGTCGTTCAGCTTCAGCTTTCTCATTATCTAATTTAGTCTTCAGATCATTGATCTTTTTATGTTCATCTTTATTCTTATTTCATTCTGATAATGCTTTGTCTTGCACTTTCTTTAAATCAGCAAGTTGTTTTTCGATATCTTTTAAGTTCTTCTTTGATTTATCATCTTCTTCTTTACTTAAAGCAGCTTTTGCTGTTTCAAGATAAATAATTTCACGATTACGTTTGTCAAGTTCAGGTGGCAATGAATGGAATTGTGTTTTTACCTTAGCTGCAGCTTCATCGATTAAGTCTATGGACTTATCTGGTAAATAACGATCTGAGATATAACGATCAGATAAATTGACTGCGGCAACAAGTGCAGAGTCATGAATTTTTACCTGGTGGAATAATTCTCATCGTTCCTTTAATCCACGCATGATTGTTAAAGCCTCTTCCTTAGTTGGTTCAGTTACTAGAACTTTTTGCATTCTTCGTTCAAGAGCTGAATCTTTTTCAATATATTGACGATATTCATTTATTGTTGTCGCACCAATAACTTTAATCTCACCACGAGCCATCATTGGTTTTAAAATGTTGGCAGCATCCATTGAGCTGCCACCTGATGTTTTACCAGTGCCGACTAGTTGATGGATTTCATCAATAAATAATATGATGTTGCCATCAGATTCTTTTACTTGCTTAATAACATTATTAAGACGTTGTTCAAATTGTCCTTGGAAACTAGCACCAGCAATTAAACTAGCCATTGATAGTTCATATACTTCCTTACCAATAAGGTTATTTGGTACATCCTTATTAACTATTCTTTGGGCAAAACCTTCAACAATTGCAGTTTTACCAACACCTGATTCACCAATTAATACTGGATTATTCTTGGTCTTTCTAGAGATTATTTCAATTAATCTTCTAATCTCTTTTTCACGTCCAATAATAGGATCAACTTTGTTGTCCTTAACATCTTGTGTGATGTTTCTGCCAAATTGTTTTAGGGCATTTTCATCATCTGGTTTTTGATAATTAAATTCCATAATTTATTACCTCACTATAACCATTATACACAAAAATTAGCACTCTTACCAACAAAGTGCTAATTTATTGTTTTAATTAAAAAAGATAAGTTACTTATCTTTCTTTTGAGTTTTGGCTTTATTTATTACCTTATTATGGATAAAGAAACCAAAATAAGTAAAACTTCCAGCCGTTAGTAATATTGTGGAAATACGAATAATGATAGTAATTGGCAAAGCATTCTTATATGTTAATAAACGAGTTTTATTTCATAAAATGTCTTGGATTGAGTCTAAGGCACCTGTTAGTTGGTTATAACGATTTGAGATTGTTGTATTTTGGTTAACTTGTATTTGATATGATGTTGCTCCATCAAGAAATCCACATATTGTGTTATCAACAATATATGAAGCAATAACATATGCAGCTACACCACCATCGGTTCGTGTGTTGTAAGTGTTATATTGTAATCCTAATGAATACATTAGTGTTACACCTTTATATGTTAATGAGAAGTTATTAACATGATCGTGACCAAAAACTGAAGTTGCCTTCGTTTCTTTAGCGTTTTCAACTAGAACATCAAACAATCCTGACTTTTCGTTCGTATCATAGCAGATAGGTTCTTGTTTTATTCCAAAGTTAAATTTTACATCTGGGGTATTGTCTTTTTTATCTCATGCTTCTTGCATTTCAATAAAAGGAATGTGACTAAATGTAAAGATCTCAGGAAGTTTACCTTGTTGTCTTGTTTTTTCTATTTGAGTTTTGAATCAATCAACAAATGCATCATTCTTTTCCATTATTGCTTCGCAATCAAAGAAGAATAATGAATTAAGAATTTTGTTATTACTACCTAATACTTCAATAAAGTTAGTTCCATATCCATATGTTTCGGGTTTGTTTGGATCAAAGACACACGAGCGAGCTAAACAATGCTCTGCTGGTAGTGCACTTTCTGAAAATATTCCTGATAAGGTATTGAATGCTTCCTTGCGGCTATCTCAGTATTCATACCCTCTTCCTTCTCACCCTTGGCCATCGTGATTACCAAGAACAAAAGTTCAATATTGATTTCTTTCTTTGAAGAAGTTAACAAGCTTTTCTTGCCAAACATTGTTATAAACATTAACAATGTTATCACCTAATAAAATAACTAGATCGGGTTGCTCTTTCTTAATAATTTGATCTAAAACATCAAATACAAAAGCATCATTATTAGTACTATCATTAAGATGGAAATCAGACACTGTTATTAATTTGAAATCATCAATTCTATTTCCTGATTCATCTTCTTTTCAAATTTTCATTGGCTCATTATCTTGTGCTTCTTGCACAACAACTTTGCCACTAGTTGTTGGATTATTGTCAATTGGCCCTAGAATAACATTTGGATTTAATTTTATTTTCATTGCAATTCAAAAACCAAAAATAGCTGCCATTATAACCATTACAACACAGGCAATAATAAACAATGGGCCTTTTGCACTAAATAATTTATTATTTTTCTTACTTTGTTTTTTCATATTGACTATTATAAACAAAAAACCTAGCTGATTCCGTTCAACTAGGTTCTTAATGGCGCGCCAGAGAGGATTCGAACCTCCGACCACGCGCTTAGAAGGCGCGTACTCTATCCAACTGAGCTACTGGCACAGTGCTAATGTATTATAACACAAATTATACTTTAGGTTATTATCTTATTATGTAATTATTACTTTTATACTTTATAATTTAATCACTTGTAAAAGAGGTAAACAAAATGAAAATTTTATCTGTTAAAAACAATAAAAATGATTGTACATTTGAAATTGAATTAGATGCTAAGCCATGAAAGACTAGCATAGCTAACGAAAAGAAAAATATAGCTAAAAACATTCAAATTCAAGGTTTTCGAAAAGGACATGTTCCACAAGCTGAAATTGACAAACGTGTTTCAAAGCAAGATGTAGCAATGCGCGCTTTAGAACGTAATCAAAATAAAATGGTTCAAGATATTCTTGCATCAAAAGAGTTTAAAGATTCAGACTGTATTGATTCAGTTAGTCGTATGGAAATTACTAAACTTGAACCAACACCAGTTGTTAAAGTTAGCTTTGAATTAGTCCCAGAAGTTGAAGGTTTTTCTGAAAAAGATGTCAAGGACATTGTTATTCCAGCTTATGATGAACCAAAAGTTCCAGAAAATTTAGTAAAACAACAAATTAGAATGATGATTAAACCTGATGCAATGGTATCAGTTAAAAAAAGTGGAGTTGTTGCCAAAGGTGATATTGCTGTTATTGACTTTAAAGGATTTGTTGATGGCAAAGCATTTAAAGGTGGAGAAGGCAAAAACTTTGAACTAGAAATTGGTTCAAAATCATTTATTGACAACTTTGAAGATCAATTAATTGGTTGCAAAAAAGGCAATAAGAAAGATGTTAATGTTACTTTTCCAAAAGAATATGGAGCAAAAGATCTTGCTGGCAAACCTGCTAAATTCGAAGTAGTTATTAATGAAATTAAAGAAATTGAATATCCGGAAATTACTAAAGAATACTGCAAGAAATTTGGTATGGAATGTGCAAATATGACTGAACTTGAAAAACATATCAAAGGTTTATTTGAACAAGAAACTCAAATGCGTTACCAAGATATGGCAATTCGTATTATCAATGAAGCCATTAGTAAAAAAGCTAAACTTAATTACTATCCTCGCAGCTTAATTGAAATGCACAAGCGCCAAATTGTTAATCAATACGAACAAGAAGCTAAACGTGCTGGCTTTAAAACTGTTGATCAATACAAGAAAGCTCTTGGATTAGATAACAAGAAGTTTGAAGAAGTATTAGATAAATCTGCTCGTCAAACTCTAGCTGTAGCAATGGTTTATGAAAAACTAATTGAAAATTATAAGTTAAAAGTAACTGAAGCTGATATAAAAGATTATTTAAGTAAACTAACTCGATACTTAAATGGTAATGAAAAGCAAGCTAAAGAAATGTATGAGAAGAACAAAGATTATGCAGATAGCAACATACTAAGAGATAAGCTTTTCAAAAAACTTGTAACTGAAGCTAAAAAAGACAAACCAAAGGCAAAGAAAAGTAAATAAGAAAAATCTTATTTATTTTTTTGTTTTTTAAATATTTTAAAATAAATTAGCACTCTAACCAAAAAAGTGCTAAAATATAGTTAGGAGGTTATTATGAAAAGCTCAAATAACAAAAACTTATTAATCACTCGAGGGGTAATATGTTTCCCTAATATTGAGAAAGATATTGAAATTGCTAGAGAAGCATCAATTAATGTAATTAATGATGCTTATGACAAAGGCAATAAGGAAATCATCATTACAGCTCAAATTAATCCCAAGTTAGATACAGTAAAGAAGATTGATGAAATCTATAATATTGGTGTTATTGCTAAAATTACTAAGATTTCTCGTTCTGACAATGAAATAACTATTACAGTCACGCCTAAAGCAAGAGTTTTAATTAGTAATATTAATATTGATAGTAGCAAGAATCTAACTAAATGTGAATTTACTGAGATTAATGATCAACAACTATATAAGATCGATGAATCAAAGGAATTTGATACATTATTAGAGTTATTAAACCGATATGATCAAAAGATTACAGCACGTATTCGTGATGTTATCATTGAAAATGAAAAGAAAAATAAACAAAATGATTTTATCGATATTGTTTATCAAATTGCTGACTTGATGCCAATCCATTTTGATCAAAAGCAACAAATCTTAGCTTTAAACACTCTACCATTAAAGATTGACGCTTTAACTGGTTTATTATCTAATCCAGCTGATTTAAGCAAAGTAGAAAAAGATATTAATAGAAAATTAAACGAAAGTTTAAGCAAACAACAACGTGAATTTTATTTACGAGAAAAGATGAGAACAATTAAGGAAGAACTTGGTGAAATCTCATCACGAGAGAATGATTCAACGATGTTTAGAAAAAAACTTCGTGAAAATCCTTATCCAAAACAAATAAAAGAAAAACTAGAATCAGAAATTAACCATCTAGAATCTTCTAACCCACAAGAATCTTCAATGATCAGAACATATATTGAATGATTATTGAATATTCCTTGGTGACAAGAAAATAAAGACAATAATGACTTTAACAAAGTTAAAAAGACACTAGATACTAGTCACTATGGTCTAGAAAAGGTTAAAGAAAGAATTGTTGAATACTTAGCTGTTCGTGCTAAAAGTAAAAATACAAAAGCACCAATTATCTGTTTAGTTGGTCCACCTGGTGTTGGCAAGTCATCATTAGCTAAATCAATTGCTGATGCTTTAAACAAACCATTTGTTAAAATGGCTCTTGGTGGAGTTAAAGATGAATCAGAAATTCGTGGACACCGTCGAACATATTTAGGTTCAATGCCTGGGCGTATTATCAAAGCTATGAAAAAAGCTGGGGTTGTTAACCCATTATTCTTATTAGATGAAATCGATAAGATGTCTTCAGACCAACGTGGTGATCCTGCTTCAGCAATGTTAGAAGTACTAGATCCAGAACAAAACTCAAGATTTAGTGATAACTATATTGAAGAAGACTATGATTTATCAAAAGTCATGTTTGTGGCAACAGCTAACTATGCTGAACAAATTCCAGCAGCATTATATGACCGTCTTGAAATCATTGAATTAACTTCATATACAGAATTAGAAAAGCTAGCTATTGCTAAGAAATACTTAATTCCTAAAGTATTAAAAGATTCAGGTTTAACTAATAAGGATCTATCATTCAAAGATGATGCATTAATGTTTATCATCCGACATTACACACAAGAAGCTGGTGTAAGAGAGCTTGAAAGAATGATTCGCAAAATTGCCAGAAAGTTAGTTGTTGAACAGTTAACTAATAAAAAGAAAACAACTAAAGTAATTGACAAGGTTGAAGCTAAGTTCTACTTAGACAAAGAAATCTATGAATACAACATTAAAGAAAAAGTAAGCATTCCTGGTGTTGTTAATGGTATGGCATATACTTCAGCAGGTGGTGATTTACTACAAATTGAAGTAACACACTATAAAGGCAAAGGTGGTGTTAACATCACTGGTAACTTAAAGGAAACAATGAAGGAATCTGCACAAGTAGCTTTAGCTTTTGTTAAAGCTAATGCAAAACGATTTGGTATTAAAGATATTGATTTTGCTAAAACAGATATTCATATCCATGTTCCAACTGGTGGGGTACCAAAAGATGGACCATCTGCTGGTGTAACATTGACAACAGCCATCATTTCTGCATTGAGTAATCGTCCAGTTAAATCAACATTATCAATGACTGGTGAAATCACTTTACGTGGTAAAGTCTTAATTATTGGTGGGGTAAAAGAAAAGACAATCTCAGCTCACCGTGGTGGAGTTAATACCATCATTATTCCAGCCAGAGATGAGCGTTTCTTAAAAGATGTCCCACCAGAAGTAAAAGACAACATTACAGTTTACCTAGTGGAACACTATGATGAAATCTATAATATTGTCTTTAATGGTAAACCTTTAAAAGAAACAAAAATCATTAAAGGCAAGAATGTAAAATAAAAAACCTGGTTGACCCAGGTTTTTTCTATGCAAAGTAATATGATGTATTTGCTGATGGTGTATAAGCACTAGGATGATCTGCTGTTTCTTGGAACATATTACTTATATTTAATTGTGAATATCCTGAATTTGGAACAGCCCAAATTAGATTTCTACTTTGTCCTGATGTATAAGTATGAAGGCTAGTGCACCCAGCAAACATCATTGAACAACATTCAGTTGTAATTGATGTTAATCTTAGTCCAGCACTAGTTAAAGAAGTGCAACCACTAAACATATATTTATAACATTCTTGTGCCGGTGTTGCAGCAATTAATGTTGATGCTGTTTGTAAGCTAGTGCAACCACTAAACATTGATTTACAACATTTCATTCCCAATGTTATTGAACCTGTTTGTGGGAATGCTGGAGTGACTGTTAAGCCTGTACAATTTTCGAACATTTCTTCATAGCAAGAATTGCCTCATTGCGTTGCTGGCAATACTGGCAAAGTGCCAGTAAGACCTGTACAATTTTTAAACATTTGATAATAACAATAATCAGGTAGTTCTGTCGCACTCAATGACAAAGTAGTAGTAAGTGCATAGCAGTTACAGAACATAAATTCATAACACCTTGTCGCAAGTGTTGTAGCAGGTAATGCTGGTGCAGTTTCTAATTTATGACAATTATAGAACATTCCCGCATAGCATCCTTCAGCTAAACTTGTTGAAGCTAAAGTTGGTGCTTTAACTAGGTTAATACAACCATAAAACATTTGATTATAGCAATTAGCAGCCATTTCATCTGCTGGTAAGTTAAGATTGCTTATGTCTTCAAGAACTTCGCAAACTGAAAACATATTAGAATAGCAATATGGTGCTAACTTTGTTGCGGGTAGTAAGTCTACTGCAATTTCACCTAATCCTAATTTCTTGCAACCTTCAAACATTGCACAATAACATGCAGTAGTTAGTTCAGTTGCAGGAAGGAACTGGTAAGGTAATGATTCCAAACCAGAACAACCTTCAAACATACTATAGTAACAACAACTTGAAAGTGTTCCATTAGGATTTGATTCAGTCTTACCAGCTGGCAATAATCCCTTAGGAATTGTTTTTAATCCTGAACAATTCATAAACATTCCACGATAGCAATATGCTCCATTGTAGTTAGTTTCATCTGGATCATCTAATGTTGTATCAGGCAACAATGATGATGGGAAGTCAGTTAATCGTCGACAATTATAGAACATGTAAGCATATGAGTAGTTCTTTAAGTGTGTTGATGGTAAGAAGTTAGTAGAAATAGACACAATACCTGAACATTCTTCAAATAATTTATAGAAGCAATAGTCGTTAGGTATTGGTTCCTCACTAGGGTCTTCAGGAACCTTGCCATTATCAAGTAATGTCATAACATTACCATTTAAGCTAACAGCTCCACTAATTGAGAATGATGTATAGTCGACATCACTAGTATTAAATCCATCTTGGTTGTCACCTTTGAAATATAACACTTCACCAGACTTAAGATGTATTGTATCACCATTTGTATATTTAGGCCAACTAATACCATCTTTAGAATAATAAACAGTTGGAGCCTTAGTCAAATCACCATGAGTGATCATCGAAACATCTGAGTCTCTAATTGCTTGTAGTCCAACACAAGTTTGAAGCTCGATATCAACATCAAAATGTGGATAAAGAGTCAAACCATCTGCTGGAATAATATCATTGTTATTCATTCGATGGTATCCATCCTCATCTCATGTTTCTCAATAAGAGAATATATAACCATCTAGTGTTGCTATCGGTTGTGAAACTGTTGAAAACTGTCTTCCAACTTTGGCTTTAACATTGGTTGAACCAATAAATTCAACATCATCTTGCCCTTCTGATTTTTTTTCAAATTTAACAGAGGTATATTGAACTGTTAATGGTTTATTAGTTTCGAACTTAGTAGGAACAAGAGACAATTGACTTGCTGCAATTATTCCAGCTGTAAGAGATGTTAATCCTAATGTGGATGCAGCTAATAAACTAATTTTTGTTTTCTTTTTCATACTCTATCTCCTATCTGTATCCTCATGTTTCATTTTTTCCTGGAGTATCAAGATTAAACATTTTAGTAACCGCATCAGTCGGGATTGTTTTGTTAGGAACATTCCAAACTTCATATGAATAATACCAATTATTAAAAGTAATTTTTGAAGTGTGCCCCCTTTGACTATCAGACAAAGCATACATTTGGAAACAACATTCAACGGCAAAATCTTCTAAATGAATTTTGCCAACAGTTGTTAAGTTCCAACAATATTGGAACATCATGTAATAACAACCAACAGTAGCACTAGTAGCGTATAGTTCAGGTGATGATGTTAATGAATGACAATCATAAAACATGGCTCTACAACAATAATTAGCAAGAATGATTGATTCCTCAGCACTTGGTTCAGGAAATATAGGTGGATTCACTAATGATGAACAATTAAAGAACATACTACTATAACAAAAGTTTTTAAGTACTTTGCTTGGTAAATTAGGTGCAGTAGCCAAGTTTGTACAATCTGCGAACATACCAGCATAGCATCCAGCAGACAAATCAGTCATAGGTAAGAATGTTGGTGAAACATCTCTAATTGCTACTTCACCAGTAAATAGATTGTTAAAACAGTATGCATAGTTAGAATCTTCAGATAATTCAGTTAAACCCGTTAATTCACCTCGGCAGTCATCTAACAACCCCATAATATCACCGCCAATATTTACTTGTGATGAATCATCAAAAGCAAAGTGGGCATATGATGAGCTAGGACTACTTTTTGGTGTAAAACCATGAATATTATCACCCTTAATATATATCTTTGAACCCTGTGCTAAATCAACAGCAACACTAGCTTGCATTGTATGCCATGAAGCACCAGTATCAGTTGAATATGAGAATTGTGGTAATGATCCTGCACCAACAAAGTCTCATGAAACGGATGTTGCTGTGACAGCTTCAACATACATAGTATTACTTAATGTAATATCTTTAAATTCCATTGGAAAGAATGCTTTGACGCCTGTTCCGTCCGTTGCTTGTGCACAAATATCAACATTACCAGGACGAATTCCAGTAACAACACCACTTTCTGGGTTAACTGTTGCTACCCGAGTATCACTTGAGTATCAGTTAATATGTTGTGATGGTGTTGGTTCATCATTTTTTTCAGGATCTACATGTGATGGTGTAGCAACAAGTTGATAAGGATGATTCAATGAAAAGACATAATCAGTAGGATCTTGAGCATACATAAGATCAGTACATGCAATACTAATATCTGTTGTTGTAACCTTAACTGACCAATTAGAAGGAATTGGAATAGGTGATGTAGCTTCTTGCGATTGATCATAAACTATTTCACCAGTTGAAGCTACATCATCTAGTCAATTTGTAAAGCAGTTACAATCACCACCAGTATATGCTAATCTAACCATATTTAATGAAGAGCATCCAGCAAATAATTCATTGTAGCAAAAAGCTTGCGATGCATTAGAATCGTTTTCTGGTAGCAATGCAGTAGCTGGTAAATAAGGTGCAGTAATGATTGATGTACAGCCACTAAACAATCCATCATAACAATGTTCAGTTAATGTTATGGCAGGTAAAAATGTGTCAGACACATATTTAATTGCAGGGTTTCCTTCTAATAAATGATAGAAACAATAATCATTTGGAATATAGTCACTTGGAAGACCTTCTTCATCTTTTCCTGTGCCATCATTAATCAAACCCATAACATCTCCACTTATGTTAATGGCTGGAGCAGGGTCTTCTGCACCAGTAAAGGAAATTGTAGTGTAGTCTGAATCACTTGTGCTAAACCCACTTTGATTGTCTCCTTTTATGAAGATGTTTTGCCCTGGGAATAATTCCAAACCTTCTGCAGGAAATTCTGGTCAATCATCTTTACCATAATTTTGTGTATAGTGAATGTCTGGATTAGAGTCACCATGATTTACTATTTTAATTGTTGTTGTTTCAATCGCTGAAATACCAACACAATTAGCTAGAATTATTTGATCTTCAAATACCGGATAAACCTTCATGTCTTTAGTGATTGGAGTATTTCATTCAATCTTTGTTGGGATATCTGGTTCAAGATCTAATGTTCAGTATGCAAATTTTGCATTTTCTTTAATGGCGATAGGTTGCATTACCGTAGCAAATTGTCGACCAACCTTTGCTTTTACAACTGCTGTTCCTTTGATTGTTACACCTTCTGGTGCACAAAATGTTACAGTTGTATATTCAACTGAATCTGGTTCTTCAACATCTTGTTTTTGCGTTGTTACACAAGAAACTAATGTAGGAGTAGCAACAGCAAATGCAGTTGCTAAACTAATTAAAGGAATAATAAATGATTTATTTTTTTTCATCTTTTCCTCCTAATTACTGATGAAGTAAACGTCAGTTTCCATCAGTAGTGTATTGTAATTCGCCAAATTTACCAATAATGTCACCAGCAGCACTACCAGCAATAGTTATTCCAGTGCTATGACATAATGGTTCTTCTTCTGTATCAGATGCAAACGATAATGATAAACCACCATCAGTTTTAAAGTTAATTGCATCAGTATTGATAGTAACAGTGCTTACCATATTATCACAGTTTTGCATGAATTCATTACCAACTGATTGGACTGTTTCACTAATTGTTAAATTTTGGTTAAATGCACGACATGAATTTAAGAACTCATCACCAATTTTTTCAAGTGATGTTGGCATGTGTAGTGGAGTAATCTTTGGAACAGTTGCAGTTGAACCATTATTAAATGTACTACATGCTGCTAAGAAGTCATCGCCAATTTCTACGATACTATCAGGCAATACCAATGTTTGGTTAAATGCCATTATGACTGGTGTAGATGCAAAAGCATCACCAGCAATAAAGTTGTCACCTATTAATACACACTTGCTGTTTTCAGTAAATGTAATTGGTGAGTTAAAGATGATGCAACCATGTAAGAAATTGTCACGAATAGCAGTAACATTATCACCAATAAATAGTTCTGTATCAAAAGTCTCTTTTGGCAATGGATCTCTTACTGGGGTTCGACCTAGAGGTGTATATTCAATACCGCCCATACCACTAGTAGATGATAAAGATTCAGCATCAAATTCCGCTCAAACAGTAGCACCTGGGTTTGTTGGATCAATAATTTTTCCTCAAATACCATCTGAGTCAATATATGGTGGTTGAACTGTAATTGTCTTAGTTGCTACAGCATTGCCGGTAGCAGTAGATGTTGCAGTGATTGTTGCAATACCTTTACTGTCAAGACCAGTAATTAACCTACCATCCGTATCTTCATCAAATATAGGTGCCGTGCCTTCTCAGCCAGCACTTGTAGCAACGCTTCATTCTACTTCTACTGGATTACCGCTAACATATTCCAAAGCTTCAAACAAAATTTGTGGATGTGATGCTACAACAACATCATCACCATCAATAATGATTGGAGTGTCTGCTTGTGGTTCAATATTTAATGTTATTTCAGCAGGAGATAGGTATAATGTTGAATTGTATGTTATGCCAACATAGAATGAATATTCTATTGCTTCAATTTCATCATTTCATGTAACAATACCATTAGGTATACTTAAACCAGGAATTGTTAACTCCTGTCTTTCAGCGTCCCTAAAGGAGTAAGTTAGTCCAGTACTAATTTCA
This sequence comes from Mycoplasmoidaceae bacterium, assembly GCA_045598825.1. Lineage (GTDB taxonomy): Bacteria > Bacillota_I > Bacilli_A > Mycoplasmatales > Mycoplasmoidaceae > Hennigella. The sequence continues at coordinate 49,382 of JAZRUX010000018.1, forward strand.
GCTCCATTTTTTAATAATGTTCAAGGTGTTGCATCATGTCCAATTGACCCTTGTTTTCCAGTTAATAATGTTGATCCACCAGTCACAACATATTTGTCTGCTGGGTTAACATATAAATGAATATCTGGAGATTGAGTTGTAATGCTCTTATATGTTGTTTGGACATTAAATACCATTTCACTACCAACAGCGACATTTGTTCCTCAAGACACTTTCCCAGTCTTATTATCTATTTGAACACCAGTTGGTGGTGTTCCAACAATACTAATTGTTTCTCCTTCAACATCACGTCCATTTTCTTTTAATTGTCAAGCACCATCATCAGCTCCAGCAACGCCAGCTTGAGCAGTCAATGAAACTGAACCACCAACAAGTTGATATACATCGGCTGGATTAACAGTAAGTGATATTTGCGGAGATGTTTGAACTACTTTACCAGCAATGCTCGCAGCTATAGTAAATGTGTATGGATTAGCTGATGTTTCTATTTCATTTGTTCAAGTAACAACGCCTGTTTTAATGTCGACACCTTTCGGTTTAGTCCCCTGGATTGTATATGTTACATCATCTTTAACTTCTCCACCGTTTTTTAGTAATGTTCAAGTTCCTGCATCGCCACCAGCAACACCAGCTTGTGCTGTAAGCGATATAGATCCACCTGTTAATGTATAAATAACCTGCGGTTGAATGTTTAGTGTAACACTAACTCTTGCTTTTTCAACATTTTCAACATAAGCAACAACACTAAAAGTTGCTGGTCCTGATTTTGTAGTTTCAGAAGCGTTTCATGAAACCTGTCCATTGTTAATAACAATGCTATAATCAGTAATATCACCCACAACAGCATATGTTGCACCTTCCACAGGAGTTATTCCTTTCTTCAAAACCCAAATTCCTGTGTCAGTTCCAACATTTTGGTATGTTGCTTCTATGTATGTGTTTCCACCTTCTAATGTAAATACATCTGGTTTATCTTCGTTAACGTCTAAAACGATTGGTTCACTTTCACAAGATAAACCATCAACCGTTTTAACAACAATAACAAATGTATAAGCCTTTGCTACATCAATTTCTTTTCATTGAATTATGTGATCATTATTTAATTCAATTATGCCCGAAACATCGCCATCATCTAATGATTTAATTTCAGTACTATCTCATTGTTCATAAGGAATTTCTTCATCATTGTTCTTTAGCACTCATTTTGTGCTATCTTTACCAGCTGTGTTAATTGATGTTGTTAATCTTGTGTTACCACCGGTTAGTTCCAATTTATTAGTAACAAATGAACAAGTACAGCCAACTGCTGGAATAACAGTTGCTGTAGTTGCACATATGCCACAAACAATCGGAATTAATTTTGTTTTCTTAATCATAAAATATCTCCATTCTTTATGGTTTCTAATTTATTTATATATTATTAAATAAAAAATGCAAAAAAATATAGACAGTCTATATTTTTAATTTGCTTTAGTTATTATTTTGCTAGGGCTTTTACATCGCCAGCAATCATTAATTCTTCGTTTGTTCTTACTCTAAATAATCGAACATCTGAACCAGTAGCAGTTACTTCTAAATAATCACCATATTTTTCATGATTTTTAGCTGAGTCATACTTTAAATTCATAAGTTTAACACGGTCACAAACACCTTCTAATAAATCTGGGTCATTTTCACCACATCCAGCAGTGAAAACAATTGCATCAACTTTGCCAATTTCATTTGCATATTGTACAACATAATTAGCAATACGTTGAAGTTGAATTTCTCTTGCTAAAATAGCATTTTTATCGCCTTGTTTTGCTTTAGCAATTACATCTCGTGAATCGCTACTTCCAGCAATACCTAACATTCCCGCTTTTTTGTTTAATTCAGCATTAATTTGTTCACCAGTCAACCCTTGGGTTAATAGGTAGGTACAAACTGATGCATCAATATCACCACATCTTGTTCCCATCAATAAACCTTGTAATGGGCTTAACCCCATAGTTGTGTCATATGATTTGCCATCTTTAATAGCACAAATTGATGCACCATTACCAATATGACAAACCACTAAATTAGGGTTTTTCTTGCCAAGTACTTCTTCCATTTTCTTTACAATGTAACGGTAGCTAGTACCATGGAAACCATATTTCTTAATTTCATATTTTTCTGTTGTTTGACGATCTAAACCATAGTCAGAGTTAACAGCAGGAATTGTTGAGTGATATGATGTATCAAAGACACCAACATTGTATGCATTTGGTACTAATTTTTTAAAGACTTTAATTACTGTTGTTTCACATGGATTGTGTAATGGGGCAATCTTGCCATATTCAATAGCTTTATTTAAGATTGCTTCATCATCAACAATTGTTGATTCTTTAAAGAATTTACCACCCATTGCAATACGGTGACCAATACCAACAATATCATTTAAGTCTTCAATAACTTTTAATTCTTTTAATGCATCAAGAGCAATTTGCACGGCAGCAGTATGATCTGGCATTGGTGCATCTTTTTCAATTGTTTGTCCTTGAGCTGTTTTAACTTTAATGTGACCATCAACAAAGATACGTTCACATAATCCATTGGCAAATTCAGTTAAATTTTCATAGTCATATACACGAAATTTAATTGAACTTGAACCAGCATTAATAACTAATATTTTCTTGTTCATAATTTTCCTATCTAATAAGAAAATTATAAACGTTATTTTAATTTTTATGCATAATAAAGATACAGAAATTATGTTTATTAGTATAATAAACATATCGCAATTATGAAAGGATAAATATGACAAGTGAATCGACACAGTTAGATCAAGGTGATGCATTTATCCTTACATTGCTTTAATCTTTCTTGATTTGCTTAGCATGGTAACAACATGTCTAAGAGACAACAACGAAGAGAAAAAAGAAAACTATATATTACCCAAAAGCAAGGTCAGTTTCTAGTTGAACAAGCAACGAAACAACCTAAAGCTTTATTAAACGATTTTGAGACTTCAGAAAATGGTTTAAGAGAAGAACAACTAGAAGCAAAATACAATAAATATGGTTTAAACACTATTGCTAATAAGAATAAGGTAACATGGTATAAAACACTATTTAGTGCTTTTGTTACACCATTTACTGGTATCTTATTAGTCGTTGCACTTTTAAGTGTTTTACTACCATATTGAAGTGGTGATGGGATTCAACTAGAACAATGAGTGTCATTTGGAATTATCATGGGAATGATTGTTCTATCAGGCACACTAAACTTTGTTCAAAACTTTAAATCAGGCAAGGCTAGTGAAAAGTTAAATGAAATGATTAATACCACTGCCGCAGTAGAACGAGCTGGTATTAAAAAGGAAATCCCAATTGAACAAATTGTTCCAGGTGACATTATTCACTTAGCAGCAGGTGACATGGTTCCAGCTGATATGCGTCTTTTATATGCAAAAGACTTATTTATTACCCAATCAGCATTAACAGGTGAATCTGAACCTGTAGAAAAGACAGCATTAATTCCAGAAAAAGTTACTAATGCATTGCACTGTAACAATATATGTTTTATGGGAACCACTGTTGCTTCAGGTTCAGCATATGGCATTGCTGTCCAAACAGGTAAAAATACATTTTTAGGTAAAGTTGCCAAAGCTGTAGGAGCAAGACGTCCACAAACTAGCTTTGACAAAGGTATTAAGAAAGTTAGTCACATTATTCTAATAACAATGGCAATTATGTGTCTAATTATCTTTATTATTAAAGGTTTAAGAAACCAATTTGGTGGTTATGATTTATTTGGTAAAAACCCTTGAGTTGAAGCCTTAACCTTCTCTTTAGCTGCAGCCATTGCTATTATTCCAGAAATGCTACCAATGATTATTACTTTGAACCTCACTAAGGAAGCAATTAAATTTAGTAAACAAAAAGCCATTATTAAAAACGTTAATGCGATCCAAACATTTGGAGCAATGGACGTTTTATGCACCGACAAGACTGGAACATTAACTGAAGACCACATTATCTTACAAGAACATTTGAATGTTCAAGGCAAAGAAGATGAAAAGGTTTTATTATATGGTTGTGTAAACTCATACCACCAAACTGGTTTAAAGAACCTTATTGATAAAGCTATTGTTGAGCGTGCTCAACAAAAGAAAATAATGGATAAAGTTCAAATGTATAAAAAGGTTGATGAAATCCCTTTTGACTTTGAACGAAGAAGAATGTCCATTATTGTTGCTGATGAACAAGGCACTAAAACCTTAATTACTAAAGGTGCAAGTGAAGAAATTATAAATGTTTGTTCAAAGATTTTAGTTGGTGATAAAGTAGTTGATCTTGATAAAGATTGAACTAATAAGATAAAGAAACAAATTACTGAATTAAATGATAATGGGATGCGAGTAATTTGTGTTGCAATAAACCATGAACCTTTATTAAAAAACGAAGCATTTTCTGATGAAGACGAAAGAGATTTAATGTTAGTTGGGTATATTGCTCTATTAGACCCCCCAAAGATGTCAGCTAAAGCTGCTGTTAAAGATTTAATTGCAAAAGGTGTTGCAATTAAGATCTTAACTGGTGACAATGAAAAAGTAACAAAATACATTTGTCGTCAATTAGGTTTAGGTTCAGTCAAAGTATTGTTAGGCGATGATATTGATAAATTGGACTTTGACCAATTAAAAGAAAAAGTCAAAGAAACAACAATCTTTGCTAAACTATCACCTGAACAAAAAGCAAACATTGTTTTAGCTTTAAAAGCTAATAAACATGTTGTTGGATATATGGGTGATGGAATTAATGATGCTCCAGCAATGCGAGCAGCAGATATTGCTATTTCAGTTGATACTGCAGTTGATATTGCAAAAGAGTCAGCTGATGTTATCTTGCTAGAGAAAGATCTAGAAATATTAGGTAATGGTGCATTACAAGGAAGAAGAACATTTGCTAACATTATGAAATATATCAAGATTTCATTAAGTAGCAATTTTGGTAATATGCTATCAATGTTAGTGGCAGCACTATGGTTGCCATTCAACCCATTAATGCCAATCCAAATCATCTTCATGAACTTGTTCTATGACTTTACACAACTATCCATCCCTTGGGATGCAATTGATAATAAGTTCTTGCAAACACCAAAGAATTGGAATGCGATGTCCATTATTAAGTTCATGGTGATTTTAGGACCAATTAGTACTATCTTTGATGTAATTACCTTTGTTATCTTATTCTTTGCCTTTGGTTATAACAACCCTGAACAAGTGATGTTATTCAATGCTGGATGATTTATTGAGGCAGCAGTTAGTCAAACGGTAATTATTCACGTTTTACGAAGTCGAAGAACTGCATTCATTAAAACTAACCCTTCATTACCAGTCGTATTAGCTACAACTGGTTCAATGTTGTTCTTAGGGGCAACACCATTCATTCCTGGTTTAAACCTTGGTTTACAATTTGTTAGACAACCAGGAGTAACATGTTATATCAATCCATGATATTGGTTAGCATTACTTGGAATCATTATTGGTTATATCATAGTAACAGAGTCAACAAAACGACTATATATGAAAGTTAACCACAATGAGTGAATATAATATAATCTATAAATATTGGTAAAACTATGGAAAAAACTAAAAAAACTAAATTAACCTTTATCTTATTAGGTGCATTTCTAGCTACAGCTTTATTCTTTGCTACAATCTTTACTGTCATTTGTGCCTTTAGACAAAATGATAATGTTTTAGGTTACTATATTACTGCAACTATTTTACAAATAGTTACTGCAACATTATCATTCTTCTTTATGTTCTTTGGTGATAGCTTATTTAATTATTGAAAGCAATGAAAGTCTTATAATGCAAAACCAACAATCTTCTATCCTTTTATTGCAACAATCCTTGCTGGTGGAGCAAGTTTATTTGCTTTAATGGCTGGTTTTATTGATAGTGGATGATCAATTGCCCCAGGTGCAAGTGCAGTGATTAATACTTCCGCTTATTTAATGGAATTTGCATTTATAGCAGGAGCAATCCCAAGCATCATCATGCTACCAATGTTCTTTGACCGTAATAAAAATATCAAATTAAAAAAATAAAGAGGTTAAACCTCTTTTTTTATTTTTTGCCAATGAATCTCATGTGTTCAATACATGATAATGTTACGGCTATCACACCATCCATTGTTCCAGTATATAGAGTTTCTTGTGTATCGTGCATGTTATGAATTTCTGCACCGATAGAAACCATGTTTAATTCTGGATTGAAGTGTTTAAATCAAGATACTTCAAGACCACCATGTAAGTGTCGTGTTGTTCATTTAACGCCTTTACTTTCAAATGCTTCCTTTGCAATATTAATGAAGCTTTGATCTTCATCACCAGGTCATCCATAATACATATTGCGCATTTGGTAATGATCTAGATCGTCAGAGCCAAGGTATGTCTTTGCCATCTTACGACTTTCTTCAATAATCTTTTGAATATGTTCGTTGTTGCAACTACGACATAATACTTGTAGTTCCATGCTTGGGTTACATCAGACATCCTTGCCACCTTCCTTAGTGTTATCATAACGGATATAGATTGGCCCCATGTTACCACTTGTTTCAACTCAGCCCATTTCTTTATTCTTTCATGTATATGGTCCAAACATTAATTCACAAATTAAGTTAACAATGTTTGTACTTGTTTCATGAGAGAATGGACGGATTTCAACATTATCTGGTAATTTTGCAATTTCAGTTTGGATCTTTAAACCAGTTTCAGCTGGGAAATCATGACGAATTTGTTTATCATGGTCAGCTACAATTTTTTGTACTTCTTCAAAACTTAAGTTTGTGCAGAACGTTGCAAATGAGTGTGTATGTAATAAGTTTGAACCATCAGAGTCTGGTGAAGCATATTCAATAATTCTAAAAGAATCATTTGAATTGATGTCTCTTAAAATTTCACCAACTAATCTAACTGCAGTTGCATGTGTTGCAATTCAGTCACCATCGTGTCCACCTAATAATCCTGATAGATTAATTGTGAAAACATTTAATTTAGTATCTAATGGTTTAGTTTCCAAATCTTTTGGAACTGTATAGAAGGAAATTACTGCGCCAGCAGTTGAAATAATAATTTCACCATCAAATGAGTTATCGTTATTAATTAAATATTTAAAACCTTGAACTGGACTACCTTTTTCACCATTTTTAGTTAAACCAAGGTATGATGCACCGATCATTCCTTCTTCTTCATCAGTTGTAACGATACAACGAATTGGTCCGTGTTTAAAGTTGTCTGATTTAGTAATGGCTAACATTGTGCCAATACCAATTCCATTATCAGCACCTAATGATGTTTGGTTGCCTAATGATGTTAAAGTACCATTGTCATGGTATTCTAGTTCTACTCCACTAGCTTGCATTTGATTATGAACATCATCGTTTGTAAAAGCAATAACCATATCCATGTGAGCTTGTAGAATGATTGGTTCATTTCCTTCTAATGCTGGAGCATTAGCTGGAACATCTCATCAAATGTTTCCACTTGATTCGTTTGGATTAAGTGCATCGTTAACTAAATTAGCACGGTATTGATCTTCATATACCTCGGTGCCAGGACGTAGTTCTCTTACACGTTCTTTTAAGTAGTCACAAATTCTTCTTGTTCTGAAACTTGGACGATATACTCTTGACAAAAGCTCAAACTCTTTTAAAGCTTCAGCCTTAATTTCATCTAATATTTCTGGTGTCATAATTTTTCCTTACGTAAATTACTAATAATTATAATAGATAACACCAAAAAAATAAAAACTAGAGTTTACTCTAGTTTTAAATATATGGTTCAACAAAGTTTTTATCTATTGAATTGAAAATGCTAAAGAAAGGCTGAAATTGTTTTAATCACATATCAGCTATCCCACCCCAATAAATTGCAACAACTTGTCATTCACCTTCAATTTTACCAATTAGCATTGAGCCAGATGATCCCTCAGGCAATCAATCTAATGGTACATGATAATCATTGGCAAAATTGTATGTTGGTGCAACATCATAAACTTTATCTTCAACAATTTCATGAATGTTTCCAGGAATATCTTTTGGCCAATGCGTAAGATAGTTGTCAAATAATTCATTATATTTTCATACTGCCTTGTTATTGCTATTAACAGGGTAACCTGCAACATATGATTCTACATCTAAATACTCTTTTTCGTTGTCAACCTGAAAAGTTTTTGTAATGTATCCTTTTTCATTGTTATAAAAATTTAAATAATCTAAATTTGCTTTTGGTTGTCCTTGTGGTTTACCAAAGTTAACTTTGACTACATAAAAATCAATTGCATGTTCTAGATTTTTATCAAAAGTAAAATTTTCTTCATCTTCAATTTCATATTTTGAAAAAGGTTGATAATCAGTTAAAGCTAATCCTTCGCTACTATCACTGCAACCATAGTAATAACCAAATGTGCCAGGTTTAGTCTCAGCACAAACTTGGTTTTGTCCATCAATGACATGTCAATTTGTAGCAATTCAATATTCATAATCGTCATTGATATCTTTTGTAACATCTGATATCACTCAAGCAGTTCCTCATACAACACTAGCTCAACCAGGTTGATCGATCTTTTCACCAATGGCCATAATAGAAAAAGTACGGTGAAAAATATATTCTTTTGCAGTTTCTTCAGTTGTTGGTTCTGGTTCAGGTTCGGGTTGAACTGGATTACAACTAACAAAACATAAAGTATACGGTAAGAGAATTGATGAAAATAAACTAACAATATGCTTGTGCTTCATATTTTTATTTTAAATCTTTTTTCGGAAAATAAATAATTTATAATTATTTACATATGAGAAAAATACCAATTATATTACCTAGTTTGTTTGTGGCTGCCTTAACACCGACAATAACTTTGAGCAGTTGCTCTAATTCTACATTTGTTGTAACACTTTATGCTGATAAAGGTTCTTTTGGCGAATCAAAAAGTATTACATTAACTGGAGTTCCAAAAAATACCAAATTAAAGGATATTAAAGGTTATGTAACACCTTATTTATCTGGCGATGATTTCCGTGGTTGAATTGACAGTGAAAATAATTATGTTAATGAAAATGATTGCATTAATAAAAATTTATTGCTAAAAGCAACATATGATAGTGATTTCCCTGTTGCTGTTGATAATTTTGAAACTGATCCATGAGCAACGATATGTCATTATGCAAACCAAGGTTTAGGTATTTTATGTGCAGCATATAGACAACCTGCTTCTTGATTTGTTGGCAAGGAAAGAACGATAAGTGTTAATCAATTAAATCACAAAGTACTTGTTGTTGGGACAAACAATGAAACTTATGTTAAAGATGGTGGTCTTAACTTTGCTGCATTAACTTTCCAATTCAAAAATTTATTATCGCGTTCTGATGGGCTTAGTTTAGGTGTGCCTTGGTCCTCTGGTGGTGATAATATAAACTATGATTATTGAAATTCAGCATTATGTCACTCATTAAATGGCTCAGATCCAGAATGACATGATCCTGACATAGATAAAAATGCATTTGAAATGATTGAACTAGATAATGCTGAATGGGCTGACAGCATTAAAGCAGTCAAACAAACTCATAATGTTTGCAAAACTCTACCAACTGAACCGGGAGAAAAAATACCTTGAGAACTTGAAACCCATGAAGAAAAGGTTTTTTGCCCAACAATTTCTAATTATTTTTCACAAAAAGGCATTGAAGAAACTAGATGAGATCCAATTACTAGATGAGATTACCAATTATATTGTGCTGAAGGAAAACAATTCCAATACTATGCACAAAATATCATTTTTGATAGTTGCATCGGTGAAGAAGGGACAACAAAGCTTTTCCATAAATTAAAATTGTATAACTGCGGTGGGGGTTGTGATGACTATATTGTTGGTACTCCAGTATTAAGCAAACTTGACGCAATCTGGATTGTTCATGATGAAGAGAAAGATTATGGTAGTTTTTATCAACATTGAGAAGCTAAAAATGGTGGAGCAGTAGCACCATGCTTTTGCATATAGGAGGATCGAAAATTATGAAAAAATTATTTGTTTTAACTTCAAGTATCATAACAACTTTTGCGGCTGCAACAATTAGTTCATGTTCTAACCAATCAAGCAGTATTGCTGTTACCCTATATGCAGGTGATGTGGGGACATTTGGTCAAACAAGATCATTGTACCTAACAGATTTTGATGCTGGAACAGTATTAAAAGACATTGCTAATTACACCGAGCCAGAATCAGATTATGAATTTTTGGGTTGAGTTGACGATAACGGTAATGAAATTAAACCTGATACTATTATCAACTCAAGTTTGTTCTTAAGAGCACATTATTCTATTCCACAAGCTGATGATTTTACTACTGATCCGTGGTCAACTGTTATTTATTATGCAAACCAAGGATTGGATGCTTTATGCAAAGCATATAGCAAAACACCAGATGATTTTATTGGCATGAAAAGAATTTTAAAGATTAATGGTTTGGACCACAAAGTAATGGTTGTTGGAACAAACAATGAAAAATATGAAAAAAATGGTATTGGCCAAATTGCAGCATTAACATTCCAGTTTGTTACATGTATTTCTAAACAAGATAATGATGGTTTAGCAACTTTTTATGATGGTGAACAACCTATTTTTGATTATTGAAACTCACTTTTATGAAATGCATTAAATGGCACCAATGTTCGTTGATCTGATCCCACTATTAGAAAGAGTGTGGCTGAGATGGTTGCAGATGATGAACCATTGGTAAGCAAAAATATTAAAGAAGTATATCGTGGTGTTAATTCTAGCACAATGGTTTCTCCGAATTATTATCCTTGACACTTAGATACAAGAAAAACAAAGTTTTTCGAACCAACATTAGCAAACTATTTTTCTGATAAAGGGATAACTGACACTGGTTATGGCGAAGAGTTAACCGACTTATTTAAAAGCCAAGAGGCTATGCAAAGATGCATGGATGAAGGCGATCAATATCAATATTATGCTTTGGAAGGTAATATTGAAGACAACATATTAACAACTTCTAAGCCTCCAGATTATTACAAATGTTTAATTTGCACAACTGTAGATGGCCGTGGTGCAGTAAAATACCATCTTACTTCACCAGTAATCGATGAAAATAATCATAATTGATTTATAGAAGGGGAAGAACTTCGTGCTAATTTTACTTATGAATCCTCTTGCTGTGTCGTTCCATGCTTCTGCATTTAGACTAAAAAAGGTAACTGGTTTTTATTTATATTTGGTTTGCCAATTTGATCGTTGACTATATCAATCTTTTCATGTTGCTTTTGCTACTTTTAAATTAAGTGTTTTATAATTACCACAACTTGTTGGATTTTGTCCTGGCATGATTTTAGCTGTAGTTATGAATTTATCGCATTTATCTAAAGATGTTTTTAATCATACCAAATTCTTCTTGCCACCTACAACTAAATAGAATCCAGTTTGGCACCCCATTGGGCCAAAATATATTTTTTCAGAATAGTTATTAGTGTAGAAGGTGGCAAGCAAGTGTTCTAATGAATGCATTGCAACATTTGATAAATAGTTGCCCTTGTTTGGTGTCTTGAAACGTAAATCAAAGGTTGTGATTACCAAATTCTTTATTTGTTTTTGATCATGCAAATAAATTCCAGGTTGTAATTTTGTATGGTTAATTTTAAATGATCGAATAAGCATATGTACCTAATACATTGAAAATAAATTAAAATTACAATTATTTCTATCATTAAGTGGTGTCACCATAATGTCGAAATTACAATTTTTAAATTCTTCCTTTGTAAGTTGGTTAGTGCCAAATATCGCATACGTCTGATATACTGGTGGATATAAACTACCAATACCGTTAATGTATACATAAGTGTTTTCAAAATCTATATCAACAAAATTATAAATTGACAGAAGATCAACAAGATTACCAACACCAAACATAAAACCTCATACAGAGTCCCTATGAATATGCCAATTTTTTGTATCTACGTGTAAATGGTATTGTTGTCCTGCAACAACATCAATTTGCTGGTCACTTTTAATTGCATCCACTGTGGTCGTCACCATATCAAACATAAATTCATTGTTTAGCAATACATTTTTTGTATTGTCTAATGGATCAACAAAATCAACAAATGCATCAATAATACAGTCAACTTGGAATCCGCTTTGCTCGGCATTCATTATTGAAGTATCAACAGTTATTGTGTTGTTTTCTCAATCAAATAAAATTCCTTCTACATTGTATCAATTGTGTTGCCTAATAGAAAAACCTATAAATTCATAATTCTCTTCTATATTGTCGACATGAAATTTTATTTCATTTGCTGTATTTTCGATGACGTCTAAAGTTGCTCCTTTGCATTTACTAGTATCAATTTTCCAGTAGTTGTTTTCTTTAGGCGCATGAATTGTAAAATCAGTTTTTGGGACTATGACATCACCACTTTCAGAATCAACAAATGTTAATGAAAAGTGTTTTTCTTGAGTTAGATCTAATGATTGGCCTCAATCCAACAATAAAGTCTGCATAAAAACACCATCCACATAAGTTCTACCGGTTGGAGAATAGTTGTCTATAGAAAAAGCTGGCATAGGTAACCCATCACTTGATTCAAATATGAATGTCAAATTTTCAAAGGATGAATAGTTGCCAGAAAAAATGTAATCGTGTATTCTTGTTTTAGTTTCACCTTCTGGCATTGTTAAATCTGTATTTATTCTATATGGTGTGATGTTTGATAATAAGAAAATAGACATTGTTTCTTGATTTGCAATTACTATGTCATTCTTTTTGACAATAGGAGCGAATAAATAGTAATTGTCCCATTTAGTGAGATCAAATTTTTCGTTCCACTCATATGTAATATCAAAATAATGTGTTCCATCATTAGCTGATTCTATCATTTGCGAATGTTCAACTATAATGTTAGGAGCAGGAAGAGGCGTTTGTTCTCCTGGCCATTCAACAGTTAATAATGGTTTTGACTCAGATCCTGTTTCTCCCGGAACTCTAAAATCGAAATTTGTCTCATAATTTGTAATTGTTAATTGCGGTTTATCATCATTAATAACTGGTGATCGCTCACCGGCTTGTGTAGCAATTACATAGTCACCAATTTTTACTTCAACATCAAGTGTAGACAAAAATGTTTTATTTAAGTACATAAATAACTCAATATTTGAGTCTACTAATTGACTAATACTATTAACTGTAACATCAAGATCAAATGTAGTTGTTTTATCTTGTAATACTTCAATGTTACATATTTCAGTTGATACAACAATTAATGAATCATTTGTTTGATTGTTACAGCCTACAAATTCTATTTGATCATAACTATCTTCACTAAACTCAAAGTTAGCTTTAAACCCAGCTAAATGAACTTGACTCATGTTTGTCAAATTTGCGGTTTTACTGACACCTAACGTATCTATTGTCTTAGATGTTTCAGCAAAGTGCAAAGTTAACTCTTTTGACATTTCTGGTTCATCAACACCATCAATGTTAAATTGAATATTACACTTATGATTTTTATGATCATATGATGATACATCATACTCAATGTATATATCAAATGTAGATTTATTAAAGTTGTCATTAACAATATTGACTATTGTTGCAGTTGCAGACTCATTTGCACCATTTGGTCAATAAATTGTTGGAGTTACATCTATTTCTCTTAAATTGAAATTAGATTTAAAACCCCTAAATAGGAAACCAACTTTTTCTTGCCCAATAACACTATCAACTTGAGTTGGAACATATTCATCATCAATATGTTCTATTTCAGGTAATGCTTGAACATCAACTTGAATTCTGTTTTGACTCTCAATGGTTGTTTTATAACCCACACATTGGGCATAAACTTCAATTATCCCAATACCTATTGGTTTTAAAACATTATCTTCAAATATAGCTACTCCAGGGTTGGTTGTTTTAAATTCTATGCTTTTTTCTGCTTGCTCTGGATAAACAACAGCATCAAATTCTAAAACTTCATTATCGTATAAAATAGTTGGATTAGTTTGCCCTTTATTATATGAAATACTAATTGTTTGTGGAACTAGTATGGTTACAACATTAATACGGATAGCACTATTTTTTATTTCAGAAGCAGGGATTGTTAAAACACCATCATTATGTAGTTCAAAAGGCTTTTGAGTTTTATCAATAAAATAACTTGATTTTTCTTCGTGAATTGCATAACCGCTAGTAGCAGTGATTTTTATTTTAAAATCATTACCTTTTTCTTGTGAAATCAATTCATAAGTAAAATTACCTTTGTTTATAGTTCATTGGTAATTTGGCAATATATGTTGTGTATTACAACTAGACAAGACTGTAATTGGCAAAGTACTAATGCCTATTAAACTTATTAATGCAAACTTCCACTTTTTCATAGATTACCTCTAATTTGATTATATTAAAGTCTTATTTAATATTTATATATTTATTAATATAATAATCTAAAGGAGATAATATGGCAAAAAAGAAAAAACAAAATAGACATGAGCACCACGTTGTTCCCAACAAAGAAGGTGGATGAGACGTTAAAATTAATAACGCTGGACACCGTACTTACCATACTAGAAAAAAATCAACTGCTATTAAAAAAGCACGTGCTATTTCTAGAAAACACAAAACTGAATTGGTAATTCACAAAGCTACAGGGCAAATTGAAGTTAAAAACTCACACAAAATTGTTCGTCGTGGAAAACCAGGACCAAAGCCTAAAAAACACAAAAAAGCCAAAAAAGCTAGACGTACTAAAAAGGCTAAAAGAAGATAATTAAAACTAGGTTAAACCTAGTTTTTTTATTGAATAAGTTATAATTATTGGATTATGAAAAAGGTTTTAAAATTATTAATTCCTGCTACAACACTACTTGTTCCAGTGAGCGCTGTTGGTTGTTCGTGTAGCACAACTTTTGTTGCCTTTCCTGAGGAATATCTAAATATTAACTCATCCAATGTACTATTGGGTTTTAAAGAAAGTTATGACTCACAAGATAAATTGCAAGGTTACAATACACTAACTATTCCAGCAAAAATAACAACATTACAAGATGGTACTTTTGCCTATGATGGCAAGAGTGTTCAAGATGGTTCTTTAGCCATCAAGAAGGTTGACTATGAAGGCGAAGATAACTCTTGCACAAAATTCGGCAATAGTTCATTTTCTGGATGCATAAATCTAGAAACTGTAATTTTCCCACCTAACTTTACAAGTACGGATGAAAATTTATTTGGTGGATGTAAAAGTCTTTCAACATTAGACTTTTCCCATGTTATAGGAGAACTACTATTTAAAGATACTATGTTTACTTATGATTATGCTATCAAAGGAAAAATAATCATAACTAAAAAAGATCAGGTTTTTGCTAAAAGTCTTTTGGAAAAATTAATGGATGCAGGGTGTAAATGGGATATAGAAGAAGTTAAGTAATACTTAACTTTTTTTATTCATCATTCATTTTTTCTTAAATTTTCTAATTTTTAGGTAAATATACATATGGGAGAACCCTACGATGTAGGGTTAATATTTTCATGGAAAATTTTGTCAAAAACTATTCATATAATCAAGTTATCGAAGAGCATGACGTCTTGATTATGACACAACAAGAATATTTAACAAATAAAGAACAACTAGACAATCCAAAGATGATTGTCTGTGTTAATCGTCAAGGTGGAATTAAAGAGCCAAAGATTCCTAAATGATTCCAATCATATAAGAAAGAAAATGATGCTAAATTTGAACAAATTAGTGCAAAGTTTGAACAGATAGATGAAAAGTTTGAACAAATGAATAATCAAATGCCGCAATGGTTTAAAATATGGCATGAACAAGAGTTTAAACCACTTATCATTGATGTTTCAAATATTAAGGAAGTTTTAAAGAAAAATAATCTTCACTAATAAAATAGTCTTGAAATAGTAACAAGGATTTATAATTAATTAATGCGTACAAATTTTAAAAGAAATATATTATCTACCATTTTTATGCCAATGTCATTATTGGCTATTGCTCCTATTTTACCAACAACTTTATCAAGTTGTAGTAATGATAAAATCTCAGCTGGAACAATGTTTGCTCATATTCAAGAAGCAAGCGAAATGACATATTACATTCGATCAACTAATGCAAACATCCCAGATTTATGATACTCAACTGATAAATGTATTACTTGAAATCAATTAATACCAACACAAGAAACAGATATGGAATATCAGGTTAAAGTCGCTTTACCGGCTAATTGTACTGTATATTTTAAAGGCAACAACCCACAAGGTTGATGCAAAGATGAATATGATGAAGCGACAATTAGAATTAATTCCCCTTTCTCAATTGGTGGTAATGTAATGTCATTGCTAGACAATGGCAAAGGTGAATTAAGAAAAATCCCTAATCCATATTGCTTCCGTTATTTATTTAATACTGCAACAAGGCTTATTGCTGTTGAAAATGATTTCTTACCAGCTACTGAATTACAACTTGGGTGCTACCAAAGTTTATTTAAAGACTGTCACAATTTAATTGTGCCACCAGCCTTACCAGCAACAACGTGTTCTCCATATTGTTATCATCGAATGTTTATGGCTTGTCAATCATTAACAAGAGTACCATCATTACCAGCAATGCAACTTGCTAAATATTGTTATAAGGAAATGTTCTGAAGTTGTATCAGTCTTCCTTCTTTAGCAAAGGAAAATATGTTACCAGCTAGAGAAATGGCTGAAGGGTGCTATGAACGAATGTTTCAACAATGCATTGCTTTAGGTAGATTAATTATTCCAACATTGTTACCAGCGACAAAACTTGCTAACCGTTGTTATTATGGGATGTTTGGTGATTGTGAAAATCTATCTATTGTTCCCTTGCTACCAGCAACAGATTTAGCAGAGGAATGCTATTCCTTCATGTTTGATGATTGTGACCGATTAGTTGATGTATCAAAATCTTTGTTTTTAAGAGCAACGGTTCTAAAACCAAAATGCTATCGTGATATGTTTCTTGATTGCAAAAATCTTGAAGTTGGTCCAACAATTGTTGAAGCAACAACTGCAGAACAATGTTATGAAGAAATGTTCCAAGGTTGCCAATCATTAACACAGATTGAAGTTCATTTTCATCATTGAAATGGCAATGCTACCAATGACTGAGTTGCTAATAGCGATGATTATGACTTTCCAGCATCAGGAACATTTAAATGCCCGGTTGATTTACCACAAACACGTGGCACTAGTTTTATCCCTGAGGGTTGAACCATTGAAACATTTGAATAAAAAAAGACGAAACGATCGTCTTTTTATTTTAACCAACTATAAAAATGTTGGAATTAATATTTTTTATATGTACTTAAACTTCCTTTATTCCAAAGAAAGAGAAATAATATTCTCCACTTACTTCAGCTTCTGGTGCAACAGTAATATAGCAATCTAGCCGACTGCAGTTTCTAATCTTTTCTATTTCTGCTGCATCTTTGAAATTGATGTTCACATAAGGGAACGGCTGTCCAGACAATTCACCTTTAACTTCTTCTCCTTTATCAGTAGTGAATTTAAAGTCTTGGTCAAATTTGACTTCTCCTAAATCTTCATCCTTTTTGGTAATGATAAATGAAAATTTTGAATATTTTTCTACAACTTTTCATGCATTCATATCAATAGTGAAGGTATATTTTGCCCCTGGTTCTATCTCATATGTTTGCTTAGTGCAAATAATTGCACCATAGTCGGTTTGTGTATACTTATCAAGAACAATACCAGATTTGTTACAACTTACCAATGTAACGATTGGAGCTACAGACGTAGCTAATAATGTTGGAATTAATATCTTTTTCATATAAATATTATATCTCTTTATTTGTTAAAGAGATGTTTGGTGACAAAGTCAAAAGACAAAAAGTTTAATTGTTTTTAGCAATTCTATGAATCATTTAAAATTGCAAATCTAATTGCACCAATATCTTTGTTTAAAACAAAGCTAATTTGCACTTCACCAGTTAATTTAAATGGAATGCCGTCTTTAGCATAAACTCCAAAATAAGGATAATCGTAGCCCCATCCACCTTCTTCAAACTTTTCAGGGTCCATTTCATTAAAAGATTGGTTATTAACTGCCACTCTTTTAAAGGTTGGTACCATTTTTTTATCAGTAGTATCAAAAAATAAAACTATTAATGGAGTTTCTTGTATTTTCTTTACTTTTGATAAATTAGTTGTTACTGTATATAAAGTATCTTTCTTTAGTTGTAATAAACTTGATTCAAATGTAAAGTTATCATCAGTATCAGTCTTTAACTCGGTAGTGATCACATTGCCAAGGTAAGAATTGCAGCTTGCTATAGAAGTTGTTGCAGCAACAACCGAAATAGTAGCAAATAATGGAGTAAATAACTTGATTATTTTCATATTTACATTATACACTTATATAAATCTTTTTGATAAGAATAGACATAACAAAACTAGGTAAACCTAGTTTTTTGCTGTTTCTTTCTTTATAATATGGGTATGAAAAGAAAGTTATTTATAACGTTAGCAACAATGCCTTTTGTTGCTTCACCAATTGCTTCATTAATATCATGTTCTAATGCAGCAGAAAAAATTACCATTGCAATTCAAACAGATGAATTTGGAGTAATTGTTAAATCATCACTAATTGTAGACAAAGGACAATGCTTTGGTGATATCAAGGACGATTTAGCTGCTTGTGTCGAAGCTAAATACACATACAAATTTGCCAAATGGGTTAATAACAAAGGCGAAGAAATTAAAGATGATTTTAACATCAATGAAGATAATTTTATTGCTAAAGCACTATTTGACAAAATACAAATTGATATTAATGTAACTTGTGATCAAGAACATGGACAAGTAATCAGTCCAGTGTTTAAGGCACCAATGGGATCATTATTTAAAGACATCAAACCAGATTTGGTTGAATGTATTAGAGTAGATAATAGTGGTTATTGATTTGATAAATGAGTTAATGAAAACAAGCAAGAAATTAATGACGATTTAGAAATTGTTGAATCATTTTCAGCTAATGCAACATTTACAAATCAAACATATGACATAACCATTACTGCTGATGAACATGGTTTTATATCAGAAAATTTATTTCATTGTCCTCAAGGAACAAAGTTTGGAACAATTAAACCTTACATCAACCGATATGTAAGACCTATCTATGCTGATAAAGAATTATATGAATTTGATAAATGGGTTGATGCCACAACAGGTTTAGAAATTGGTGATGACAAACAAATCGATAGTGCTTTGACAGTTAAAGCATTATTTAAGAAACAACAAGCTACTTTATCTATTTCTTGTGGTATTCATGGTAAAGTTGTTCACTCAACATGAAAAGTTGATCGTCATACTAAGTATGAAACAAATAAAGATGACTTAATTGCTTGCATTGAAATATCAAATCCACAATTCGCTGTTGATCGTTTTGAAAATGAACAAGGTGAAGTTATTAATGATTGATATGAATTTGTACAAGATGAAAAAATTACTGCAATTATTGAATTAGCTCCATTTACTATTGGTGATTTTGTTTACCGTTTAGGTGAACCTAATGGTTATGCAACAGTTATTGGTTATATTGGTGACAATACTGAAATAGAAGTCCCTGGTTCAATTGAAGATGAAAAAGGTATCAATCATACAGTTATTGCTGCAGCTGACGGTCTTTTTGGCGAAAACACAAATATAACTAAAGTAACACTTCCCGAATCTTTAATCCATCTTGGGAAAGATATGTTTTACACATGCACAAAATTGCAACTAGTAACAATTAGCAAAAATGTTACTGTTTTACCAGAACGTTGTTTTAAAAACTGCTATGAGCTAGTCGATGTTGCAATTATTGATGATGAAACAGGAAAGGTAAAAGAAATAAAAGATGCTTGTTTTCAGTATTGTTCAAAAGCAGAATTCAGTTCATTACCAAGTACAGTGGAAATATTAGGAAATCAAACATTCCAAGGTTGTGAAAAACTAACTTCAGTTAGCCTTCCTAATATTAAATCAGCTGGAACTGAATGCTTTCGATCATGTTCTAATCTGAACAAGATTACAATCCCTTCAACTTGAGAAGTTATTGGCAAGGGTTGTTTTGAAGCTTGTGAAGCATTAACAACAGTTGACACAACTGACGGAAAAAACAGTCAACTAAGAATTCTAAGTGTTGATGCATTTAGGGGATGTCACAATTTAGTAGACATTACTATCCCTGATGCAGTAGAGCGAATCGAAGACAATTGCTTTGACAATTGTTCTGGTTTACGACATGTTGTCTTCCCTCAAGGTTTAAAGCAAATTGGAAGCGAAGCATTTGCATATTGCCCAAAATTAGAAAATACAAGAACAGGTGGAGCACCTGGTGTGGAATATGAAGGGACATCACAAGAATGAGAAAATGTAAAGAAAATTCGTGATAGTTTCCGTGACACACCTGCCACTGACGTTACATGTGCTGATGAAGTTGTAGTAAGCATTATTCCTGATGATATAACAGTAAGAATCCATATTTTGGATCCACATAATGGTTCTGTTTTAAAACAAACATTGGATGTACCTGTTGATGCAACATTCCAATTTGTTGAAGATCACTGTGATATTAACCACTGTGTTAAACCAGATACTGGTTATAGCATCAAATATTGAGTATACGAAAATGGATTAAACATTCGTTATAACGAAGTTATTTCAACCAATATTACATGTAAACCAATCATTGTAAAAGAATATACTCCTTCAGATAATGATGACATCACTTATGGTCTAGATGATGAGGATCATACTGCTATTGCATTATCACATAATAGAGACTGCCCAGAAGAAGAAATCATTCCTGAAACAATCACTGCTGATGGACAAAACTATACTGTTACTGCTATTGGGCCCGAATATTCAGCCCAATCAGCTCAAGGCATTAAAAGATATGTTATTCCTGAAACTGTAACATGATTAGGCACAGATTGTTTTAGAGGTTTATTAGGTTTAGAAGAAATTACATTGCCAAAAAACCTAACATATTTGCCAAAATATTGTTTTGCTACTTGTTTGGCCTTAAAGAAAATTAATCTTAAGGAAACAAATATAGAACAAATTGGTCCAAGTTGTTTTGAATCATGCGAAGCATTAACAGATATTATTCTTCCTGAATCCCTTAAATTTTTGGATGATGCATGTTTCAATAACTGTAAATCATTAGAGCAAGTTACATTGCCATCTGGATTAAAGCAAATTGGACCAATTGCTTTTAATGATTGCCCAAAATTAACCGATAAATCAGGTGCTGGTGAAACTCCAGGATTTAGATTTACTGGAACAATTAGCCAATGAGAAAATGTCATTAAAGGAAACAATTGGCATGATAATGATGTTACTCTTATTGTCTGTCAAAAAGAAAACATCCCAATTGACGCAGGAAAAAAATAAACAAGGATTGTCCTAGTTTTTTACTGGTACACGCTTTTTAACGTATCTTTAAACTCATTTATGAGTTTATAATAAAGATGAGGTAATGAACATGATTAAAAAATCTTTATTTTTAACAGCATTTGGATTATTGCCAATGTTTGCAAACTCTAGTCCAGTTGTGGCTGCCAATATGACAAACACTTCTTATAACGTGCAAGAAGAACAACAAAGTGACGAAGAATGTAGTGTTATGTATGTTGGTAAAGATTTTAGCAACACAGGAACTGCTATTATTGCTAGGTCGTCTGATGCCGGACCAACGGGAATGAATTTAAATACTAGGTTATTCAAACATAATGAACTAGCCAATAAAGTAGTTAAAGGTAAAAATGGTTTTGAATGACAAATGCCTTCCACAACTTATAAATATATCTCAACACCAAGAAACCCATCAGTTAATAAAGGTTTGCATTGAGAAGCTAGTGGTATCAATGAAAAGGGAGTTGGTATCTCTGGTGTTTTAACATGTCATACTAATCAAACTGCCTGAAATGCTGATCAGATTTTGCCAGAGGGTATAACAGAAGATAATATTACCCAAATCTTATCTGCAACTGCCACATCAGCTAGAGATGCTATGGAATACTTAGCTGAAATCATTGATCAAAAAGGATCAGCTGAACAAAATATTATTTTAGCCACCGATAAAAATGAAACATGGTGTATGGAAACATACACTGGTAAACAATATATTGCTATTAAAATGCCAGATGATAAAGCATGCACAATTGGTAATGAGTTTATGTTTGACTCATTAGCAAGAATGTTTAATGGCAATGTTAATTGAGACAATGTTATTTATTCCGATGATTTATTTGAATTACCTAAAAGGGGTAATCCTGATAAAGGTATTGAACCTTTTGCTGTTTATGATACAGGGCATCAAGAAACAAAAGAAAATGAATATTTAGATTTATTTCATACTTATGCTCGCGCTTTAAGCCAAGAAACAGAAGAAGAAAAAAATGCGACAAATTATTCTCATCGTCGTACATGAAGAGGTCTTGATTTGTTTTCCGATCACGAAAGTGGGGATCCAGAAAAAACATATCATACTGATGTTAAATATGATGCATTCTTTACCCCTAGACATAAATTAGGCATACAAGAAATAAAAGTATTTATGAGGGATAGATTTGAAAATATTCTAGAAGATACACAAAATCCTAATCATCATGATTTTTTCCAAGATTATGAAAAAGGTCTTTTAAGATTTGTTGGTATTGAAACTGCCTACCAAATTCATATCATTACTGTTCATCCAGAATTACCGGATGAGATAGCTGTGGAAGAATGATTATGCATTTCTAATGCAAACTATGCCCCTTTTGTTCCCATCTCTAATGGTGTAGAAAGAATAAATGATTACTATACGCATGAAAGTGAAGGGTATAGTTTTGATAGTCAAGCTGCCTATTGTGTTTATAAGACTTTAAACACATTATCTGCCTATAATCGTGAATATTATGGTCTATCAGTGCAGTACTTCTGAGAATATTTAGAAAATAATGTTTGAAAACCACATTGAGATCAATTAATGCAACAAATTCAAACATTAAGTTTAGATAAAGCCAAAGAAGCTTTAACAAACTATACTGTTGCATTACAACAAAATGCAATTGAAAAAGCCGTTGAGACATATGAAGACTTACTTTGGCATATTATTAATGACTATACTTCATATGAACCAAAACAACCCACACCTTTTATACCTTATCTTGATTTAGAAACGGTTGCGAATAAATTTGGTTGAACTTATGAAAAAAATGATAATTTAGTGACATTAACACACGAAGGCCAAGATAATGTCTATATTGACTTTAATTATAAATGAAACGTTCCTGGTAAAATCAAAACTGAACCAATGAAAGATTGGGAAGAATGTGATTTAGTATTAAGAGATGGTCGAACTAGAATTAATTGAGAAACTGCAAGAGATTATTTAGGTATAACACATTTAATTCCATTGGATGTAAATGATTATTTGAACAAACCTTCAAATAATTTGGGTTTAATCATTAGTTTAAGTACCGTTATTCCTTTAGTTGCTATTGCTGCAGCAATTACACCAATAATGATTATGAGAAATAAGAAAAAGAAACACAAAGCTGTTAAGTAAAAGTTGATTATACATTTTGTGTTATTGTGATTGTTATCGATATTAGAGATTTAAACGTTAAATAAGAGTATTTAGAACTGGTTAAGAGCAACAATAAGAAAAAAGATGGGGTTTGAACCATCTTTTTCTATTTTGTTCATCTGTGGGCTTTGAATTGAGTTGATACGGTTTTTTCCAAATTATCTAATCTTTGTACCATAGGGTCAAACTTTTGAGTTACAAAGTCTTCAAACCATTTAGAGCTTTAGGTTGTTTAGGCTTATTCATGTAAATTATTGACTTTTATCAAGTTATCAAACCTTTTATTGATTCTCTTTTCAAAGTCTTTAAATCAAGCTGGTGCTTGAGTTTGTCTTGGTTTTCTGCCACCATCCCTGTGTGGTTTCTTAATTCTAGACAAAGAAATCTCATCACCAATGAGTTTCTTATTAAGTTTAGCGTTTTTTATTTTGTTCATCCGTGAGCTTTAAATTGCGCATCGACTGTTTTTCTTCATTTTTGAAGATCTTTAACGTCCTTTTGTACATCTAACATAATTTCACGCAATGTAGGTTGTTTAGGTCCTCTTGGCCCTCTAGGACCACGAGGTTTAACTTTAGAAACTGTTACTTCATCTCCGACCAGTTTCTTATTAAGTTTAGCGTTTTCTATTTTGTATTTAACACTCATGCTATTATTATAGATTGCTAATCATAATAATTATTACTATTAATATTTATATAGATACGGTATCTATATAAGGTAGTAGAGTTTTATAAAAGGATTAAAGCAAACAAGGAGGTTATTACCTTGGAAGCTGATGTTAATTATTTGCTTTTATGGTTTTAATTATGAGCTTTAGCTCATCTTCTTAAGAAGCATAGGTTCTGGCTGGTATTAGGGCGAGCAGCTAGGTTATTCTAGATGCGAGCGGGAGGTGGTTATACTTTGGGTCGACGGAGGCGTCGGATGGCTGTGTGAGCAGGGAAAAGAAAAAAG